>MGYJ01000031.1 GCA_001801685.1 Gammaproteobacteria bacterium RIFCSPHIGHO2_12_FULL_63_22 | reverse complement strand
GCGATCTGCGAGCTCTGCGAGGTACGCGGCCCAGCGTTGTTCGTAGTCGCGCCCGAGCTCGTGCAGCGTGCCCCAGGTGAAGATGCCGCTCGCGTGGCCATCGTCGAAGTGCAGCAGCACCGCGTAGTTGCCCATCGGCTCGATGGCCGTGATGTTGACGTTGCGCTTGCCCGGCACCAGGACCTTCTGTCCCGGGCCGTGGCCCTGCACTTCGGCACTGGGCGATTCCACGCGCAGGTATTCGCAGGGCAGACGGAAGCGGTTGCCGTCGTCGAAGGCGACTTCCAATACGTGCGAGGCGCGGTGCAGGACGATGTCGATGGGCTTGGGGGACATGGAATTCCGGAAATGCTGGCGGCTAGGGCTTGCGGCGCGCGCGGGGGTGGGCCGAGTCGTACACCTTGGCCAGGTGCTGGAAATCGAGGTGGGTGTAGATCTGCGTGGTGGCGATGTCGGCGTGACCGAGCAATTCCTGCACGCCGCGCAGGTCGCCGGACGACTCCAGCACGTGGCTGGCGAAACTGTGGCGCAACAGGTGCGGATGCACGCGCTTCCAGATGCCCTGCTGCTGCGCGAGTTGCCGGATGCGCAACTGCACCGCGCGCGAGCTGATCGGCGCGCCGCCGCGACCGGGGAATACCGGCGCGTCTGGCTTGGGCGCCGAGGCGTCCTTCCATTCCGACAACGCCGTAACGGCATGGCTGCCGACGGGCACGATGCGCCCCTTGTTGCCCTTGCCCGTGACGCTGACCAGGCACTGGAGCAAGTCCAGTTCGCCCCAGCGCAAGGCGCACAACTCCGACAGACGCAGGCCGGAGGAATAGAACAATTCCAGCATCGCGCGATCACGCAAGCCGAGCGGGCCTTCGGTGGGCACTTCCACCAGTCGCGTCATCTCGTCGGCGTCGAGTACCTGCGGCAACTTCCTTGGCGCCTTGGGCGCGCGCAAACCTTGCGCGGGGTTGCCCGGCAATTCGCCGTTGCGTAACAGGTAGCGGAAGAAACTGCGCAAAGCAGACAGGCGGCGCTGCAGGCTTTTTGGCGACAGGCCGCGCCGGTGTTCGGCCGCGACAAAGCTGCGCACGTGTTCGCCTATCAGGTCCTTGAAGCCGGCCAGCCCGGCCTCGGCCATCCACGCCGTCAGCGCCTGCAGGTCGCGCCGATAGTTTTCGATCGTGTTCGCCGACAGCCGCCGTTCCACCGACAGGTGGCCCAGGTAGGTTTCGACCCGGGCGTCCAGCAGCGCGGCGGCAGGCTCGCGCATCGTCGGCTCAGGCTTTCCCGAAGCGCGCCATCGCGGCGATGAAAGTCTCGCCCATCAGGCGCAGGAACAAGGTGCCCATGCCCGGGAAAAAACGATTGCCGTCGCTGCTGCCCACCGCGATCAAGCCAACATTCGGCATGGGGATCAATGCGACCGATTGCGCATTGGCCTGGTCCTCGCCAAACAACAGCGGCATCTTGTCGGGATTGAGCCGGCCGCAGATCGGCTCGCTGCTGGCCAGGCAGTCGCGGAACGGCACCAGGCGCTTGTCGCGCGCCGACAGGATCTGCAACCAGTCGGGCGTAAGCCCTTCGACGGCGTTGAACAAGACCACGCGCACCGCGTCGCCCTGGAAGTCTTCGCCGAGGCAAGCCACCATCGCGCGCACCGTGTCGGCGGCGGTGTCGGCGCGCATCAGCGCCAGCGCCAGCTGATGGGTGCGGATGGTCAGTCGCTCGTTGTCGAGCGCGTTCGCATAAAGCTCGTTCAGGCGACGCGTCAGTTCGCGATTCTTGTCGCGCAACACTTCCAGCTGGTAGCTGGCCAGGGAGGCGGCCGGGCCGTCTTCGCGCGGCACCACCAGCGACAGGGTCAGGTCCGGATACTGGCCGAGGAAGCGCGGATGGCGGCGCAGCCAGACAGCGACTTCGTGGGCGCTGAGGCGCTCTTTCTTTTCTTCGTTCATTGCAGCCACTCTCCTTCGAACACGAATGCCGCGGGCCCCGCCATGCGGATGGGTGCACCGGCGCCGGGCCAGCGGATATCCAGGCGGCCACCGGGCAGGTGCACCGCGACTTGTTGATCGACCTTGCCTTGCTTCGCGAGGATCGCGACGGCCGCACAGGCGCCGCTGCCGCAGGCCAGGGTCTCGCCAGCGCCGCGCTCGTATACGCGCAGGCGAATTTGGTCCCGGTTGACCACCTGCGCAAATCCGACGTTGACGCTTTCGGGAAACAGGCCGGAAGCCTGCAGTGCCGGACCGATTTTCTCCACCGGCGCGAAGTCGACATCTTCAACCAGCAACAACGCATGCGGATTGCCCATCGACGCGGCGCCGAAGGAAATCAATTCACCCGCCACTTCGGCCGCATAGCTGTCCGCGGCCGAAGTGATCGCGAGTGGAATGCTGGCCGGCTCGAATTCCGGGCGGCCCATGTCGAGTTCGAAGCGGCCGTCCGGCAGGCAATCGACTTCGATCACGCCGGCCGGGCTGTCCAGGCGGAACTGCGGCGGCGACGCCGCGCCATCGCGAATCAACCACGCCGCCACGCAGCGCGCGCCGTTGCCGCATTGCTGCGCCAGGCTGCCGTCGCTGTTCCATATCCGGTAGCGCGCCACGCAATCGGTGCGGCTGCTGGTTTCGATGCTGAGCAACTGGTCGAAACCGATGCCGGTGTGGGGGTTTCCCATGGCGCGGGCCAGGGCGGCATCGGGCGCGGCCTGGCCGTGGCGCAGGTCGATCAGCACGAAGTCATTGCCGGCCCCGTGCATCTTGGAGAATCGGATTGCCATGCCGGGCCTCAGGGGGTGGCGGGCTTTTCCGTTGTTTCGGTCGGCCGGACCAGGTCGCCCTTGTTGCCGCAGGCGGCAAGCAGGGTCAGGGCGGACAGGGCCAGGAACAGCGCGGCGATGCGGTTGGTTTTCATGGCCGGAGTATAGTCCGACCCTCGGGTCCGGCGCAGGCCCCGGAACCGGGCCAATGCAGGGAACGCGATGATGGGGACCAGCGCGAACGATCGAGACCGACCGCCCACGTCCCTTGGACTTTTCCTGCTGACCGGCCTGGCGCTGCTCGCCTTTGCCGGCAATTCCCTGCTCTGCCGCGTTGCACTGGGCCCGGTCGGCATGGATGCGGCCAGCTTCACCGCCATCCGCCTGGTATCGGGTGCCGCGATGCTCGGCCTGATACTCCGCGTACACGGCGCGACGGCGCGTGGCCAAGGCAACTGGCCTTCGGCCTTGGCGCTGTTCACGTATGCCGCGGCATTTTCCTTCGCCTACCTCAGCCTGACTGCCGCCACTGGGGCGCTGCTGTTGTTCGGCGCCGTGCAGGCCAGCATGATCGGCCACGGCTTGTGGAAGGGCGAACGATTCAGCGCGCTGCAATGGCTCGGCCTCGCGCTGGCCTTGGCGGGATTGCTGGGCTTGTTGCTTCCCGGCCTTTCGGCGCCACCACTGACGGGAGCCCTGCTGATGCTGGCAGCCGGCGTTGCCTGGGCGGTGTACTCACTGCGCGGACGCGGCGCCGGCAATCCAATCGTCGTGACGGCCGGAAACTTCCTGCGCGCCGCGCCGATCGGCTTGCTGCTGTTGTTGGGGTTCCATGCCCGACTTTCCGTGGATGCTGTCGGCGTCGCCTACGCCATTGCCTCCGGCGCCCTCGCCTCGGGCCTCGGATACGCGGTCTGGTACAGCGTGCTGCCGTCCCTGCCGGCCAGCCACGCGGCCACGGTGCAACTCTGCGTGCCGGTACTGGTGGCCCTGGGCGGCATCGCGTTCCTTGGCGAAGCGCCCAGCCTGCGCCTGGTACTCGCGGCAATTGCTATCCTCGGCGGCATCGCACTGGTGATGGGATCGCGATGGACATCAGCGAAATGATCCGCGGCAACGCCCCCGCCTGGGCCCGATCGATGCATACGCTGCTGGGCTATCTCTCGCGCGATTTCCTGGGCGGCCCGCGGCCCTGGAAACTTTCGTGGGTGGTTAATTTCCAGAAGGCGGGCACGTTCGCCTTCCTTGGCGGCCTGATGTGGTTCTACTCGAACACATCGACCGCAGCGTGGATCTACCTCGCGCTGCACGGCAGTTACGGATTGGCCTGGATCATCAAGGACCTCGCCTTCCCCGACCCCGCGTGGCAGGCGCGGGTCACGATCGGCGCCGGCATCAACGCCTTCGTGCTGGTGCTGGGCTGGTACTGGCTGTTCGGCTGGTTGCTGATTTCAGGCACCGTGCGGCCGGACTATCCGCTGTCCGACGCCGCCTGGTATTGCCTGTGCATCAGCCTGTGCATCGTCGGCTGCACGATCATGATCGCGGCCGATGCGCAGAAGTATTTCACCCTGCGCGTACAACCGGGACTGATCACCGATGGTATGTTCCGTTACATCCGCCATCCCAATTACCTGGGCGAGATGCTGGTATACGGCAGCTTCGCACTGATGGTCTGGCACTGGCTGCCCTGGCTGGTGCTGGCCTTCGTCTGGACCCTTGTGTTTGCCACGAACATGGCCATGAAGGAAGCTAGCTTGTCGCGCTATCCAGGCTGGGCCGCCTATCGAAGGCGCAGTTGGTGGCTACTTCCTTTCGTGTTGTAGTCATCGCCTACCAGGACCGGGATGCTGCCGATTAAACTCACCGAAACCTTCACGCAGTTCGTCGACTCGGAAAAATCGAGCGCGCTACTCTTGCTTGGCTGCACCATCTTCTCGCTGATCGTGGCCAACTCCGCGATGGGAGGGGCCTACGCGAATTTCTGGCACCTGCCGATCGCCGGCATGGGCCTGCAGCACTGGATCAACGACGGGTTGATGGCGGTGTTCTTCCTGTTGATCGGGCTGGAACTCGAGCGCGAGATCTACAGCGGCGAGCTGTCCAGCCTGCGCAATGCCTTGCTGCCGATTTTCGCCGCGCTGGGCGGCATGCTGGTCCCGGCTGCCATCCATTTCGCCTTCAACATGGGCACGCCGACGCAGGCCGGCGTGGGCATCCCGATGGCGACCGATATTGCGTTCGCGCTGGGCGTGCTGGCGATACTTGGAAGCCGCGTGCCATTGTCGCTGAAGGTCTTCGTCGTGGCCTTCGCCGTGATCGACGACCTCGGCGCGATCATCGTCATCGCGACGCTTTACACCGCGAAAGTCTCGACCCTGTATCTCGCCGCCGCGGCGACGGTCTGGGTGCTGATGTTCATCGCCAACAGATGGCTGCGCTGGATGCACATGGCGCCCTACCTGGTGGGCGGCGCACTGCTGTGGTGGCTGATGCTGAAATCGGGCGTGCACGCGACGCTCGCCGGCGTGCTGTTGGCGTTCGCCATCCCGTATTCCGCAAGATCGGACGATGAAACCTCGCCCTCGCACCGCCTGGAGCACTACCTGCACAAACCGGTGGCTTTCCTGGTCCTGCCGCTGTTTGCGCTGGCCAATACCGGCGTGGTGATCGGCAGCGACTGGACGGCCGGCCTTGCGCAGGACAACAGTCTCGGCATCCTGGCCGGGCTGGTATTGGGCAAGCCGCTGGGTGTGGTCGCCTTTTGCTGGCTCGCCATCGTCACCGGCGTCGCCAGCCTGCCGGACGGCTTGCGCTGGAGCCATCTGGCCGGGGCCGGCATGCTGGGCGGCATCGGTTTCACGATGGCCATCTTCATCGGGTCGCTCGCGTTCGCGGGCGACCCGGTTTCCATCGACGCCTCCAAGCTCGCCGTGTTCGTCGCCTCGCTGATGGCGGGCGCGATCGGCTATGCGTGGCTGCGCTGGGTCGCGCCGCCTAGTCCTTGATGCCAAGTTGCTCGAGCATGAAGGCGAAGCTTTCGGCGATTTCGTGGTAACGCTGGAAGCGTCCCGACTTGCCGCCGTGCCCGGCTTCCATGTTGACGCGATAGACCAACGGCTGCGAATCGGTCTTCATTTCACGCAGGCGCGCCACCCACTTGGTCGGCTCGTAATACTGCACCTGCGAGTCCCACAGGCCGGTGCCCACGTAGAAGGCCGGATAGTCCTGCTTCGCCACGTTGTCGTACGGTGAATACGACAGCATGTAGTCGTAGAACTTCTTGTCCTTCGGGTTGCCCCATTCGTCGAACTCGTTGGTGGTCAGCGGGATCGACTCGTCCAGCATCGTCGTCACCACGTCCACGAACGGCACCTGCGCGATGATGATGCGGTAATCCTTCGGCGCCATGTTGGCGATGCCGCCCATCAGCAGGCCGCCGGCGCTGCCGCCGCGGGCCGCCACGCGATCCGGCGCCGCGTAACCTTCCTTCACCAGGAAACGCGTCACGTCGATGAAGTCGGTGAACGAGTTCATCTTGTTCATCAGGTGGCCGTCGTCGTACCACTTGCGGCCCATTTCCTGGCCGCCGCGGATGTGCGCGATCGCATAGACCACGCCGCGGTCGAGCAGGCTGACGTTACTTACGTTGAAGGCCGGGTCGGTGGACGAGCCATAACTGCCGTAGGCGTACTGCAGCATCGCCGCCGTGCCGTCCTTCTTGAAACCCTTGCGATAAACCACGGACACCGGAACCTTCACCCCATCCCGCGCCGACGCCCACAAGCGCTCGGTCACGTAGTTGGCCGGGTCGTAGCCGCCCAGCACCGGCTCGCGCTTGAGCAACTTGCGCTCGCCACTGTTGGTATCCACTTCGTAAACCGTCCTGGGCGTGGTCAGCGAGTTGTAGCTGTAACGCAACCAGGAGGTATTGGGCTCGGAGTTGTTGTCGAGCGCCATCGTGTAGGCCGGCTCGTCGGACGAAACGAATTCGCTCTTGCCCGCATTGGTCAGCGTGCGCAGGCGCTTGAGGCCGCCGGAGCGTTCTTCGATGGTGATGAAACCATCGAACAGTTCGTTGTCTTCGATATATACGTCGGGCGAATGCGGCACCAGCTCCGACCACTTGCCGCGATCGCCCATCGGCGCGCCGTCAGCCAGCGTCATCAGGCGGAAGTTCGGCGCATCGAGGTTGGTACGGATGACCCAGCGATCCCCGAGGTGGTCGGCCTGGTATTCGACATCACGCTGGCGTGGCGCGATGACGGTAAACACGCCCGGATTGGCCGCCGGCGTGCAACGCATCTCGGAACTGACCGTGCTACGAACTCCGATGCAGATGAACTTGTCGGAGCGTGTGCGCCTTATGCCCATATAGAAGGATTCGTCCTCCTCCTGGTACACCAGCTTGTCCTCTGCCGCCGGCGTACCCAGGACGTGCGACTTGACCCGCGTCGACAGCAGCGTCACCGGATCTTTTTCGACGTAATAGATGGTGCGGTTGTCGTCGCCCCACACCAGGTTGGCTTCGATGTTCGACACGACGTCGTCATACACTTTGCCCGAGGCGATATCCTTCACCCGCAGCACGAACTGGCGGCGGCCAACGGTGTCCTCGACCCAGGCCAGCAGCTTGTTGTCCATGCTGGCGACGGCGCCACCGACCTGGAAGAAGGCCTTGCCCTCGGCCATCACATTCTGGTCGAGCAGGATTTCTTCCGGCGCGTCCATGCTGCCGAGGCGACGCGCGGCGATGGCATAGTCCTTTCCGGTTTCGAAACGCGTGTAGTACCAGTAGCCGCGCAGGCGATACGGCACCGAGGCGTCGTCCTGCTTGATGCGGCCGGTAATCTCGGTGAAGAGCTTGTCCTGCAGCGCCTTGCTCGATGCCAGCAGCGCATCGGCGTAGTCGTTCTCGGCCTTGAGGTAGGCCAGCATCTCGGGATTCTTGCGGGTGTCGTCGCGCAGCCAGTAGTACGGGTCGTTGCGCGTGGCCCCGAAAGGCGCGGTGACCTCGTGCGGCTTCTTGGCGACGGTGGGTGGCTTGGGCATGTCTGCAGCACTCGTATTCGTGAAAGCGCCTGCGCCGAAAACGGCGGCGAGGGCGAGATGGGTCAGTTTCATCGGATTCCCCTGTTCGGTTGGATGCCCGGCTTCAAAAGAGTTTCTGTTTCAGGAAGGTCCACGACAGCGCCTGCATGATGGCGGCCTGCTCGTTGTTGGCCGCTCCCCCGTGGCCGCCTTCAATGTTTTCGTAGTACAGCACATCATGCCCCTGCCCGGTCATCCGGGCCATCATCTTGCGGGCATGGCCCGGATGCACGCGGTCGTCGCGGGTGGAGGTCATGAACAGGACCGGTGGATAGGCCACGCCGGCCTTCACGTTGTGGTACGGCGAGAAGCCCTTCAGGAAGGCCCAGTC
The DNA here is from genome assembly GCA_001801685.1 of Gammaproteobacteria bacterium RIFCSPHIGHO2_12_FULL_63_22. Lineage (GTDB taxonomy): Bacteria > Pseudomonadota > Gammaproteobacteria > Xanthomonadales > Xanthomonadaceae > Arenimonas. The sequence goes on along the minus strand of MGYJ01000031.1, from coordinate 79,159 downwards.
GGCCGGCTTGTCCGGGTCGCCGTATTCGGCCATCCAGGATGCGCCCGCCAGCAGCTGGCTGTAGCGCTGCATGTCCAGCAGCGGCACCTGGCAAACCACGGCACCGAACAGCTGCGGATACATCACCGTCATGTTGCCTGTCAGCAGGCCGCCGTTGCTGCCTCCCTGGATGCCCAGGTGCGCCGGGGACGTGATCTTGCGGGCGATCAGGTCCTCGGCCACCGCAGCGAAGTCCTCGTAGGCGCGCGGCCGGTTTTCACGCAGCGCGGCCTTGTGCCAGCGCGGCCCGTACTCGCCGCCACCGCGGATGTTGGCGACCGCGTACACCCCGCCCTGGCTCAGCCAGGCGCGGCCTACGCCACCGGAATAATGGGGCGTCTCGGAGACTTCGAATCCGCCATAGCCATAGAGCAGCGTCGGATTCTTTCCGTCGGCGACCAGGTCGCTGCGGGCCACGAGGAAATATGGAATCCGCGTGCCGTCCTTGCTGGTTGCGAAATGCTGGGTCGCCACCAGGCCGCTGGCGTCGAAGAAGGCCGGCAACTGCTTCAGAACTTCCGGCGGCTTGCCCACGCTTCCCATCAACAAGGTGGTCGGCGTCAGGTAACTGCTCACCGTCATGAAGTAGTCGTCGGACTCTTCATCGTCCACCGCATCGATGCCGACGTCGGCAAGGTCAGGCGTGCCAGGCAACACGGCCGTGGCCCAACTTCCATCGCTATTGGGTGTCAGCACGAGTACGCGGCTCTTGACGTCCTCGAGCACGTTCAGCAGCAAATGATTTCGCGTCCATGTGGCTTCGGCGAGTGACCGATTGGCGGTCGGCTCGAACAGCGCGGTGAACTCGCGCGCGCCCTTCATGAAGGCGTCGAAATTTGTCACCAGCAGCGCGCCCGCCGGATAGGTCTTGTCGCCTACCACCATCGGTTCACGCAATTCCAGGGACAGGAATTCGCGGTGCACGGATTTTTTCGCCGTGTTGGGCGCGTCGACCTTGACCAGCGTGCCGTCGTCGAGCAGCTGGTGCACTTCGTCGTTGTAGAAGGCGATGGCCCGATAGATCAGGTCGCGCTGGAAACCTTTCGTGTGGTCGCGATAGATCCAGATGCCGACATCGGTGTCGGGCGCCTCGTAGACCGTGCGTGCCTGCGCCATGGGCGTTCCGCGCTGCCAAATCTTGGCGATACGCGGATAACCCGAACTGGTCAGGGAACCGGGCCCGAAATCGGTACTGAGGAAAACGCTGTCGGCATCGCGCCAGCTGAGCCGGCCCTTGGCCTCGGGCCGGTTGAATCCATCGGCCACCCAGGATTTTGTCGACAGGTCGAATTCACGGGTAATGTCAGCATCGGCGCCGCCGCGCGAAAGCGCGACCAGGCAGTGTCGAGCTTCCGGCTTCAGGCAATCCACGCCATGCCAGACCCAGGTGACGCCTTCGGCGGCGTTCAACGCATCCAGGTCGATCAACACTTCCCACTGCGGCGCCGGCTTGCGGAATTCGGCGAGCGTGGTACGGCGCCAGACGCCGGCCGGATTTTTCTTGTCGCGCCAGAAGTTGTAGAAATAATCGCCGAGCTTGTCGATGTCGGGAATGCGTGCATCGGAATCGAGGATGGCGCGCAGGTCGCTGCGCAAGGTCTCGAACGCGGGATCGGTGGCCAGGACCTTCTGCGATTGCGCGTTCTGCGCACGAACCCAGTCCAGCGCCTTGTCGCCTTCTACATCTTCCAGCCACAGGTAGGGATCAACGGTCACGGCGTGGGCTCCGGTGCTTCCCGCCAGCAGCGCGCTGGCGAGGAAGCAGGCAAGTGTGGGTCGCATTGGCGGCTTCCTTTCGGGGAAGCCGCAAGCTACCACGCGCCGCGTGAAGCAAGAATCAGGCGGCGCGCCTCCGGGCCGGCGCGGAGCGCGCGGAAAACACCGCACGCGGCGCCGGAAGCGCCACGCGGCGAGCCCGGCGGCGACCCGGCGTGGAGACGAGGACTCCAAGCCAGGCCGCCGCCAGCGCATGCCGGTGGAACACGAGAAGGCTGGTGAGCGGCACGCCCAACAGCCAGAAAGACATCGGCCCGACCAGCGCGCTGCTGCCACGCGCCGCCGGAAACAGCAGTGTCAGCAACGCGCCAACGGCCAGCCACTGCCAGAGCAGGCGGGCGACTACACGATGGTTCGCGGCCTGGCCGGTGGAACCGGAACGGATGGCTGCAGGATGGGCGTGGGACATGGCGTGGCTCCGTGGCTGAACGTGCGGCCACTGTGCCGGGTCGATTTCTCACGGTCTGAGAAGCCGGCGCGCGCGTTGACATCATCTTCAGGCGGGCCTGCCCATGCTGGCCAACCCGAAGCTGGATCAACGAATGCGAATTTTCCTGTTACTGCTGCTGGCCGTCGCCGTCCTGGCCGTCCTGGCCAATCGAGCCCAGGCGCGCGAGCCCGAACTGGTGTCGAAGGCCGTGGTGGACCTCGACCGCTACATGGGCCGCTGGTGGGTGATCGGCAACATTCCCTACTTCGCCGAGCGCGGCAAGATCGCCAGCGCCGATATCTATGCGCTGCGCCCGGACGGAAAGATCGACAACGTGTTCGTCTATCGCAAGGCCTTCGACAAACCCGAAAAGCGGATGAACGCGCTGGCGACCGTCGTGCCTGGAAGCAACAACACGCGCTGGAAGATTGCCTTCTTCGGCGGCCTGCTGCAGGCCGACTACCTGATCCTGGAAGTGGCGCCCGATTATTCCTGGGCGCTGATCGGGCAACCGTCCGGCAAGCTCGCCTGGGTGTTCAGCCGTGAACAACGCATGGACGATGCGCAATTCAATGCACTGAGGGACAAGTTCGCCGCTTACGGCTACCAGCCGGCAGACATCAAGCGGGTGCCGCAGTTTCCCGACCAGCAGCAGTAATCAGCGCTCGTAGGCTGACAAGGCCAGCTGCAACAGCGTCTTGGCCTGCTCACGCAGGCTGACCGGTTCGGTGATTTCCGCATCGGCGCCATAGCGCAGCACGTCCATCAGCAGTTCCTTGGCATTGCTGTAGGGCAGCTTCAGCTGATAACGGCCATCGGGCAGGAAGCGGCCCTCCTGCTTGGAGTGCCAATGCTCGTCGGCTACCCAGCGGGCGGCCTTCGGCGAAAACACGATCGTGGCGGTGCCCTTGGGCGCGCCGGAGAAAATGCCGTAGCTCGATGCCAGGTGCAGGTCGAGCTCGTCGTCCGGCAAGTCGATCGCGGCTTCATCCTGCACCCGCGCATGCTGGATGCGATCGACTGAAAAACTGCGCAACGCTTCGCGCTCGTGGTCGAAGGCATCGAGGTACCAGTTGTCCCGATAATGGGTAAGCCGCTGCGGCGACACCATGCGATGGGTGCGCTCATTGGTCGAACGCGCCAGGTAATCGAAAGCCACGCGCTTGCGCTCAAGCACCGCACTGGCCACCACGCGGAAGGCAATTTCATCGCGACGACGCACGTAACTGCCGATCACGCGGACGCGTTCCATCGGCCAGCGCTTGCCCCCGGCCTGTTGCGCCAGCAGGGATTCGATGCGGGTTTTCAGCGGCGCCAGCGCCGACGACAACACGCCGCTGCCAGTACGGTCGAGCAATTGGTGCGTCGCCAGCAGCGCATGCAACTCGTCGGAGTTCAACCACAAACCCGGCAGTTCGAAACGCTCGGCTTCTTTCTCGTCGTAACGGAAACCACCTTCGCCGGTGGAGTCGCTTTCGATCGGCGCGCCCAGTGCATCGCGCAGGAAGGCAATGTCGCGATACAAGGTGGCGCGCGAACAATCGAGCTCGTCCATCAAGCGTGCCAGCGGCACCGGATAGCGCGCCATTTTCATGTGCCGATGCAGGGCGAGGATTCGTTCGTAGCGGTCCATGGTTGCGGCTTGCCTGTCCGGGTGGCGTCCGGATTTGCGTCTAGAATGGCACCGCCGGGCGTTTGTCGCCATGCACAGGAGAGTTCCCATGTTCCGACGCGCCATCGTGGCCCTGCTGGCCCTGTCCCTCGCCCCCGCCGCCTGGGCCGACGCCCGCCAGGAGCTGCACCAGGCCTTCGTCCGCAACATGGCGCTGAAGTCCTTCAAGGCCACCATGGTCGACCTGTCCAGCAACAAGACGGTGTCCGTGGTGGAGTTCCAGGCACCCGACCGGTTCAGGGTGACGCCAACGGGCGCGCCGTCCAGCGTGATCGTCGGCGACACCATGTACATGAGCATCGACGGCCGGACCATGAAGATGCCGATGCCGAAGGGGACCTTCGGCAAGTACCGCAACGAAGACGCCATCAAGGACCTGGAAAAGGGAACGGTCGTGGAAAGCCGCGGCATGGGCCGCGTCGGCGCCCAGCCCGCGCGCCTCTACCGCTTCCTGAGCGCGAAGGGCAAGGACCAATACACCAGCACGGTGTGGGTCGGTGTCGCCAGCGGCCAGGTGCTGCAGCTGGAGACCTCCGGCAAGAGTGCCGGCAAGCCGTTTTCCATGCGCATGCTGTACACCGATTTCAACAGCCCGAAAATCAAGGTGAACGCCCCGAACTGAACCGCTGCGGCGCAGCACGCGGCAGCCGGCGCTCGCCGTGCCCGGCGATGCCCGGCACAATAGGCGGATGGGCGAGCCGCTGATCGATCTGCAAAAACCGGTGGGCGACGACGTCAAGCAGACCACGTGCTACATGTGCGCCTGCCGCTGCGGCATCAACGTGCACCTGCAGGACGGCAAGGTCCGCTATATCGAAGGCAACCCCGCGCACCCGGTGAACCGGGGCGTGCTCTGCGCCAAGGGGTCGGCCGGCATCATGCAGCACTACTCGCCGGCCCGGTTGCGCAAGCCGATGCTGCGCACTGGCGAACGCGGCAGCGGCGAGTTCCGCGAAATCGAATGGGACGAGGCGCTGGCCCTGGCCGCGGGCTGGCTGGCGGAAACCCGCGCACGCGACCCGGACCGCCTCGCGTTCTTCACCGGTCGCGACCAGTCGCAGGCACTGACCGGCTGGTGGGCGCAGCAGTACGGCACCATCAATTACGCCGCGCACGGCGGCTTCTGCTCGGTGAACATGGCCGCCGGCGGCCTGTACACCCTGGGCGGCAGCTTCTGGGAATTCGGCGAGCCGGACTGGGAACACACGCGCTACCTGATGCTGTGGGGCGTGGCCGAAGACCACGACTCCAATCCGATCAAGCTCGGCCTCGGGCAATTGAAAGGCCGTGGCGCGAAAGTGGTGGCGGTGAATCCGGTGCGAACCGGCTATGGCGCCGTAGCCGACGAATGGATCGGCATCCGGCCCGGCACCGACGGCCTGTTTGCCTTCGCGCTGATCCACGAACTGTTGAAGGCCGACCGCATCGACCTCGACTACCTGGTGCGCTACACCAACGCCCACTGGCTGGTCATCGCCAATCCGGGCGGCGCCGACGACGGCCTGATTGCGCGTGATGCCGATGGCGCGCCGCTGTGCTGGGACCGCAACACCGGCGCGCCGGGCCTCGCCCTGTCTGCCGACGTATCGCCGGTGATCATCGGCGAATTTCAGCTGGCCGACGGACGCCAGGCGCGCGCCGTCTTCCACCTCGTCGCCGAGCGCTATCTCGATCCGCAATATTCACCGGACGCGGTGGCGGCGCGCTGCGGCATTCCCGCCGATACGATTCGCCGCATCGCGCGCGAACTGGCCGAAGCGGCTTTCGACAATCCGCTGGTGCTGCCGATCGAATGGACCGACACGCACGGCCGCAAGCACTCGCAGATGACCGGACGCCCCGTGGCGATGCACGCGATGCGCGGCATTTCCGCGCACAGCAACGGCTTCCACACCTGTCGCGCGCTGCACTTGCTGCAGTTGCTGCTGGGTGCGGTGGATACGCCGGGAAGTTTTCGTTACCAGCCGCCCTTTCCGCGGCCCATTCCACCGGCCAACCGACCGGGCAAGGCGCGCGACGCCGACGGTCGCCTCGATGCGCCGCCGCTGGGCTTCATCCACGGGCCGGAAGATTTGCTGGTTGACGAAAACGGCCAACCGCGCCGCATCGACCATGCGTTCTCGTGGTCGTATCCGCTGGCCGTGCACGGCATGCTGCACACCGTCATCCGCAATGCCTGGGCCGGCGATCCGCAACCGGTGGATCTGCTGTTCCTGTTCATGGCCAACATGAGCTGGAACTCGGCGATGAATACGCGCGAGACCATGCACTGGCTCACCGACAAGCGCGAGGATGGCGAATACCGGATCCCGCGCATCATCTATTCCGATGCGTATTCCAGCGAGATGGTCGCCTACGCCGACCTGGTGCTGCCGGACACGACCTACCTGGAACGATTCGACGCGGTATCGCTGCTCGACCGGCCGATATCGGACGCCGATGGTGCGGCCGATGCGATAAGACATCCGGTCCTGGAACCCGCTGCCGCCGGCGACGGCCGCGACGTGCGCGGTTTCCAGTCGGTGCTGCTGGAACTCGGCGCGCGGATCGGTTTGCCGGCGATGTGCGAGGCCGATGGCAGCGCGCGTTACCGCGACTATGCCGATTACATCGTGCGCCACGAACGTGCACCCGGCGTCGGCTTGCTGGCCGGATGGCGCGGCGCCGACGGCAACCAGCACGGCAAGGGCGCGCCCAACCCCGACCAGCTGCAACGCTACATCGCCAACGGCGGATTCTGGCGCGCAGAGGTGCCGCACGCGGGGCGTTACTTCAAGATGGCCAACCGCGATTACCTGGACTGGTCGGTGGGCATGGGCTTCATTCCCAACGCCAACCCGGTGACCTTGCAGCTTTATTCGGAAACCCTGCAAAAATTCCGCCTGGCTGCGCAAGGGCACGGTCCGCGGCAGCCGCCGGATGAACATCGCGAACGCATCGCCACCTATTTCGATCCGTTGCCGATCTGGTACGAACCCTTCGAAGGCGCGCAGACCTCGGCCGTGGAATTCCCCTTGTCGGCGGTGACGCAGCGGCCACCTTTCATGTACCACGCCTGGGGTTCGCAGAATGCCTGGCTGCGGCAGATCGCTACCCGCAATTTCCTGTACCTGCATCCCGACACCGCCGCGCGACATGGTCTTGTCGACGACGACTGGGTGCACGTGGACTCGCACCATGGGCGCATCACCGTACCGGTGAGGTTGGCCGGCAACATGCAGCCGGACACGGTCTGGACCTGGAATGCCATCGGCAAACGCAAGGGCGCCTGGAAGCTGGCGCGCAATGCACCCGAAGCAACGCAAGGCTTCCTGTTGAACCACCTGATTTCCGACATCACTCCGCGTGGTGACTACGCCAATGCCGATCCCGTCACCGGCCAGGCGGCGTGGTTCGACTTGCGCGTTCGCATCGAAAAAGCTGATAGCAGCGCAGAAAGCGCGCCGCAGTTCGCCGCATTCTCGGGCCACGACCCGGATTCCGCGCCATTGCGCTTCGGCGCACCATTCCCACGCAAGGATGGCGCCCCATGAGCATGGACGCACTGCTGACACTGCTGATCCTGTTCGCCGCGATGGCCCTGTTCGTCAGCGAAAAACTGCCGATGGACGTGGTTGCGATGCTGGTGCTGGCCAGCTTGCTGGTACTGGGCATCGTCTCGCCCAGCGAGGCGCTGTCGGGCTTCAGCAACGAGGCCACCATTACCGTGGCGGCGATGTTCGTGCTCAGCGCCGGCCTGGCGCATACCGGCGCGCTGCACTGGCTCGGCCACTTGTTCGCGCGAGTGCGTTGGCGCTGGCTGTTCCTGTTGTTGCTGATGATCGTGGTCGGATTGATTTCGGCGTTCATCAACAACACGGCAGCCGTGGCGGTATTCCTGCCGATGGTGCTGGCGGCCACCGCCAGCAACGGCCATTCGCCCTCGCAGGTGCTGATCCCGATGTCCTATGCCGCGCAGATGGGCGGCGTCTGCACCTTGATCGGCACGTCAACCAACCTGTTGGTGAATTCGCTGGCCAAGGACCTGGGCCACCCGGGCTTCGGCCTGTTCGACTTCACGCCGCTGGGCCTGGTCATGATGGGCATCGGCTTCGTATACATGATGCTGGCGCGGCGCTGGCTGTTGCCGCATCACCCGCCGACACCGCTCACCGAAACCTATCAGCTTGGCAAATACATCACCGAATTGCGGTTGCTGGCTGGCTCGCCGCTGATCGGCAAGACGGTGGCCAAGGGGGAGTTTCCGCAAAGATATTCCATTGATGTTCTGGAACTGATCCGCGACCAGGAAAAGATGTGGTCGCCGCGCAACGAGGAACTGCGGGAGGGCGACGTGCTGCTGGTGCGTGGCGAATGGAACCGCCTGGTGGCGTTGAAGGAAGCCGCGAAGCTGGAAGTGCGCCCCGAGTTCCACCTCAGCGACAGCGACCTGTCGGACAAGGATGGCGAGCAGGCACACATGCTGGTGGAAGTGATGGTTGCGCCGGGCGCGCGCACGGCCGGGCACACCCTGGACGACCTCGATATCAGGCATGCGCACAACGCCACCGTGCTGGCCGTCCACCGGCGTGGCGAAGTCCTGCGCGAACGCCTGCGCGACCTGAGCCTGAATGTCGGCGACGTGCTGCTCCTGCTTACGCCGCGTGACGGGCTGGAGTCGCTGCGCGCGAACGAACGCCTGATCGTGCTGAACGAGCGAGAGGAATCCAAACAGCCGAAGGGGCGCGCACTGCTCGCCGTGGCCATCGTTGCGGTTGCGGTCGCGATCGCCGGCTTCGGCCTGTTGCCGATTGTCGCGGCGGCCATCCTTGGCGGCATCGCCCTGGTGGTCACTCGCTGCATCGGCAACGAGCAGGCCTACCAGGCCGTGGACTGGCGGGTGATCGTTCTGCTGGCCGGCGTGCTGCCACTGGGCATCGCCATGCAGAAATCCGGGCTCGCGCAGGGCCTGGCCGACGTCGCGGTGCTCACCGTCGGCGGTTTTGGACCATTGGCGATGCTCGCGGCGGTTTACCTGTTGACCGCGGTGCTGACCGAGATCATGAGCAACAATGCCGCGGCCGTGCTGATCACGCCGATCGCCTTCTCGGCCGCGCTGTCCATCGGCGTGAGTCCGACGCCGTTCCTGGTGGCGGTGTTGTTCGCGGCGTCGACCAGTTTCTCCACGCCGGTGGGCTACCAGACCAACCTGATGGTCTACAACGCCGGCAATTACCGATTCAAGGACTTCATGCGCATGGGCATCCCGCTGAACCTGCTGTTCTGGGCCGTGGCGGTCTATCTCATCCCGACTTTCTTTCCGTTCTGACATGACCAGCTTGCCCGTGCCATCGAAAGTGAAACTCGGTCTGGTGATCGACCTCGATACCTGCGTCGGCTGCCATGCCTGCGCGGTAGCCTGCAAGGAATGGAACGCCGGCGGCATCAGCGGACCGCTGACGGACGAGAACCCCTACGGCAAGGATCCCTTCGGCGTCTGGTTCAATCGCGTGCATAGCTACGAAGTCGAGGCGCTCGACGCGCAGCCGGCGATGACGCTGCACTTCCCGCGCTCGTGCCTGCATTGCGAAACGCCGGCCTGCGTGAGCGTGTGTCCCACCGGCGCCAGCTACAAGCGCGCTGAAGACGGCATCGTGCTGGTGGACGAGGACAAGTGCATCGGCTGCAAGTTGTGCAGCTGGGCCTGCCCCTACGGCGCGCGCGAGGTGTCCGCGGTGGAAGGCGTGATGCAGAAATGCACGCTGTGCGTGGATCGCATCTACAACGAGAACATTCCGGAAGAAGTGCGGCAGCCTGCCTGCGTGCAGGCGTGTCCGACCCGCGCGCGGCACTTCGGCGACCTGGGCGATCCGGAATCGGCGGTGTCGCTGCTGGTGGCCGCGCGTGACGGCGTCAGCCTGATGCCCGAACTGGGTTATGCACCCGTCAACAAGTACCTGCCGCCGCGGCCGCGCCGGGCGGGCGCTGCAACGATGCAGCCGATCGAACCGGTCGCGGAAAAACTCGACCAGGATTCCCTGCCACCCCTGCTGCGCTGGCTCGACCGCGCCCTGAGCCGCTGATGCACCCGTCCTTTTCCGTCATCTTCTTCACCACGTTTTCAGGCGCGGGTTATGGCCTGTGGTTCTGGCTGGGGCTGCTGGCCGCCACCGGCCAGCCGCTCACGCGCACGCCGACGCTGGCGGCGCTGGCATTGGGCTTCGTGATGGTTACCGCGGGCTTGTTGTCATCCACGCTGCACCTGGGCAAGCCGCTGCGGGCGTGGCGCGCCTTCAGCCAGTGGCGCAGTTCGTGGCTGTCACGCGAGGGCATCGCGGCCGTGCTTTGCTACGTGCCCGCGCTGTGCCTGGCTGCGGCCTCGCACTACATTCTCGACGCCCGGATCGCCGGCGCCTTGCTCGCGATATTTTCCCTGGCGACCGTCGCCTGCACGGCGATGATCTACGCCTCGCTCAAGCCCATTCCGGCCTGGCGCCATCCGCTGGTGCTGCCGGTGTACCTGGTCTTTGCGCTGTTTACCGGCGGCCTGTTGTTTGCCGCCGTTTTCGCGCTGTCGGGATGGCCGGTGACCAACATGGCGGGATTCGCGGTGATGCTCGGCGCAGCCGTGCTGTGGCGCTTCAAGCGCCGCGCCTGGCGAGACATCGACAGCCGACCGTTGCCGGTGACGCGCAACGCCGCGCTGGGTCTTCCCGAAGATCGCAGGGTTTCCGTGTTCGAACGCCCGCACACCGAGGCCAATTACCTGCTGCGCGAGATGGGTTTCGTGCTGGCGCGCAAGCACTCGAAGCGGCTGCGCGTGATTGCCACGACCTTGTTTGCACTGGTGCCGGCGCTGCTTGCGTTGCCGGTCTATCTGCTAGTGCACGTCGATGCCGGCCCCTGGTTGCTGGCGGCATCGATTGCGGCGCTGGCCGGCACGTTGGTGGAACGCTGGCTATTTTTCGCCGAAGCCAAGCACCTGGTGTCGTTGTACTACTGAGTGCCGCGCGTCAGCCCGACAGGCCGAGCAGGCGCCCCGCGCCTTTCACCATCAACTCCGCAGCCACCAGGCGGCCAAGGCCTTCCGGATCAGCGGCACGGCCGACATGGGTTGCTCGGATGCACTCGCCGGTCGCGGCCGATCCGACCAGGCCTTCCAGCGTCAGCGCGCTGCCATCGAGCGCGGCATAGGCGGCGATAGGCACGGTGCAACTGCCGTGCAGGCGGCGATTCATCGCACGCTCGGCCTCCACGCAGATTCGCGTCGGTGCATGGTCGAGCGCCGACAAGATTTTCGCGGCATCGGCATCGCCTTCGCGGCACTCGATCGCGATCGCGCCTTGCGCCACCGCCGGCAGCCAACCCGGCGCATCCAGGCGATGGCGGATGTAGCGCGACAGGCCCAATCGCTCCAGGCCTGCGCAGGCCAGGATGATGGCGTCGTATTCGCCCGTCTCCATCTTGGCCAATCGCGTATTCACGTTGCCGCGCAGATCGGCCAGCACCAGGTCGGGGCGGCGCGCGCGCAACTGGGCCTGGCGGCGCAGCGATGACGTGCCCACGCGCGCGCCCTTCGGCAGCGCGTCGATGTTGGTGTAGCGATCGGACACGAAAGCGTCGAACGCATCGCCGCGCTCCAGGATCGCGGCCAGCTCGAACGGACCGTCCAGCATCATCGGTACGTCTTTCAGCGAATGCACGGCGGCATCGGCCGCGCCTTCCAGCATCGCCACTTCAAGTTCCTTCAGGAACAGGCCCTTGCCGCCAATTTCCGACAGGGGTCGATCGATGATGCGATCGCCCCGGGTCGTCATCGGCACCAGTTCGACTTCGAGGCCGGGATGGGCCACGCGCAGTCGCGCCGCCACGTGTTCGGTCTGCCAGAGCGCCAGTGCGCTTTGTCGTGTCGCCAGTCGGAAGGTTTTCATCGGCGCATTATCGCTCATCACCCGTCGCTGTTGGGGCAGCGGGCGGCGCGTCGCCTTACAGGTGCTTGAGACGCTCGCGCAGGGTCGGCAGGCAGCGGCGGCTCACTTCCAGCGGCATCTTGCCGTGGCGCAGGATGGCGTGCACCTGCCCATCCGGCATCCGCTTGAGTTCCAGGAATTCGTCGTTGGCCACCAGGCAATTGCGATGGATGCGCTGGAAACGATCGGAGAATTCCTGTTCCAGCGACTTCAACGATTCCTCGATCAGGTCCTCGCCACGCGCGTGGTGCACCAGCACGTATTTTTCCTCGGCCAGCAGGTAATGCACGTCCTCGATCGGGATCAGCCGCAGGTTGCCGCGCATGCGCGCCGCCAGGTGGCTGCGTTGCCGGTGCGGCGCGCCTGGAATTTCGGCGGGAGCGGGTGGTGCGGTGGGCGTGCGGCTTCGGCGCGCCCGTTCCAGCGCCTCCAGCAGGCGCTCCTGCCGCACTGGCTTGACCAGATAGTCCACGGCGGCGGCCTCGAACGCGGCCAGTGCGTGTTCGTCGTAGGCGGTGCAGAAAATGACCGCCGGTCGCGGCTCGAGCCGCGCCAGGTGGCGCGCCGCTTCCAGCCCGTCCATCACCGGCATCGCGATATCCATCAGCACCGCATCCGCGGCCAGGGCGCCGGCTTTTTCCACCGCCTCGCGGCCGTTCGCCGCTTCGCCCACCACCACGATGTCGTCGAGCCCGGCCAGCATCGCCGCCAGCCGTTGCCGGGCCGGCTGTTCATCGTCGACGATCAATATTTTCATGGCAGGGGCAACTCGATTTCGCAGAGGTAGATGCCGTCGCGCGTGCTTCGATGGAACTTCGCGTCAGCGCCAAAATGATAGGCCAGCCGTTGTGCGATGGAATCCTGGGCGTGCTGGTTGCCCGGCTCCAGCCCCGGCCGCGGTGCGGGCGCGGGATTGCTGATGCGCAAGCGCAGCCGGCGGCCTTCGGGCGCGATTTCAATGTGGATGTCGCCGCCATCGGCGAGTTGCGCGATGCCATGCAGCACGGCGTTCTCGACCAGTGGCTGCAACACCAGCCGCGGCATGCGCAGGTCGAGCGGTGCGGCGTCAGCCACTTGCCAGTGCACGCGCAGGCGCGGCCCAAGACGCAAGGCTTCGATGGCGAGATAGCGTTTGGCGAGGTGGATTTCCTCCGCCAGCGTGGATTCGCCCTGCCCCGCACCCAGCGCCGCACGAAACAATTCCGACAGGTCTTCCACCGCGCGCTCCGCAGTGGGCGGATCGGTGCGCACGAGACTGGCGATGGTGTTCATCGAATTGAACAGGAAGTGCGGGCGGATGCGCGCCTGCAAGGCATCCACCTCGGCCTTGGCGTGCGCCTTGAGTCGGGAATTCCATTGCTCGGTGACATAGAAATAGCGCAGCGCCAACGCCGAAATCAGCATGGCCAAGGCAGAGACGCTGCCGACGAAACGCCAGCGCTGGTCGTCGGGCAAGGTGTAGTGGGTGCCGAGGCCGATGTCGATCTGTTGCACGGCCCAGGCGCCGAAGGCGGCCACGGCCAAGGGCAGGGCCGCGGCGAAGGCCAGTGCGAGTCCGCGCGGCTGGCGGTCCACCAGCGGACCGGCCTTGCAGTAGACGACGGCGATGGTCAGACCCATCCACAGCGAAAACGCGCTGGCGGCCAGGAACTCGTTCACCGTCCAGGCCTGGCCGTGGGTCGGGGCCAGGCCGATGATCAGCACGACCAGTTCGGCGATGGCCAAGACCGCGGCGATGCGCGGCAATCGACAGAAATCAGGGAACCAGGGGCGGCGTTCGACGTCGGCCATGGCCGAAGTATGGGTCAGCCGCCCGCGAAACGCACCGTCAGCCAGTCGCCCAGGTCGCGGACTTCGTCATTGCAGACGCTATGCGCCATCGGATACGCGTGGTATTCGACCTTTACGCCCAGATCCTGCAGGGCCGCGCGCGACCGGGTGGCCAGCACCGGCGCGACCACCGGGTCCTGGCTGCCATGGCCCATGAAAACCGGCGTGGCGATGCCTGCGGGGGTGATTTCGGCGCGGGTCTTGTCGCCGAGCGGCAGGTAGCCCGACAGGCAGGCGATGCCGGCAACGCCCGCTTCGCGGCGCAGGCCGCTCGCCAGTGCAACGGCGCCACCCTGCGAAAAACCGACCAGCAACAGGCGCGAAGGCGGCACGCCGCGATCGCGCTCGCGCGATATCAGCGCATCCACTTCGGCGATTGATTCGCGCAGGCCGGTCTCGTCGGCGCGCTGGTCGATGGACAGGCTGTTGATGTCGTACCAGGCGCGCATCGGCACGCCGCCGTTAATGGTGACCGGGCGCACTCGCGCATGCGGAAACACGAAGCGGATGGCCGGCCAGTCCGGCCGGACCAGTTCCGGCACGATAGGTGCGAAGTCGTGGCCGTCGGCGCCGAGTCCATGCAACCACAGGATGGTCCAGGCGGGGCGCGCCCGGGTTTGCTGCTCGACGGTTTCCAGCATTTCAGGATGAAGTCCGGCTCAGGGCCGGCCATTAGACCTGTCGCCCGCCACCCGGGCAAGCTCGAGTTGCCGCCGCAGGTCGCGCGCCCAGTCGCTGGCGACGATGCCGACTTCGCGCGCATTTTCCACCCGCCCCGTGGGCTCGAGGGTGATGTGGTCGTGGCCGATCGTGCGATCGAGCAGGCGCATCACGACCGCGCCGGTGGCCGAGTCACGCAGCTCGGCGACCAGGGTCAGCCTGCCGAAGGATCGCGCGTAGCTCTGGGTCCTGCCTGCGGTCTGGATGTCGGGTGCGTTGAGGTAGAGGTCAACGACCCGCACCTCGACCTCGAGCACGCCCGCGCCGGGGGCATCCACTACCCGCCAGCCGCCTGTCTCGAACTCTCGTTTGATTTCGCGATCCACGACGCCCGCCACGTCTTCACGAATGCGGTCGGTATCGCGCGGATGCAGTCGCGTGCCGATGGGAATGGCCGCACTGCGCTCCCAGTTCTTCTGGAACGAAACGGTGACCGGCTTGACCAGGATGCCGTGGTAGGCCTGCAGGCTCGCGCCGGGCTGCGCATAGGCCACGTCCATGCCGCGGACGTTCATCGCTTGCAGTCCCTCGGCGCGCCAGGCCTGGGCAGCCTGATCACGCGTGCTCGGGACATCGGCATGTGGTGTATCCGACGCAGCGACCTGGCTTCCAGCGGCCAACGCCAGCAACAGGAAAGCGGATCTTGGAAGGATGTTCATCTGGCTTCTCCTGGCGAATCTAGACCCTGATATTCAACCTGATTCCCGTGCCGCGCGAGGCCCGCCACGAACGCGCCAGTCAGCCGCCGGTCAGCGTGCAGCCGAAGGCGGCGAGTAGGCTTTGAATTCTCGGGAGCCAGCATGATGCACGCGAACCGATCCAGCGTCGTCGTCCGCCTTCGCAAGGCCTTGTTGCCCTGGGTCCTGCTGGCGGGCTGCCCGGTCGCCCTGGCTGCTGCAGGCGCTGGCGCCCCGGCGTCGGAAGACGGCATGCCCCGGCGACTGGTGCTGGCGCTCGACGGCATCCCGTTCGATGTCTTCATTGAACTCCAGTCGGAAGGGCACTTCCGCCAGTTCCACCCGGCGGCGCGAATGGTGTCGACGTTTCCATCCCTGTCCGAGGTCGCGTTCGCGGCGATCGGCGGCGGCGACCCGCCCGACGGTTATCAGTTCGTTCGTTACGACCCGGCCAGCAATCGCGTCGTGGGCACGACCATCGCGTCCTTGAACGGGCGCGCGCATCCCAAGATTGCCGCCGACTCCAGCGGCGACAGCATTCCGCATCGCGTGTTGGGCTATGTCGCTTCCTACTCGACAGCAATTCGCGACCTGCGCCAGATCGAACGCGAGCTGATGGCCAGCAGGAAGCACGACTTCGTCGCCTACCTGGGCACCAGCGATCCGCTGGTGCACCTGCAGGGCCGCGAGGGGACGCGGCGATTCCTGTTGTGGCTGGACGACTACCTGGCGCAGTTGCAGGAAAAGACGCTGCGCAGGACCGGCCGTTACCTGCAGGTGGACCTGGTGTCCGACCATGGTTCGACCTTGGTGCGCGGCAAGGTGCTGGCGCTGGAACGGGAGTTGGCCGGGTGCGGGCTGCGCCGCAGCCGCAGCGTCGCGGGCCCGGGTGACGTGGTCTATCCCAAGCCGGGCATAGTCGGCTCCGTCGCACTGATGATGGCGCCGGCGGATGCGGATGCCGTCGCGCGCTGCTTCGCCCGCCTGCCGGGCGTGGACCTGGTGGCCGTTGACCACGACGACTCCGTACTGGTGATCAACCGCGATGGCGAAGCCAATGTGCGCCTCATTGAAGGCGGCTTGCGGGAGAGCTTCGGCTACCGCGTCAAATCCGGCGATCCGCTGGGCCTGCTGGCGTGGGCGACCGCGTCGAACTCCGCCGCCGATGGCGAGCTGCAATGGAGCGCGTCGCAGTGGTTCGATGCAACGAAGGACAGCGCCCGGCCCGACCCCTTGCGGCGGCTTTGGCGGGCGTTCCACGGCTCGGTGAAACATCCAAGCAAGGTGCTGGTGTCGCTATCGGATGGCTATGAAATCGGCAATCCCGCCTTGCTGGCCCTGTCGTCCCTGCGCGGACGATTCGGCACGCATGGCTCCATGACCCGCATGGCCTCCCTGGGCGTCATCGCCTCCAACTGGCGGGAAATTCCCGACGTGGACGCGTGGGGAGCGAACGAGGCCCTGTTCGGCGACACGGTGCTGGCCAGGTCACGACGGGACGCTGATAGTATTTCTGGATGGACAATCCCCCGATCCTTTCCATCCGTGACGTCAGCAAGACCTACGCCTCCGGCTTCCGGGCACTGAAATCGGTTGACCTGGAAATCCGCCGCGGCGAAATTTTTGCATTGCTCGGTCCCAACGGCGCCGGCAAGACCACCCTCATCAGCATCATCTGCGGCATCGTCAATGCCAGCACCGGCACCGTGCTGGTGGACGGCCACGATATCCGCCGGGACTTTCGCGCCGCGCGCGAACTGATCGGCCTGGTGCCGCAGGAACTGTCCACCGACGCCTTCGAAACCGTGTGGGCGACGCTGCGCTTCAGCCGCGGGCTGTTTGGAAAACCGCCGAATCCCGCGCACCTGGAAAAAGTGCTGCGCGACCTGTCGCTGTGGGACAAGAAGGACAACAAGATCATGTCGCTGTCGGGCGGCATGAAACGACGCGTGCTGATCGCCAAGGCGCTGTCGCACGAGCCGCGCGTATTGTTCCTGGACGAACCGACCGCGGGCGTCGACGTGGAGCTGCGCCGCGACATGTGGCAGATGGTGCGCGACCTGCGCGCCAGCGGCGTCACCATCATCCTGACCACGCATTACATCGAGGAGGCCGAGGAAATGGCCGATCGGATCGGCGTGATCAACAAGGGCGAGCTGATCCTGGTCGAGGACAAGGCGGTGCTGATGCGCAAGCTCGGCAAGAAGCAGCTGACCCTGCACCTGCAAACGCCGCTGGAGCGGATTCCCGATGCCTTGGCATCGCCGGCGCTGGAACTGGCCGAGGACGGCCATGCCCTGGTCTATACCTTCGATGCGCAGCAGGAAGAGACCGGCATCGCGGCGCTGCTGCAACAGTTGGCCGCGCAAGGCATCGTGTTCAAGGATCTGCATTCCAGCGAGAGTTCGCTGGAGGACATCTTCGTCAGCCTGCTGCATTCCAACGGCCAAGGAGCAGCGGCATGAACTGGCACGGCGTCAAGGCCATCTACCGCTTCGAGATGGCGCGCACCTTCCGCACCATCACCCAGTCCATCGCCTCCCCGGTGCTGTCCACGTCGCTCTACTTCGTGGTGTTCGGCGCCGCCATCGGCTCGCGCATGGGCGAGGTGGACGGCATCAGCTACGGCGCCTTCATCATCCCCGGCCTGATCATGCTGTCGTTGTTGAACGAGAGCATCTCGAACGCCTCGTTCGGCATCTACATGCCCAAGTGGGCGGGCACCATCTTCGAACTGCTGTCCGCGCCAGTGTCGTACGTGGAAGTGGTGATCGGCTATGTCGGCGCGGCCGCGACCAAGTCGGTGATGCTCGGCCTGTTGATATTGGTGACGGCGCGCCTCTTCGTGCCCTACGAAATCGCCCATCCGTTCTGGATGCTGTCCTTCCTGGTGCTGACCGCCATCACCTTCAGCCTGTTCGGTTTCATCATCGGACTGTGGGCCGATGACTTTCAGAAACTGCAGGTGATCCCGTTGATGATCGTGACGCCGCTGACCTTCCTGGGCGGCGCGTTCTATTCCATCAACATGCTGCCGCCGATCTGGCAGAAGATCACCTTGTTCAACCCGGTGGTGTACCTGATCAGCGGCTTCCGCTGGAGCTTTTACGGTGTTGCCGACGTAAACGTCGGCATCAGCGTGGCCGCGATCCTCGGCTTCCTGGCGCTGTGCCTGGTCGCCGTGTGGTGGATCTTCAAGACCGGCTGGAAACTGAAAGCCTGATCAGGGCCTGACCGCCGTGACTTCGATTTCAACCAGGAAGGCGGGATTGGCCAGCGCGGCGACTTGCATGGTCGAGCGCGTCGGCAGGTTGGGTTGCTCGGCCGTGCCGAAGAACTCGCTATAGCCCTGCATGAAGCCGCCGAAATCCATCTTGCCTTCCTTGGCCGGGTCGCCGACCAGGAACACCTGCATCTTCACGATGTCGCCGATGGTCAGGCCCATGGACTCGAGCTGCGCCTTGATCACGTTCATCACGCTGATGGTCTGCGTCTTGGTATCACCGTAGACGGCGGCCACGTCCTTGCCGGCGTCGGCATTGGTGGGCTTGGGGACCATGCCGCTGAGATACACGGTGGTCTTGCCGGCCGGCACCTCGACCGCTGCAAGGATGGGGAAGGTGCTGCCACCGGGCAGTTTATGGCGGACGACTTCGCTGGCCGAGGCGAGGCCCGGCGCGATCAGGAGGGCGAGCAGTGGGGCGGTGAAAAGACGCATGGTGGATCTCCCTTTATTTTTTGTCCGGTTGCAATGCACGCACGTCATCAGCGGTGATCGGGTCCGGATAGTTGTTGCCGAAATTGCTGCGGATGTAGTTGACCACGTTGGCGACCTGCACGTCATTCAACCACACCGGCGGGAAATAGAATTCGTTCCGGCGCGGCGGCGCGAACGCGGGCATGTTGCGGCGGCCGGTCAACATCGTGATGGCGACATAGCGCGACGAAGCCATGTTGGCGCTGCCTGCGAACGAAGGATAGCTGCCCGCGCCCGTGGCGCCCCGTCCATCCTTCATGTGGCAGCCGGCGCAAATCTGCTGGTAGATCTTTTCGCCGTCGTTGGTGCCCATCATGCCGGTGTCTTCGGCGACGGGCTTGGCGGGCGCCTTCGGGTCTGCCGCATTGTCGGCCGCTACGGCAGGCATCCCAAGCGCGACCAGCATCGCCAGCAACAGCATCGTGCGGGGCAGGCGTTTCGATTTCAGCAGGCTCATGCCTTCGCTCCTTCGGCCAGCGCGCGCTGGTGCAAGCGGCCGATCGCATCCAGTGCGGATGTGACCGCACCCTCCTGCCAGGCGGGCAGGTACGACGCGTGTTCACCCGCCAGCACGATGCGGCCGTCGAAGGCGCACAGATTGTTGTAATGCTCTTCGCGCTTCGCGTCGGTCCACAAGGCGAAGCAACCCATCGCGTGCGGTACGCGATGCCAGGCGACGGCCATGCCGTTGTCGAATTCGGCTGGATATTGCGGATGGATCTGGGCGCCTTGTTCCACCGCTGCGCGAATGCGTTCGGCCGGCGACATCGAGGTCATCTTCATCGCGTTGGGGCCCCACAGGTAGGCACCCAGCAGCACGCCCTTGCCCGGGCTGTGATAGCCGGTGGCCGGATAACTGATGTTGCTGATCGGCAGGTCCGTGTAGCTGATGCCACCGTAGATATGGTCGTCCTCTTCCCAGAACCGGCGCTTGAATTGCAGGCCGATCTTGATCGCGGATGCGTAGTTGACTGCGCTGATTGCAGCCGTCATCGGCGCGCCGACGTTCATCGGGAGCTGGCTGAGGATGGACAGTGGAATCGTGCACACGCACCAGTCGGCCTTGGCGGTCAGCGTGCCGCCCGGGGCGGCCGTGTCCTGGTAGCTGACGACCACGCCACTCGAGTCCTGGTGGATTTGGGTCACTTTGGATTGATAGCGGATGATGCCGCCGAGTTCGCGCGCGAAGGCTTGCGCAATCATGTCCATGCCACCGACCGGCTGCAGCAAGGAACTCTGCATGTCGTACAGGTCGCCCATCGGCAGGCTGCCCCACAGCTCGCTGTCGATCACGTCATGCAGTCCCACCGGGTCGGAGAACTCCGGCTTGCCGGTCAGTCCACCGCCGCCGTCCTTCGCAAAGCCGCGGCGGTCGCTGCTGTCATAACCCTTCTTGTAGCTGTACTTGTCGTCCAGTGCGCCCCACCACTGCAGCGAACCCAGCAGTTTTTCCTTGTCTTCCTTGCTGACCACGGCATCGAGCTTGCCTTCGCTGGTGACCTTGGCCAGCAACTCGGCGATATGCCCGTGGTAGTCGGCCTTCACCGTGCGGTAGCGCTGCGGCTTGCCGCCGAAGGCCTTCGAGCTGTGCAGATAGGCGTTGTGGTTCACCTGCACGAAATTTTCCAGCTGCACGCCGAGCTCGCGGCAATAGCTGAGGATGCCGTGGTGGTGGTGCGGCAGGCGCCAGGGACCGGGGTTGATGTACAGGCCCTTGTCGAACCGGCATTGCTGCGCTTCGCCGCCCAGTTCGGTGTAGGTGTCGCCGCCACGCAGGGTCCAGTTGCGGCCGCCGGCCTTCGCGTTGTATTCGAGCACCTGCACCTGGTAGCCGGCCTTGCGCAGCTCCAGCGCCGTAACCAGGCCGGCGATGCCGGCGCCCAGCACCAGTACGGACGCGCCCTTGGGCGCGGGGCCGAGCTGCGGCCTGCCCTTGTAATGGGTCTCGGCCGCCAGGCCCAGGCTGGTCATGGCCTGGTACATCACCGCGCTGCCGGCGGTCATTCCCACCATGCGCAGCAGTTGCCGCCGCGTCATGGCACCCCGTATAGCCCCGCTATCCATTCGCTTCCCCGGCGTTTGGGCGATATGCCTGTCCACAAACGATACGCCGAAAGCAGCCAGAAGGTGCCACGAACGGGATCGGCGGTTGGGGGAGCCGGAAAATGAAAACCCCGGTCACCGAGGGGAGCGGTGCCGGGGCGAGATCCGCCGGAGGGGAGCCGGGGATCGGTCTTGTTCGTGCCGTATGCCTTTCAGGAGACACGAACGTGCTTAAGCGGAGTCAGGTTACGACCCCATTCCGGAACACAAGTTGAATGAAGCGCGCACAGGCTGGCCTACAATGCGGGAGCTTAACTTCCATTTAATTCCATCGCCCAACGGAGTTGTCGCCATGTCGCACCAGGAGTCGGAGCTGAAGGGAAAGCTGATCGTCATCACCGGCGGACTGGGCATCCTGGGCCATGCGATCACGCAGGTCGCGAACGACATGGGCGCCGTGGTTGCGCTGATCGACCGCGTCGAGCCGCGCAACACCGACCACGGCGCCGCGTTGGTGGTCAGCGGCATCGACCTGTCCGATCCCGCGTCGGCCAAGGACGCGTTCAAGCAGATTGCGGACAAGCTCGGCCCGGTGCATGCGCTGATGAATGTCGCCGGCGCGTTTGCCTGGAACAAGGTGGTGGATGGTGGCGTGCAGGCGTGGTCGGAGATGTACAGCGCGAATGTGCTGAGCGCGGTGGGCGCGAGCATTGCCGTGCTCGACCACATGCCATCGGGTGGTGCGATCGTGAACGTCGCGGCCGCCGCGACCACGCGCGCAGCAGCCGGCATGGGCGCCTACACCGCGGCAAAATCGGGCGTGCTGCGCCTGACCGAATCGCTGGCCGACGAACTGAAGTCGCGCGGCATCCGGGTCAACTCCGTGTCACCCACCATCCTCGACACACCGCGCAATCGTGCCGACATGCCGGACGCGGATCCGGGCAAGTGGCTGCAGCCTTCGGATCTCGCGAAGACAATGCTGTTCCTGGTGTCGTCGGAGTCGAAGGCGCTGACCGGGGCGAACCTGCTCGCGGGTCAGTAGCGGGTCATCGGCGAATTGGCGCGAGCCGGCTCGGCGTGATGCCGATCACGGCTTGCGACGCATAGTTGATTTGTATCATTCGGCCCCTCTCGGCCTCGCATACGCTCGCGTCAACTCCCGCCCCCCCCCCGGAGCTGCACATGTTGCTGATGACCGAAGACGCCCAGCCCGTCCTGCATTGCGGGATTTGCGATACACCCATCCTGCATCCGGACCTGGCGATGATCGCCTACCCAGCCGGCATAAGGCGCGGCCACCTGAGCCGGGTAACGCTGTCGCACGAGGGTGAATGCCAGCGCAAAGCGCTGGAATATCTCGATGGTGCGCAGGGCAAGGCCGAGTCCATGAGCTTTCCCTTGTATGCAGCGAGGCTGCTTGCGACCGTTCCGGCCTGAGTTGTCTGGCATAAAAGTGGGACGCGCTGCGGAATTCGATTACGTGTAACCGGCTGGTAGGCCTGTTGCAATCCAACTGCAGGACGCGGTGCCCAGAATCTTGCGCCATGGGTCGAACCACCTTTCGATCGGGGCGCCTTGCCATGTCCGCTGCATCCACACCGATTGCATCCAGTCTCTCCGCCGCATGCTGGCCTTTGCCGCTGGCTATCGCGCTCGCCCTCGCCGCCTGTTCACAACCGACCGATTCGCCAGGCGCGACATCGGCATCAGTAGCGACGGGCTCTGCAGTTCGAACCGCCCCGCCAGCCTACGCAGGCCTGGGTCAGGAAGAACTCCGGAGGCGGGGCCGGCTCGCGCTTCGCGAACAACGCATCTACGCGCCGGCCGGGGACAACGCGATGGAGTACTACGTTGCCTTGCGCGATGCGACCGATGCAGGCGACGACTCGGCTGCCAGTGCGTTGATGGAGCTCCAGCCTTACGCAGTAATTGGTGCCGAGCAGGCGATCGAACGCCAGGATTTCGCCGAGGCGGAACGACTGCGCCGACTGGTTGCCGCCGCAGATCCGCGTGCGCCCTCCCTGGCGCGCATGGCCTCGGCCATCACCAAGGGCCTGTTCGACCAGTCTCGTGAGTCACGGGAGAGCCAGGCCGCGCTTGATGAAGTGGCAACTGCCAATGTGGTTGCGCCCGCAATCACGCCGACTGCGCCCCCAGCAATGGCGCCACCGGTACCGGTCGCGGCGCCGACAAGCAGTCCGACGGCGATGGTACCGGCTGCCGTCGCTGCCGCCACGCCCGTCGACTCACGGGCGTCGGCGACCGCCGCAATTCGGCCGCCGGCAACCTCGGCCGTGGCGGCGCCGGCGCGCACCGAACTGGTCGCGCTGCGTACGCCCGCACCCGAGTACCCTGACGAAAGGCGGGGTCGGCGCGCGGTTGGACAGGTCGTCGCATCCTTCACCGTGAATTCGGACGGCACGGTTGGTGGAATTCGCACGGAGAGTGTCGGCACGCGACATCCCGCTTTCGAACGCAGCGTGGCCAGGACCCTGAGCCGCTGGAAGTACCAGCCTCCGGGTGAATCCCGCGACGTGACGATGAGTTTCAATTTCGCTCCGTGAGGAAGCTGCACGATCGCTCACGCAGGCCCGTGGGCCGACTGCATTCGAAGTGCAGCGTGGATGACCCATCCACGTCATGAAGTCCGCCTATGGTGCGCGCATCGCAACCTGGAGCGCACGACCATGAACTCTCAATCCAAGCCGATCATCTTGATGATGGCCGCCCTCTTCGCAACCGGCCTTGGCGCCGGCTGCGATCACCGCTCGCGGGTCGGCGCCGGCCACGACATGCCGCGCACAAGCCGAATTGTCGACGATTCCCGCACCGTGGACAGGTTGTCGCGCGGCCCTTCAATCGTTCGCGAGTCGATCGATGAGCGTTGCTTCGGCCCATCGCAGGAAGGCAATACGGAAGTGATCGCGTGTCCGCGAGAGATGCACCTGGCCATTGCCGCCGAGTAAGCACACGCAGCCAGAATGCCGGGAGCATCCATGCGATGCGTCGGCGGCACCAGGGTCACGGCAACTGCGGCCACGATGATGCATCCAGCGTGTCGCGATAGGCATGCCAGCAGGCGTAGGCCAGCCACGGCATGATCACCACCAGGCCGACGAATGCCGTCGCGAAACCGATCGCGGTCAGCAGGGCGAGCGTGCCGGCC
Source organism: Gammaproteobacteria bacterium RIFCSPHIGHO2_12_FULL_63_22 (assembly GCA_001801685.1). Taxonomy (GTDB): domain Bacteria; phylum Pseudomonadota; class Gammaproteobacteria; order Xanthomonadales; family Xanthomonadaceae; genus Arenimonas. The sequence continues at coordinate 55,097 of MGYJ01000031.1, read as the reverse complement.
CAGCACAGCATGGTCAGCTTGTTGCGCAGCACCGCCTGCACCGAGGAAATGCAGGCGGTGACCATGTCGACATCGCGGTCGGCGATCATCGGCAGCGAGAAAACCGCGACTGCAAACGTGAAGGCGGCGAACACCGAGCCGATCGCCGAACCGATCAGCAGGAACTCGAACAGGGAGCGCGGGTCGCCTGGCTGGATGGTCACCAGCGCGCTGACCAACATCCCGGCGCGCGACCACAGCAGCAAGATCACCACTTGCGCGATGGCGAACACGCCGGCCTGCCCGATCACCCGCTTCGCCAGCACGAACGAATCACCCAGGCGCGGTGTCCGCCCAGCCTCCAGCGCGCGGCTGACGCAGTAAAGGCCGACGCCCAGCAGCGGCGCGATGAATACGAAGCCCGAAAGCAGGGTTGCCAGCAGCGCGAAACGACCGAGCGACCAGGCCAGCGCCGATACCGCCGCGCTGATCAGCGCGATGACGCCACCGAACAGCAGGGACAGCGCGGGCGCGCGCGTGAAATCGCGCCAGCCGCGTTGCAGCCAGTGAACAATCTGCCCCGGCCGGACCGCGTGGCAGGGAACCACGAATGCACGCCCTTCGGAGGCGCCGGCATTCGCGTGGTCATTGCGGTGAGCAGGATCGCTGTCCAATCGTGGAGCTCCGCGTCGCGAGCGAGTTCGAATTGGTGGGCCCACCAGCCCCCGAATAGTCGTGTCCGAGGGGCAATCTGCGCGGGTCTTGGGCGGCCGGTCGACCTGGCTACCCCCAGAGATGCCCCCAGCGGTTAGCCCACAACCCATTTCTTCTGAGCGGGATCCCAGATGTTCGTGTCCGGCGCAATCTGGGCGACCAAATGTATCCCGTGAATGGCATCGGCCCGGTCTCGATAACCTTCCGCACTGTCGGCGATGACTTTTGCATTGGGCGCAAACAGTCGCCAGCGCCACTCTCCTGCACCATCCAAATAGAGCACAAACGCTTTTGGCTCGCCCGCCATTCGCTAGCTCTCCGATCGCTTTCGTGGCAGCTTCTTGCGGGGCACTGGCGCCCTCTTCGTCGCGGCTGGCGGCGGTTGAGGCCCTGTATCAGCGAGACGATGACCAATCTCCGGTAAGTCCCACGGGAGATTCGCAGACCGGAGCGCCGTCACAGCAAAAACGGAATCCAGACGCTCGCGCAGTATCCAATAAAGGGACCGCGAAAAAGCTTCAACCATGGGCTGAAACGCGTCCAACTTTCCGTCAGATTTCCCACCGGCAGACACGAATGCGCCCGTGCACTCAACATGGAACACCTTGTCGAGCATAGTTCGCTCGCCAGTTCCGCTTAGCGTTGCCGAGGCCGAAACCCTCAGCTCGATAACCGGACGAGTTCCCCAAGGGTGAACGGACACCTCTGGCAAGGATCGGGAGATCACCACATCGAGTTCCTTCCCGACGACGAGCACACCCCCGGCACGCTCATCGACAACGAGCTTGCTGATGCGAGCGTTGATCAGGCGAAACGCCAAGAGATCGGTGGTCATTGCCGTGTATACGGCGCAGCTGCATAGATCGAACCCACTGCATCATCGACCACGCGAATGGATTCGAAGCCCTGTTCCGAGAGGTCGCCGGCGTATATCTTTTCCTTGACAAGCGTAACCGTCCCGCCACGATCATTTCGATCAACAGCCTGGTCAATTGCGATCCCCACGAACTCGTTGAGCGAAACGCTCCAGCGAGCAGCTGTGCACGCCGCGCGGCGGTGCCGTTCCACGCCGACGCGAACGTTGAAGGAGCCCTTATAGGGCTTTTCAGGATCGATGCCAGCCTCAGCGCAATCTGCCAGGTAAGTGTCAACAGCGGCGTGAAACTCGGTGATTAGATCCGCGACATTATCCGCCGAGAAAACCACCAGTGCGTCGACGTTATTTAGCTGCCCGACAAGCAGCGCGTCTTCCTCGGAAAACTCAACTGTTGCGGTGTAGTTGTTGTAGTTCAACATATTAGGCATCCAGATACCCCCATTCTTTCAGCCTCGCCACCAGCTTTCTCAAGTAAACGACCAATACAGTCGGCGGATTTCGGTTGTGTGGCTTGTGCAAATTGACCACTTGCTCGGGATGATCCGGATGCCGGAACTTGACCGCCGATCCGCCTGAACCCTTCGCTTCGACAAAGCCCAGCCCACGCATCACCGCGGTCAGTTCGTTCCAGGTGTAGTCCTTTGGGCACGCCTCGAGTCTGAAGAGATTCTTTTTTAGTCGGCTGGACATCAATCAATGGCCCATCGTATTAGCTCAGCACCTGACATTGCAACTAAACCCTAGTCGCATATACCCCGCCGGCCGGCAGGGATTCAGCTTGGCAAGCACGTTACACCACTCGAAGCCCCTTATTCCGTGGAACAAAAATGTTCCACGGCACCCACCCCGGCCCCGCTGGCCACTTGCTCAAGGCGGCGCCCAATTTTGTAGCAGTGCGGCGATGTTCGCTCAGCACTGGCCGCCAGATGGCAAGGTCGGCGGCTTTCCCATCGCTGTCACGACTTTCGCCGCTTCGCCAACTGCGCGCTCGCCCAGGGCCCAAAGGTCCCTAGGAAGTCCCTGGCGCGCTCGTCGCCGGCGTCGGCCGCGTCGAGCAGCTTTTGCCAGTGGTCGGCGATCTCTGCCGACTGCTCGAGCGTCCATTGCTTTGGCTGGTGGTCCGATGGCATCGATACGTCTCCTTCTCCGAGTTTCAGGATACTGGAAGGGCGGTCGCCAGACTGAAGCTATGACGTCGAACGAATGGAACGCGCAGCACTCAGTCGGCACCAAGGTCGTGCTGACGCTGGCCAACGGAAAGCGATCGGTTACGCGCACCTCCAGCCCTGCCGAGCACATCGGCACGCATGAATTCATCCGCGTCGGTCAGATCCGGGTCGGCCTTGTGCTTCTGAATTGGGTCAGACCATTCCATGCGCCGGGGGCACGGCCCCCATTCGTCGCACCCACCGTCCCGCAGCGATCGGCTCCTGGCCGTGGCGTTCGTCCAGAGAACCGGTGACGTCGCCAATGGCCAGCTCTCGCCCGGTTTCACGTAGGCTGTCTTGATGCTCAAATAGCTGCACTACTCGCATTAAGGATCAATCCCGGTGTTTGAACAGACCTTCAAGAACATCGATGACGTCCTATGGAAGGAAGCCGGTTGCACCACAGAACTGGACTACACCGAACAGACGTCTTGGCTGCTGTTTCTCAAGTACCTTGACGGCCTAGAGCAGGACCTATTCGACCAGGCCAAGCTGGAGGGGAAGAAGTACAGCTACATCCTGGACAAGCCATACCGCTGGGAGGCGTGGGCCGCCCCCAAGGGCAAGGACGGCAAGCTGGACCACAACAAGGCGCTGACAGGGGATGACCTGCGGGACTTCGTCAACAACAAGCTCTTCCCCTATCTGCACGGGTTCAAGCAACGAGCAAGCGGCACCAATACGACTGAGTACAAGATCGGCGAGATCTTCGGCGAGATCAAGAACCGGATCTCCAGCGGCTACAACATGCGGGAGGTAATCGAGCATGTCGACGAACTCCGCTTCCGCTCCCAGGTTGAGAAGCACGAGCTATCGCACCTGTACGAAGCGAAGATCAAGAACATGGGCAACGCCGGGCGGAACGGCGGCGAGTACTACACGCCACGCCCGCTTATCCGCGCCATTATCGAGGTCACACGGCCCCAGCTAGGGGAGCGCATCTATGACGGGGCGGTCGGCTCTGCGGGCTTCTTGTGCGAGGCATTCGACTACCTGAAGAGAACCCATCCCAAGCGCACGGTCGCCCAGGACCGGTTTCTCCAGGAGAAGACGTTCTACGGGAAGGAGAAAAAGTCGCTTGCCTACGTCATCGCGATCATGAACATGATCCTGCATGGCATCGAGGCGCCCAATATCCTCCACACCAATACGCTTTCGGAGAACCTCGCCGACATCCAGGAAAAACATCGATATGACGTGGTTCTGGCCAATCCGCCCTTTGGCGGCAACGAACACAAGCAGGTACAGCAGAACTTCCCCATACGCACCGGCGAAACCGCGTTCCTGTTCCTGCAGCACTTCATAAAGATTCTCAAGGCCGGCGGGCGCGGCGGCATCGTCATTAAGAATACTTTCCTGTCGAACACCGACAACGCCTCGGTCAGCCTGCGCAAGCTGCTCCTGGAAAGCTGCAACCTGCACACGGTACTCGACTGCCCCGGCGGAACGTTTATCGGCGCGGGCGTGAAGACCGTAGTACTGTTCTTCGATAAGGGCACAAAGACCCGAAAGGTGTGGTTCTACCAGCTCGACCCCGGCCGCAACATGGGCAAGACCAACCCGCTCAACGACGCCGACCTCGCCGAGTTCATCGCACTGCAAAAGACCAAAGTCGACTCGCCCAAAAGCTGGAGCGTGGACGTGGCGGCCATCGATCCGAAGAGCTTTGATTTGTCCGTGAAGAACCCCAACGGTGGCGAGGAAATCGCGCACCGCAGCCCGCAAGACATCATGGACGAAATCGCCGCGCTGGACGCCGAGAGCGCGGAAGTGCTGGGCAACATCAAGGCGCTGCTATGAAGAAGGGTTGGGAAACTAAAGAGCTCGGAGCGGTGTCGGCCATCAACTACGGCTACACCGAAAGCGCGACCAGAGAACTAGTCGGCCCGCGTTTTCTCCGCATCACGGACATCCAGGACGACCGTGTTGAATGGGACACTGTGCCTTACTGCAAGATCGAAAGCGCCGATATTCCCAAATACCGGCTGGCCAGCGGTGACATTGTTTTTGCGCGCACCGGAGCAACGACTGGCAAGAGCTTCCTCGTGGACGAGCCGCCCGAAGCAGTGTTCGCTTCGTATCTGATTCGGCTCCGCTTGCTCGACAAGAAGTTGCTGCCGGAGTTCGTCATGCTGTTCTTCCAAACCGCTGGCTACTGGCAGTCGATCAAAGACGGTTCATCTGGTAGTGCACAAGGCGGATTCAATGCGACGAAGCTTGGGGCTCTCACGATTCCCGCCCCCCCGCTGGCAGAACAGCAGCGGATTGTCGGCCTGCTCGACGAAGCGTTTGAGGGCATCGCCACCGCCAAAGCCAATGCCGAAAAGAACCTCCAAAACGTCCGCGGAATCTTCGAAAGCCGCCTCCAATCCGTCTTCACCCAGCGCGGCCCGGGGTGGGTGGAGAAGCGATTCGACGAAGTCTGCGCGATTACTTCAACGCTCGTTGACCCACGGAAAAAAGAGTTCCTCGATTTGACCCACGTCGGCGCGGGTAACATCGAATCAAAGACCGGCGTGTTCGTAGACCTCAAGACGGCACGAGAAGAAGGCCTGATTTCCGGCAAGTTCCTCTTCGACGAATCAATGGTGCTGTACAGCAAGATTCGCCCTTATCTGATGAAGGTTGCTCGCCCAGACTTCGAGGGATTGTGCAGCGCAGACATGTATCCGCTCGCGCCAATCCCCAGCGTAGTTACTCGCGACTACCTCTTTCACTTGTTGCTGAGTAAACCCTTCACGGATTACGCAATCCGAGGTTCTGCCCGGGCGGGAATGCCGAAAGTCAATCGCGACCACTTGTTCGAGTTTCGGGTTTTGCTTCCCGACGTGAAGAAGCAAAAGCAACTCGCCGCGAACCTTGATGACCTCCACCATGAAACCCAACGCCTCGCCCGACTCTACGAGCGTAAGATCGCCGCGCTGCAAGCGTTGAAGAAGTCGCTGCTGCGCCAAGCTTTCAGTGGGGAGCTATGAGCAACGACGAACCCGCAGAGCCGATCATTGCCCACTGGCCGAGCGACTGGCCCGGCCAGCAATTTGTAGAGTTAGACAACCTCGGCGATCCGGGCGTTTGGCTCGATAGCCACATTTCCACCTCCGAGGAACTCTTGTTCGGTGCCGATGATCGGGACTCGGCCACAGACCTTGCGGCTGACTACATCGCCGCTGCTGCCAGTGACTATTTCCCGTTGCCCACAGAGTTCGGCATGGATGAAGACGAGATGCGGGAAATCCTAATCCAGGAGTTTGTTGGTTTCATCCAAGAATGGCGTAGACGGACAGTTGCCGAGCGCAAGCAAGCCGAGGGGTAGTTCACCAGAGTGAGGGTTCGAAACGAACGCCCCTTCCTCGTCAACCGGCAGAAGCTAGTGCCGCCGGAGGCATTGAATGGGTCCTGCTGCACCAAGACCGCACCGGGTAGTTGTAGGATTCCTCCATGAACGAAGCCGAGACCCGCGCCGAGCACATTGATCCCGCCCTCAAGGCGGCCGGCTGGGGCGTGGTTGAAGGGAGTCGAATCCGCCGGGAGCACATAACGCCGGGGCGACTGCAGGGGGGCGGGAAAAGGGCGACGCCAGAGATTGCCGACTATGTGCTGATCTACCGGAACACCAAGCTGGCCGTGATCGAGGCCAAGGCATGGGACAAGCCCTATACCGAGGGCGTAGGGCAAGCTAAAAGCTACGCCGCCAAGCTGGCCGTGCGCTTCACCTACGCGACCAATGGCAAGAAGATCTACGGCATCGACATGGCCACGGGCACCGAGGGCGATGTCTCAGCCTTCCCGGGGCCGGAGGAACTGTGGGCGCGGACCTTCGCCGAGACGAACGCCTGGCGCGACCGCTTTGTCCAGGTGCCCTTCGAGGACCACGGCGGCACTTGGCAGAGCCGCTACTACCAGGACATCGCCATTGACCGCGTCCTGGCCGCCATAGCGGCCGGCAAGGACCGTATCCTGCTGACCCTCGCAACAGGCACCGGCAAGACCTTTATCGCCTTCCAGCTAGCCTGGAAGCTGTTCTACAGTCGGTGGAACCTAGACGACTGGAAGCGGCCGGGAGAACCGACCCGCCGGCCCCGCATTCTGTTCCTGGCCGATCGAAACATCCTGGCCGATCAGGCTTACAACGCCTTCACTCCGTTCGAGGACAAGGCTCCGGGGTCTCTTGTGCGAATTGCCCCCGATGAGATTCGCAAGAAGGGCCGCGTGCCGAAGAATGGGAGCGTCTTCTTCACGATCTTCCAGACCTTCATGAGTGGCCCCGGGGATACCCCCTATTTTGGTGACTACCCAGCGGACTTCTTTGACTTCATCGTCATTGACGAGTGCCACCGGGGCGGTGCCAGGGACGAGAGCAACTGGCGGGCCATCCTCGATTACTTCAAGCCAGCTGTGCAGCTGGGTCTGACAGCCACACCCAAGCGTAGGAACAACGTCGACACCTATGCCTACTTTGGAGAGCCTGTTTACAGCTACTCGCTGAAGGAAGGAATCAACGATGGCTTCCTGTCCCCGTTCAAAGTCAGACAGTTCGCCACAACCATTGATGACTACACCTACACTCCGGACGATGCAGTTGTGGAAGGCGAGGTGGTGCAAGGAAAACGCTACACCGAGGGCGACTTCAATCGCGTCATCGTGATCCGGGAGCGCGAAGCACATCGCATCAAACTCTTCATGGACTTGATCGACCAGCGCGAGAAGACGCTGGTTTTCTGCGCAACTCAGGAACACGCGCTAATGGTGCGCGACCTGATCAACCAGACGAAGACCAGCACCGATCCTGACTACTGCGTGCGGGTCACGGCTGACGACGGGGCCAGGGGCGACCAGCACCTGCGTGACTTCCAGGACAACGACAAGTCGATCCCAACCATCTTGACGACCTCACAAAAGCTGTCGACGGGAGTTGATGCTAGGAACATCCGTAACATCGTCCTGATGCGGCCGATCAACTCGATGATCGAGTTCAAGCAGATCATCGGCCGGGGCACACGGCTCTACGACGGCAAGGACTATTTCACCGTCTACGATTTCGTGAAGGCCCACGAGCACTTCAACGATCCGGAGTGGGATGGCGAGCCGCTTCCGCCGGAGGATTGCAAGAAGTGCGGCAACTACCCATGCACCTGCGAAGAGACGCCACCGGAGCCGTGCCGGGTTTGCAATCAGTCGCCATGCACTTGCGAGCCGAAACATTGTGAGAAATGCGGCAAGTCGCCCTGTGAATGCGAACGGCCACCCTGCGAAAAATGCGGCGAAGACCCTTGTGTATGCAAGAAGAAGGTCCTCGTGAAACTGGCAGACGGCAAGGCCCGCCACATTCAAAGCATGGTGGCCACGACCTTCTGGAGTGCCGACGGCAAGCCCATGTCTGCCGCCCAGTTCCTGGAAAGCCTATTCGGCACGCTGCCGGAGTTCTTCAAGGACGAGGATGAGCTGCGTACCTTGTGGAGCATGCCGGACACTCGTAAGAAACTTCTCCAAGCTCTGGCTGAGAAAGGCTTTGCCAATGACCAGTTGGAGGAGATGCAGAAGCTAATTGACGCGCAGAAGAGCGACCTCTTTGATGTTCTGGCCAACGTGGCCTATGCACTGCCACCGATCAGCCGGGAGGAACGCGCAGCGAAGGCCAAGGCGGCTATCACTAAACAATGCAATGACAAGCAGCAGGCGTTCCTAGAGTTTGTGCTATCCCACTACGTCAATGTGGGCGTTCAGGAGCTTGACCAGGAGAAACTCACTCCGTTGCTGAAGCTCAAGTACAACGACTCAATTCGTGATGCCTTGGAGGATCTGGGGAAGGCCGAAGAAATCGGCCGGCTCTTCGCCGGGTTCCAAAAATACCTTTACCAGCGTCAACCCCAGGCTTGAGGCACCGGTCTAGCCTTTGTCAGGAAGCGGCTTTTCGTCGATGAGGCCAATCGGTCCGTTGCCGGGGACGTTATTGGGGGTATGAGGGAATTGCTTCTAACTAATATCCCCATTATGACGGCACCCTAGGCACCCAATTCGGGTGCTAGGTGAGCTCCCGAGTCCCTTTCTTGGCGTGTACCGCTCTCAATCAATGTCTTCTGAGGGCCAGAAGGTGCAGCCCGACGACCTGGTTGCCGTCCTAAGATGTACTTCGACACGACAGGAGGGTGGAAATGCCTAAGTTCGTCAAAGCAGGGCCCGTCGTCCCGGACGAGCTAGTGCAGTCGCTCGAAGATGATCGTGTAGTGATCTTCTGCGGCGCAGGCATCTCGATGGGGGCTGGGCTCCCTAGCTATGTCGGCTTGGTCAAGTATTGCTATGACGAGCTTGCAGAGACGCTTCCCATGAAGAAGTCTTCTGAATGGCTCTGGCCAGATCGCATGCTGGGCAGCCTTGAAGGTAAGTTCGGAAGGGCGCAGGTGCGAGACGCTGTCCACAGGTGTCTTTCCGCAGCGCCAACTTCGCTCGACATGCACAGAGCCATTCTTAGGCTCGCGAAGCTACGCGGCGACACTGGAGTTCGGCTCGTTACCACGAACTTCGACACGCTATTCGAGCAAGCAAGAACCGAATGGCACTTCGGCAAGGATCTGCACTCGGGACCAATCCTGCCTATTCCGCGCAACGACAAGGCTGTGACTTGGCGCAGCGTGGTCTACCTGCATGGCCGACTGGACGAGGTGGGTGCTAACGAACATCTCGTCCTGACAAGTGCGGATTTCGGGCGCTCCTATCTGACCGATGCATGGGCTGCGCGTTTTGTCGCCAAGCTGTTTAGCGATTTCACCGTGCTTTTCATCGGATACAGCCTCAACGATCCCGTACTTCGTTACATGACTGATGCTTTCGCCGCTGAGAACTCATCGTCGCGCGTGGCGTCCAACCGCTCTCCGGCCTACATCTTTGTGCCTCACAAAGGCAAGGACGACCCCGATGACGCGCCCTATCGTCACCGCAATCTCAGGCCTATCTTTTACCGGCAAACGAAAGACCATCGGCATCTTCGCAATACGATCGTCGCGTGGGCCGATGCGCGAGAAGACTATCTAAAAAGCACTTTGGGTTTGATCGCTCGAATTGCCCCGAAACGGCCCTCCACTATCAATCCGAGCGACGTGGCGAACCTCGTATGGGCTTTATGTGGGCGACCGACAGACGCCGGCCACGGCGCCAAGGCGTTCGCGGACATGAAGAAGCGCCCACCAATCGAGTGGTTTGACGAGTTCGAGCGACGTGAGACGGATATTCTGGCGAGCCACAAGAAAGCGGTGGAAGCCGCTCAAGTCGAAGGTGACGACCTGCCTCCTCACCCGCAACTCGTCATCGAGCCGCTGTTCCCCTGGGCGCATGACGCTCGGGACACGCAACTGCCACCGCAGTCGGTGCACCTGGCGCGCTGGCTCGCCCAGCACATCGACGACTACGGCTTCGCGGCGCGCGTGATCCAGAAACTCGCCAACCGGAGGTTCTTGCACCCCTTTCTATTGGCTCGGATTCGCCAATCTCTTCGAGAAGGGGGCGACGTGAAGCCTGGGTTGGCCAAGCTCTGGAAACTGATTACGTCCACCTCTGTAGACACTTTGGCGTTGGGCCGGCTATTCCCTTTCGAGTTGAAGGTGCCCGAAACGCTCGCCGTCGGGGACGACGCTCTGGCGTTCAAGGTCGATCTGCTGTCGGCACTACGCACGTCTGTTTCCCTCGCACAACCTTTCGATACGCGACTTCCCGACTTCAATCCGAATGCCGAGGGAGAGGAAGAGAAGGCAAGAGGAGTACGATTGTCTGAAGTCGTTAACGCAAAGGTAGTAATTCCGGGGGACGCCCAGGTGGGCCTCCTTGTTGAGCGCATCCTGGCGCGCGACGAATCCGCTGCGTTCCTGGCTTCAATCTTGCCTGAACTCACCACGATGCTCAGGCGGACCGCGGATCTATTCACATTGATAGAGCAAGCATCCGCTGGGACCGATGTCTCCGTCTTTCATCGCCCATCTATCGTCCCGCACGCGCAGAACCGCGGCTACGAGAAGTGGACGCTGATAATCACGCTGATCTGGCACGGCTGGCAGCACCTTGACCAAGTTGATCCGGTCGCAAGCCGTCGAATCGTCGGTGAGTGGCTCGCCAGCGAAGCCGCCGTGCTTCGCAGGCTCGGACTTGCTGCACTCAACCACGCCCAAGGATTTTCGTGGAACCAAAAATTGGAGCATCTCCTTGATGGCTAACGTGCCCGCACTCTGGGATATCTCGGCGAGGAAGGAGGTCTATGACCTCTTGGTTGCGCTGTGGCCACAGCTGGAAGAGGACGCCCGTAACGCCTTGGTCGAGAAGATCGCGGCGGGACCACCCGCATGGATGTCTGACCACCTGCCCGAGGCTGAACGCGATCAGCTCCGCGCGCGGCGCGTATTCGAGCGGCTACGGATCATGCAACGGTTGGATCCCGAGCGGCCACATGCGGCGATGGAGGCGGAGCTTGCCCGCTTGCGGGTGCGCTATCCCAAGTGGGATGTCGCTCCGGGCGAGCAGGCACACTTCTCGTTTTACAGCCAGTCGGGATGGCGCGCCTTAGAGGCTGTGGACGACAAGCGCCGCCTGCAAGCGATGACTCCAGCCGAGATTGTCGAAGAACTATCCGCAGATCAACGAGAAGGTACGCTGAACGGCTGGCGGGAGATGGTGGCGAGTGATTGGGAGAAGATGATGTCGGTGCTCCGCGACGTGGCGGACCGGACAGGGCCCGACGCCGAACTCTGGACTGCGACGCTCTGGGGTCTCCGAACCAAGGCCGCGACGCCCACGCCTGGCGAAGATGTGCTTTTGTTGGTCGCTGCATTGGACGACGTGCTGGCACATGATCCCAGTGTTTCCTCTGCGGCTGCTTACCTATTGGAGTCCGCGGCATCCTCCGCGCAGTTTCGAGAAATGTCGACAGAGGACTTCTGGCGAGCGTTTGACAAAGTGGTGCCAGGGGTTGCTCTGGACGATACCAATTCGCGCCGTCCTGATGATCACGACTGGGCTGCTGTTGCCATCAACACGTCCATGGGGAACCTAGCGCTCGCCTTTCTCAACGCTTTGTTCGCAAGGCGCCTGGTAGTGGGTGGAGGCATCCCCGCGGAGCTGACGGAGCGCTTTGTTCGCCTAGTCGGCGCCGGAGAGGCTCGCCATCGTCCCGCCCGTGTCGTCTTCGCCTCGCGCCTTTCATATCTCTTCGCGATCGATCCCGACCTCACGCGTTTGCATTTGCTACCCTATTTCCGGTGGGAGCGTGACGAGACCGAAGCGCTCGCAGTCTGGCAGGGCTTCGGTTGGCAGCCTCACCTCGATCCACTGCTATGGAACGAGATCAAGACCGACTTCCTCGACTGCTTTCAAGCGGATCGGATCCATCAGCTGGGCGAGACCGTTGGCCCTCTGGCCCAAGCCTTGGCTGCCGCTGGGCTCCACATCGGACTCGACGATTTGCCGCGCCAAGCCACACAGGGCGCGATCCGCCGGATGAGTTCGGAGACGCGCGCAGGCATGCTGGACTGGGTCGTAAGTGCGCTTAGGCGTGCGGACGACCACACGGTTGATCCGGACGCGGTGTGGGCTGAAAAGGTAAAGCCTTGGATCCAGAAGTTCTGGCCCCGCGACCCGCAGATTAGGAGCGCAAAGGAAGCCCGCCCATGGGTGGAGATGGCGCTTGCGACGAACGGAGCATTCGAAGATGCCGTCGCGACGGTCTTACAGTTCATCCGCCCGGGCGAGAACGAATTCCTGCTCCGAGAGCTGGCCGACTCGCAACATGTGAACGCGCAGCCTCGGTCAGCGCTGAGACTTATGGATGCGTTCCTATCCCCGAATGCTCAGTTCTGGGTCTTCGATGATCTAAGACGCGTACTCGACAGCGTCCTGGCTTCAGACCTCACCCTTCGCGATGATCCCACTTTTGCTCGATGGGATGGCTTTGAACGGGCGCGCGCCTAGGGGTGCGCCCACGCTCTCGTAGATATCTGGGGGCTTGGCATCGAGTTAGGCACCTGGAACAACCCATCGCGTCGATGTCGGTCGTGGAAAACCTCAACGGGGACTGTACGTGCCCGCAAGAAAGCGAACGCACAACTGAGCCAAACTACTGGGAGCGTGGGCCGGACGGAGGGCATCAACAACGTGGGAGATGTCCATTTTGGGTCGAAAGTTGCCATTCGCAAGACGGGGTTAGTGACAGTCAAGCCGGAGCTCCTTTGTCGAAGCGCGATTTGACGCGCTCACGAAAACGTCTGCCATTGGGAATTGCGATCCCCGCCGAAGCCGTTGGACTTGTGCCGAGTTCCGCGGGACGTTTCGACCCACGCGACGTAGTGCTTTCCATCGCGGTATCCAATTCCGGAAGACGCCAGTTCTACCTTCGAAAACCAGACCACCAAGCGTTCAGAGGATCGCACGTTTAGCGGAAGTCCGCAGTCTTGGCTGCCGAAAGTTTGATCGCCTAGCTCCCAAGATCGAACTGAAATCTCGTTCCAATATCGTTGCCAGCCCCAATTCTTGGGCGTAACTCCGGCGCGTACGATCGTGACGTCCGAACCAGTAAGCACCCTCACGATCACACCCTCCCCGTCCCGGTCGGCGGCTAATCTTGCGGACACTACGACGTCCGGTCGACGAGACTTTCGCCAGGAGACGATCTGCCAACCCAAGGCCAAAGTTCCAACGACCGCTGCATAGCAAGTGACCAAAATGACATTCACGTTCGCTTTCTCCGCGCCGCACGGAGAAGTTTACGAAAGATTGCGCAATTAAACACGACAGTCCGGAGCTTGGGGCCACTTACAGCCGTGGCGAAGGGAAATTCGCCGTGAGCCTCGTGCCGACAATGACGCCGGATACTGGGAGTGCACACGTTCGCGTCAGCCCTGGCAGATCCATCGCTAAGTAACTCGAGAGCGGCTAGCCCTATCCTTCTTGACTGGGCGCCGAATCCCCTTCTCCAGCGCTAAGACAAAATTGGAGAGCGAGATGCCCAACACCCCACAGATATCGCGCACCTCAATCAAGTCCACGCGACGGTGTCCGGTCTCGATCGCGCTGATATAGGGCTGTGGCTTGCCCAGCGCCTCTGAGAGCTCGGCCTGCTTGACCCCCGCCTCGACCCTGAAATCCCGTAAAAGGTCTCTGACAAGTTGGTATTCGGGGCGGTGGATCGGTTTTGGCATGACCGCTTGTCTCCGAAGCGGTCTTTAAGCTATATAGGAATTTGCTATATACGAATTTCTAATATGGCCACTGAGTCATGAGCATCGCCGAACCAACCGCCCTAGGTCTGAGGCTGGTTGCCGAGCAATTGGCAACACAGGGAATGTTGGTTCATTCGATCGACGATCGGTGGCTCCCAGCCCCACAAATCTGGTTCAGCAAGGCCGGAAGATCGGCAGTTGTTTTCGTAAGCGTAAATCCGACCAAGACGTTTGGTCAGCTAGATGAGACTACGCAGGACGAATGGCTCGATGCGTTCGAGGGCTACCGAGAGAAAGGCCATGAAACGTATGTCGCTACGATTTCGCTGGTGGACGGCGAAACGGGAAATGAGCTGACGGCCGGCGCGCTGGTCGGGATCGGCACGGTCGAGTTCACCTTTTCCGGACTTGAGCGGATCGAGTAGCCCAGCGGCCACCGGCCTGGCGCAATCTGACCAACCAGCGGTGCGGAGAACGGTAGCGATGGCCCTGAGCTTCGAACTCCAGTCGCATGGACTGCGCGTGCGAATGCTCGGCCAAACATTTGGCGGATTGGTTGGAAGTTCTCCAGCGTCTCGGCTCCCGTAGCGGTCGCTGGCCACGCGTCGAGTTGAATCGGCTCCGGCCCGGGGTGCATTTGGGGGTATGCGGACTGGTCCAGCCAACAGAACCCTCTCCGTTGCTGAGCCTACGCAGGGCATTCGGTGGCTAGGACAGCAACAGAGATGGCCAAAACGACCTCAAATAGCAGGTCGGGCCACGGAGTCGGATGGGGACGCCAATTCCGGGTCATCGCCTGGGCAAGGGCTTGCGCCCCACCTTCTTGAAAGCTGGGCGCTTGCGGGCTTCACCCAAGATCAGGCGTTCTATCGTCCGGCCCGTGCACTCTTTCGGCTTACGTTGTTGAGCCAACGCCGCTACGAGATCGGGATGGCACCAAACGTTCAGCCGTCTAAATCCTGCAGCGCACATACGTGATTTGTGGCGGTTCAGGGCGTCGCGGGAAGAGTTACGGGATGCCATCGTTGAGGCCTTCGTAAGCGCGCGCGTGCGCGTCTGCGGTTGCTGCACCCGTGTGCGGGCGCTCGAAAACGATGGGGCCGATATTGTCGCCCTCACGCGCGCGCACGCGCGCAACGATTACAGGGTCATTCACGAGCCCCCCTTCGGCAAGCTGCTGGCCTGGATGAACCGCCCTTGGTCCCTGGCAACGCTCGTCGGCGCCGTCTCGAACGTCTCGGACTGTCTCGGCCGTTGTGTCTCGGCGGGACGCTGTCTCATCGGCACCCCCTGTATAAGGGGGCCGAGACGAGACAACCGCTACTGTCTCGCCTTCGGATTTCCCGTGTGGCTTTAGCAACCGTTCGACCATGCTGCGATTCAACTTCAACTCATCTGCGATCTTTCTGATGCTCAGTCCCTGAGCACGCAGCGCGAGCACCTGCGTAAGCCTTGCATTTTCGGTCTTGATGCTCGTGACGAGGCGAAGCACCAAGCTCGATTCGTCTTGACCCTCAAGCTCGATCGGGACCAGAACCTTGCGCAACCGCAAGGCTGCTTCAGCGCTCCAATCCTTCGATTTGCTAACGGACAGCTCGATTTCGTGGGCGCCAACCGCCTTGAGGAGAAACTCGCTGTCCAGGGCGGCGCGGTATGCGCTGCTTCCCCGTGCGCGCGTCTGATTCGAAGGGTTGTTGCCTGTGTGGTGCACTGAAAGTACTGTCGCACCGAGCTCCTGCTTGAACCAGTCCATCGAGCGGATGAGGGCGGACATATGCTCCGCGCTATTCTCGTTCGCGCCGCCCATTGCACGAGCGACCGTGTCGATGATCACCAATCCCGGGCCAGCAAGAGTGACCTCATTCATTTCGTCAATACTCGCAATGGCAGACAGATCGTTGCAGAGAAACGGAAGGCTGGCACTGAGGTATAGCGGAGCGTCTTTGATGGAAATGCCGTTGGCGATCTCCCAGGCGGCGATTCGCTTGCGCAAACCGTGAAGTCCTTCCCCAGCCAGGTAGCAAACAGCCCGCTTTTTCACGGCGTGCCCGTTCCAGGGCGTGCCAGTTGCGATGCAGCAAGCCCAATCGATTGCGAGAAAGCTTTTGCATGTTGAACTTGGTGCAACTAGCCCGGCGAGCGTCCCCTCGACCAACCACCCATCGATGAGCCAAGGCGTGGCCCGCGACACAATCTGGTCGGCTCGACGCAAACCGAGCACTGAGCGGCCGGGCAGAGGGTCATTGAGAGCCATGATCTACCCCGTGCTCCCGCGCCGCGTGGAGATTTCCATCAATTCGGCAACGAACCAGTGGAGCGGCGACATCCGTGCCATGCGACGAGGGGAGGCGTCACTCACCGGCGCACTTGGCGCCGCGAAGCCACAACGGGAATAAAACTGATTCATGGTCGGGCCGGGGCTTACTTGGCTTTGAACTGGCGAGCGCTAGCACGGCTCTCAATCCACTGATCGAGTTCCGAGGCCAGCCAGGCGCTCGACCGCGCAGTGAGCTTCACCGGCGGCGGAAACTGACCGCGCTTGACCAGCTTGTAGATAGTTCCTGCACTCAGCCCCACCGAGGCCTGCACGTCGGCTATGCGCAGAAAACGACGAGGCGCGGCGGATGCGTTCACAGCCGCGACATTTCTCGCGGCGCGGGCCTGAGAAGCACTTTGGTTCGGACGGTTGGTCACTGTTAACTCCCAGCTAGCGTAGGAGGTCAGTAGACAGTCTCAGAATCGCGTCGCATCACGCTGCGTGCAAAATGTCACTTAGCGCGCACGATGAAATGTCTTGTTCCAGCCGGTTTGCAGATTATTGATCGTTCCAACGGACAAAACGGCGCCATGCTTGTGGTGCATCTCCACTGAAAACGCCATCGCTTTCACACTGCCGAGGGCGCGTCGACGCTTCCATTCTTCATGGATTTCCATTTTTGCAGCTTGCCTTGGATCGCGGGAGTGTAGAGCCAGGGCCGCTCTTCTTGCTGACTCCGATTTCGCCTTGTGTATGTATGGAATGGCGGTCAATTTATCAACGCATTCGCTGAGTTCTGCCAGCCTATCCCAAGGATTTCGGCACCTTGCTTGGCCGCGCACGCTTCTCCAGCGTTCGAAATGCTCAACCGCGTCGGCGTACGCCATCGCCCCCAGAGCTGTTCCCGTGGGGCTCTTCAACTCGAGCTGTTTAAGCGCACAACGTGCATACATGAGCGCAACAGCGGCGAAAATCTCCTGATAGTCCCATTCCGGATTTGACTGAAGTCCGAGAGCGACTGACAGCGGAGTTTCGCTTTCGATCCATCCAGCGTATTCAATCCATAGATCGCCCCACAAATCGTGACAAGTCAGCGAAAACTCGATGTTCGCTTCGCCCATCGAAACCCACTTGGCAATCGCAGCAACGGCGGTTTCGACCTCATCCGGCCGTCGCAGCTCCCCCTGCAAAAGGGCCGCTTCGACGCAAGACTGCAGTCTGCGTACGCGATCAAGTAGTGCCGTGCTTGCATATGTGGCGTTGACCATTACCTCGCCCCCTCCTGGCGTTCGCCACCCTTCTTCTGGAAAGGCAACACGTCACCACCGGTTTTGAGCTGGTCGAGATAGTCAGCCCACGCCTGCATCATCTTTCTACGCTCGGCCAAATGCGCTGTGCGGTTGTACGCCCGGCCATTGGGATCTCGGACTGCATGGGCGAGCTGGTGCTCGATGAAATCGGGTCGAAATTGCAGCACTTCGTCCAGAACGGTGCGCGCCATCGCTCGGAATCCGTGACCGCTCATCTCATCTTTCGCGTACCCCATTCGTCGGAGCGCCGACAAAACGGCGTTGTCGCTCATGGGCCGCTTGTCACTGCGTGCACTTGGAAAGGCGTAACGAGATCCGCCGGTGAGCGCCTGGAGATCGCTCAGGATGGTTATTGCCTGAGTACTCAGGGGCACCGCATGCGCTTGGCGCATCTTCATTTTTTCTGCCGGAATGCTCCAGAGGGCATTGCTTAGGTCGAGCTCAGACCATTCGGCGTGGCGCAGCTCGCCGGGCCGCACGAAGAGCAGCGGCGCGAGGCGCAGCGCAGACTTGGTGACAAAGGTGCCCTCATAGGCATCAAACGACCGCAGGAGGCCTCCTATCTTGGCCGGGTCTGTAATGGCCGCTCGATGCTTGGGAGTGGCCCGCTGCAGAGCGTCGCCCGTCAGGTCAGCGGCAGGATTCCGCGAGGCGCGACGTGTCGAGATTGCGTAGGCAAATATCTGAGATGCCAGGGAGCGTAGTCGGTGCGCTGTCTCGATGGCACCCCTCTCTTCGACGCGCCGGAGCGCGTCCAGCAAGTCGGCGGCGTCGATCGAGGAAATAGAGCGCTTTCCCAGCCATGGAAACAGGTCGCGTTCGAGGCGACGAAGTTCGCGCGCGCCATGCGCAGCAGTCCAATGCTTGCCACGACGGCCAACCCATTCCCGGGAGATCGATTCAAAAGTGTCACCCGCAGCCTTTAGCGCGGCCCGCTTCTGCATCTGCTTGCGTTCGCTCGGATCGATTCCCGCGGCAACGAGTTTGCGCGCCTCATCTCGACGCTCTCGCGCATCACGAAGGCTCACGTCGGGATAGGCTCCCAAGGCGAGTAGTTTTTCTTTACCCAGGATTCTGTACTTGAAGCGCCAGAGCTTGCCTCCGGCCGCAGTCACGAGCAAAAACATTCCGCGCTCATCGGAAAGCTTGAACGTTTTTTCGGCTGGCCTAGCACCGCGAACGGCCGCATCCGAGAGGGGCATAAAATTAAACCTGAAATACCCCCACTGGGGCGCCGTACCCCCAGAATGCTCCCCGAAGCTGGGGGTATGTCAAGCGCTCAGCGTAAACCACCGGAGAGCAACGACTTGGGCCTAGCGGAACAATGTTCCTTTATTTAAGGCCTTTCTTGATGTCCAGTCGCGCCCAGGATACCTAGATTTGGTGGGCCCACCAGGACTCGAACCTGGAACCGAGGGATTATGAGTCCCGCGCTCTAACCATTGAGCTATAGGCCCGAAAGCAGCGAAATGATAACGCAGGCGGCATTGCGCCCCGCCCGTTTCGCTCAACCTACTTGACAACTCTGGATCACAGAGTACTCTGCCATCCAACACCCCGGCCCAGGAGGCCCCCATGTCCCCGTCCGATTCGATCAAGCAAGACCTGCAATACGTTGCCAATGCCGTGCGCCGCCGCGACCGTTCGCCGGGCGTACCGGCCATCTATTTCCTGTGGGCCTTCATCGTGCTGGTTGGCTTCGCGCTGCCCGATCTCGCGCCAAAGGTTGCCGGCAGCTTCTGGCTGGTCGCCGGCTTTGGCGGCGGCTTGCTCAGCTGGTACCTCGGCCATCGCGATGCCTTGAAGAATGGCGTCATCGACGGCGAACTCGGCCGTCGCCATGGCTTCCACTGGCTGGTGGGCGGCGTCGCCTTCCTCGGCGTCGCACTGCCGGTGGTGATGGGACGTGCCGACATGGCGGCCACGGCAAACAGCTTCATGTTGGTTGCCGCGCTGCTGTACACCCTGGCCGGCGTGCATCTGGAACGCCCGCTGCTGTGGAGCGGCCTCGTGATGTTCGCCGCCTATGCGGTGCTGGTGGTCTACAACCCGCCGCATGCCTGGACCTTCGCCGGCATCGCCACCGCCATATCACTGGTGTGGGCCGGCGTCAGTACCCAGCGTGCAGACCGCGCATCCGCACCCGGGATGGACTGACATGCTCGAGGGATTCGACGCCACGCTCGAGCACCGGCACCGATTGGCGATTGCCGTGCTGCTGGCGCGCCACGGCGAGATCAGCTTCGCGCGCTTCAAGCTGCAACTCGACCTGACCGACGGCAACCTCGGCGCGCAGATGAAGCGGCTTGAAGACGATGGCTACATCGCCGTGCGCAAGGACTTCGTCGATCGCAAGCCGGTCACCTGGTACCGGCTCGCGCCGGCCGGACGCAAGGCACTCGACCGGCACATGAAGGCCCTGCGCAGTCTGATCGACGCGCCGCCCGCCGGTGCGTGATCCATCCACGCTGCAATATTCGAGGAGGAAACAAATGATGAACCGAAACCTGATCTTGATGGGCGCCGGCATCCTGTCCGCCGCCATCGCCATGGCGCTGATCGCGCCAGCCTTCGCCAGTGGCAGTGCGGCGGCAACGGCTTCGCCTGCGCCGCCGGCCGAAGCGGCGAAACCCGCCGCGCGACCCACGCAAGGCCGACCGGATCCAGTCGCGATGATGGCAGCGCAGAAACAAGCCATCGCGCCGCTGGCCTTCATGGATGGCGAATGGCGCGGCACGGCCAGCACCACCCTGCCCGATGGCAGCAAGCACGTACTCACCCAGACCGAACGCGTCGGCTCCTTCCTGGATGGCTCCGTGAAAGTTATCGAAGGTCGCGGCTATGAAGCCGACGGCCGCGTCGGTTTCAACGCGCTGGGCATCGTCTACTTCGACAACGCGCGCAAGGCGCTGCGCTTCCAGGCGCACGCGATGGGAAATTCGGGCGAGTACTCTTTCAAGCAGACGGCCGATGGCTTCGTCTGGGAAATTCCGGCCGGCCCGATGACCATCCGCTACACCGCCACCATCAAGGGCGGCGAGTGGCACGAAGTGGGCGACCGCGTGATACCGGGCGCGCCCGATGTACGCTTCTTCGAAATGAACTTGAAGCGCATTGGCGATTCAAGCTGGCCTGCAGCCGACGCCGTCGCGCAGGAATAGGACTACTTGGCGACAGGCGCGGGGCGGGAGGACCAGTGGATGTGCACGATCTTCCAGCCTTGTGCGGTTTTCCTCAGCACCATGGTTTCGGTGCTGAGGCTTGAGCTTGGCTTTCCGCCCTTTTCGTGGCTGATGAGGCTCTCGCTGCCAACCCAGGCGATGTCACCGACGATGCGCGCTTGCCGATAGCGAAGTTCCTGGCGCGCATCCTTCATGTAATCGGCGTCGGCCTGCGCGTGTTCGGCCAGGTACTGGTCGCGGTTGCGTTCCGACCCGCCGCTTTCGAGCACCAGCACGGCGGGGTCGAGCAAGGCGCTGGCCTCATCGATGCGCACGCCCTGGATAGCGGCGGAAAACGCCACGACCACGGCCACTGCTTCCTTCGCCGCAGGATCGATGTCCTGCACCAAGGCAGGCGCAGCGTCTGCCTCGTGCGCGACGGCGGCGGGAATGGCGATGCTGCCGCCAATCATCATCAACAAGACCAGGCAAGGTGCGCGCATCGGGAAGCTTCCGTGGATGGAGTCCGGCTATTGTGCCTCTGCCGTGGCCTCCGGCGGCGGCAGTGGCTCGGGCACCTTGTTCCTGATCGCCGGAATCGACTGCAGGTAGGCGAAGATTGCGTTCAAGTCCTCGTCGGTGAGGTGCTTGTACATGGCGATCGGCATCGGCGGCAGGATCGGGCGTCCGCGGCCCTGGTGGCGACCAGTGCGGATCGCATCCGTGAAGGTGCGCGCCGTCCAGTCACCCAGCCCAGTCTCCTTGTCAGGCGTCAGGTTGGCGGTGAAGCTGACGCCCCAGGGTCCCGACCACGCCGTCAGCGTCGCTGCGACCGACGTGTTCCAGGGTCCGGGCGGCAAGGTTGGCGCCGACGGCATCACCAAACTTTCGGGATGCCCGGACAGCATGCGTGAGTAGTCCGGCTCCGGCCCCGCATCGCCCATCTTCAAGGGCGTGTGGCAGTCGTTGCATCCGCAAACCGTCACCATGTATTTCCCGCGGGCGATTTGCGCGTCGAGCGCTGGCGGGGCAGCCGTCGGGGTGTCGGCCGCCTGGGTTTCGCCAGCTTGCACCGCACCTGCGGTGGCACTGGACGCCGGTCTGGACTGCAAGGCCAATCCGATCACTGCCGACAGTCCGATCACCGGCAGCAAGCTTGCAACGAGGGTCTTGTGTTTCATGGCGCAGCCTCCTTTTTGGGTGGGAGATCTCGAATCCATTTTTCTATCAGCTCGACCCCGAGCGGATCGGGGACTGCCGTGCCCAGCGGCGGCATGCGGGCCATCGGGTTGCGCGTCTTCATTCGCAGCGCGACCGTGCTTCGTTCGGGATGTCCAGGCGAAACCAACGCGTGCGCACCCGCCATGCGGTACTCGCCTTGCGCATCCACCAGCGACGCCAGCACGTCCGATGACGACGACGCGCCTGCGGACACGCGCTGTTCCAGCACCAGGTCCACCGGTACCAGCGGATCGCTGTCGGCGCGGCTATGGCAGTGGCCGCAATTGCCGTGCAGATAGCCCAGCGCGGCGCGTTCCACCCGCGTGCGCGCGGTGATGCGCGGCGGATGCTTCAGGAATTCAGGCGAGAGATTGATGATCTCGCCCCTCGACACCAGGCCAGGCAAGTCGACATCGGCCGGCGACATCGGGAAGGCATTCGCCGCCATGGGGTCGCGATCGGGTGACAATTGCAGCGCACTGAAGCCCAGTACCGGCACGTTGGCGGCTTCGTGGCAGGCGCGGCAATCAGCTTGCGCGAGGATGCGATATTTTCCGCCCGGCGCCGTGGCTGCGGGCAAGGCGGCGATGCCATTCTCGTTCGCAAGGATTGCTTCCGTGCCCTGCTCGTTCCACACGTACACGGAGAATCGCCAGCTGCCATCGGGTAGCCTCTCGATCATTCGCGTTTCGATCGGGCGACCATGCGAGAACTCTTTCCACAGGCGCGTGCCCGGTGGGAATTTCCACGCGTCCGCATCGCTTGCGTCGATGGTCGTGCCAGGTGGCAGGCGCAGCCAGCGGCGCTTGGTGGTTCCGTCGGACCACAGGGGATATTGCGGAGTGAAAGTCATCGCCTGCGGGTGAATCCTTCCCGGCGCGCCTTCGGCGTAAAGGCCGGTTTCGGACAAGCGCTGGGGAAGCCCGGCGCTGGTTGCCAGGCTGGCAAGAAATATCAGGCCCGATCCAAGTCCCATGCCGTGTTCCAGCGCGCGCAGCGTCTACCCGCCTGCGCACCGCCGAAGAATGGCTGCGATTCTGCTACTGCTTGTCGCCGACCTCAAGTACGGCGACGCAGGCCGACGAACAGCTTCCGGGCCAGCCAGAACACCGTGCCGAACACGACCAGCAACAGGCCCAGCACCAGCGCCAGGGACAGCCACGGATGCGCGAAAGCCAATGACAGGCCGCCCAGCACCACCGCGTCCTCGCTCAACGACGCGGCCCAGTTGGAAGCCGGTTCCGGCGAGCCATTGATCAGGGCGCGCGAGGCGCTCTTGAGCACGTGGGTGAAGGTGGCGATGCCGGCGCCGGCGGCCAGCGCGCCCAAGCCCAGGTCGCCGTCCGGCGACAGGGTCGCAGCGGCGAGAAATGCACCGACCGGAATGCGCAACAGCGTGTGCAGCAGATCCCAGCCCGAATCCACGCCGGGAATCTTGTCAGCGAAAAACTCGACCGCTGCCAGCGTGCCGGACGTGCCCAGTACCCAGTACGAGGTCGTTACCTGCAAGGTTTGCGGCAGGTCCACCCAACCCAGCAATCCAGCCAGGCCGACGCCGAACACGGTCAGGTACACGCGCACGCCAGCCAACGCCGCAAGCGCCAGGCCGATGGAACACAGATGCGCTTCGTTCATGGTGCAGGCCTCCGGCGCCAAGGATCGGCGTGGTGAGCATAAAAGAAAACGGCCGCGTTGGCGGCCGTTTTCTTGTTGGAGCGCTTCCGCCGTGCTTACTCGAGGTCGAGGAAGGACCGCAAGGTTTCCGACCGGCTGGGATGGCGCAGCTTGCGCAAGGCCTTGGCTTCGATCTGGCGGATGCGCTCGCGGGTGACGTCGAACTGCTTGCCGACTTCTTCCAGCGTGTGGTCGGTATTCATGTCGATGCCGAAGCGCATGCGCAGCACTTTCGCTTCGCGCGGGGTCAGGCCGGCGAGCACGTCGCTGACGGTTTCGCGAAGGCCGATGTTGGTTGCCGTTTCGATCGGCGACTCGACATTGGTGTCTTCGATGAAATCGCCCAGGTGCGAATCTTCATCGTCGCCGATCGGAGTTTCCATCGAAATGGGTTCCTTGGCGATCTTGAGCACCTTGCGGATCTTGTCTTCCGGCATCTCCATCTTCTTGGCGAGTTCTTCAGGCGTGGGTTCGCGACCCATTTCCTGCAGCATCTGCCGCGAGATGCGGTTGAGCTTGTTGATGGTTTCGATCATGTGCACCGGGATGCGGATGGTGCGGGCCTGGTCAGCGATGGAACGCGTGATGGCCTGGCGGATCCACCAGGTGGCATAGGTCGAGAACTTGTAGCCGCGGCGGTATTCGAACTTGTCCACGGCCTTCATCAGGCCGATGTTGCCTTCCTGGATGAGGTCGAGGAACTGCAGGCCGCGGTTGGTGTACTTCTTGGCGATGGAAATGACCAGGCGCAGGTTGGCCTCGACCATCTCCTTCTTGGCCTTGCGCGCTTTCGCTTCGCCGTAGGCCATGGCGCGGTTGATTTCCTTGATGTCGCCCAGCGACAGGAACAGCGCCTTCTCGATGCCGATCAGCTTTTCCTGCTCGCCGACGATGTCGTCCTTGAACTCGCGCACGCCCGACGACCACTTCTGCTTGCGACGGATGACTTCGTCGGCCCAGGTGGTGTTGGTTTCATTGCCCGGCCACGCGCGCAGGAAGTCCTTGCGCGGCATCTTGGCGTTGCGGGTGGCGATGTCCAGGATCTTGCGCTCGTGGTCCTTGATGGAGTTGACCACTTCACGCAACTTGCGCAGGAACGAATCCATCTGCGCCAACGGCAGCTTCAGGCGCAGGAACTCGGTCGCCATTTCCTCGCGAACCTTCAGCGTCTTCTTGTCGGCCGAACCGTATTTGGCGTGGGTCTTCTGGAACTTGCCGTACAGGTTCTTCAGCACTTCCATGCGACGCGCGACTTCAGCCGGATCCGGGCCGGTATCGACGACGGCGGCTTCTTCGCCATCCTCGCCTTCAACGGCCTCGACTTCGATCTCGATGGACTCGTCGATGATCACTTCAGGGATTTCTTCGACCGGCGCGTCCAGGTCCAGGAAGCCGGTGACGACTTCGGACAGGCGCTTCTTGCCTTCGATGTGCTGGTCGTAGTCTTCCACCAACAGATGGATGGACCACGGGAAACTGGCGAGCGAAGAGTGGACCTGGTTCAGGCCTTCCTCGATGCGCTTGGCAATGGCGATTTCGCCTTCGCGGGTCAGCAGCTCGACCGTACCCATCTCGCGCATGTACATGCGCACGGGGTCGGTGGTGCGGCCGCCTTCGGTATCGAGCGCAGTCAGTGCTGCCGCAGCTTCTTCGGCGGCGACGGTGTCGTCCTCGGTGCGGGTCGGGGTGGCGTCGGAGAGCAGCAGCGTCTCGGCATCCGGCGCAACCTCGTGCACGTCGATGCCCATGCCATTGATCATGCCGATGATGTCTTCGATCTGCTCCGGGTCGACGATGTCGTCCGGCAGCGCGTCGTTGACCTCGGCATAGGTCAGATAGCCCTGCTCGAGGCCCTTGCTGATCAGCAGCTTGATTTCGTTCTGTTGCGCCGGGCGATCTGTGGCCATGGAGTCTGCCGAAGTAAAGAGGGGATCAAAGGAACCACATAGTATATAGGCCCGGGCACTTGGAATCCAAGTGACTGTTTAGAAAGGGCTTTTATCGCGGAGTCAGCTTGGGGGTCAGCTACGGAGCCAGAAGGTGACGGGGCCGTCATTGATCAGGCTGACCTTCATATGGGCGCCAAAGCGGCCGGATTCAACCGGGGAATGGCGCTGTTTGCAGACCTCCAGCAAGCGCTCGAACCACAGCCGGCCCTGCTCGGGCGTGGCCGCCGAGGTAAAACTGGGGCGCATGCCTTTGTTGGTGTCGGCCGCCAGGGTGAACTGGCTGACCAGCAACAAGCCGCCCCCGGTGTCGGCTACCGACAGGTTCATCTTGTCCTGGGCATCGCCGAACACGCGGTAACCCAGCAGGCGCTCGGCCATTCGCTGGACCCGCGCCTCATCGTCCCCGGGCTCCACCGCCACCAATGCCAGCAGGCCCGGACCGATCCGGCCGACGCATTCGCCGTCCACGTGCACGGCGGCCTCGGTCACGCGCTGGATGAGGGAGATCATGCGGACATGCTGATGGTCGCGGGGTGGATGAGTCAAACCCGTCCGCCGCCACTTAGACTAGGCCGATGAATCCCCTGCACGAATTGATCGGGCGTGCGCTGTACGCGCTGGCCTGGATCGTCGGACGCCTGTCCCTGCCCGCGCAACGCGCGCTGGGTGCGTGGGCCGGCCATGTCATGCACCGGCTCGACCGGCGCGCATCACGCGTCGCGCGGCGCAACCTGGAAATCATCCAGCCCGGGTGGACAAAGGAACAGCGCGAACTCGAAGTCGACCGCATCCTGCGCGCCACCGGCAGCAACGCGCTGGAGACCATCCGCATCTGGACCAGGCCGCGCGCCGACAACCTCGCGCTGGTGCGCAGCGTGCATGGCGAATCCCTGTTGGCCGACGCCCTGGCGCAGGGCCGCGGTCTGATCCTGGCGGCGCCGCATTTCGGCAACTGGGAATTGCTGATCGAGTACATGGCCTCGCGCGGTCCGTTCTCGCTGGTCTACCGGGTGCCCGAGAAGCGCTTCGGCGATGTCTTCCTGCGCCTGGCGCGTGGCGGCGAAAACGTCTTGCTGGTGCCGGCGGAGACCAATGCGATGCGCCCGCTGTTCCGCGCGCTGAAGGCCGGCGAGACGGTCGGCATCACGCCCGACCAGCAACCGAAACTGGGCGGCGGCGAATTCGCGCCTTTCTTCGGCCGCCAGTCGCTCACCCTGAGCCTGATTCCCAAACTCGCCGCGCGCAGCGGCGCGCCGGTGGTGTTCGCCTATGCCGAGCCGGTGGCCGATGGCTTCGACATCCACATCGAGGCAGCGATGGCTACAATCGCCAGTGACGACCTCGTGGCGGCTACCGCCGCGATGAATGCGCAGGTGGAAGCGATTGCCCGACGTGATCTCACGCAGTACCAGTGGACCTACAAGCGCTTCAGCAGACGTCCGCCGGATTCCGGCGAAACAAACCCCTACCGCCCGGACTGTTACTGACATGAGCGAAACAACCCTGCCCGATTCGTCCATGGATTCGCCGGCGCCGATCGTCCCGCCGGCCCTGCCCGAGCACGTGGATCGCTGGCAGCCGCTGACAGCGAATGCCGCGCAGGTGGCAATGATCGGCGGACTGATCCGGGGCCTGGTGCTGGGCGCAGCCGCAAGCATGCTGGTGGCCTTTCCGCTGCGCATTGCCTTTCCGGTGTTTTCATTCCTGGGTTGGGTGCTGGCAGTAGTGCTCGTGTTGCTGACGGTTATCACCCTCAGTATCTGGCTGGGTTATCGCAGCTGGAAATTCACTTTCTGGAAGCTCGACGAAACCGGCCTGCACGTGAAACGCGGCAAGCTTTGGCGCAAGGAAATCCTGGTGCCGCGCTCGCGCGTGCAGCACCTCGACATCGAACGGGGCCCGATCGAGCGCCACTTCGGCCTGGCCACGCTGATCGTGCACACCGCAGGCACCCGCCTGCATGCGCTGCGCCAAAACGGTTTCCTGGACGCGGATGCGGTGGCCTTGCGCGACGCGCTGGTGCCGGCCTCGGCGCGCAACGACGATGTCGTCTGATCCGGCCGCGCTGGTGATTGACGCCGGCGTTGAAAAACGCCTGCACCCGCTCAGCTGGCTGTTCACGCTGATCGGGCAGCTGAAGCAATTTGCGCTGCCCATCCTGATCCTGCTGTTCACCGGCAAGGGCGATGATCGCGATCTGTACGGCCTGATCGGCGTCGGCGTGCTGATGCTGGTGTCGGTGGCGCAGTACTTCACCTATCGCTACCGCATCGACGCCGATGGCATCGTCATCCGCAGCGGCCTGTTGCAGCGAAGCGTGCGGCACATTCCGTTTGCGCGCATCCAGAACGTCAACCTGCACCAGACCCTGCTGCACCGCCTCTTCAATGTTGCCGAGGTGCGCCTGGAGTCGGCCGGCGCGGCAAAGCCCGAGGGCCAGATGCGCGTGTTGCGGCTGGACGATGCGCACCGACTGGAAAGCCAGATCCGTGCGCTCGGCGCCAGCCGTGAACACGCTGCCCCCGAGGCCGAGCAGGAGACCCTGCTGGCGTTGCCCGTGGGCGAGGTCGTGCGGCTGGGCCTGATCAACAATCGCGGCATCGTGGTGATCGGCGGCTTGTTCGCAGTGATGGCCCAGTCCGGCGACAACCTGATCGGCGAGGTCTTCAAGGCCTTGGGCAAGTGGTTCACCGGACAGGCCGATGCCTTGCATCTTTCTGTGCTGGCCGCCGCGATGGCCGCCGTGGTGCTGGTGCTCGCGGCGCTGGTGGCCCTGCGCGTGCTGTCGGTGGCGATCGCCCTGCTGCAGTTCCACGGCTTTCGCCTGGGCGAAAGCGAGGGCCGCCTCAGCGTGCAGCGCGGCCTGCTCTCGCGAATGCGCGGCAGCGTGCCCAAGCATCGCATCCAGGCCTTCAATCTTTCAGAAGGCGTGCTGCATCGCCTGTTCAAGCGACGCAGCCTTCGCGTGGACACGGCGGTGATGGAAGCGGCCAACGAACGCAGTTCGCTGCGTGACCTCGCGCCGCTGGCGACGCCGGCGGCAATGGATGCGCTGATCGATCGCCTGCTGCCCGAGCCCGCCTGGCCGGTGTCGCAATGGAAGCCCCTGCACCCGCGCGCATGGCGACGGAAATTTTTCCTGCCCATGGTGATCACGCTGGTCATCACGGCCGCCTTGGTCTTCCAGAAGGGTCTGCCGGGCCTGATGCTGCTGGCGCTGGTGCCGGTGCTGTACTGGCGCGCCATCGTCTGGGCGAAGCACTCTGCCTATTCCATCGACAAGGGGCTGATTGCATTCCGCAGTGGCTGGCTCGACCGCCATTGGCAGTTCGCCGAATCGCGCAAGCTGCAGGCGCTGGAACTTTTGCAGTCGCCGTTCGACCGCCGCCATGGCATGGCCACGCTGCGCTTCGATACCGCCGGTAGCAACGTGCTTGAAGGCGGCCTGCATATTCCGTACCTGCCGGAAGAAGAAGCGCGCCGACTTTACGCCCAGCTGTCGCTCGGGCTCGCGACGCCGTGGCGGATGCTGCCTACTCGGTCCAGAACTGCGGCGTCAGCAACACCAGCACCGTAAATACTTCCAGTCGGCCAAGGATCATCGCGAAGCTGCACACCCAGACCGGGAAATCACCCAGGTCCTGGAAGTGGATGGCGACGCCGCCCAGGCCCGGCCCCATGTTGTTGAGGCTTGATGCCACCGCAGTGAATGCGGTCAGCGCGTCCACGCCGGCCGAGGCCACCAGCAAGGTCATCACCACGAAGCTGAGCAGGTACAAGGTGCAGAAGCCGGCCACCGAAATCACCACGCTTTCGGAAACACGCTTGCCACCCACCTTCACCACGAACTGGCCGCGGGGATGTACCAGCTGGCGAATTTCACGCAGGCCCTGGCGCACGATCATCTGCCAGCGCGCCACCTTCATGCCGCCCGCCGTCGAGCCGGCGCAGCCGCCGATGAAGCCCAGCAGGATCAGCAGCAAGGGCGCGGCGCCGGGCCAGTTGTCGAAGCCCGGGCCGATGAAACCGCTCGTGGTGAGATTGTTGACCACCTGGAAGATGGCGTGGCGCAGCGACTCGCCCAGCGAAAACCGCCCCGACGTCCAGAGCGTGATCGCCACCAGCGCGCTGGCAACGGCCGCGATGATCAGGAAGGTCTTGAGTTCGGAATCGGCCTGGTAGTGCGAGATCGTCGCCCGCCGCCAGGCATACCAGTGCATGCCGAAATTGATGCCGCCAATCAGCATGAACACGATCGTCATCGATTCCAGCAAGGGACTGTTCCAGAATCCGTAACTGGCATCGTGCGTGGAAAAACCACCGGTGGCGGTGGTGGACATCGCATGGCAGATCGCATCGAACAGCGTCATGCCGCCCATCCAGAACGCCAGCGCGCAGACCGCGTTCAGGCCCAGGTACACCATCCACAAGGCCTTGGCCGTATCGGCGATGCGCGGGGTCAGCTTGGTGTCGCGCTGCGGCCCGGTCGATTCGGCGCGGAACAATTGCATGCCGCCGATCTTCAACATCGGCAGGATGGCCACGGCCAGGATGACGATACCCATGCCACCCAGGAAATGCAGCGACTGCCGGTAGAAAAGTACGCTGCGCGGTAGCGCGTCGAGGCCGGTCACGACGGTCGAACCCGTGGTGGTCAGCCCTGACGTCGCCTCGAACACGGCGTCGGTGAAGCTGAGGTTGGGCGCGGTCAGCATGAAGGGGATGGCCGTAACGAGGCTGGCCAGGACCCAGATCGATGCGACGATCAGGAAGCCGTCGCGCAGGCGGAGCTCGTACTCGGCGTTGCGCGCCGGATACCAGAACACGAATCCGGCCGCACCGATCAGCAGGAAGCTGTCGACGAAGGCGACCAGGCTGGGCTCGTCCAGGAAATAGGCGATCAGGATCGGCGGGACGGTGATCAGCGAGCTGAGCGCGATGATCGCGCCGAAGATCCGCTGCATCGCCTGGAGGCGCGGATTCAAATCAGACTCCGACCTGGAACAGCGCGTTCACCTGCGGCATCTGCCGCTTGTCGGACACGAACAGGATGACGTGGTCTCCCGGTTCGATGACGATGTCGTGGTGGGCGATCAGCAACTTTTCACCGCGCACGATGCCGCCGATGGTGGTTGCGTCCGGCAGGTCGAGCTCTTCCAGCGAACGGCCGATCACGCGGGAGGTGCGGCGGTCGCCGCGCACCACGGCCTCGATCGCCTCGGCCGCACCGCGCCGCAAGGAATAGACCTGCGCCGGCGCGCCTTCGCGGATATGCGCCAGCAGCGCGCTCAGGGTGACCAGCTGCGGGCTGACCGCGATGTCGATGCTGCCACCCTCCACAAGTTCGGCATAGGACGGCCGGTTGATCAGGGCCAGCACGCGCGGGCAACCCAGGCGCTTGGCCAGCATCGCCGACAGGATGTTGGCCTCGTCGTCGTTCGTCAGCGCCATGTACACGTCGGTCTGGTCGATGTTCTCTTCGCGCAGCAGGTCTTCGTCGGCGCAATCGCCCACCAGCACGATTGAATTCAGGAGTTCCTCGGCGATGCTGCGGGCGCGTTCACGCGAGCGCTCGAGCACCTTCACCGAATAGCGGTTCTCGAGGCTGCGCGCCAGCCTGCGCCCGATATTGCCGCCGCCGGCAATCAGCAGGCGCCGCGTCGGCCGGTTGTCGAGCCGGCGCAACTCGCTCATCACGGTGGTGATGTTGCGCGCATCGGCCAGGAAGAAGACTTCGTCGTCTTCCTGGATGACAGTGGTGCCTTCGGGCTTGATGGCGCGACGGTTGCGGAAGATGGCGGCGACGCGTGCATCCACGTTGGCCGGAAGATGCTGGCGGAGTTCGCGGATCTCGTGGCCGACGAGGGCGCCGTCGCGCACGGCGCGCACGCCGACCAGTTGTGCGCGGCCATTGGCGAAATCCAGCACCTGCAGGGCGCCGGGGTATTCGATCAGGCGCTCGATATGCCGGCAGACGAGATCTTCGGGACTGATCGCGGCGTTGACCGCGTCGGCGATGCCCATGTATTCGGATTCGCGCAGGCGCGCGACGCGGGTGGCGGTCTTGAACAGGCGCTGGGCCACCTGGCAGGCGATCAGGTTGACCTCGTCACTGGACGTCACGGCCACCAGCAGGTTGGCTTCTTCCGCGCCCGCCTGCGCCATCACGCTGGGCAACGAGGCGTGGCCGACGACGGTGCGGATGTCGAGTTTCTCGGCAAGCTCGCGCAGCTTCTGGTGGTCGGTATCTACGACGGTGATGTCGTTGTTTTCCCCTGCCAGCGATGCGGCCACCGACGAACCGACTTGTCCCGCACCAAGAATCAGAATCTTCATGATCACCTTGATCGGCGAATCGCCGGCGGTTGCGGCCGCCATGATAGCCCAGCCGCTGCCGGGCACGGACCGCCCGCGCGGCGGCGTTTAGTCGGGGTCGCTCAAACCGGCCCCGAAGCACGCCGGCGTGATGCCGGCCCGGGTCACCAGGAACCAGTTGCGACGATTGGCCGAGCCGACGCTGCGCACCGCCGGCGTTTCCAGGTCGGCCGCGGAAAAGCACGGCGCTTCCACGCGCGGCTGTGAAAAGAGCACGCGGCGTTGCCCGGGCGCCTGGTCCAGCCACGCGACGGCCATGCGCAATTGCTCGGGCGCGGGCCGGCGGAAGCCGAACTCATGGACCGGTCCAACGGCCTGCAGCAGGTTCTGCTCTTTCCACTCGACCAGCCCGATGGTGACGCCGGGTCCTGCGACGGCGCGCGCACGCTCCATCAGGGCACGCGCCGAGCTGCTCGGGTCCAGCACCGGATGGGCGACCAGGCCGTAGCCGCACCACAGCGCCACCAGCAGCCAGGCCGCGGCGATTCCGGCGCCGGCCCGGCGCTTCCAGGCCGCGACCAGCAATGCACTCGCGCCGACCAGGACCAGCATCCACCAAAGCGCCTCGGCGCCGCCTTCCAGCCCGCGGTCTGTCACCAGCTTCTGGATGAAGGACGGCGGCTGCACCAGCGCGGCCACGCCCACGCCCAGCAACAGCAGCGCGAACGCCACGCAGAAAGCCAACAAGGCACGCTGGAAATTCCTGCGTTGCATGAGCGCGCCCAGATAGGGTCCGGCGGCCAAAGCCACCGCCGGCAAGGCCGGCAGGATGTACATGTCGCGCTTGCCCGGGCTGGCGCTGAAGAACAGCAACACCAGGCCTGCCCAGGCCAGCGGCAGCCAGACGCGGGCATCGCGATTGCGCAACGCATCGCGCCAGTCGCGCCACAACCAGGCCAGTGCCAGCGAGAACGGCAGCCAGAACAAGGCGATGACCTGGCCGAAATACCAGAACGGCTTGTGGTGGTGCCAGGCATCGGCATAGCGCGTGGCGGTTTGCTTGTACAACAGGTTGTCCAGATAGGCGCGATGCACCGGATCACCATCAGCCAGCGCCATGGTCACCATCGGCACCAGCCAGGCCGCGATGGCGGCGAAGAACAACAATCCCCCACCCAACCAGCGCCACGCGTTGCGATTGCCGGGGTCGGCGATGCCCTGCCATCGCTGGCGGCGCATCAGCGCGTAAGGAATCAAGGCAAGCAGGGGCAGGAAGCCCACGCCCTTCAGCACCACGCCGGCGCCGGCGGCGAAACAGCCTGCCCAGAACCAGCGCCAAGCCGGGCCCAGCAGGAGATGCCTGAACATTCCGTACAGCGCAAACGTGGTGAACAACACCAGTGTCGGGTCGATCTGCGCGCGCTTGAACTGATAGACGAACTGCAGGCACGACAACACGGCGATCGCCGACCACAGGCCAGCACGGTGATTCCACAAGCGGCGGCCGAGGTCGTAGGTCAGCCAGAGCGTGCCGATGCCCGACAGCAACGATGGCAAGAGGAAACTCCAGCGCCAGCTTCCGACCAGGCCGCGGGCGGCGGCGAGGATCCAGAAGAACAGGGGCGGCTTGTCCGGATACAGCTCCTGCCCGCGATGCGGAAACCACCAGCTGCCGCCTTCGAACATCTGCTTGGCGACCAGCACGAAGCGCGGCTCGTCGGCCGGCCAGGGATCGCGCATTCCATATCCGGCAGCGAGCACCAGCAGCGCCAGCCCGAACAGCCAGAACAACTGTCGGCGTTGCGCGGCGTCGAGGGCGGTGGGCGCGGACATGTCAGGCAGCTTTGCGCATCAGTGCGTAGAAGAAGCCATCCATGCCGTCCTCACCGGGCAGGCGTTGCCGGCCCGCGCCGCTGGCGTGGCCGAACCGCTCGTCCAGCGGCTGCGCCTGCGCGTCCGGCGTGCGCGCGAGGAAGGCTTCCACCTGGCGCTGGTTCTCGTCCTTCAACACGGAACACGTGGCATACAACAGGCGGCCACCCGGCGCGAGCACCGACCACAAGGCATCGAGCATTTGCGCCTGCTGCGCGACCATTGCCGGAATGTCTTCGGCGCGGCGATGCCATTTCACATCGGGTTGCCGGCGGATGATGCCCGTGGCCGAACACGGCGCATCGAGCAGTATCGCGTCGAACATCCTGCCGTCGGCCCAGGCATCGGGGCGCATCGCGTCGCCGGCGACCAGCGCGATGTTCGGCGCTTCCAGTTGCAGGCGCTTGAGCGTGGCGCGCACGCGACGCAGTCGGCGCTCGTCCACGTCCAGCGCCAGCAACGAACCGCCCGCGTCCAGTTGGCTAGCGATCTGTGCGCACTTTCCACCGGGCGCGGCGCAAGCGTCGAGCACGTTTTCGGTGGGCTGGATTTGCATCGCCTCCACCGCAAGTTGCGCGGCGCCGTCCTGCACCGACACCGAGCCCGCGCGCCAACCCGGCAGCGATTCCGGCGACAGGCGAACGTCCACGCGCAATGCGTGTTGCGGAAACAGCGGCGCGCTGGCTTCGATGCCGGCATTGCGCAGCAGGGCCTGATAGGCGTCGCGTGAAACCTGGCGCGTATTCGCGCGCAACCAAAGCGGCGCGGCTACGTTGTTGTTGGCAAGGATGGTCTCGACCTGGTCTGGCCAGTCGCGGCCAAGGGTTTCGACCAGCCAGTCGGGATGCGAGGTGCGCACCGCAGTTTCATCCGACACCGGCAAGGGTTCACGCGTTGCGCGACGCAACAGCGCGTTCACCAGGCCGACCAGCGCATTGCGGCCCAGGTCACGCGCCGCCTCGGCGGTGGCGCCGACCGCGGCGTGCGGCGACAACTTCAATTCATCCAGTTGCGCCAGTCCGCACAGCAACAGGCAGTGGATGATGTAGTCGCGGTCGCGCATCGGCCGCGCCAGCCACAGCGACAAGACATATTCGTAGCGATAGCGGTGGCGCAGCGTGGCGAAACAGATCGCCTCGAACAGGGACCGGTCGCGCGGGTCGGAGATTTGCGGCAGGACTTCGGCCAGCTCCGCCTTCAACGAGCGACCTTCGGCCAGCACGGCGAGCACGCTGCGCGCCGCCAACGCCCGCAGGGCAGCGCCGGGGGCGGCTGTCACAGGGCTTCCAGGCGCGGGCGCGCGTTGAGGTAATCGGCAATCGCAACGGGCCGCCCGCCCTCGCGCTGTACCTGCAACAGCCGCAACGCGCCCTCGCCGCAGGCGATGTCGAGGCCGGCGCGATTGGCCAGCAACACGGTGCCCGGGGCCTGGTTGTGGTCGAGCGGCAGGGCGCGCGCGGCATGGATGCGCAGGCGCTCGCCGGCGACCGCGGCCTCGCAGATCGGCCACGGGTTGAAGGCGCGGACGCGTCGCGCCAGCAACTTGGCGGATTGCGCCCAGTCGAGGCGGGCTTCGGCCTTGTCGAGTTTGTTGGCGTAAGTGACGCCCTCGGCCGGTTGAGCGCGTGCCACGGGAAGCGTGCCTGCGCGCAGCAAGCCCAGGCCGTCACCCAACACCTGCGCGCCCAGCGTCGCGAGGCGGTCGTGCAGGCTGCCGCCGGTGTCTTCATCGCTGATGGGCGTTTCCCGCGACAGCAACACCGGGCCGGTATCGAGGCCCTTCTCCATCTGCATCAGGCACACGCCGGTGCGTGTGTCGCCGGCTTCGATCGCCCGCTGGATCGGCGCCGCGCCACGCCAGCGCGGCAGCAGCGAGGCATGCACGTTCCAACAGCCATGCCTGGGAATCTCCAGCACCGACGATGGCAGGATCAGTCCGTACGCAACGACGATCAACAGGTCCGGCGCCTGCGCGCGCAGTTGCTCGCGCGAAGCTGCCGCCTTGAAATTCTCCGGCTGGAATACCGGGATGCCGCGAACGATGGCCTCGCGTTTTACCGGCGAAGGCTGCAACTGGCGGCCGCGTCCGGCGGGGCGATCGGGCTGGGTATAGACGGCCACCACTTCGCCGTGTTGCGCCGCGCTGCGCAAGGCCGGCACCGCGAATTCAGGCGTGCCGGCAAAAACGATCCGCAAGGCCATCAGGCCGCGCTTTCGGAATCTTCTTCCGCCAGGCGCTTTTGCTTGGCCAGTTTCTTCTTCACCAGTTCGCGCTTCAGCGGCGACAGGTAGTCGACGAACACCTTGCCGGCCAGATGGTCCATCTCGTGCTGGATGCAGACCGCCAGCAGGCCGTCGGCGGTCAGCTCGAACGAGTCGCCATTGCGGTCAAGTGCGCGCACCGTCACGGTATCGGCGCGCTTCACGTCGGCATAGATGCCGGGCACGGACAGGCAGCCTTCCTGGTAGACCTGGCTGCCTTCGCTGGCCAGGATCTCGGGATTGATGAAGACCATCGGGTTCGACTTGTCTTCGCTGACATCGAGCACCAGCAGGCGCTGGTGGAAGTCCACCTGGGTCGCTGCCAGGCCGATGCCAGGGGCGTCGTACATGGTTTCGAACATGTCGTCGATGAGCTTGCGGATGGTTCCGTCGACCTTGGCCACGGGCTTTGCGATCGTGCGCAGGCGCGGGTCGGGGAACTCGATAATGGGTAGTTTGGCCATGGTGGATCTCGGGGCCGCGATGCGGGATACGGGGGTCTGGATCGTATTGTATCCCCACCGCTTGCAATCTGCTCCCGGATTTGGGCTATATTGACCCTACTTGTCTTGGGGAATCAGGTGGATAGCAGCCATGCTTAAACGGCTTCTTGCAGTTACGACTGCCATGTTTCTCACCCTCGCCACCTTTGCCTTCGCGGCAGAGCTGCGCGAGGACCATCCGTCCACTTACACCGTGCAAAAGGGCGACACGCTCTGGGATATCTCGGCGCGATTCCTGTCCAAGCCCTGGCTGTGGCCGGAAATCTGGCAGGCGAACCCGCAGGTGAAGAATCCGCACCTGATCTATCCCGGTGACGTGCTCAGCCTGGTCTACGTGAACGGCGAGCCACGCATCACCAGCGACAACGGCCCGGCTCCGCAGATCCGCACTGGCCCGGCGATCGAGACGATTCCGCTCTCGCAGATCGAGCCCTGGCTCAAGCAATTGACCGTCGTGCAGGACCCGAAGTCCTTCCCGTACGTGGTCGGTCTTGAAGAAGACCGGCTGATGACCAGCTCCGGCCAGGTCGTGTATGTCCGCGGCATGTCCGGCGCCACGCCCGGGCAGATGGTGCAGATCGCGCGTCCGGTCAGCTACTACGCCATGGGCAAGATGAAGAACGGTCGCCGCCTCGGCGGTTCCACGCCCGTCGACTTCCGCGCCGACAAGCTGCACTCGCACTGGAGCTACGGCGACGCGCCGTTCGAAGGCTACGGCGACGACAAGCTGGGTTACGAGCTGATGCTGCACTCGATCGGCGAAGTTACCCGCGTCCAGGGTGAAGTGGCTGTCGTGCTCTTGCGCGACGAGAACCGCGAGGTCCATGTCGGCGATCGCGTGCTGCCGGTTGAAGACCGTCCGTACTGCAACTGCTTCATGCCGCATGCCGCCCCATCCATTCCGGAAGGCGCGCAGATCCTGGCGGTGGCCGATGGCCTGATGTTCTCCGGCCCGCGCATGGTGATTGCCCTGAATGTCGGCAGCAGCAGTGGCGTGGACAACGGGACCGTGTTTTCGATGTGGCATGGCGGCGCGAACCGTCCGGACATCGTGCGCAACCGCAATCCGATCGCACAAAACAGCGACCGGGTGCAGATGCCCGACGATTTCCTCGGCCACGTGATGGTGTTCCGCACCTTCGACAAGGTCAGCTACGGCCTGGTGATGGATGCGATTCGCCCGGCCCGCGTCGGCGACAAGCTCAAGCACCCGGACGCCACCCAGTAAGGATCCACCCGACGGGTTTTCCTACGGGTGATTACAGTTATCGATGACTTCGCGGCGCCCTCGGGCGCCGCGATCATTTGTGGGCCATGGAAGACGCGCCCGCACTACTGATACTGATCCGAAGCGGGGCTGCTGCCGGCGCGCTGCGGCGATTGCTCGACAGCTTCGGCGGGCCGACCGCCGCGCTCGATGCCGGAGCGGATGTCTGGCGCGGGGCGGGCATCGGGCCCGGCGCCTGTGCCGCGCTGCAGTCACCAGACCTGCGTGTGCTCGCGTCCGACCTGCGCTGGCTGCAGGCCTCGCCTCGCCACCATCTCCTTGGCTGGCACAGCCCCGACTACCCCGGACTGCTGCGCAGCGGCGTGCATCCGCCGGCCGCGCTGTTCGTCGCCGGCGATCCTGACCTGCTCTGGCATCCGCAGGTGGCGGTGGTTGGCAGCCGCCGACCCAGCGAGGGCGGCCGCGACAACGCTCGGCAATTCGCGCGCGCCTTCGGGCGTGCCGGGTTCGCGGTGACCAGCGGCCTCGCCAAGGGCGTGGACAGCGCCGCCCACCTGGGCGCCCTGGAAACCTCGCGCACACTCGCCGTGCTCGGCACGGGCCCCGACCAGTGTTATCCGCCCGGCAATGCCGACCTCCTTGCCCGCATCGTCGAAACCGGCGCAGTGGTCACCGAGCATCCGCCCGGCACCGCCGGACTCAAGCAGCACTTCCCCTCGCGCAACCGGCTGGTGGCCGGGCTGTCGCTCGGCACCGTCGTCATCGAAGCCGCGATGCGCTCGGGCGCCCTCATCACCGCGCGCCTGGCCGCCGAATCGGGCCGCGAGGTCTTCGCGTTGCCGGGCTCCATCCACAACCCGATGGCGCGCGGTTGCCACCGCCTCATCCGCGAGGGCGTCGGCCTGGCCGAAACGCCCGGGGAGGTCATCGAGGCGCTCGCACCCCTGGCGGAATCACTGGCGTCGGCGCTGCGCGGTCGCTTGCGCGAGCCGACGGAATCGATTCAGTCGCCGGCAGGCAAGGCCGGTCGGCAAGGTGCCTTGTTCGGCGGCCGTGGCGTCTCCATATCCAGAAGCGATGAACAAAATCTACTCTCAGCCATCGGCCACGACCCTGTGAATCTGGACCAACTGTCACAACGTACGGGATTGACGCTCGGACCCCTGTCGGCCATGCTGCTAGCCATGGAACTCGACGGGATGATCAGTGCCGCACACGGTCGCTTCAGCCGTCGTTCCTGAACTTTTCTCGGCGCGCCGACGTTCGGCGCAAGCGGAAGGGTGATGAAAGAAACCATACTCGACGTCCTGCTCTACCTGTTCGAAAACTACTTCTACGACGACCCCGACGCCGTCCGCGATCGCGACTCTCTCCAGCACGGCCTGATCCAGGCCGGCTTCAGCCCCACGGAAATCAGCAAAGCCTTTGACTGGCTCGAAGAGCTGGCCAACCAGCGCCCGACGCTGGCCAATCCGCGCGCCAACGGACCGGTCCGCGTGTACGTGGAAGCCGAGCTGGACCGGTTGGACCGCGAGTGCCTGGGCTTCCTGATGTTCCTCGAACAGAACGGCGTGCTCGATGCCGACCAGCGCGAACTGGCGCTGGACCGCGCCATGGCCCTGGACCAGGAAGAAGTGGACCTGGACGACCTGAAGTGGGTCGTGTTGATGGTCCTGTTCAACCAGCCGGGGGCCGAGGCGGCCTTTGCCTGGATGGAAAACCAGATGTTCGGGGATGACCCGGAGCCCATTAATTAGCCTCAAGAGTCTTTGAAATCGCCCCCTCTGCCCCCTCGCGCCGCGCAATCCGCCTCTCGACTGTGCCGTAATCTCATCCGCTTCTGATACGCCGGGTTCGGCGACAACGCTTGACAGCCTCGGCCATCAGGCCCACTTAATAAAAAAGGGAAGCCCGCGCACTCGCGGGCTTTTCCTTCTACGCCCCCTGTTCACATCCCCCGCCGGAGCATCCGCAGTACATGGCCAAAAACCTGCTTATCGTCGAATCGCCCGCCAAGGCCAAGACGATCAACAAGTACCTGGGCAAGGACTTCACCGTCCTGGCGTCCTACGGCCACGTCCGCGACCTGGTGCCCAAGGAGGGGGCGGTCGACCCCGACCGCAACTTCGCGATGCGCTACGAGCTGATCGAGAAGAACGAAAAGCATGTCGAGGCCCTGTCCAAGGCGGCCAAGGGTGCGGAGGCCATCTACCTGGCGACTGACCCGGACCGCGAAGGCGAGGCGATCAGCTGGCATATCGCCGAGATCCTGAAGGAGCGCGGGCTGCTCAAGGACAAGGCCGTGCACCGGGTGGTATTCACTGAAATCACGCCGCGCGCCATCCGCGAAGCCGTGGACCATCCGCGCAAGATCGCCGGCAACCTGGTCGATGCCCAGCAGGCGCGCCGCGCGCTGGACTACCTGGTCGGCTTCAACCTGTCGCCGGTGCTGTGGCGGAAAGTGCAGCGCGGCCTGTCCGCGGGCCGCGTGCAATCGCCGGCGCTGCGCATGATCGTCGAACGCGAAGAAGAGATCGAAGCCTTCATCCC
This sequence comes from Gammaproteobacteria bacterium RIFCSPHIGHO2_12_FULL_63_22, assembly GCA_001801685.1. Taxonomy (GTDB): domain Bacteria; phylum Pseudomonadota; class Gammaproteobacteria; order Xanthomonadales; family Xanthomonadaceae; genus Arenimonas. The sequence continues at coordinate 14,822 of MGYJ01000031.1, read as the reverse complement.
GCGCGAATACTGGTCGATGGAAGCCGAGCTGGCGCATCCGCAGCAGGCCTTCACCGCGCGCCTGGTAAAACTCGACGGCCAGAAATTCGAACAATTCACCGTGACCGACGGCAAGTCGGCCGAGGCGGCGCGTGCCCGCGTCACCAAGGCCGCTGGCGATGCGTTGCACGTTACCGATGTGACCAGCAAGGAGCGCAAGCGTCGCCCCTCGCCGCCGTTCATCACCTCCACCCTGCAGCAAGAGGCCGCGCGCAAGCTCGGCTTCACCACCAGCCGCACCATGCGCATCGCGCAGAAACTGTATGAAGGTTTCGCACTGGGCGATGAGGGAACCGTCGGCCTGATCAGCTATATGCGTACCGACTCCACGCATATCTCCGACGAAGCACTGGCGGAACTGCGCGACGTGATCGCCCGCGACTTCGGCACCCAGGCGGTGCCGGACAAACCGAACGTGTACAAGACCAAATCGAAGAATGCGCAGGAAGCGCATGAGGCGATCCGGCCGACGTCGGCCCTGCGTACACCCGCGAGCGTTGCCAAATTCCTCGGCGATGACGAACGTCGCCTGTATGAACTGGTGTGGAAGCGCGCCGTGGCATCGCAGATGGTACCGGCCACATTGAATACCGTGTCGGTCGAGTTGGCCGCCGGCAGCGAGCACAGCTTTCGCGCCAGTGGCACCACCGTGCTCGACCCGGGTTTCCTGGCCGTCTATGAAGAAGGCAAGGACACCAAGGCCGCCGAGGATGAGGACGAAGGCCGCAAGCTGCCGCTGATGAAGCTTGGCCAGAACATCCCGCTGACCGCCATCCACACCGACCAGCATTTCACCGAGCCGCCGCCGCGCTTCTCGGAAGCATCCCTGGTGAAGGCGCTGGAAGAATTTGGCATCGGCCGTCCGTCAACCTACGCCAGCATCATCCAGGTGCTGTTGTTCCGTGATTACGTGCAGCTCGACAACAAACGCTTCCGTCCCAGCGACGTGGGCCGCGCGGTCATCAACTTCCTGACCGGGCAGTTCATGCGCTACGTCGACTACGACTTCACTGCCAAGCTCGAGGACGAGCTCGATGCGGTGTCGCGTGGCGAGGAAGACTGGGTGCCGCTGCTCGAGAAATTCTGGGGCCCGTTCAAGAAGGCCATCGAAGATGCCGGCGACGTCGAACGTCCCGGTGGCGATCGCCCCTTGGGCACCGACCCCGACTCGGGTCGCCCTGTCATCGTTCGCCTGGGCAAGTTCGGACCGATCGCGCAGATCGGCGGCCCCGACGACGAGATCAAGCCGCGCTTCGCATCCTTGCGGGCCGGGCAAAGCATCTACACGATTTCACTCGACGAGGCGCTGAAGCTGTTCACACTGCCGCGCGTGGTCGGCCAGTTGGACGGCAAGGACCTGACCGTCGCGATCGGCCGCTTCGGCCCGTTTGCCAAGCGTGGCGAAACCTATGCCTCGCTGGGCAAGGAAGATGATCCGTACAAGATCGAGTACGAGCGCGCCGCCGAATTGATTCGTGCCCGCGAGGAAATGATCGCCAATCGCCTGATCAAGGCTTTTCCGGGCACCGAGATCCAGGTGCTCAACGGCAAGTACGGCGCCTACATCACCGACGGCGAGAAGAACGGCAAGATTCCGAAGGATCGCGATCCCAAGACGCTGACCCAGGAAGAATGCGAAGCGATCCTGTTGGCCGCACCGGTGCGTCCGCAACGGGGACGATTCGGCAAGAAAGTCGTGGCGAAGAAAGCGCCAGCCAAGAAGGCTGCCAAGGCGGCCGACGGCAATGGCGCTGCAGCGCCGGTGAAGAAAGCAGTCGCGAAGAAGGCCACGAAAAAAGCTGCGAAGAAGGCCACGAAAAAGTCGGCTGCCAAGAAGTCTGCGACGAAGAAGGCCGCCACCGGCACGGCGCCGGCGAAGAAGGCGGCAAGCAAGGCGGCAGGCAGCGCCGCGCCGAAAAAAGCCGTCGTGCGCAAGGCCACGAAGAAGGTCGCCGCGGGCAAATCCGCAGCGGCCAAACCCGCGGCGAAGAAGCCCTCCGCGGCGTCGCGAAGCATCGCCTGACCTGACACGGGGCGGCTAGCGCCGACATCGCTTGCTGCGACTCACCGATCTGAAACTGCCGCTCGACCATCCGCCCGAAGCACTTCGGGCGGCGGTCCTTGCTCGCCTCGGCATCCTCGACGACGATCTGCGCGGCTTCACCATCTACAAGCGCAGCTACGATGCGCGCAAACGCGGCGCCATCACGCTGATCTATTCGCTCGACGTCGATGTGCTCGACGCAGACGCGCTACTCGCGCGCTTCGAAGGCGATACGCACGTCAGTCCCCGCCCGGACACCAGCTACCACCCGGTCGCCAGCGCGCCACCGGAACTCGCGTTGCGCCCGGTGGTCATCGGCACCGGCCCCTGCGGCCTGTTCGCCGGGCTGCTGCTGGCGCAGATGGGCTTTCGGCCCATCATCCTCGAACGCGGCAAGGCCGTGCGCGAACGCACCGTGGACACGTTCGGCCTGTGGCGCAGGCGCGTGCTCGACCCGGAGTCGAACGTGCAGTTCGGCGAAGGCGGCGCCGGCACGTTTTCGGACGGCAAGCTGTACAGCCAGATCAAGGATCCAAAACACCACGGCCGCAAGGTGCTGACCGAATTCGTGAAGGCCGGCGCGCCCGAGGAAATCCTCACCGTCAACAAGCCGCACATCGGCACTTTCCGCCTGGTGACGATGGTCGAGCACATGCGTGCGACCATCCAGGGCCTCGGCGGGGAAATCCGTTTCAGCAGCCGGGTGGACGACATCCGCATCGAGGACGGGCATGTTCGCGGCCTGACACTCGCCAGCGGCGAAACCATCCGCGCCGACCACGTCGTGCTGGCAGTCGGACACAGTGCGCGCGATACCTTCGAGATGTTGCATGCGCGCGGCGTGTTCATGGAAGCGAAGCCGTTTTCGATCGGTTTCCGCATCGAGCATCCGCAATCGCTGATCGACGAACGCCGGTTCGGGCCGCAGGCCGGGCACCCGCTGCTGGGCGCGGCCGACTACAAACTGGTGCACCACTGCCGCAACGGCCGATCGGTCTACAGCTTCTGCATGTGCCCGGGCGGCACCGTGGTCGCTGCGGCATCCGAACCCGGCCGCGTGGTCACCAACGGCATGAGCCAGTACTCGCGAAACGAGCGCAACGCGAATGCCGGCATTGTGGTCGGCATCTCGCCGGAAGATTACCTGGCGCATGCGCCGGAAGGCGGGCCGCTGGCCGGCATCGCATTGCAGCGCTATTGGGAATCGCGCGCGTATGAAGCCGGCGGCGGCAATTACGATGCGCCTGCGCAGCGGGTCGGCGACTTCCTCGCACACCGCCCTTCCTCGCACCTGGGCTCGGTGCTCAATTCGTACACGCCGGGCGTTCGCCTGGGCGAACTCGACGGTTGCCTGCCCGCCTACGCCATCGAGGCGATCCGTGAGGCGCTGCCCGCCTTCGACAAGCAGATCCGCGGCTTCGCCATGGATGACGCGCTGCTCACCGGCGTCGAAACGCGTACCTCATCGCCCCTGCGCATCCGGCGCGGCGACGATTGCCAGAGCATCAACGTGCGCGGCCTGTATCCGGCCGGTGAAGGCGCGGGTTATGCCGGCGGCATCCTGTCCGCCGGCGTGGACGGCATCAAGGTCGCCGAAGCCGTCGCGCTCGCGATCACCGGCGCAAGGCCCGCTTGAGGATCTTGCCCGTCGCCGTCATCGGCAACGCATCCACGATTTCGACGATGCGCGGGTACTTGAAGGCGGCCATGCGCTCGCGGCACCAGTCAACCAGTTCGTCGGGTGCCAGCGAATGGCCCGGGCGCAGCACCGCCACCGCCTTGATCTCCTCGCCATGCACCGGGTGCGGCACGCCGATCACCGCCACCAGCGCGATGGCCGGATGCGTCATCAGCACTTCCTCGATCTCGCGCGGATACACGTTGAAGCCGCCGCGGATCACCATGTCCTTGATCCGGTCCACCACGAAGAAATTTCCATTGGCGTCGCGCCGGCCGATGTCGCCGGTGTGGAACCAGCCATTGCGGATCGCCTGCGCCGTCGCCTCGGGCCGCTTGTAATAGCCCTTCATCACGTTGTGCCCGCGCACCACGATTTCGCCGTCCTCGCCATCGGCCACGGCTTCATCCGCGTCGTTGAAGATGGCGACTTCCACGCCGACGATGGCCTGGCCGATGCTGCCCGGGATGCGTTCGGAATCAAGATGGTTGAAGGTCGCGACCGGGCTGGTTTCCGACAGTCCGAAACCTTCCAGGATGATCACGCCGAAGTTCTTCTCGAACTGGCGCAACACCGCCACCGGCATCGGCGCGCCGCCGGAAACGCCAAGGCGCAGCCGCGAGGCGATTGCCTTGAGGTCGTGCTTTTCAGCAGCATTGGGTGAATTGACCAGGCCGATGAACATGGTCGGCACGCCGCAGAAAACCGTCACGCCGTAACGCGCCATCGCCTCGAACACGGCATCGGGCTCGAAGCGGATCATCAACACCATCGCCGCGCCGGTGGCGACCACGGCATTCATCTGCACGGTCTGGCCGAAGGTATGGAACAGGGGCAAGGCGATCAACTGCACGTCGCTGCTGTCGAGCTTGGTCAGCGCCACGCAGCACATCGAATTCATCGCCAGGTTGGAATGCGAAAGCTCGGCGCCCTTGGGCGTGCCGGTCGTGCCGGAGGTGTACAGGATGACGGCCGTGTCGTCGGCGGCCGTGTGCGCGGTGTCGCCGGTGCCGGACTGGCCGTGCATCAGCTGCACCAGGGTCTTGCTGCCTTCGATGGGCGATGGCGCGGACGGATTGGCCGTCATCAGGAAAAAGTGCTCGCAGGACGCGGTACGGTTGAAGGCATCCCAGCCTTCCTGGCCCATCGGCAACTCGGCGCTGCCTTCGAAGCACAGGTACACGCGCGCATCCGAATCATCGAGGTGGTAGGCGATTTCCGGCGCCTTGAGCAGGATGTTGATCGGCACCACCACGGCCGCGACCTTCAGGATGCCGTAGTAGGCGATCGGGAAGTACGCCAGGTTCGGGCAACTCAACGCGACCTTGTCGTTGGGCCGTATGTCCAGGCCGCGCAAGCCATTCGCGAGCTGGTTGGCGGCGGCATCGAGCTGCGCGTAGGTGAGCGACTGCGCCCCGGCATGCACGGCGATCTTGTCCGGAAACAGCCGGGCGTTGCGGACGAGGTTGCTGGCGATATTGATCATCGGTGGACAGGCTCCGGCATGGGTCGGTGGGTCGGCATCGTCACAACAATGAACGCCAAATGGATCAGCGCGGACTCCAACTGGCGGTAGCGCCCGGGCAGTCGCACAATGCCCGGCATGAAGACGTGGATCGCCCTCAGCTTAGCGGTTTTATCGACCGCTGGCGCTGCACCCAAGACGCCTCCGGCAACGCCGGCATCGCCGGTCGAAACCGTGCTCGTGCATCGCTGCACCGACGCCAAGGGGCGAGTGACATTGCAGGACGAGCCCTGCCCCAAGGGCAGCCAGTCGGAATCGCGCGAGATGACCCGCCCGAAGGATCCGCCGAAGCCGAGGGCGATCCCCGTGCTGGCTCCGCCGATCGATGCGTTGCCCGACGAGCCAGCGCCGGTGCGTCGCCGCGAATTGATCCCGCCGCCGCCGATGTATCGCTGCACGAGTTACGACGGCATCGAGCGCTTCAGCGAAAGCTACGACCCTAATCCGCGCTGCGAGCCACTCGTCCTCTACTACCCGTATCCCAACAACCTGACGCCGGCGCAGGCGTTGAGTTGTCGCTGGGTGGAAGACAGCTGCGTACGCCTGTCGGACAGCGCGGCCTGCGCGCGCTGGAAAGTGATGCGCAAGGACGCAGTCTCGGCGGTCACGCGATCGTTCAGCGACACGGCGGCGTATCGCAAATCCGAGCTTGAACGGTTGACTCAAATTACCGAAGAGAGTTGTCCGTAAGGTCAAAGATCGAGAGCTTTACTTTAGCGAGGGGCGATCGCCGGCTTTCATTTTGAGTCGCCACACGGGATCGGCTTGGTCAAAATGAAATCCGGCGCTCGCCCGCAACGACCTGCGCGGTCTGAGACTTCACGGCAACACCCTGCAATACCCCCGCCAACGCAGGTCGCCCGCTGCCCCATTCGCAGGCTTGCTCGGTGGGGACAAGCGGCCGATCCTGCGTTTTTTCGCCAGTCAAATCCGGCGAGCGCAGCGACGCCCAAGCACACTGCCTGCAAACGCAGGATCGCCCGGCAGTCCTCACCAAGCACGAAGTGCGACTGACGGCGCCGGGCGACCTGCGTTGGCGGGGGTGCGGCAGGGTGTTGCACTGAAGCGATGTTGGTCACAGGTGCGCGTAGGTGGTGGCCGGGGATTATTTTGACCAAGCCGATTCCGTGTGGCGACTCAAAATGATCACCGGCCACCACCCCACCCAGAACCATGGGACGCTCTGCTCCAAACCTCGGCACACGCTCCGTTCGGAACCCGGCGGCTAAAAACCGTATCGAAGGAACCCACCGTCGATAGCGATACATTCGCCAGTGACGTAACTCGACGCAGGCAGGCAGAGAAATGCGACGGCTGAGGCGACCTCTTCGGGCTCGCCAATGCGCCGCATCGGAGTACGCGAGATGACTTCCTCGTAGTATTCGGGCTGCGACAACGCATCCGACGTGCGTCGCGTGCGGATGTACCAAGGCGCGACCGCATTGACGCGGACGCCGTCTTCGGCCCATTCGCAGGCGAGGTTGCGGGTCAGCTGGTGCAGTGCGGCCTTGCTCATGCCGTAGACCGCGCCGGTGCGAACGTGGGTCAGGCCCGACACGCTGCCGACGTTGACGATGCTCGATGCCGCGTGCTGGCTGAGCAATGGAAACGCGAACCGCGACAGTTCGAAGGCCGAGAACAGGTTGGTCTCGAACAAGGCGCGCCATTCCGCTTCGCTGTAGTCCACGGCCGCGCGGCGGATGTTGTTGCCGGCGTTGTTGACCAGGATGTTGAGGCCCGCGCCCAAATCCTCGACCCAGTCGAAGATCTCGCGCCGTTGTTCGACATCGCCGACGTCGGCAGCGAAGGTTCGCACCTCGCGATCGGGATGTTCTTCCGAAAGTTCCGTCGCGGTGGCGGTGAGTTGGGCCTCGTCGCGGGCGACCAGCAGCACGTCGGCGCCCAGGCCCAGTAGTTCATCGGCGATGGCGCGACCGATGCCGACGCTGGCGCCGGTTACCAGCGCGGTCTGCCCGTGCAATCGCCAGCGGTTAGCGTCCATGGTCCCTGCCTTTTCGCGATCTGGTCGTCGCGGTCCGATTGGTCCGCTTCGGGCGTAGGATAGCCTGCAAGCCGAAACCGCGAGGAGTGCGCCGATGCGAACCACCACCGTCTTCAACCTGATCGCCCTGGCGCTGGCCGCGTCCTTGCTCGTCGCCTGCGACCTGCAGGGGCCGATCGACCAGCAGAGCGCGGAAGCGCAGAAGGCGCAGGAACACAATCAACTGCGTGATGCGATCAACCAGCCGATAGACAAGGCCAAGAACGCCGGCGCGCCGATCGAACAGGCCGACAAGGACCGCGAGAAAGCGCTGGAAGAATCCGGCGGCTGAGACAAAACGCCGGGCAATGCCCGGCGTTTTGTTGAACGAAGATCGCGGCCAAGGCCGCTCCCACAGGACTCAGAAATCGCAGAGGCAATGCGCGACCGCGCGGATCGGGCTGGCGCCCTTGCGCGGTTGCAGCCAGGCCAGTTCGCCCTGCAGGCGTTCGGCTGTCTCGCTGCCAAGTACGGACGGCAGCGGACCGAAGTTGCGCACCAGCACCGACAGGCGCGTGCTGCGGCTCATGTCCAGGAAGACCTGCTCGAACGCCGACAACGGCTTCTCGACATACTGCACGTCGTAGGTCGCGCCCAGCTTGGCCAGCTTCGCCGCTTCTGCCTGCGCTTCCGCCAGGCCGCCGAGGGCATCCACCAGGCCGCGTTCCTTGGCCTGCGCGCCGCTCCAGACGCGACCGCGCGCCACTTCGTCGATCTTCGACGGCGCACTGCCGCGCGCCACCGCCACCTTGCCGATGAACTGCGCGTAGCCGTGGTCGATCACCGACTGGATCAGCGTGCCCGCGCCCGGGTCGAGCGGACGGGTGATGTCGAACGCGCCGGCCAGCGGCGTGGTGCCGATGCCGTCGCTGTGCACGCCGATCTTGTCCAGTGCGCGCGGCGCGCTCATCCACAGGCCGAAGATGCCGATCGAACCGGTGATGGTGGACGGGTCGGCATAGATGCGATCGGCATTCATCGAAATCCAGTAACCACCCGACGCGGCCACGTTGGCCATCGACACCACGACCGGCTTGCCGGCCTTGCGGGTCAGTTCAATCTCGCGACGGATCTGTTCGGACGGATAGACGCCACCGCCGGGGGAATCCACGCGCAACACCAGCGCCTTCACTTCCTTGTCTTCGCGCGCCTGGCGGATCAGCCGGGACGTTGACTCGCCGCCGACCACGCCCTGCGGCTGGTCGCCATCGGTAATCTCGCCCTGCGCCACCACCACGGCAACTTCGCCATGGCGATCAAGCAGTCCGCTGCGCGCCTTGCGCTGCACCAGGTAGGGGTACATGCCGACCTGGCGGAAGCTGTGTTCGTCCTTGTCGTAGGCGCCGCGTGCGGCCAGCAATTTTTCCAGTTCGTCCTGCGTCTTGAGTCCGTCAACGAGCTTGTTGTCGACGGCAAGTTTCGCCAGGTCGCCGCGTGCGGCCTGCACCCGCTCCGGCAGGTTGGCGATCATCGCGTTCAGGTCTTCGACCTTCAGCTTGCGCGCGCTGGCGATGTCGGCCACGTGGCGCTGCCACAGGTCGCTCATCCAGAACAGGTCGGCTTCCTTCGATTCGGGTGATGCCGCATCCAGGATGTAGGGTTCCGCGGCGGACTTGTATTCGCCGACGCGGAACAACTTCACGTCCACGCCCAGCTTGTCCTGCAAGGCCTGGCGATAGTAGAGGCGATAGCGACCCAGTCCTTCCAGCAACACGGCGCCATCGGGATCGAGGAAGACTTCGTCGGCCTGCGCGGCCAGGTAATAACCTTTTTGTTCCATGCCCGCGCCGTAGGCGAGGATCTTCTTGCCGCCGCTGCGGAAATCACGCAGCGCCGCGCCGAGTTCGCGCATCGAGGCGAAGCCGGCAACCTGGAAGCCGTCGGTCAGCAACACCACGCGTTCGATCTTCGGATCGTCCTTGGCCAACTTCAACGCCTGCACCACGTCGCGCAACTGGATCTCGATGGCGGGATCGCCACCGGTGGCCTGCGCAATCGCGCGCTGGATCGGCGCACTGGTGTATTGCTCGACCAGCGTCGCGTCGAGGTCGATCACCAGCGCCGTCTTTTCCTGCACCGGACTGATCGCGCCGGTTCCCGATTTCGCCGCCGCGGCAATCACGATCAGGCCGAACACCAGGAACAGGAACAACAACATGATCAGGTTGAAGACCAGGTGGTTGGCGAAGTTGATGAACCGGCCGACGCCGACAAGGAAGCGCCAGAAAGGGTTGCCCGAGGACTCGCTCATGAAAAACTCCGGAAAAACATGGCTCTAGGATACCCGCCCTGCGTGCCGGGGGTATGCGCCTTAGGTCACAGGGACCATTGGCTTCGGGTCACGGCATTGCAGCCACAAGCGCCAGGCCAACAATGAACCGGCGACGCTCAGGCCCAGGATCAAGCCTACCCACAGGCCCGGCGCGCGGCCGTGAAGATGCAGGCCGAACCAGGCGCCCAGCGGCAGGCCGATGCCCCAGTAGGCGAGGATGGTGATCAGCATCGGCACGCGCGTGTCCTTCAGGCCGCGCAGCGCGCCGGACGACAGCACCTGCACGCCATCGGGCAACTGGAACACCGCTGCGTAGCGCATCAGCAGGACGGCGAGCGCGGCCACGGCCGGGTCGCTGGTGTACAGGCCGCTGATCCAGGCCCCGCCGAAAATCAGGATGGCCGCGGCCACCGCCTGGGTGACGCCGCCCAGTGCGAAGCCCGCGCCGGCCGCCCAGCGCACCGCGGACCGATCACCCGCGCCCGCCGCATGTCCGACGCGCACCGTGGTCGCCATCGCGATGCCCAGCGGCAACATGAAGCAGACGCTGGCGACATTGAGCGCGATCTGGTGCGCCGCCACGTCCACCGCGCCGAGCCGACCTATCAACAAGGCGGTGGCCACGAACAGGCTGCCTTCCATGAAGATGGACACGCCCATCGGCAGGCCGAGCGCGAGCAGTGCGCCGATCTGTTTCCAGTCCGGCGCGTCGAAACGACTGAACAGGCCGAGGTCGTCGAAGCGACGCGACGTGGCCAGGTAGATGGCAAAACCAATCGCCTGCAACCACAACACGATGGCCGTCGCGATGCCGAGGCCCGCGGCGCCCAACTCGGGAACCGGCCCCATGCCGAACATCAGTCCGTAACCCAGCGGTGCCAGCAGCACCAATCCGGCGATGCCGAACACCATGGTCGGCGGCGTCCACGCCAGGCCTTCGCTGAGGTAACGGAAGCTGAAATACAGCGCCATGGCCGGTGCGCCAAACGCGATCGCGCGCAGGAATTGGGTGGCCTGGGGTCGCACGTCCTCGACGATGCCAATCGCCTCGAGCAACCACGGCGACCACCAGACTGCGGCCGTCAGCACCAGGCCCATCATCAGCGCGATCCATAGCGACTGCCGCCACAAGGGCGCAATCTCGTCGCGGCGGTCGGCGCCGTTGAGCTGCGCCACCGAAGGCGGGATCGCCATCAATACGCCGACGCACAACAACAGCGCGACCGTCCAGATCGAACTGCCGACCGTCACCGCGGCGAGCGTGCGCAGGCCGTGGCGACCGGCCAGCAAGGAGTCGACCACGCTCATCAGCATGGCCGCCAGTTGCCCGAGCGCCAACGGCAGCGCGAGCAAGAAGCTGACCCGCATCTCGCGCAGCAGGCGCGCCAGGCGGCTTGTGGAATGGGTCATGGGCTGATGCGAAGGAAAATTCTGTCGCTATAGTAGCCGCATCCGAAAACGGAGGCCGCATGGCCAGCACCGACCCGAGCCCTGCTTCGCCCATCCCCGCAACGCCGCCGTCGGCGCGCCGCTGCGAGAACTGCGGCGTGCCCCTGCAAGGCGATCATTGCCATGCCTGCGGCCAGCCGACCAAGGGCCTGGTCCGGCATTTTTCCAGCGTCATCGGCGACTTCTTCGACACGGTCTTCAATATCGATTCGCGCGTGTTGCGCACGCTGGGCCCGCTGCTGACCCGGCCTGGTTTCCTGTCGATGGAATATTTCGCCGGCCGTCGCGTTCGCTATGTCACGCCGATGCGCCTGTTCCTGTTCCTGAGCCTGCTCGCCTTCTTCGCCATCCAGGCCAGCATCGATTTCAACGACTCGGATCCGAACGTGACGGTGCGCGAGCAGCGCGACAATGTCGATGCGCGATCCGCAGCCATCGAAAACGCGGACACCATCGCCCAGGTCGAGGCATCACGCGACGAGGTGTTGAAGGAACTAGCCGACGCGCGCAAGAAGCTGGAGGGCGTACCGGCTGGCGGCGTCGCCGGCATGGCGGGCATCGAAATTGCCGAACAACGCATTCGCGAATCAGCCGATGAGCGGATCGACTACCTGAAGAAGGTGGAAGCCGCCAAGCTCGCCGGCAAGCCGCCACCGCCGCCGCCCGTGCAGAACGTCAACGACCGGGGCTTGAACTTCAATGCAAACGGCAAGCCCTGGGACCCGGTGACCAATCCGATCGCGTTCCGCTGGCTGCCGCGCGCGGTGAACCAGAGCCTCAACCGGCGCGTCGCCCACGCGCGCGATGTGCTGAAGGCGAGCAACAGCCAGAAGCCGTTGGTGGCAGCCATGTTCAACGTGCTGCCGCAGACGCTGATCGTGCTGATGCCGCTGTTCGCACTGATGCTGAAAGTTGCGTACTGGTTCAAGCGGCGCCTGTACATGGAACACCTGATCGTGGCGCTGCACAGCCACAGTTTCATTTCGCTCGCGCTGACCCTGGTGCTGGTGTTTTCGTGGCTGCAGGAATGGCTTGCGCCCGACGGCGGTTTCTTGCGCGGCCTGTTTGGCTGGGCCATCGGGCTGACTTCGGCCTGGATTCCGGTGTACCTGTTGCTGATGCAGAAGCGCGTGTATGGACAAGGCTGGCTGATGACGCTGGTGAAGTACGGCGTGCTGGGCCTGTGCTATTCCATCCTGCTCGGGTTCGGCCTGGTGGCTGCGGTGCTGGTCGGGTTGTTGACGATGTGATCATCTACGAAGTGAACCTGTTCGTGAAACTCGACATCGAGGCAGCGTTCCGCGCCTGGCTGGATGCGCACGTGCGCGAAATCATCGCGCTGCCTGGATTCACCGGTGCGTCGGTCCTTGATCGCATCGAACCGGCCGGCGCGCCGGACGAGTTCGTCGTTTGCACGCAGTATCGATTGACGGATGCAGCAGCCCTGGAAACTTACCTGCGCGATCACGCGCCACGGATGCGCAGCGATGGCGTGTCGCGATTCGGGGACGCGTTCCGCGCCGAGCGGCGCGTGCTGTCGGCGGGCGCCGAGTACTGACCGGCCTATTGCTGTAACCGGTCTTGAATCAATTCCGCGCGCCTGGCCGCAGGCGCGGCCAGCAAGTCGCGACGCAAGGCCTGCCTCCGCGCTTCGGTCAGGCGCGGCGCAAGCGTCGCCAGGTTGGCGCGGGACTGGTCATCGAGTTCACGCAGCACCTGCAACAGCGCCGGTCGATCCGACTCGGGCATGAAGGCGAACAGCGAAGAGAACGGCGCCAACTCCTGGCCCAGCGCCGGGCCCAGCCACCACAGCGCCTGGGTGTCGGCCGGCGACGCGGCGAACTGTTCGCGCAAGGCCTGGCCTTCCGTGGGTGGCAAGCCAGCCAGGCGATCGGCGGCGATGCGGACCTGTCGGCGATCGGTTTCACTCAGGCGCTGCCAAGCCAGGAAAGGCGTGCGTTGGCGAGCACGCTCGGGCGCGGACAGCGAATCCCAGGCCAGCAGGCGTTGCCGCAGCTGGTCGCGCTGCGCGGGGTTTCGCGTGGCCCAGTCGTCAGCCTGGCGCAACAGGCTGTCGCGCGTGCCCGCATCGAGTTCGGGCCACGCCGATCGCGCCGAATCGAGCAAGGCTTGCAAGGGCGGCGGCAATGCCCCGAATTGCGCAGGAGCGGGGCGTAGCGGCGATTCATCGATGGCTGCGGGGGTCGGCAGGGTGGCGGCGGCCAGCCAGCTCAGGAAGGCCAGGTCGCGGACCAGGGCGACATCGTCCTGCGCCGCGACTTGCAGGTAGTCGGGATGGGTGACCGCGATGGTGTCGGACATGCGCGGCGGTGGCGCGACCCGGTCGATCACCTGCACGGGGTGGGCCGCGGGGCGCAAGGCGAAATGCGTGATGACGCCGACCAGCGCAACCGCGAGCACGCCGGCGATGAGCATCCAGCGACGCAACCGCCCGACGGCGCGCGGCAGGACATCGGGTGCGACCGCATCGTCGATCGCGAGCACCGCTTCATCACGCCAGGTCGCCAGCAGTTGGCGTTGTGCGGCGGGCGCGTCGTGCACTTGCAGTTGAAGCGACTCGCGCAAGGCCTGCAGGCCCGCTGCATCCAGCGCCGGATGTTCGAGCGCGCGATGCAATGCTTTTTCATAGGCGGCATCGGGAACCCCGAGCGCCTCGGCGGCGTGCGCGATGTCCAACCCGGCAACCAGGCGCAACAGCAGGGCGGCGCGCGGACCGGGCGCCAGCTCGGCCAGCGCCGTGCCCGGGGCGGGCGGCGTCATCAATGGCGACTGCGCCAGCAGGCTGCTCCAGAAGTGGATCGGCCAGGCCGCCAGCGGAAGCTCGGTCGCCTCGCGCAGGAAGTCGTGGAAGGCGCTGGCGAGGGCATGCTCGGCCTTCGCTTCGTCGCCGCACTGGTTCCAGGCAAACACCCAGCCGCGCAGCTCGATGCCGCGCAGGAAGGCGACCAGGGCGGGGCGCCGGGAGGCGTTGGAGGGTTCGGAAGAAGTCGAAGGCACCCGCCATTCTAGTCAAGGCGGCCGTGGAGCAGTGACTTGACACCGGCAATTTCCGCGCTCCGCCAGCACTGACGCGGCTTTGCGCGTGGAACGTTGTACACAGCGCCCTGCGCGACCCAAAAAACCTGCCTGAACCGTTGGCAACAGACTTTTCCGAGCCGGAGCTCTTCGGCAAGCTATTGTTTTTGCTCGTTTATGACAGGTTGGTTAAAAATTCACCAAGGCGGAAGAAGGGCCGTTTTCCACGGGGATGCGCAACGCTGCGACGGACCTCGTCCACAGACTTATCCACAGATCATGTGGATAAGGGGTTTTCCCCTTCTGCGTCATGGGCTTACCGGACCTTTCTGTAACAATTTTCAGCACTGTTCGGCAAGTTCATCCACAGGCTGTCGGCGGGTCGGTTCAGGCTAGACTTTGCCATGCTTTCCAGTCACCGCACCGTGCTTCGCGTGGCCCTTCCAGTGCCCCTGCCAAGGCTTTTCGACTACCTGCCGCCGCACGGCGCCTCGGTCGGGCCCGACTGGGTCGGCCGCCGGGTGCGGGTGCCGTTCGGGCGAACCGAACAGATTGGCGTGGTCCTGTCCATGGGCGCGACCGAAGTCGACCCGGAAACGCTGAAGCCGGTCCTGGCCGTTCTGGACGACCAGCCCCTGCTCGGCCCCGAATTGCTGGAGACCCTGCATTTCTGTGCGCGTTATTACCACGCGCCGCTGGGCGAGGTGATGGCCACCGCCCTGCCGGTGGGCCTGCGCG
>MGYJ01000030.1 GCA_001801685.1 Gammaproteobacteria bacterium RIFCSPHIGHO2_12_FULL_63_22 | reverse complement strand
GCCGCCGATTCGAGCACGCGCGTCGAAGCGCAAGCCCCGCCATCGCGAGCCAGCGGCGACGGCCGACTCGTATTTGTACGCAACAAGAGCTTGCGCGGCCCCATGTCCGTATTCGGTTACGACTATTTTTCCGACCATGCCAAGGCGGCAGGCGTCGCAAGGCCCAGGCTGCTGGACTTCGAAGGCCCGCGCGGATCGGGCGGCGACTACGCCTACGAGGCGCTCAACTTCACCGATGGAAAACGCAATGCGCAACAAATCTGCGATGCGCTTTCGGCGGAATTCGGACCGGTGCCGCTGGACCTGGTCGTCGAATACCTGAAGGCACTCGAGGCGACTGGCGTGGTGACCATGTCGCCTTGAGCGCGACCGCTTCAGAAGCGGTCGACGGCTTCCTTGTAGCGGATGATGTCGTAGCCGAAGGTATTGCCGCTGCCGCTCGAGCAATAAAGACCGTAGGCGCGCGAAACGTCCTCGAGTTGGCCGTTGCTTTCGACTTCGATCAGGTAGCGGTCGTTCCTGCCCCCGCGCGCGCCCTTGTCGCCCAGGTAAATCGGCCCGGTCATGACGGCGCCGTCGCCGCCACCGATCACCGCGCCGGTGCTGTCGAGCAGGCGGATTTCCAGGCCGAGCAAGGACGGCGTTACCGGGTCGTAACTCTGCCAGGTGACGATCCGGCACTGCACCAGGTCGGGGTGGCGAAAATAGACGAGGTGGGTATTGGCACTTTGTCCGGCATCGATCTGGAAATTGCGTCCCAGTACATCGACATGCGCCGCCGCCGTGCGTGACGCAAGACGGTCGTACGACTCCGGATAGGCCATCTGCGAGTTGTTCCACTTGCCGATGCGGAAATCGGCCCCGAAGCTCGTGTTGTCCTGCACCGTGCAGAAGGACATCACCGCGGCCTTGTTCTCACTGAAATAGTAAGGCGTGAAAATCACGCTTGCATTGGTCACGTTTCCGGCTGGCACGCCGGCGGCAGCGAAGATGTCCAGGATGCGGACCATCCGGCCGGGCGGCAAGTTGACCTCGGCGGCGTAACTGGTTGCGCCAACGGTAACGATGTATCCGATCGTCAGGGGATCCTGCGAGCCCGGGGCCAGCAGGTTCATGTTGCCGATGAAGCAGTTGGTTTGGTAGGCCGGCGTGCTGCCTGTTGCGGCGACACGCTTGATGCCATTGACCAGGGTGTAGGCGGAAGAGAACGCGCTTACCGGGAAAGCCTCGACCGAGAAGCCTGCGCCTGCCGGATTGCTCACCCGCGAGAAGCCCGCGAACAGCGGAACCCGCACCGCCATATTGTCGGGCAGGGACGCAGCCATGCCCTGTACATGCAGGAATCCGAAAATGCTGCCGGTGGATGGAAGCGCGGGGCAAATCGCCCGCAAGCTCGCGAAGGAAGCGAAGCCAGTCAGGAAAAAGTCGGGACAGTCGATCGGCCCGCTTGCAGCCTGGGGCGTTCCCTCGGCAGGAAAGAATTTTGGTCGCAGCAAGACACCGCCCGACGTCGGGCTGGTGAAGTTGAACTGCTGGGTAAAGCTGCCGGTGTGCACGACCACCGGAAACACCTGCATGATGTGGTAGCCATCCGGGGTTTGCGCGGCAGAGCCGCCGGCCCAGGCCAGCCCGAGCAGCGCGAATCGGAGTATCGCCTTACGAAATTTCATCATGCTTGCCCGGGTAATCCATTGGCTTGGAGGATACCCGATCGCATCGCGGCGGCGTCCGACTTACCTGCCACCACCCCCGCCACCGCCACCACCACCGCCGGACGACCCGCCCCCGCCACCGCCGGAGCTCGACCCCGGTGGCGTCGATGACGAAGAAATCTGCTGGGTCAGCGCGCCGCCGAGTGAACTGCCCATGCTCGCCAGGCCCATGCGACCGGTGTTGCTGCCGTGGTACCAGGTCGGCGTGGATTGCTGCGCCGTGGCCGCGCCGACGGCCTGGATGAATTTGCCGGTCCAGGCTTCTTCCACGTCGAGCGCCATCGCATAAGGCAACAGCGCTTCGTAGCGTGCCGCATCCAGCAGTGGCGGCTCGCTGGGCGAGGGCAGGGACTTCAGTTCATCGCGTTCCGCCACGCCCATGTACAGGCGCAGGCCTTCGACTTCATCGAGCAGGCGACGGCCTTCCGGCGAAGGCGCTTTCACCAGGTAGGCGAAGAAACCGTGCGCGACCAGTCCAAGGACACCGATGACAACCAACGCGAGAATTCCGTTGCCGCCGGACACGGCGAAGGCGAGGAGGCCGACCATGATCGAAAATCCGATGCCGATCCACAGGCTGCCCGCATTGGTCGCGTAGTAGCGCGGCCGCAGTTGCTTGCCGATGGCGCTGGCGTGTGCGGCGATCGCGCCACTGACGCGCGCGGCCTCGGTGTTCTTGAGTTCGATCTCGCCGCTTTCCTTGAATAATCGCGCCGCCAACGGGCGCTGGTTGGGCGCCAGGCTCTCCAGGCTCGCGCCGGGTTCGCGCACCAGGCGCCAGCCGCCGGCGGCGCCCTTGCCGCCCTCATGGATCTGCAGGAAGCCGCGCACGGCCATGTCGACGATATCGGCGGCGAAACTGCTGTGGTCGTGCCCCATCCGACGCAATACGCGAAGTTCGCCCGGCGAAAATCCTTCCGGCGGCTGGTAGCGCGGAAAGATCGGGCCCGGTGGTGGATCGCGTCCGACCAGCAGCCAACGCCAGGCATAAAAGCCCGTCAGCAGCAGTAATCCGGCCAGGCCGACCAGCACGCCACGGTTGTCGCGCAGGAACCAGCGCCAGCGGTCGGCTCGCGTGGGCTCGGCAATCATGCCCTTGGGAAATCCCACGGAAATCGTCAGGCCTTCGCCCGGTGCCAGCGCGCGGGTGCTGCGGAACATCACTTCACCGGGTGCAGGAGACGCGGACTGGTAGTCCTTGCCTTTCTCGCCGGATCGACCTGTGTAACCGTCGAGTGCCAGCGATGCCGAGGGAACCGCGGTGGGCAGGTGCACACGCGCCTGCGCCACATCGATCGGAAATTCCCAGCCCAGTCCGGTGACATTCCAGTACAACTCGTCATGGTCGGCGAAAAACCCCAACTGCCGCGTCGTGCGATAGCGAATAGTGAAGGTGAACTCGGCTGGCGTCGGCAGGAAATCATCGTTGCCGGTATTGATGCGCACGCCGTTGGACAGTCGTTCGGTGAAGTTGGGCTCGGGCTTTCCGTCGCGCTCCACGCCCAGCAATTCGAAGTCCACCACCACGCGATCGCCGAAGCGGTCCTTGTAGCGGGTCGGGAAGTCGCGATAGATGCCGCGGCGGATGCTGTTGCCCTCGGCGCGCACGCGGATGGTCTCGACCACGTCCAGGCTGCCGTCGCTGCGCACGGTCAGGTCGCTGTCGTAGGACAGGATGCGCTCGTCGGCTGCGGCCGGGGCCAGCACCGCCAGCCATGCGAGCAGCAGGAAGAGGATTCCGTGGCGAAGATTCATGCGCCCAGCTCCAGCCGCGGTGCTTGCGCGGTTCCTTCGCCAGCTTCGAAGAACTCCGCAGGCTTGAAGCCGAGGGAGCGCGCCACCAGCACGTCGGGGAATTTCTGCACGCCATCATTCAGCGCCCGCACCGCGCCGTTGTAGAAGCGGCGGGCGTATTGCAGGTGATCCTCGACATCCACCAGGTCGCGTTGCAGGCGCAGGAAATTTTCGCTGGCCTTGAGCTCCGGATACGCTTCGTTCAACACCAGCAGCCGGCCGACCTCGTGTTCCAGCGCGGCCTCAACGGTGGCCAGGCGCGCCGGCGACCGCGCCGACATCGCCTCGGTGCGCAATGCCGTCACTCGTTCAAGCAGGGATTTTTCGTGCCCGGCATACGCCTTTACCGCCTCGACCAACATCGGCACCAGGTCGTGCCTGCGCAGCAACTGCACGTCGATGTCGCTCCAGCCGGCGCGCACCTGGTTGCGCAGGCGCACCAGGCGATTGAAGGCGAATACGATCCACACCAGCAGTGCGGCTCCGACCAGGCCCAGCAAGAGGCTCATGCGCGATCCAGTTCCAGGGGATTCGGTGCCTAGTATCCACGCAAGCAGGCGGCTCTGGAAATCGCTTAAGGTAGTCGCAGCCTGTACCGGAGCCGCCACCCCATGAATCGCCTGCAAGCCCTCAGCCTCGTTGCCTTCGCCTCGCTTGCCATCAACGCTGGCGTCCATGCCAAGACCTCGCCCGCGGCCGTGGAAGCAAGCATCGTCGCGCACGTGAAAAAAGACCACGACCGCGCGTTGTCGTTGCTGCGCGAGACGGTGGAAATCAACAGCGGCACGATGAATCTCGCTGGCGTTCGCCAGGTGGGCGCGGTGTTCGACCGCGAACTGGCGCAGCTGGGTTTCAAGACGCAGTGGGTGGATGGCAAGGCCTTCAATCGCGCCGGCCACCTGGTCGCCAGTCGCGGCCGTCGCGGGCCGAAGATCCTGTTGATCGGCCACCTGGACACCGTGTTCGCACCCGACAGCCCCTTCCAGAAGATGCAGGTGGAAGGCAATGCCATCAAAGGCCCCGGCACCACCGACATGAAGGGCGGAGACGTCATCATCGTGCAAGCCCTGCGTGCGTTGCAGGCGAGCGGCCAGCTGGACCGGGTGAGCGTGCGCGTGGTGATGATGGGCGACGAGGAGAATCGCGGCGAGCCGATGGCGCTGGCCAACCAGGCCCTGATCGAGGCGGGTGAATGGGCGGATATCGCGATTGGTTTCGAGGACGGCGACGGTGATCCAAGAACCGCAGCCATTTCCCGTCGCGGAGCCAGCGACTGGACCCTGGAGGTGACGGGCAAGCCCGCGCATTCCTCGCAGATCTTCCAGCCGGACGTGGGTGTGGGCGCGATTTTCGAAGCGGCGCGCATCCTGGATGGTTTTCGAAGCGCCTTGTCCGGAATCGAGAACCTCACCTTCAACCCCGGCGTGATCGTCGGCGGCACCGACACGGCACTGGACACAGACAGTTCGCGCGGCACCGCGTTCGGCAAGGGCAACGTGATCGCGCAGAAGGTGCGGGTCAGCGGCGACCTGCGTTCCATCTCGCCCGGGCAACTGGCCGATGCGCGCGAGGCGATGAAGAAGATCGTCGCGGCGAGCCTGCCCGGCGCCAGTGCGACCATCACTTTCGGCGACGGTTATCCGCCGATGGCGCCAACGACCGGCAATGCCCGATTGCTCGCCATCTACGACGCCGCCAGCCGGGACCACGGCTTCGGCCCGGTGGTCGCGATCAATCCACGCAAGGCCGGCGCGGCCGATATCTCCTTCGTCGCCGACAAGGTGGACATGGCCATCGACGGCGTCGGCCTGATGGGGGCCGGCGGCCACACCGTGGATGAGACGGCCGACCTGGCGACGCTCGACTCGCAGGTCATTCGCGCCGCGGTAACGATCTATCGCCTGGTCGATTGAGTACCGAAAAGAAAAGCCCCGCGATCGCGGGGCTTTTCGGTCGAGCTGGTTGCGAGTGCGCCATCAGAAGCGGTCTTCGGCTTCCTTGTACTTGATGATGTCGTAGCCGAACGTGTTGCCGCTGCCACTCGAGCAATAGATCGCATAGGGACGGACGCCTGCGGCGTTGGTCTCGTTGCTTTCCACTTCGATCAGGTAACGGTTGTTGTAGCCATTGTGCGAGGGCTTGTCACCGGTGTAGATCATCCCGGTGGAGGTCGCGTTGTCGCCACCCACCACGGTGGTCAGGGCCGCATCGGCGGCGCGCATTTCCAGGCCCGAGGCAGCGGTAAGCGGTGCAAAGGTGACCGGGTTCAGCAACTGGCACTGCACGGTATCGGGGTGGCGGAAATACACGACGTGGGTATTGGCGCTCGAGCCCGCCCCGATTTCGAAGACGCGGCCCTGGGCGTCAACCTTGCTCGCCGATTCCCTGCCGGCCATACCGTCATTGCTGCCGATGCCCAGCGTGCCATAGGCCGCTTTTCCGATCCGGAAATCCGCGCCGAAGCTGGTGTTGTCCTGCACGGTGCAGAAGGACATCAGTCCCGGGCGGTTCGGGTCTGCCAACGAGCCCTGCGCACGGAACACGGCGGTGCTGTTGTTGTAGTCGCCTGCCGGCGCGCCGGCGGCGGCATACACGTCGAGCAGGCGGACGAACTGGCCGGGCAACAGGTTGATCGTCGCCGTGTACTGATTCGTGCCGGTAAAGACCGTGTAGTCAACGGCCTTGGCCACGGGCGGACCGTCCGGGTCCAACTGGTTCATGTTGGCCACGAAGCAGTTGGTCTGGAAGGCGGGTGAGCTCGGCCCGGCCGACAGGCGACGCAGGCCATTGACCACGGCCGTTGCCGAGGTGAAGGTGCTGGCGGCGAACGACTCGACGCTGAAGCCATTGCCCTGCGGATTGCTGACGCGTGAGAACGCGGCAAAGACGGGAATGTCCGAATACATGCCGTCGGACGAATCCTGCGCCTGCATGTGCAGGAAGCCGAAGGCGCTGCCGGCGACCAGTGCCGGGCACAGGGTGCGCAAGCTGCTGACGCTGGCGACGCCATTCGCGGGGATCGTGACGTTATTGCATGCGATGGGGCCGGCGGCGGCCTGTGGCGTGCCGTCGCCGGGGAAGTAGCGAGTCTTCACCACCACCGGGAACAGGTTCGGCGTCGTGAAGTTCAACTGCTGCGCGAACGAAGCAGTGTCCACCACCACGGGAAAAACCTGGATGCTGTGGTAGCCATCGGTAGTCTGGGCATCGGCCTGGCGGCCAAATCCGAGCAACAGTAATCCGCTCGCCGCTATCGCGAGAAAAGTCTTCAAGTTGGTTCCCCTGGTTGGTGGTCGTTTGGGTGACGCCCCCGAACCGTATCGGAAATGAGACGCTCAATGTCGAGTGGAAATGAGCAATCGATTGCAGTTCTGAAAACGATTTCCGCACCTTCGGGAATGCTTCACGCAGCCCTCACGTGGTTTGAACGCCCTGGGCCAGCGACTTGATCACCACGTCGGTCGGGTGCAAGCTCGTGAACAGGGTGGTCAAACAGGGGCGGGCATCGAATGGACCGGTCATGGATCTTGCGAATCGTCTTGGCTGCGGCATTGGCCCTGCCGGCCATGTCGGTGATGGCGGCCGGCGTCGGCCTGGTGAAGACATCGAAGGGCAGCGTGACCATCCTGCGCAACGGCAAGCAGCTGCCCGCGCCCGTAGGCACGTCCATCGAGGCCGCCGACACGATCGTCACCGGCAAGGACGGCAGCGCCGGCATCACCTTCGTGGACAACTCACGGATGGCGCTCGGGCCCGGCAGCAGGCTGGCCATTGATAGATTCGACTTCGACCAGAAGACCCACGAGGGTCGCTTCGACAGCACGCTCAAGCGCGGCACGCTGTCGGCGGTTTCGGGCAAGCTGGCCAAGCACTCGCCCAAGGCGATGACGGTGCGCACGCGATCGACCATCCTGGCCGTGCGCGGCACCGAGTTCCTGGTGAGTACGCGCTGATGCGCCGCCGGATCCCGAGGCTCCTGTTCGCGCTGCTGGTCGCCGGCCTGCTGGGCGCCTGCGCTACCTCGCGCGACACCATCGTGCTGCTGCCCAAGGATGACGGCAGCACCGGCGCCATCGCTGCCAGTCGCGGCGATGCCGAGATCCTGCTCGACACCGCCTATGCTTCCGCACGCCCCCGATTGTTGGGTAGCAAACTCAAGCGCGACACCGCCGACCGGGAAAAACTCGACAAGCGATTTGGAGCGGCACTGTCGGCCATGCCGCCGCCGCCAAAATCCTTCGTCGTCTATTTCCTCAGCGGCAGCGACGACTTCACCGAGGAATCGAAGACCGCGATCACCAGCCTGATGGACGAATTGAAGCAGCGGCCTTCGCCGGAAGTGACGGTGATCGGCCATACCGACAAGGTCGGTGGCGACGAGCAGAACGACGCCTTGTCGCTGCAGCGCGCCGGCCGAATGAGAGAGTTGCTGGTCGGGATGGGCGTGCCGCCAGGCAGCATCGAATCCGCAGGCCGCGGCTCGCGTGAGCCCCTGGTGGACACCGCCGAAGGCGTGGACGAACCACGCAACCGCCGGGTGGAAGTGAACGTCCGCTAGGCGGGCGCGAAGCCTAGGCGGGTGCGGCGTTATTCTGCGCGGGTCGGCCCAGCCAGCGCAGCAACAGCATGGTCTGGTCGTCGGCCGGGTCGATCCCGGCTTCGAATCGCGCCAGTCGTGACAGAACCTGCGCGCCCGAGCCGGCCACGTCGCCGTCCGCCGAGCAGGCCGCCTGAAGCGCAGACTTCATGGCCTCACGACCCCACAGGCTGCCGTCGGACGACATTGCCTCGGTGAAGCCATCCGACACCAGGGCCAGCCATTCCCCGGGCTGCAATGCATGCTTGACGCTGCTGTAGCCGATGTAGTCGAACACGCACAGGGGCGGACCGCCGCCGCCATCGAGCACTTGCACGCCGCCGTCGGTGCGCACGTGCAGGAGGGGTTCGTGTCCGGCGTTGCAATATTCCAGTTGTCCGGTATCGAGATCGAGCACAACGGCCAAGAGCGTGACAAAAAGCTCGTCCGGGTTGTCGCGTACCAGCTCGATGTTGATCAGTTCCAGCAGGTCGCCCAGGCTGCTCGGCCCGCGCAGGCTGGTGCTCTTGGTCAAGGCTTTGCTGACCGCCATGAACAAGGCCGCCGCCAGGCCCTTGCCCGCGACGTCGCCGACCACGACGAACAGGCGGCGCTGGTCGAGATAGAAGAAGTCGTACAGGTCGCCGCCGACTTCACGCGCGGGGCGCATGTGCGCAAACAACTGCAGCCGCTTCTCGTTGGCCAGCACCTTTTCGGGCCGCGGCAACATGCCGGTCTGGATGCGGCGCGCCGCTTCGAGTTCACCCGCGGTGCGTGCACTGGCTTCGCGTTCGAGGGCAAGGTGCGCCGACAGTCGCTTGCGCTCGATCTCGATCATCATCCATGCGGCCAGCACCAGCAGGGCGTGTACTGCCGTCAGGCCGGCCAGGGGCGTCAGCGGATCGAACAACTGGCGCTGCCACAGGTACGCGACGACGCCACCCCCCAGCAACAGGCCGGCGCTCGCGACATAGGCCATCGCCGACTGCAGCGGCGACATCCTCGGCATCCAGGCAACGGCCATCAGTGCCAGCAGGGCAAAGCAGGCGGCCTCGATCCCGCGCGCGACCTCGGGCCGGTGCAGCAGTGACTTGCTGAAGATGTTCTCGATGACTTCCGCGTGCACTTCGACGCCGGGCAGCCGTTCGCCATTCGGGGTCAGCTGGTAGTCCACCAGCCCTTGCCCAACGACGCCCACCAACGCGATGCGACCGGCGATCAGGTCCGGGTCATCGCGGCCTTCCAGCACGTCCACGGCGGACACGTAGCGGTTGATGTCGTGGCCGGCGTAATGCACGAAGATGCTGCCGTCCGCCTGCGTGGGCAAGGCGAGGTCGCCGATCACGATCTTGAGCGGGGCGGGGGGTTCGGAAACAAGGCTGAAGACCGGTTCGCCGGCGGCGACCCGCAGGCATTCCAGCGGCATCGACAGCAAGGGATAGCCGGCCACGGTCGCCACCAGTGGCACGCGTCGGACCACGCCATTGTCGAGGTGCGCGTTGAACAATCCGCGGCCGGCGGCAGCGCCGTCGATTTCGGGAAGGCTTCGTTCGCCTTTGGGGAACGCGTCGAGACGTGGTGGCGCGCCCACGATGCGTGCCGGCGCGAAGCCTTCGCCACCGCTGCCGGACTTGGTGCTGCCGACCACGCCGAGCACGACCGGCGACCGGCCCAGCGCGCTGGCGAACACCGAGTCGTTCGACGGCAGTTGTCGCAGCCGGGCTGCAAGGACCTGGTCGCTTTCGCCGAAACGTTGTGCGAGCAAATCGGGTGAGGTGCGATCGGGCTCGGCGAATACGATGTCGATGCCGGTCACCGCGGGTTTCCGCGCGGCGATCCGGTCAGCCAGTCGCGCCATCGTGTCGCGCGGCCAGGGCCACTGTCCCACCTGCGCCAGGCTACGGTCGTCGATGGCGACGATGACCACCGGCTGCGCATTGCGCACGCGGGGCCAGAGCTTCTGGTAGGTGTCGAAGGCGAGATTTCGAAGGCCGGGCAGCGGGCCGGGCTCGGGAAGCAACAGGGAAAAACAACACAGCAAGGCCAGCGTGGCCGCCCATGTCCGTCCGCGCCCGGCCACGAGCAGCCGTTGCCAGCCCGGCGCTGGAAATTCAGTCTTCATTGTTTGCGGTGGACGGGTCACGGGCTAGATGTCGAGCTCGAGTCCATCGTAGGCGGCCAGGATTTCCAGCCGCTCGCCCATGCGCGTGATCTCCTCGAGCCGCTGCGCTTCATGGCAAAGGCGATCAATCGCCGCATCGTCGTTCACCGGTTCGTGGTGGAACAAGGCCAGGCGTTTCGCGCCCGCCTGCTGGCAAAGCTCGACGCCCACCACGTTGCTCGAATGTCCCCAGTCTTCGCGGATGGAGACGCTGTCGGCCAGCGAATACATGGCATCGAAGATCACCAGGTCGGCGTCGCGGAATAGATCGACGAATCCGCGCACGTCTTCGGCCTGCTCGGGCTTGTGCTCGGCGTCGGTGGAATACACCACCACCTTGCCATCGCGTTCGAAGCGGTAGCCGTAGGAATCACCGCCGTGCAGTTGCAGGCGCGCCATCACCTGGTAGCCGGCGATCTCGTAGCTGCGTTCCGGCTCCAGCACGATGAATTCGATGTTCGCGCCCAGCTTGGAAAAATCGACCGGAAAGCTCGGCTCGTCCTGCTGGCGACGGAAGGCGTGTTCGAGCCGGTCGTGGCAGCCATAGATCCGGATGTGCTGCCCGGGTACGTAGGCGGGCACGAAGAACGGAAAGCCCATGATGTGGTCCCAATGCAGGTGGGACATGAAGATGTGGAACTCGCCCGGCTGACCGGCCAGGCGGCGCAATGCGTCATGCCCGGCAAGCCGCGCGCCGGAGCCCATGTCCAGCAACACGATGTCATTGCCGCGTGCGCCCAGTTCGACGCAGGACGAATTGCCGCCGTATGTGCCGCCGACCCGGAATGGCAGGCCTTCGACAAAGCTGCGCGCCTTCTCGAGCGTGTCCAGGTTCAATCCAGCGCCCGCGACCAACGCCGATGCCAGCTTGCCGCGCAGCTGCTGGACGCCCAGCGGTGCCGGCAAGGAGCCGCGGGTGCCCCAGAACTTGACGGCGATGGCATCGCTTGCGCCTTCCTGGTCCAGCCCGCTGCGGGCCGGTTGCGAAGTGGCATGGGTCTGGCCGGTCAGGGCTTGCTCAAGCGTCGGATGGCAGGCGAACAAGGTGTCGAAGCGGCTGATCTGGAAGATTTCTGCAACCAGTGGCTGCATGCCGGCGATGGCCAGCGCCACGCCGGCCGTGCGCGCCTGCTTCGAGGCGATCATCAGCACGCGCAGCCCCGCGCTGGAAATGTATTCCACGCCGGAAAAATCGAGGACGACCCTTGCATCGGCGCCGCCCAGCCGCGACATCAGCGCATCGCGGAATGCATTCGCGCTTTCGATGTCCAGGCGGCCGGACACCGCCAGTATCAGCGTCGATCCCTGTCGAGATTCGGCCCACTCCATGCTGCCCCCCTGCGGACCAAGCCCGTGTTTGCGAGCTTAACCAAAAAAACCGGCGCCACAAGGGCGCCGGTCGGATGCTGCGATGGAACGGGTGCTTGCGCTTATTTCAGGATCTTCGCCGCGCAGGCCATCATCTTGCCGCCCTGCTTGCCCGTGATCAGGCCGCTG
>MGYJ01000029.1 GCA_001801685.1 Gammaproteobacteria bacterium RIFCSPHIGHO2_12_FULL_63_22 | reverse complement strand
GGCTGTAGAAATCGACGTTCACGCCGGAGGGCACGGCCATGATCGATTCGGCGAAGCCTGGCCTGACGAAGCGATAGCAGAAGTACCGTGCGACAAGAGGGCTCTCGGAATAGCAGTACACGGCGTTCACGATCGAGTAGTCGAGCCACTTCGCGACCGCGGTGTTCGGCACCCACGGGACGTGAATGAGAGAGAGTCCGTAGATCTCCGCAAGCTCGGGCACGATCCCCTTCCGCTTCTGGTAGTGCGGGTCGATGAGCCAGACGTCGAAGTCCTTGAACGTCTGCTCGGCGAGACAGCGCAACTGGGCACGGATGAGAAGCTGATCCTTGTCCCAGAAGGCGGGGGTCATGCCGATGGCGAGGGGACGCGGCACGGTCTCTCCGGCAGATGATAGACCTCGAATGCCCGAAGCACGGCTTCCTCCGGCGTGCAGAATAGCATCCCATGGTAGGAACCGTCCCGGATCGCTTCCGGGCTCGCCCAGGTCTCCATGAGGCTCGCAAGATGCTTCGGGTAGAACATGAGCGTCGGACACTTCACCGTCGTCGCCAGGATCGGCAGCCCCGACGGGAAGGCGAAGAAGTAGTCGAGGCGCTTCAGCGTCTCGGCTATCACCCCCAGCGGCAACCCGAACATCGGGATGACGTCGCACTTCAGTGCGGCAAGCGCGTCGAAGAGTTCCCTGCCGAGGTCCAGATCGTAGGCCGCGCCCATGACCACGAATCGGGTCTCCTCGCCAAGCTCCCGCCGGACTTTCGTCGCCAGCCACACCCATTCCGGCACCTTCCAGAAGTCCCACGACTTCGACGACGGGTAGCTCGATGCATAGAGCCCAATGGTGCGCGGACCCGACGCAGGGAACAGCCGCTGCGCCAACGCCTGCTCGCAACTGGAGGTCTTCCACTCGATCTCGAAGGACGTCGGAAGGTCCGGCAAAAACTCCTCGATCCGGCGGCCCAGCAAGTGGTTATTGCATTGCAGATAGAAATCACGGAAGGAGATGTCGCACCAGCGTGAACGGTGAGCCTGGACGTTGAAGGAGAGAGGCTTGCCGGTATCGAACGAGCCGTAATCCACCGTGAGAACCGTCGGCTTCCCCAAAAGCTCGAAAATCTGGCTCCCCCTGCGCGGACTGTCGTTTGGGAGAAACCAGTTGAACTCCTCCTTCGCGTTGACGAGCTTCTGGATGAGCCAGACGTTATCCCCGATCCCTCCGCACACGAGAATGCACCGGCGCCCGTTGCCCGGGTTGCGATAGACGCCGGAGTCCGGCAGCGTCACCGCTGGTTTTGCAGACGCGGGTGCCGCGATCACTTTGGTAGGCTCTTCCCGTGGCCGTTTCGAAGGCGAATCGTCGCCGATCACGATCCTCAAGCCTTCCTCCCCGCCAGCCGCTCGTACGTGAGCAGGCCGAAGACGAACCCGATGACGAGCCCCAACCCCAACCCAAGCCAAAGAAGAAACACCGGATCATCCAAGAAGCAGCGGCCCGTACTTGAGGAGCACCTGGAAGAGCCCCTCCAGGATGCCGACGAGCCGGGACTTTTTCGTCGCTTCGAGCGCGATCTTGGCCAGTTCACCCTCGATATGGGCCGCCCTGTGAGTGAACTCGCGCTCCGCCAGCTCGCGGATGGCCGGATCCGCCGTCGCATGGATCGCGAACTGCGCGCGGGCCGCGTACTCGACGAGATCACGGGTCTTGGCCTTCACGTCCGCTTCTTCGAGCAGATCCTTCGCCGAGTCCCGGACGACGGTCCAGAGTTCGGCCGCGAACTGGTCGACGGTCTTCGAAGTCATCTTTTATTTCTCTCCCATTTCACTTTAGTCCACTACTGTGCTTATCCGCACAACCCGCCGCCGCCGATGGCAGGAGCAGACGCAGACAAGCCAGAGATGCCCCGTGATGCCCGAGCATCGCAACTTCGGCAGATCGCATCCCCTGTGCCCTCCGACTCCGCACGCTTCGGACACCTCCATGGTTTCGGGCCGTTTGCCGTGCGGGCACTTGGCGGGCTTCGACCTGCGCGTCATTGCGTGTTCCTGCACAAATCCTCGTCTACTGTGCCTTAGAACGTCACATACGGGCTCAGAGCGGAGCGGAGAACCGCTAGGGCGACCGCCTTGTCGTCCGTCTCGATCATCGTGACGATGGTTGCCGCATCCTCGGAGAGCGTGACCATGTAGCGCGGCGCTTCGGCCCCCGCCTCCCGCTTGTTCGGGTCCACATGATCCACCCAGAGATCGACGACAAACCGATCATCGATCTTTCTGCCAAATCTCGGCATCGTGTCGTTATGCCACGAGGCATCTTCGAAAACGCCCTTCGCAACGAGCCCGTCGACCCAGCCTGGCACCCTATAAAGGGGGCCGTGTTCCGTTTTCCAACTCATCGCTCCCTCCTCTACCGTGTTATTGTTCCTTCAGCCGCTGGATCGCGTCCTTCAAGCTCTGTGCGCTCCGGAGCGCGGCCTCCTTCGTCCTGGCGCGCTGCGCCTTCAACTCCTCGGAGATCCCGGCTTCATTCTCATTGAGCTTTGGATCCGCCGCAACGTACTTCTCGTACTCGGGCAGAATCGCGTTCGCGTAGGGCTCGACGCTCCGCGCGCAAAGCTCGTGCGAACAGCAGCCACCCAAGAGGACCGCAGGGACCAGAAGCAGGATCACGAGTTTCATGGTTTTCTCCTCCACCCGATTGTATCGGTTCCTCACGGCGCGGGCTTGAATGATTTGCCGAAGCCGCCCATCTCGATCTCGTCCCAAGGACAGTGGCTCCCGAGCTGCGGGAACTCGGCGACGAACTTGAAGTGGCCGTCCACCTTCGCGAACCCGTCTGGATTCGACCGCACGCCGCGCATGAACGTGTCGGCAGCGGCAAGCTCCTGGGGATCGTCCGCAGACGCCTCCCAGATGTCGCCCTTGAGACGCTTCAGCTTGACCATCACCCATCACGCCTTCCCCGCTTGGACATCGCGGGCGAACTGGTCCAGTTCAGCCTTGATGGAGTCCATCATCACAAGATCGGCCTCGGTTGGCTCCTTATCCGGGTCCAATCGCGCCATCAGCGTACCGAGAAGCGCCTGCGCACCCGCGTAGAACGCGCGGCGTGATTCAGTGACCTGTACGATAGGAGCATCCGCAGGAATCACACGCGCCAAGTAGCTGTTCCACGCACTCTTGATTAACTTGTCTTCCACGTTACGCCCGCCTCACGTTGAGAAATGGCCAGACTTCGACGACGATCTCGACCTGGTCTGGATCGCCGCCGTTGTACTCCCGGTACGTCCTCCGATAGAGCTGAACGGCCGACTGCTCGACGATTGGAAGGCAACGCTGGGTGCGGTGCTCCTCGCAGTAGTAGACCTCCGTCAGGCACTCCACGCTCTTCTTCGGCCCGTGAAGCTGGACGGAGACCTGCCAGCCCGCGATGTTCTGGCACTGCGGCTCCACGAGACCGAGACCGGCATGGGCCACGAGCAGCGGACGGCGCCGACTTCGATGACGCTCATTATCTGTTCCAACGCGGATTTTTACACTTTGGGCATACGGCAGGAATCTCCGGTTTGCGCGGCACCCATTCGTGCCCGCATTTGGCACACGTCCACTTCGGCAGCTTAATTGTCTTTGTCTTTGTCTTCATTCGTGCCCAGTAGACTATAGTATATACTACGGTCAAGTTAAAGTATGACACTAATCGACGTAACCAAGACTCCCAAGCACATCCCCCTATTCTTCGACCGCTCTGAGGGAACGCAGCGCGGCGGCTGGACGTGCAAGACTTGCGGCCGGTTCTTCGCCGACACCATCCCCTTCGGACCGCCAGACCCGCACGAGTGCCCGCGCTTCTTTTGCTCTTGGTGCCCACGCGATCCATCCGAGCCGCCTGGGGCTTCACATGGAATCTGCCCGCGTCACTTCGAGGAGGCTCTCAATGCCTGAACGCGCGATCAAGACACCCCATTGCGGCAGAAAAAAGCGCCTCTGCCTGCGCTGCGCACGGTGGCTCCTCCGTGTCCTGTGGGATGCGTCCCCGTACCCCCTAACGAAGCCGTTCAAGAAGGCCGTGGCGCAGATTCGCAAAAGGCGAACGAGGGTGGACGAATGAGTAACGCGACAAAAGCCAAACGGAGCCGCCGATGATCCTCCTTCTGGCCGCGCTCCTCTACTTCGGTTCAGTCTACGGCCTCGCGACCGTGCTCGGACTTCTTCACGCGGGCGGCTGGTTCCGCGCGATCCTACGGCGCGTGCCGGTCATGGGAAAAATGTGCTGGGCACTCCCCAAGGACAACCCCGACGATCCGGACGAGAAAACGATCTGGCTCTGCTGCGTCACCTGCCTCTCGCCATGGATCGCGCTCGCGTGGTCGAACATCCTCTACTCCCCGACCGATCTCATCTTGGGGGCGCTCCTGCCTGGATTCGCGTGGTGGAAGTCGTGCATCGTGGACGCCTTCGCAGCCTGCGGGGTGAGCTATATTCTCTACTCACTGACGGAATGGCTGGACAAGACGGAGTAGCCGATGGCCGCAGGACCGCCACAGATCGGAGTGAATGACTTCGGTCCGCCTCCCGGCCTGCTCGTCAACGCGCGAAGTGAAGGCTTTCATCACATCTGGGCGGTAGCGAACGTGGCCGGATTCAAGGTCTACAGCACCTTCAAGTTCGACCTTCCGCGCTGGCTCCTCCGTCGAGCCCGCAAGCATGGCGAGTGCCTCGGCTACTGGTTCGATCGCAAGGAGAACGTGTTCCGTTGCTAGTCGAGCAGCTCCACGACTGCCGAGCCCGCGAGAAGCGCGCCCATGAGATAGCCGAGGAACTTCGCAACCGGATCATCGTCCGGCACGAGAAACGTGGTAACCAAGCCGATCGCCACTCCGACCCCGAGCCGCGGTAGCGCACGAGCGGAAAGTTCTTTCCTCTCCGCAAGCTCGCCACGCAACGCCGCATTCTCGTCCCTAAGCCCGGCGACCTCGCGCTTCGCCTCCGTCTCCAGAAACGCGGTCCGCGCGTTCAACCTCACAATTTCGGCGCTCATCATCGCGGTCCGCGCACGAAAGGCCGCAAGCTCCCGTTCCTGCCGCTGGATCGTGCACTCCAAGTGCCGTACCAGTTCGCGCAGTTCCAGAATCTCGGATCCATCCGCCTTCTTGTCGCGCTCCAGTTCGGCGATCCGCGCACGGAGGATCTTGAGGTCGCGCTTGCGCACGGCCCCGGGATCGGGCGTGCGCGGAACCGACAGGGGATCCTTCGGCGCGGATGTCCCTGTCTTCTTCTTCGCGATGATCTTCTCGGCGACATCGTGGGCGAACCGCACCATCTTCTCGGAATACAGGGAAGGAACGTAGCCCCTGCATGGATCATCAAACCGGGACTGCTTCTTCGGGGCTGTTCTGGCCCGACCGGCCGCCGGCGCCGAAGTCGCAAGCGCAGGAGCGGGTGCTGAAACGGGCGCGCCCATAGACGCGAACGCCACCTGTTCGTCGTCGAAGAACTCGAAGGCGTCGCCGAGAATCACAGGGCCGAGTCCCGCGACATCGGCTGGTACCAGACCACCGATGCCGCATCAATCGTGGCCGTCACCTTCACCATGTACGCCGCGCCCGGGCTCATCCGGTTCACGGACTCGGACCGCTTGTATAGGCCGGTTGAGCCGATCTGGGAAAGAGCGCCGGAGAAAAGGGTGCTTCCGTCCGCGGCGGCGATGACCTGGATCTGCGGACTGCCGATCCCGGTCGTCACCGGCTTCGAATCCTTGTAGAAGACCGCCAAGTACCGATCGAAACCAAGGACGGGATCGTAGACCATCCACACCTTGACCTGGTAGCGGCGCGCATCGGCCGCAAACGCCGCTTCGCTGATCGCTCCGGCCGCGAGCGTCATAGCATCGCCAGCCGTAGCCAGTGACGGATCGGCCGCGGGAGCCGATGCGGATCCATCGATGCCGAGCCGGTGGCGGATCTGGGAGCGCTCCGTGCTCGTCCAGTCCGTGGAACCGGCGCCGCCGGAGACAGCAAGCACGAGATTCGAGTTCCTCATGTTCGCGAGCACGGTGAAGTCACCCACCGTCGGCACGAAGATCTCGCCCGTTTCGCCGGCGTCGAGGAAGAGGTTCCCCGTCACGCTGAGAGTATGGTCGACCTCGTCGGGCCGGATCTTCCAGCCGTCCCGGATGAAGTAGAGGTCACCGGCGAAGACGCCTCCGCCGACGGGATCTCCGCCGATCGTCCGGATCGGGAAGTCGAATCCCATCGCCGCGCCGCCCGCGAGCCAGTGCTCCTTCGCGTCGGAGTAGAGATCAATCTTGACGTCGAAGCTGGTGATTCCCGGCTTTGCGATGAAGCGCTTCGCGGCCGTATCCACGGTGAATTTCACCATCGACACGGTCGACTCCTACGGGTTGCTGAAGTTGCGCTCAAGGACAGGCCCCGCGGCAATGACGATCGAGTTCACCTTCGTGATCGTCGCCGTCACGAGAATGTGCTGCGCCAGATCGTCGCCGATGGCGACCACGGTCACGTCCGCGTTCGTGTCGGGCGTCCGGCCGCCCTGCGCGTTGTTCGTGTAGTCGAAACTGGTCTGGATGTCCCCTGAGATCGCCGTGTAGTTGATGTCCACTCCATCCTTGTCGTCCACGATGACTGCTCCGTTGGAACCGAAGTTCCCCGCTGGGTTCGTGGTGAAGTACATGGTGATCCGCTTCGACGCGCTGTTGATGAGGTTCGCGTTGACGTCGAGCGTGATCCCAACGATGAAGGCATTGGTGCGGTCGTCGCCGGTGAGATCGCGGAAGGTGACGTTGTTCGACTCGCTCGTGGCCAAGTCGTCGGGATAGAGGTCGAGCGTCGTGCCCGTCGGGCTCGCAAAGGACATGAGGAGGTCCGTGATGTCCCCGCGCTCGGTACCGCTTCCTCCATCGATGTCGGTCGTGCGACGCAACTCCCGCTGGAGGAACTGGAAGACCTGCGAGAGCGTACCGCCATGCGCGAAGAGCCGCCAGTGGAACGGGTACTTGACGAGGTTGATCGTGCGGATGATGCCGTACTCGCCGATCACGTTCGCGTTGACCGCCGTGTCGTCGTCGGTGTTCGTCGTGACGCTCTCGGTGGCGATCAGCGTGAGGACGGTGGCCGTCGGTGTCGGCGTGCCGACGATCATCCATTGGACGTTGCCCGCGTCCTCGGCCGCCAGAATCCGGATGCTCGAACCCACCACGAAGCCGTCCGTGACCCAGCTCCCGCCGACGCGCGTCAACGTGTCCGGGTTGCCTGCACCGTTCAGGTTCAGTCCGTCGGTCATGCTCGCCGATACGAGGTCGGTGTCGAACCGCTGGAGGAACATCCCGGGCCGCCAAACGCGATAGGACTGGCCAGTCTGGACCGTGAACGCCTTGTCCGACGTGTTCACCGTCAGGACGGTCGCCGCGACCGACGTGACCTTGTAGTAGCCAAGATGTGCGGCCACGCCCGAGAAGATCTCGACGATGTCGCCGATCGCGACGACACGGTCGCCGAGGGCGGTATCGGTCGTGAACGTGGCGCCCGCATCAGTCAGCGTCCCCGTTGCGCCGTCCACGTTCGCGAGCGCGCCAACGGCGCTTCCGACGTCGCGGACGCCGGTCCGAGCCGTGAATGAAAGCGCGGACTGGCCGCCGACATAGGTGAGCAACGCCTCCTTGAACAACGTCACCTGTGTGGCGCTGTCGATCGACTTGATCTCGTACGTCCCCTGATCCGATCCGCTCGTAATCTGGAGCGAATCGCCGGGACGGAGAATCGCCACTCCTCGCGCGGTGGAGTTGAATACCGCCGTCGCGCTCGTGAACGTGAACGAGTCGGCCGCCGCCGAGGCCGCCGCCTGCGTGACTCCGTCCGCAAGCGCCGTGTGGGTCTCCACCTCCTGGAAGATGTTGCCCGTAGCCGTGGCGTCTCCGCCCGACAGGACGCCATCCTGGATGGAAATGGCCGGGTCGACCGCGTGCGCGAGCGGGAACTTGTTGACGCGCGGCCCGATGCCGAGCGTCGTCGAAATGCCCGCGTCAGCGTGGACCGCGCTCGTGTAGCTGCGCGCCTTCTTCCGGCAGAAGAGCTTCGTGTAGAACTTGTGATTCGGCAGGAACGTCGCCGTGTCGTCGTCGGCGTTGACCGTGAACGCGGCCGACGCGATCGTGATGACGGTCGCGGAAAGCGCGGTGATCGGTCCGAACGTGCCGATGTTCCCCGCGTCTTCCGCGCTTCGGATCGTCACGTAGTCGCCGAGCTTGAACCCGTCAGTCGTCCAGTCGCCTGCGGAGCGCGTGATCGTCGTCGCCGCGAACGCAATGTTCGTCGGCGTCACGGGAGCTTGGAGCGTGTAGATTGCCTGGTTGACGGGGCCCTTCAGCTTGAAGTTCGCGGGCGTCTGGTCGGATCGGCCCTGCTGGTAGTACGCCTGCGCGTCAGTGTCGAGGCTGCCGAGGGTGGTGATGTTCGCGTACTCGCGGAGCACGAGATCAGTCGTACCGCGCTCCTGCCATCCGCCGTCGCGGAGCAGCTCACGCGTCGTCCCTTCCGTGTCGGCGGCCTGTGTGCCGTTCGTGTCGTTGAACGTCCACGCGCTTGCGGCGTCGCCGTTCACGCCGCCGAGGATGAACTCCTCCGGCGTGATCGAGACCATCGGGAAGTCGAACTTGTTGAGGTCGACCGCGTTTCCGAGACCGGCCGCAAGCGTCTTCCACTCCTCCTTGAGGAAGCTGTAAAGAGCCTGCATGGAGACGCCGTCGGCGACCTGTGGAGAGCCCGAGCCGGTTGTCTGCTTCGCGTTGATCTTGTACGTGAGATCCGCGCCCGTCGAGGCCGGAATCGTCCGCTCGACCGTGAGTGTCGTCGTGCCGACCGTCACGACCCTGTAGTGGCCGATGATGCCGCCGTTCGCGGCCGGATCGCTGATGATCGTCAGAATGTCGCCGGCGATGACGCCGTCGGTCGTGAAGTTCGCGCCAGCGTCCGTGAACGTCGTCGTCCCGTCGGAGTCGCCGGTCTGGTCGACCGCATGACGCTCCGTGCCGAGGCCGCGCAGCGAGATCTTCTCGCCTACCGGATCGACGCAGACCTGGAACCGGTCCAGGGAATCGGGATCGACAACCTTACTCAACTGATCTCTCCGTTCTCAATCGGTTCCCCACGCTGCATGGCGCGCTTACGCGAGTAGCGTAAACAAAGTCCGCAGGCGTGGCAATACACACGCTCCCAGAGCACGTCCAGGAAGCAAAGATCGCTGGCGGGGATCCGCTTCCGACACTTCGCGTTGGCGCACGAATCCGCCTTCGGCCAGCGGACCTCGACCATCTTCGTCGCGGGCGTCATGGGTTCGCGTAGTTCCTGTCCGGTCGCTGGAAGACCTTGACCGACGCCGCCGCGGCGGCGAGCGTATCGTTGATCCGGAGCCACTCGTAGTCCACCTTCTGGACGATCACGAAGATCGAGATCGCGGCGCCGGAGTGCTGGTAGGTGAACGTCGTCCCGCTCGACTCCACGCCCGCCAGCTCCGCCTCGCTCGAAGCGTTGAAGATCCTCACCTCGCTCCCGCTCACGAGGTTCGTCAGCGTGTAGTCGTAAGTCGCGTTGATCGTCGTGGACGCGCTACCGACGTTCTCGGTATTCGACCCCGGGCTCTCGCCGTTGGAGACGTTGATCGTCGTCGAACCGTTCGAGTCGTTCCGCACGCCGACCGCGTTGCCCGAGAACGTGTGCCCCGTGAAGGCGTACGTGTCCGTGGTCGTCACGGAGACGGCGCGGCCGTTGTTGATCCAGGTGCAGTTCACCACGTCGTCGTCCGCGAGGCTCGGCAGGCGGCAGGCCGCGTAGACGTCCGTGACGGGGCCACAGCCGAAGCGCGACACGCGCGGCTCCGCGCTCGCCGACTGGGACGTGTTTGTCGTGCCGCGGACGCCGACCCTGCGGTTCGTCTGGTAGGTCGAACTCGTCGTCGAGAGCTTCGTGCCGTTCACGAACGCCTCGATCGTCGTTCCGCTGCCGCGAATGTGAATCTGGTAGTCCGTGTCCGCGTTGAGCGTGAACGCAGTCGGGCCGACCACGGTCGTGTCCGTACCCGCGTCGCAGCGCACGAGACTGATCTGGTTGTTCGGCCGGTCGAGCTGGAGGAACCAGTAGTTCTCGGTCGCGAGCGTGGCGTCGCCGCGGAAAAAGATCCCGATGATCCCCTGGTTCGAGCCGGCCGGAAACCGAACGATGGCGTCAACGTAATGGTCGTCGGAACCGACCGCGTCCGAGTCAATCTTGGCGACGTTCCGGACTCCGGCTGCCGCATCGAGACGCACGTAGTCCTTGCCGGCGGGAACGGTCAACTGTGTGCCGCCGACGGCGTTGCCCCAATTCGTCCTCGGATCGGCCGTGGCCAGCGCTTCGTCGGCGACGCCGTCGTTCT
>MGYJ01000028.1:1720-7105 GCA_001801685.1 Gammaproteobacteria bacterium RIFCSPHIGHO2_12_FULL_63_22 | reverse complement strand
TCCTCGCAAGCCTGTTTCCACCAACCATCCCGGGCTGAGGCTGCTTCTGCTAGGGAACGGGTGAGGGTGTTGAGGATTGGCAACAGTTCATCGGACGTAATGTCAGCGCCCTCGGGCGTTAGCCACCGCATCCCTTTCGAGGTCGCGTGTCGTTGCCACTCATTCTGCTCAGGGGTTGGGGAGAGAGGGCTAGCAGCCTGAGCAACCTTCCGGGCTAAGTCCGTAACCTGCTGCGTCACGCGCTGCCAGTCAGCGGCGGCAGGCTCAAACTCCGGCGCAGGCTCCCCTCGCTGTGCTGCCTTACGGCGCTGTACGGAGCGTGAGTTGCCTGCCGCGATGCCCTCAAAGCCTTGCCGCGCTTCCTCTGCGATGCCGTATTTGGCGTCGTCAAGGATGGCACGGATAGCGGCGGCAGGCTGGCCGTGGACGGGGCAGAGAGCCTTGGCACGGGCTAGGAGGGCTGCTTCGTCGTCACTTAGTTGACACTCTTTGTATCCGTGCGACGCCCGTCGAGGGACGCCAATGTCTGCACGCGAACCTGTCCAGACTTCATATCCCCTGTCCTCAACACCTTCTTGACCTTGATCCCGGCACCACGGGCACTTCGCAGCCAGCGCCTCTGCAAGGTCTACCGCCAGGGTGCGGTCTGCTTCGAGGGCGTTGAGGATGGGCTGTAGCGCCTGCCACCGCTTGCACGATGGCCCGTTGCAAACGTTGATGTCCTTGTTGTCGTGGTAACGGATACCTCCCGAAAAGGCGGCGGAGGCTACACAGGCAGAGTGCGCCTGAGCTGCAATCCATTCGAGCTTTTCCCGCCACGTCCCCTGCTCCTGGCCGGCTTCGGGGGTCATCCTTCCCTCCCTTGACGCCGTGCGGCGCCGTCTATGTAGCCCAGCGACCTATCGCCGTCCGCAGACCGGCCATCCGCCTGTCCCTGCGATGTTCTCGACGCCGATGAGCCGGACCCAGGTCGCGACGGCCAGCCCCACGGCGTAGGGATCCTCGAAAGCCAGACCTCGCCCAACCTCGCGTTCGACTCGCTCCCAGCTCTGAGGATGAAACTGTGCGGCTGATCTGTAGTCGCTGTTGCCAGGGGTCCAATCAATCCAGTCTTGACCCGTGCTCTCGCACGCCAGGATTCGCAGGAAGCGGGCGGAAAGGGCGGGGTCGCCCCCACCTTCGGCATAGCCTCGTAAGAAGGCGTCAGTCGAATCCTGAGCCGTTCTGCGGGCATCCACATCGCCACCCGCCGGCGTATCGTCTCGCGGTCCCGGTTCCAGGGCAGCAGGCGTAGGAGCCGGGAGAGCATCTAAGACACCGCCTTCGCTAACTGATAGCCCGATGCTTTCCAGGTCAGGAGTCCACAATCGCAGCGCGTCCAAGACATCGGCTCTCGGCTCTCCCTCGACAGCCCAGAGCTCACCCAGATAAAGACGTGCTGACCCACTTTGCAATTCGTCTGCTTGACTATCGGCATTCCTGTCTCGTCCATCTAGGACGCTCCTTTCGGCTTCGGCGGAGCCGCCTGCGTCGGGCCGGGGGTGGACAGTAGCGTCGGCTTCACGACCTTCAAACATCGTAGATGCCTGTCCTGCCACTGAGCTGATCCGTCCACCACCACCGACATCATGCTGCTCTCGAAGGTCGCTTCTGAACCACATGCGCACTTCAGACTGATTCGTTCCATCGCTTCCCCTTTCTGCGGGAGCTGGCCCTATCACCACGGTCGCTAGAATCAGCGCGGCGATCAGGGTGCGCCAAACTACCGGGAATCTCCGGTGCTAAGGACCTTGGCGCGGATGTAGGCAGGGCTTCCCTTGAGGTAGCGCCATTCGATACGCCCAGCGTTTACCCGCCGCCCATAAAGATGCTCCGGTAGATCGCAGCAAAGGTTGATGCGTTTGGTGTATCCGCCCAGCCCTCCCCTCATTGAGCGATAGAATGCCGCTACCGCGTTCCGTAGACACTTCGGCTGGGAGCACGTTCGACCGCGAATCACAGCAGGGTCGGTAGTCCAACCCCATGCGGCGTCTGCGGGCAACCATTCATACTCAGCTTCGTCAATCATCGTCGTCATTTCACAACCTCTCTCCCTCTAGGGGACCCCCGTTGGCTGCCTTTTTCACTGCACGGTTGCGGGCACGGGCAGCGATATTCCTCTCATGGTTCTGGCGCCGCTTCACACGGCCAGCGCCGTTGTTTGCACGCCGCCACCGAAAGACAGAAGCCTCATGATGCCGCCGCCGCTGTAGTTTTTCCTCTTACGAATCCCTTGAAGGCTCTGAGATTGTTGCGAGGCTTCTTACTCCTCCCTGCTCTCTCCTCCTCCTCAATCCACTTAACCCATTCATGCCAAAGCCCCTGGACGTTGCTTAACGGGAAGGCTGTTACGAGTTCTGACCACTCGGCGTCCGTGAAGTTCAGGGGGTTGTCTCGCGCCGGTTTGACCGATGAAGGCTCAGAAGGAACAGAGGGAACCGAAGACCCTGAAGGAATAGAAGGAATAGAGGGAGGAGGAGTGAGGAGTACAGAGGCTGACGGATCATTGCCATTCCGTGTACTGGCAACGGCCTCGCCGTGATCAGGCAACGGCCCGGCAACGGCCTCGCCGTGATCAGGCAACGGCCCGGCAACGGCCTCGCCGTGATCAGGCAACGGCTCTGCCGGGGATTGGGGCAGCACGCTCCCCGGCTCTTTCGGGTGCGGGTGCTGGTGTTGCTGGAACGTGGGCAACCAGATGCCCCGGAAGTTTCCGACCTCGTAACGCTGGATGAAACCATGCTCCGCCAGCGTCACTAGGTGTTTGGCAACAGGGACGTTTTCATAGGGGAAAAGGTCGGCCTTGATCAGCGCGGGCGAGTCTTTGAGACGGCCCTTCTTGTCAGCGATACACCACAGCCCTTGGAACAACAGCCGGGCGTAGGGGTGAAGGGCTGCTAGCTCCTCATTGCGGAAGAAGCCAGGCTTGAGATCGCGGGTTCTCATCAAGCGCCTCCTGTTGCCGGAGACGCAGAAGCCTCCGGCCTGGTTGACCTAGCGGTGTTCAGACGCAGGGTTCCATGACCGGAGGCGAATGCGAAGCTTACAGTAGGGGCCGCTTTAAGGTCGATTCCCCTGCGTCTGAACAGACTCATTATACGCCCTTCCGTGTAGCGCGTCACCCTCCCCGTCACCGCCTGGGAGAGCGGGACGCCGACGCAGTTAAAGATTTGAGGCTGTTCTGCGCTCATAGTAAAAGTGTTTAACGGTGTAACTAGCGGCATCTTGCTCATAACAGCCCGCCCTCTAGAATCTCCTGCCATCCCTTCGGAGGAGGCCAACCAATTCCCCATTCAGCTAGTTGTGCCTTTGTCCAACCACCCTTAGGTGTCTTGGATGACTCGATCTCTTCCCTGCCCACAGCCAATAGCGAACAACACTTTTGGGCGGGGTGTTTGTGTTCACCACAAGCAAAGGCGTTCTCAACAGCACAGAAGTAACTTGCCCTTATCTGGCAGAAAGTACGGTGGCAAATGCGCGGGCTCATGACGACGCCACCTTCTTCTTGGCCCAGGGGT
The DNA here is from genome assembly GCA_001801685.1 of Gammaproteobacteria bacterium RIFCSPHIGHO2_12_FULL_63_22. Lineage (GTDB taxonomy): Bacteria > Pseudomonadota > Gammaproteobacteria > Xanthomonadales > Xanthomonadaceae > Arenimonas. Next base: position 3,548 of record MGYJ01000028.1, on the reverse strand, counting down.
TATCCCACGCCATCGCCCGTATCGCCTTCACCACCTCGCAGCCGTGCTCCTGACACAGCCAGAGGTCCCGCGAAACGTAGTAGCTCGTCCGGTTCTGCCAAGCGCGGCCCATCGCGAAGTCGCCCGCATCGCCGGCGTCGAGGCTGCGGTGGCAGATGGCGCAGCGGCGCATGGCGTAGCTCATAGCGGATAGCTCCCTGCCCTGATCCCAATGGCGATGTTCATGGCGACGCGCTCACGAGGACGCTTGAGCTGGTTGCCGAAGTACTGCTTGAGCGCCGCGTCTATCCAGGAGTCAGCCACGAATACTTGATGGACGAAGGGGTAACGCAGCGTCACCCAGATACCGCTCTCCCGCGCATCCAGCCTGTCTGCCTGCCGCGTAAGGGTGGTCATGGCGTAGCCTCCAAGTAACGCAGCAGTTGCGCGCCTATGTAGCGCGTGTAGGCGGGCGGGATGGCCTCGTCCAGTTCCTTTCGCGTCATCCACTGCAACTCTGAGGCGTCCCTGCATTCCTGTACGGACCACTCAAAGCGCCCCGTTCGCCGTCGCGTTGTTCCCGTAATGGAAACGGGGCCACGTCGCCCAGCTCGCGCATTGGAGCCGGGATGAAATACCACGGGGCGCTCATCGTGCTGGCATCCAGGGGCTAGAACCCAGAACCCGCCAGTCTCGAAATAACGATGGCGCCACAGGTTCAATCCAAACATGGTTCCGCAGAGCATGAATGGGCTTCGTAAATGTCCACGGGCGCCCGCTACGTTCTCAATCACGTAGGGTTTGCCGGCGCAACGGAGCATGGTGCTGACCGTCTCAATGAGCTGAGGATGATTCGCACGGTACGCAAGGGGAGTCTGTTCGCTGTAGGCTTGGCATGGCGGCGAGGCATGGATCGCCTCAAAGCCGTCGAGTGGGAATGTCATGGCGTCGCCCAGGATGAACTCGTCGCCGGCGTACCGAGGCTGCGGCTTGTTATCTACGCCCACGACGTAGAAGCCCGCCTCCTGATAGCCACGCGCAGCACCACCGGCGCCACAGAACAGGTCAAGCAGCCGCGGCTTGCTCATCGCTTCCTCGTCCCCCTGTTCCTGGAGCTGAGATACCCCTGCTTGTACTGATTCGTGTGCATCTTCACGTCCCCGCAGTAGCGGCAGACGCCCACGAAGTGGCCCTGGGCGTCCGGCTGTGACGGCAGGACGTAGTGGTGGACGCAGACACGCAGCACGGCGGTCATAGCAGGCGTCCGGCGATTTTGCTTTCGACCGTCACGATGGTGTCGTTGTGGTGTCCGCCATGAGGCACAAGAAGCACCCTGTATAACTCGAATCCTCGATTGATGCCAACGCCTCCCGAGTTCCAGCCGAAGCAGATCACCTTGCCCCCGGGCTTGCAGATGCGCGCAACTTCGTCTTGGCAGTTCGACCAGTAGCCCGAGTTGGTTACAAGGTTCGTCTTACCAAAGCCGCTGTATTCCTCGCTCGCTTGCCGGTAGGAATAAGGCGGGTCATACAGCACGCCGTCAAAGGCTTCGGTCTCACGTGCCTTCAGCCACTCCAGTGCGTCCATGTGGTCTTGTGCAGCCGTGTCGGGATTCAGGTCATTCGTTGCCGCCGCTGGGCTGTTATTGCCCGCAAACGGGTCTGCCCAGATACCGCCACAGAAAGCCCCCTCTTCCATGAGCAATCCACGAATCGGGGGGATGGTGAACGTCCACGCTGAAGGCATCGCCCACTCGCGGTCGAAGTGCACTCCCACAGCAGCGGTCACGCCCCACCTCCCAGCGGCAGGGGCAGGCACTCTAGGATCACGAGCCCACTCTTCGTCTCAC
>MGYJ01000028.1:0-1693 GCA_001801685.1 Gammaproteobacteria bacterium RIFCSPHIGHO2_12_FULL_63_22 | reverse complement strand
AGCAGGCGCCCGGATTCGTACTGCGGATGTTCGCGCCGTCCACGTAGGTGAAGAGGCGGCTTCGAGGCCATCGCTGCCACGCCAATTCGGTTGCTTCGCGCACAAGGTCTGACGAGAGCGTGTGACCTTCATTGCGAAAGACTGCGCACATAACTCCACGCTGGCCATCGTCATAGCCCCGCGTATTCACGGCCAAACCTTCAGGACGACGACGCCAAACCCAGAGAGCCTTGCTGTCCACGGTTAGAAGCACCATGCGCTCACCAGGCCCACCGATACCGGAGTGATGGTTGCGGCGTAGATCAGCCGAGTAGTGGCGACGGTAAATGGCGATGGCTCGCGGGTCAGCATCTCGACAGGGCAACCACTGCCACGCTTCCGCCAGCAAAGCGTTCACCGCATCCCGCCTTGCTGCCCGCGCTCAGACTCCAGCGGCAGGGGCAGGGCTATGGAGCCGTCGTCTCTTACTTCCGGCGGTTTCTCTGTCCTGTACCTGGGGTCGGCCAGCACTCGGTACGCCCAGTAGCGGTGAGGCGCGCAGAACGTGGTATCGTCCTCGGCCTTGTCTCGCGGACAGCCGATGATCATGCAGCGCTCAGCAGCCGTAGCGGGGGTCATAGATGCACCGTCCTGTACGAGAGCGACATCGGGTTGCCGTCCCAAACTCGGAACGGACTGCCGCCGAAGAATTCATTGAGCGTGTCTAGCTTGTTCTCCCACGAGGGGGGGACGAGACGCCGCGTTCCCTTGCGAATGTTGCAGTCGAAGCAACAAGGCACCGTGCCGAGCAACTCGTCGGGGATTCGTGGCCGAGTCGCGGCACGCCTGTTCTCACGGTACTTGCGGGCCAACTGACGCGGCACAACATGGTCACGGTTAACCGCCCCTCGTGTCCGGCAGTAGGCGCAGGCGGTCACGTTTTCACCAGCATTGCATTGACGTTCAGCCCTGGCTTCCAATCCTCTTCAACGTAGTTCTTGGAGGCTTCGAGGACTGTTATCTGGTCGTCGTCTACCCACAGAACACCCGTTAGCGCGTCCTCAACGGCTCTCACGAGCTTTGACAGGTCAGGCCGTGTTACCTTCGGTTGGTCGTAGTCGCGCTTCGTCCGCACCTTGTACGTGAAGGACAGATGCAGCTCAACCGGACCCGTCCAGATCGCCCAGTCCATGACGTGCGGCAACATCGGCCTACGCGTTGCCTCAAGAGCTAGGACTGCGATGGACTCCCGCCACGTTTTGAGCCGGTCGCCTTCCCGGTGGTACGAATGGCCGTTGCCGAACGCGATGTTGCCCTCTTGCACAGGGACACCCGGCACGAAGAAGTCAATGAAGGTTCGCGGCGATGTGCGGGGTGTTGTCATCGGGGTCTAGACTTTCAACTCGCAGATGGCGATGGGGTCGTAATAACTCATCCCCTTCTCAACCATCAGCACGTCGCCACGATTTACCAGCGGGTAGCCATTTCTACGCTGCTTGGAAACGGCCAAAGCCATTGCTTTGAATGCTCCGGTCTCAGTTCGGTGGCGGCTTATGACCTCGTAAGTCCTCGCTCCGGCACGGTGGATACGGGCGACGTAATAAGATGGCCCAGGCCCACAGACGTAGCCGATGTCGTGTTCTTCAGCGTCGTGAAGGTGTGCGATTATTGCCATCGGTTTCCCTTCTCTTGTTGTTACCGGGAGCGCTTCGGC
>MGYJ01000027.1 GCA_001801685.1 Gammaproteobacteria bacterium RIFCSPHIGHO2_12_FULL_63_22 | reverse complement strand
GCGTCGTCCAGATTTAGCAGGCGCTTTGCTCGCGCCCAGGGTTCCCGCCCGGTGTACCCCAACCACGGCGACTTATTCCAGTTCGACAGTCGGAACCCGTCCGGGACCAGCAAAGCGTCTGGCGATACCCGATCCACACAGAAACGCCGATCCGTCACGCGCTCAGCCGGCACCATCGGCACCTCAACCTCACCCTGCATCACGGCCCTGTGTGCTTCAGGCGATAACGTCGCCATATCGATCGCGGGCACTTCAACAGCCTCAGTCAGCGCCTCATACCGCACAATGGCCGCGCCCACCCCCGCCGCGTTCACACAATCCACCACGGCTTCATTCATGACCGCTTCCACATTCGCGTGCGTCAGCAGATCGTTCACGATGGTGGCGAACACCGGCACCGCATCTCGATACTGCGCATGTCGAGGAAGCAGCCGCACTTGCGGCATTTGCGAGAACAACTGCGCGGACTTCGCTTTCGTGATGGTCCAATCCATTGGCACCATACTGCGATTGCTATCCGCAACTGCCCCGTCGTCCTTCCCCCGGCGCTCATTAACATTGAGTTGCCAATTGACGACATTATCCCGACGCGTAGACTTCGCCGCTACGACTTCATCACGAAGCTGTTCAACAACGGTCACTCAGTTACACCTCTACAAATAGAAAAAGGGCCGCACTGAGGACTTCCCTCAGTCGGCCCATAACGTAGGGAGCACGTATGTGATGCGTGTTACCCGAGTTCGATGTTGTCGTCGTCGTCGTCGTCAACCGGCGCAGCCGAGGTCTCATGGACTGGCGTGATGCCTTGCGCGGCCTGCTCAGCTACCAACGCCTTGACGAGCGCCGTGAACGTGGGAAAGCGCATATAGAACGCCATCCGCTGTTCCAGCGTCTGGTTGTTGTAGAGCAAATGGATGCGAGAGTTCGCCCCGCCCACGCCGTCCCGAATGCGCACCACGTCGACCATGCCGTCGCACATGCTCTTACGCGTGTCGAGCGTATCGAGCAGATCGATCGTGTCCTGACTCAGCCCTGCCGGATTGACCGGCCGCCCCGCCTGAAACACTTCATGGTGCAACCGCTTCTGCGGATGCTTCTTGAGAAAATCGCGGAGTGTCGTGCGCGGCTTGGGCGTAGCTTTGACCAGTTGCTTCTGGAACTCGCCCTGTTGCGCAATCGACTGCGCAATCAGCGCAACCGCTTCTTCGAGAGAATACTTCGGCGCGGACGCCGGCTGTGTTGCGGGCGTAGAACCCCGCTCGGGCCTGTTCGGCTCGGTTGCCATAAATAACTGACCTCTGAATCGTGAAGGAAAAGAAGGAATGCCCGCTCAGGAGAACGGGCGAGAGAAGGCGCCGGGGACGCTCTTAACGTGCGCTATCCCGACACGGTTACGCGGGAACCGAGGCCATGATCAGCGTCACCTCGCCTGCGGTAAACCCCTTCGTGGCAATGAAAGTGTCAACCGTGGCCTTGGCTGTGCCAGACTCCCGCATGTTGAACGCGAGTCGAAACGCCGTAAACAACCGAGGAGGAAGAAGCGGTAGTGTCATATGAAATCCTTACAGCACACCGGCTGCGTGAAGTAGTCCGTCGATGCGCGCCCACGCCTCCACCGGGTCCACATCGACCCAGTCCAAACGAGCGGCGGGCGTATCCACTGGAAACGCGATATACCGCGGTACCACCGGCCCTCTCAGATGCAACAAGGTGATCGACGGCTGTGTGAACAACGTGCGGTGCCACGTATCCGGCACCATGTCGTACATATCGCCCATGCCATACCGCGTTGCCGACGCATGTGTGGCCACGAGCTTGCGTCCGGTCGGCTCACACACCGACGCGCTGCGATGATCTCCACCCGTGAGCAGATACTCATCAAACAGGGCACCGTCGTCCACCTCCTTCATCTGAAGAAGCGTGTTCGTCAACCCGCCCAGGACAATCGTGCTCGTAAACCCTCGATGATGCGTGTGGCTTTGCGCCGATATCTTTACAGGCACCGATGCCGCCGCATTGCCCCAGAAGTGCAACCACACATCTGGAGACGGTTCGAGTTGCAGAAACGTCGGGCCTTGCCGACGCAGAAGCTCCGGCCGTGTCCGACAGTGCTCGACAATGTCGCGCACGAGCGTGGTGTCAACCACCGAGAAGCCCCCTCACAGAAGGAAAAAGGCCGGGTAAGAGTCCACCCCCTACCCGGCCCCAAACCATCACCGCTTAGATGATTGCGTCTGTCACACCGATGAACGGACGATTGATCTGCGCGGTCGCCAGTGCAGCCGTCGCATCAAGTCCGAGCGCGGTGTTTGCCTCACCTTCCTGCGTTCGGTAGAGTGCGCCGTGAATCTGATTGCCCGTCACCGCCACGTCGTCCGTGAGGAACACGGTTGCCGTCGCGAAGACCTTACCATCAGCCGCCGCGTCACCACCCGAGATCGCGCCGCAGATGAAGTGACCACTCCGGCCATACCACCCAAACTTGTTAGCCACAACGGCGGCCGTAGCAATCGCTACGTCCCCCGTAATCGACGCGGCGACATCCGAGTCAATCCCGGCCGTGACGCCCGCTTCGTCGTAGGTAACCCACGAGCCCTGGATGGTAGACGCAACGCCCTTCAGGAATACGTATTCATTGCCGTCCGTGGCGACCGCAACGGTCAGAACCGGAGTGACCTCCGTGTCGTATACCGTGCCGGGGCGACCTGCAACCGCAGGCCAAGAAAATCCAGCCATAGTGTTTCTGTTGTCCTTCGAGAGAAAGAACGGGGGCTCACCGTCGTGCAGTCAGCCCCACATTCAATTAGGTGAATGCCACTCCGTTACGGCTGCGGTCGGTGGCGGCAATCTGCGCCATCGACACGACCTTCATCGACATCGTTGCGGCGTTTGGGAGTTCAATCTCCGCACGACGCTGACGATAGAAGTCCTTGATGACGTAGAGCTTGATCTTCTTCGTGTTGAGCATGAAGAAGGAGTCCGCCGTTCCGCTCGTATACTTGTGCGAGAAGATCAGGTCCGCGCCACCAAACTTCAGCGTCTGGATACCGGCGTCAACGGTCTTCGCGTTCGTATATTGGAAGTTCGCCTGGAGGCTGTCTGCGTAGGTCGCAAACGGCGTCGGCGCCGTCACGATCAGATTGGGAGCCGCCCCACCACTGCCCTTTGCGCACGCGGCGAACAGCGTGTTCAGCCCCAAATGCACATCGGTGCCGTAGTCGGCGAACTTGTTGGCCCAGTAGGTATCGGTTGCGGAGTTGACACCACCCACGGTGCCGCTGCCGTCTTCGGTCAGGATGACTGGGAAACTCAGGAAGCCGTTGGTCGCGGACGCGGCAAACAGCGCACCTTCGAATTTGTCGTCGTGCGTCTCCATCCCGTTGTCAACGAGGCTCGTTACCAGATCGACCTTCTTATCGCCCGAGTTCTTGGCTTCGTCTGAAATGGTCCAGTTGACCGGGGACACCACCAACGCCCAGTCATACTTGACGGCGTCGAGGACTTCGGTTTTGGTCGTGGACGTGGCCGACACGTCGGTCGCCAGGAACGCGGCGTCAGGGTTGGCGATGGTATCAAGCGTAAACTCAAGCTGCGGTCCGCCAGTGACCCGCTTGAGCGCACCCTTCATCTCCAGGAACCGGAGCGTGGCGTTCTCAGACCACTGGTTCGCGGCCTTGTTCTTCTCGTTGGACGTGCGATCAAACGTTGCAGCCACGATTTGGCTGAATTGAGACATACTATCTCTTTTGCTTTCTTGGGGTTAGCGCCAGACCGACTACCGGCCCGGCAGGGGAAACGAAACAAAGACGAAACCCTGCTTGACGCCCAGGAAAAGCGCGTTGGATCAGCGTAACCTGCTGAGAGGTGGGGAGTTAGGTAGGTTTGCCGTGTGTTACGAGCCGGCCGCTCGAATAGCGGAGAGAAAGGACTTCTCTCCGACAAGACCACTGTAGCATGGATCTTGCAGTCGCGCAAGACCCATGCCACACGTTTCCGCCCGGTCTACGCCTTCATCAACCGCGCAATCTCCTCCCGCGCGATGTCCGATGTGGATAACACCTTAGTCTCTGCCTTCCCTGTTGCCGATCCGGCTGCGACACTCGTAGTCTTCGGCTTGCCATTGATCTCGGTCAGCAGTTCTTCCCGCATTTTAGCGCGGTCGGCTGTCAGCTTCGGCACCACTACGCGAATATAGGCGTCGTGCAAGCTCGTATTCGGATCGGCCTTCAGCGCCGCGAGAATGGCGTCCGCGTTCTCACTGAACCCGGTCCACTTCTGCGCCCCGTCCATCTGCTGCGACACCCGGTCCTTCGCCTGCTGCAAGAGTGTTTCACCGCGCCGACGATGCTCTTCCGCCTGTCGCGCCTGCGCGCGTTCGTGCTCAAGGGGCTTGAAGCGCTTGTCGATTTCACCCGTCAGCTCTTGCGTCACCTGGCGCCGCTCCCACGCGCGGAGCTTCTTCAAACCATCGAGGCTGAAGGTGCGGCCGACCTCGTTCCCCTGCGCGTCCTGCAACGGGTAGTCGGGCTCGGGCTCCGGGTCGTCAGCGGGCGCGGTGACCGCTGGTGCTGTTGTCGTAGCTGATGCCCCCGGATCAAGCAGCGCCGCGAACTTCCCATACGCCTCGGGGTTCACCTCTGCAAGCACCCGGATGAAGCGATCTCCGTCGCCGGCCATCATGGCCTCGACCGCATCCACGTTCTTGAGCTTGTCGTCGATGCTCTGACGGGTCTTCTTACTTTCGCCGATATGCCCCATCACATCAGCGAGTTGGATACCCTGTGCCTCGTCTACCGTTATGCCCAATTCGGACGCAACGGCCTTGAGCACCTTCTGCTCAGCCTTCGACATCATCGTCTTCACGCGTGAATGCGGCAGACGATTCTCCCGCTTGCGCCCTAAGGCGTCGGTGACTTCGGCAGGCTGCGTCTCGAAGTCATCCGCATCTGCTGCGCTTTGTGCCTCAGCTTTGTCAGCGTCTCCCGCAGCCGGCTTGGTGTCGGTGGCTTCGTCCGCAGGGTCGGCGTCGGCGTTCTCGAACTCGGCAATAACACTTGCCGCCACATCGGCCGTGGTTTGGGGTGTGGCACTGTCGGTGCTCGATGACGTAGACTCGTCGGTCGCGGTCGCTGTGCCTACAGCTTCATCCGACATGCGTTACTTACCCTCGTCCATCTGCTTCTTCTGCCACTTCTGGAACACGCTGATGCCGATCACGATCACAGTGGTCACCGCGCCGATGACCTGCGTCATCTCGTCTCCGGTCACCGACCCGTTCACGATCAGCCCGCCCCCGACCATTGTCAGGACATGACGCACCACCGCGCCCACTACTATCTGCATGCGCTTTCTCCTCCTAAACAAACTAAACGGATTCATCATGGGCGCTAATTCGACGCCAGCTTGTGCTTCTGCTTCAACACGTCCAGCTCGGCTGCACTCCTACTCACCAAACTCGCCACAGATGGCCGCACACGCGACTCTATACGAGTCTTCTGCCGTATCTCGACCACGTGCGGGATGGCAATCATCACACGCTCGCCAGTCACCCGCTTCAACTCCCCGCCCACAAGCACATCCCGCGCGCCATACTGCACCAGGATCGATCCCGGCTGCTCTCTCAGGCTGTCGCCCTCGTGTTCGCGCACGGTGTGTTGCAGCACAACGCCGGGCGTGCTCGTGATGATCGTCATGTCCATCACTTCTACATATTCGCTGTCCGTCACCGTGTCCTCCGTCGTGGTTGATACTGCTGTTTCGGAATGTTCGTGTTCCCTATGAAAAAATCGCTCCACCAGGGCGGCCGCACCACCTCCACACGCGGCGTCGTCTGCACCGGGTAGCTTGCGGCCAGATACGCTAACGCCACGACCGCGTGGTCGTGCTTGTGGTCAGCCATCTTGCGCGGGTCTTTCTCATCGAACTGCATCTTTGGCAGATACTTGAGCAAATACGGGCAGCCCACAATCCCCCGCATGAGCAGATTACGCCCGGCGTCCGTTTTCGGGTCAGGGCGCAGGAACAACAGCTTGGGCACGCCAGGAGCAATCTCTGTTTGCAACAGGCGATTGATGGCGCTGACATACAGCTCGCGACTGTTGGTGCTCGCCTCAAACGTGAGGTTTCGCGCTTTGGCACAGCACCGTTTCAACCGGATCGTGTCTTGCGGATGCTCCAGACACCGCCAGACACTCTGCATCACCTCTTGCGTGCTTTGCACCGCGGTGGTCTGCTTCGCCACCACCGGGTCCGCGTAGATCGTCGACAGCGGCAACTGATACGGCCCGCCATCTTCACGGAGGATCACCGATGCGTCGAGTATGTCCTTGGCAATATCCGGGCTGTTCGTATGTGTCCACACACGCTCGTTGAACACGATCACTTGTGGCCCGACGTTCACCGCCCACAGCATCACGGCCGGGTCGATGTATCCGTCGTCATAACTGCCCTGTATGCGCACCCACGGCAGTTCAAGCACAGAGGCGGGTGTCCCGTCCGGCCCCTGCGCCTGGGGCAATTCCTCAATAATCTGATACGGGGTGTCGAGACGCGTGTCCGCAAGCGGTTCGGGGCGGTCTTTTCCACTCAGCGTGAGGCGCACCCCTTCATCCACCACTGCGCGGATATCAAAGAGGGCACGTTCTCGAGGCCGTCGACCTTCCAACCACGCCATGCGCAAATGCGGAGATAACCCCACGCTCAACTGACGACGATAGGCTTCGACATCTAACGACACGTTGTCGCTCATATCGACGTAGATAGACCGCCATTCCTCCGGCCGGTAGTCGCGCGCTTCTTCACCGTCGACTTCTTTGTCGATGAAGTAGCGTTCGATTTCGTCCATGCAGGGGCCGATGGGGTTGCCGTTGAACCGCTTGAGTGGCGTCAACCCGCTATCTTTCGGCACACGCACCGACGAACAAATCATCATAATGTGGTCCCAATTGAACGTCGGGGCCTCATCGAACACGGCTTCCATCATTTCGACACCGAGGGCGTTGCGCGCCTGTTCCTCGGTCTCGCACTGCATATAAAAGCCCATGCTCCCGTTCGGATACGTCGCGATGTACTTCGACGCGTTGTATTTGCCGCCGAGCGCGGTCATTTCCACGTTGAGGTAGATCAGATGGTTCTTGATCAGCTCCGGGAATGAGGTTCGGAGAATGGCGTAGCGATATCCGGGGTAGCTCAACGCGCGCGCATGACACGTCCAGCGTGCGGTTACGCTTTTTCCCCCACCTCGGTTACCCCAGAACCACACATTAGGCTCGATGGCGGTGATGTAGTCGTATTGCGGCTGGCTGTTGGGGCGAAAACCCGGAAAGCGCGTGTGCGGAATGGGCGAGGTGTTCGGTAGCTCAATGAGCGCTGGGAATTGAGGCTTAGACAGAGTCGTCGTCACTGTCCTCCACAAGATCGGCGTCGATAGACGCGCTAGGCAAAAGCCCCACCTTCACCTCGGGCACGGCCGTAATACCCCCCACAGCAATGCCGATGTTGATAATCGGCCGCATGTCGGCATCACCCACGTCCTTCTTGAGCACGCCGATGGCCTCACCCCCGGCGCGCTCTAACACGGTGCGGATGGCGCCGAGGGCTGTGGGCATGTGCTCATCCTGGTGAATTAACGCGTGCAGCCGCACCAAACTCGGCTCCACCATCGCCAATAACCGACGACCCGCCGCGGCCCGCACCGCGGGCACACTGCCGCCATGAATGGCGCACACAAAGCCGCCTTTGATGGGGGCCTTGCGGCACTGCCGTGTTTGCGGACTTCCGTCCGCGTTCAGCAGCACGACGCCGTCGTCGTTTCGAATTTTGATGTGACGGGTGCACTGACGCTCGCCCGGCCGGAGGGCCTTGGCTTGCTCGATGAGGGTGTCGGCCCGCCGTAAACGTTGCCGCGTCATCCGCGCCTTCTTGGCGTCCGGGGATTCGTGGGCACCCATTTAGGGGGCGAGTAGGGGATCGCTGTAACGACGCGAGGCTCGATGCACGGATGACTCCGGGATGTGGGGAAGGCGTAGAGTATCCACGCCTACGAGAAGAAGCCGGGGGAACACTGGACAGGAGGGGTCGCCATCAGATGTTTCAATCCACTCACCCGCAGGCGGTGTTTTGACGGCGTTCGGCATCAGCGTCCCCCGGCACAACAACAATAGCATGAGGGGTGCATGATAGCTAGCGGTGAATGCTATCTCTACCGTATCTGAGACGAGAGCCCCTTCAGAATACCGTCGTGTTCGTTAATAATGAACTGGCTTACGACCGTGACAGGCATTGACAGGCGTTTGTCACTGTCACGAGTGCTGATCCTGTAAGCTGTGTGTTTTCAAGCACTTCCACGGATGCTTAAATCAGTGAAAAACCCCCCACCCTGTACAAGGGTTAATGGTTTTCACAGACCACCATTAACACCCCGGCTCTATTAGCTCGGGTCGCGCGCTTGGCCCGCGCAGGCCATACACACTGCCGCCGAGGGAGCCTGGCTCCCGAGGCGCGGCCGAAGTCCCGTGCTTCATAGCGCAGCCCCCGAGCACCAACCCCCACCGTGCTCTGTCCGAAAAAGACTACCTCCTTCGGACACGGACGCATGTTGACACGTGCGTCTGCAACCCCCGGGGTCGATCGCGTATTTTTACTCAAAAAATTGAGCACACCGTGTTCACAGCCACTATCTACTCCCGTCGTGGGCCGGCAAAACCCCATTCCGTATTCGTGAATGTGCACTCAAGGCCGGGTGTGGCAAAAACCCCCGTGGTGGCAGCCCGCCCCCTCCACCGCCCCCGCCCTCGACCGAAGTCTGGGCCGGACAAAGGGCCTACCTGCCTGCAAAGGCTGTAAGTCATTGCGTTTGTTGGTGTTAGGTTGGGTTGCGGACTTCGACCGCACTTGTGTGTAGACAACGTGTATACGCTACATGCATGTGGCTGACGGTGGGTGCAGCTGAGGGCGCCTAACACCCCACACCCCACAATTCATTGAGCAAATACTCGATTGCCGCGCGCCTACTGTGGGCGCGCTAGGGCGCAGTAGTCGGCTGCCTCGGCCACGATACGAAACGGGGCAAGGGTGCGTAGTGGGCCTGACTACTCGAACGGCACAGCGAGCGCGGCTCGCACACCTGGCCAACATCTTGACTAGTGGAGCGTCAATGTATTGACACTCACCGTCAATATCTTGACGCTCTATGAGGGTGATACCGCGGCGGGCTACATTGACGCTGGTAGGGGACGGTCGGTGTCCACGGCGCGTGACAAACGCTTGCAGTCATCCGCACCAGAAACTCCTGGCTTTCTCAGAATATCTGACAACTCCAAGACTAGTAGTCA
>MGYJ01000026.1 GCA_001801685.1 Gammaproteobacteria bacterium RIFCSPHIGHO2_12_FULL_63_22 | reverse complement strand
ATCTTGTTCATCACCTCGGCAGCCGTGTAGCCCAGCATGCGCTCGGCGCCGACATTGAAGATCTGGATCACGCCCTCGGCGTCGGTGGCGATACTGGAGAAGTACGCGCTGTCGAAGATCGCGTCCTGCAGGGCGTCGGGCTTGAGCGGAGTCTTGGCGCGCGCGGCGCTGCCACCGGTTTCGGCAGGTACGTCTTGCAAGCCCCAATCGGGGCCAAAGTTCGGCATGGATGCACTCGGGATGTCGGCGGCCGACGGTTGCTGGCGGCGACGGGACGTTGCTTGCGGGCTCAAGGCTGCCACGCGGCGCGCCCGGAGGGGCGAAGGTGCGGTGGCAATAAGGCGAGACTAGAGCGAAGCCTAACAGCATTCACCAGCGGTACATCGGCGGCTTGGTCGTCGGCCAAGGCGGAGGTTAAGCTTCCAGCAAGGTCCGGGAGAGGCAGGTCGTGCTGAGGTTGCTTGCGCTGTTGTCGATCGTCCTGATGCTTTGGCCCGACCCGGATGTGCATTCGCTGCCGGCCGTGGTGGCATTTTTCGCGCTTGCCACTTGGCAAGGCTTGCGCAGGCTGTGGCGGCAAAACCTGCCGCTTTGGCGGGAATTTCGCGCTACCGGCCGCTCGTCATCGAAGTTGCTGCGCGACGCGCTGCTGCTGTGGAGTCCATTGGCGCTGGTGATTGGCGCCTTGGTGCTGGCTGCCAGCCTGGCGGCGGCGGGTACGGTGGCCATGGTGTATCGCCTGACTACCCTGGACGAGTTTTGCTCGGTCGTCTCGCTGCCGGGCCAGCCGCTGCTGCCATGCACGGGCTTTGCTGGCGAACTGCTACCGGCGCAAGTCCGGCCCTTGGGAATACAGGCTGACCTGGACCTGTTCCTGTCCGAAAGATATCGCACGGCGCGCGAGCCATTTGTTTCGACGGGAGGCGAGCTGCCACCTGAAACGATTCGAGACCGACAGGCCTTGCTGCTTTCCTTGTCGCCGGTCGCATTGCTCGGCCTGGAACCCGCGCCTGAGGACGATGCGGAACTGGCGCGCCTGAAGGCCGAGTTGCGAATCGTGGTGGATTCGCCAACCAAGCCCGCTGCCAACGTGCTCGACTTGGTGCGCTACATGACCGAACGCGACGCGCGCATCGTGCGACTACGCGAGTTGACGGCGCGGGTGCTGGCGCGGCGCGAATGGGTGTTGCGCGAGGCCTACGAGGGTCTCGAGCCTGCACGCCTGCATCCCTTGCGCTTCAGCCACCGGGTGGCGCGAATCCTCGGCGACGTACCGATGCGCCTGGACCCTGCTGCGGATCGCGGCGACATCGTGCGGATGCTCGCCGAGAATGAAGCGGCTGTCTCGACAGGATTGAAGCGGGAGTTCGATACGCCAGTGGAGTTGGCGGCCCTGGCGGCGGTGCTTCGACTGCCCCGATATTGCACCGTCGCTTCGCCCGACCTGCGCTTGCGGCTGAGGGAATTTGATTTCGAAGGGCAGGGAACCAGTGGCATGCTCGTAAACAATGCCGGGGCATTTCCTTGCTTCCAGGCGACGGACGCACCCCTGCAACTGGCATCGCTGGGCTTCCGCGAAAGCGTGCACCGATCCATCGATCGCTGGCATGGGGAATCGGCATCGCCGGCGTTCCGACGGCTGGGCGCCTTGAGCATGCAGGCGCGGGCGGGCGGAACCGATGCCAATTCGATCGCCAACGAGCTTGGCAGCCTGGTGCCCGCGACCATCCACCTGGGCCGGCAGGAATGCCGTTGGAATCGTCCCGCCGGCTGCCTTCTGAATTCCGTGCGCGAATCGCTGGAGGACGGCTACGCCAGCGCGCACGGAAAATTGCAGGACAGCCTGGAGGCGGGCGCGCAAAGCGGCGCCGCCGCACGGATCGACGAGCAGGTCGGCGACCTCGCGCTGACGCTGGATGCCCGCCTGGCATCGCAGCGCGCCAGCGCGCATCGCTACGCCAACGGCATCTTCCGCTCGCACGATCTGCTGAAATTGCTCGGCTGGATCGCGCTGGCCCTGGTTGCGATCAAGAGCTTCCTGTACGTGCTGGCCCTGGAGTTGTTCCACAGCGACGAGCAGATGACGATCCGCTTTGAAGGTGCAGAACCGATCGAGGGCGAGTACCGCACCGGTGCACAACTCGACATCGACCGCAGCTTTCGATATCCATTGGTCACCCGCAAGCAGCTGTCGAACGCCGACAACAACCTGGCGTTTGCGCCGTGGCCGCGTGCAGCGCCGTTGGCGCGCATCCTGCGCCGCAAGTATTTCTTCTTCGCCCGGGGCAGCTTGCTGGAGGATTCCGGACGCGCCCCCGTCGCGGGCGAGGCCGCGCGCGGCATGGTCGCATCGGCGGGAGGCGGCCAGTCCATCGTGGAGTGGAAGTTGCGCGAGGGTGAGGAGGTCATCTTCCGCTACAAGGACTTCCATGGCGCCAGCGAGAACGTGCAGTTGCAGTCGGAGTTCAGCCTGCGGCTTTCGACAATGCTGTTCGGCCGCGTGGTCTTCCACAGCGCGCGCTGCCAGTTCGGCGAGGGGCGACTGTTGCTGAAGGCCAGCGTCGAGGCCATCGACCAACAGCAGATCCGCGCGGTGCCGATGGAGCGCATGATCGCCTGGAACCGGCACGCGCAGTTCACCGTGCATAGCGGCCGCACGCCGTGGAAGACGCTGATCAACGGCTTCACTCTGGTGCGTAGGCAACGCCCGGACGGCCCGAGCGGCCTGATCGTGGTTTCCAGCGAAGACACGGGCGCCACCACCGGGAGCCTGCGCTATTTGAAGCGGATCTTTTCCTCGATCTTCTAGCCGCAGGGGCGGGCGCAGACACCGTAATTGGGCTGCGGTAGCATGCCCGCATCGCACACAGGCAAGGTCATGCCATGAACGGAATCCTTCGTCGCCACGCCGGTCGCGTTTTCCTGCTTGCCGCGCTTGCCGGGGCCAGCCTGGTTGCCTCCGCCGCTGACCGACGCTTCGTCCCGGTGCCGGCTACCGAGTACCAGAAGCTGCAGGTTATAAACGGGGCAACCATCATCAGCGCAGCGGGCAGGGGTTTCCATGCGGGGGCAACGCTCGCGCCGACCTCGAGCCGCCGCGCCTGGCTTTCGGTATCCGTGAAGAACACCGGTACCGTTCCCGTTCCGTTCAACGATGCCGGCATCCAGGTCCAGCATGGCGACAACACCCTGGGCATGAAGTCGGCCGAAGAGGTGATGGGCCAGGGCAAGGATGACGGACTGGTCCGCGACAAATGCGCGAACGCCAGCGAGTCGTCGCAAATCAACTGCAACATTGAGAGTTTCAACAATAAACAGGAAGCGCGCACGAAAGAGCTGTCGGCGGCCAAGGCCGTGCTGGCACCGGGGGCTCTGGTGGCTCGTCAGTTCCAGCTGGAATTGCCGAAACGCTCCAAGGCGATCCCATTGAGTCTGAAAGTCAGGGTAACGGTGGAAGGCGAGACGATAGAGTTCGATTTCAACGAACTGAACTGACGCGGCCTACGCTCGGGCGAGCGTGCGATGCATGCGCGCGTAGTCCTTGCGATATTCCTTCGCCAGCGACAGCTTTTTCCGGGCACTGAGTACCTTGCCAGACACCTGGAAGAATTTCTTTTCTTCCTCGCGCAGGTGGTGGTGCACTTTTTTCGAGAGTTCCTTCGCCTTGTCCAGCCAGGCGTCGTCTGCTGGCTTGATCTTTTGCAGGTCTTCGACCAGTTCGTCTATCTGGTGGTGCTCGTGCAGGGCGTGGCGCGACGACGACAGGCCGAGGTCGTCCATCAGGATGGGCACGTATAGGAAGCGTTCTTCGGCGGCCTCGTGGGCCTGCAGTTCGTTGCGCACCTCGGTGAAGAGCGCGACCCGCTCACGCGTGCCCGGCTGGGTCCGAAGCAACTTGCGCAAAAGGGTGCGCTGGATCTCGTGGCTTTCACGCAGCGCGTCGTAGATGGTCTCTGGCATGGGTGGCCCTCCTTGGCACGGCGATGTTGGCAGTTTCTCGCTGAACGCAGGCCGGACTGGAAGGCCTGCCGTCGCGCCCCGGCGCGGTAGTTTGTCCGGTGCGGTCGCGTGGTAGGGACGCATCAGCAAGCGTGGCCAAATTCAATCAGGCGTGCTGCATTGCAGTGGGAGAACATGGGCCGGAATGGGCAGCCGATCCTCGGCCAAGCCTGTCGGGTCCCGGCCAGGAGCTACCCAGCATGACTGTCATGACCAAGCTGTTGATCGCGTTTGTGCTTGTCGCGCTTGCGCTGGTTGGCTCGCCCGCCGCCCGCGCGCAGACCACCGATGGCTACCACTCCTACCAGGTGTTCCCCGTGGTGGTGGACACAGCGGCCTTCGCACAGCGCTTCGTGTTCAAGAATCCGAGCAATGCGGACATAACGATTCGAGCGCGGTATTTCCCCGAATCGAGCACCAGCCAGGCGACGCCGCTGACATGCCCTGACTTCGTGGTTCCCTTCTTCCGGAGCGTCGCCAAGGCCAGTCTTCGGGAGATCTGTCCCGATCTTGCCGCTGGAAGCCAGTTCGGATTCCTGCACACCAGCATCGCTGGCGGTGGTTTCCAGTTGTTCGCGGGCTTTTCGCGGGTGAGCAATCCACAGGGCCAGGGCTTCACGGTGGAGACATTTTCCGCCGCGACCTTCACCTCGTCGGATACGGTCGTAAACGGGGTCCGGCGGCTCGCCGCCACGCCCAGCGCGCCGGCCTTCCAGACCAACTGTTTCGTCGGAATGGTCAACCTGCTCGAATCCGACGACTTCCTGGGCACGGTCAACTTCAAGATCTTCAACAGCGCCGGCGCCAAGATTGGCGAAGGCAACGTCAACACCGGTACCGGCAAGATCACTCGCTTGCTTGATATCTTCGCCGCCGGCATGGCCCCGGCTGGCGACTACAACGACGCGCAGGTGCGCTTTACGTACACCGGCCCCAACGAGCCCGGCGTCATCGCATTCTGCACGGTGCAGGACAACACCAGTTTCGGCGCCGACTTCCGGATCGCGAAACAGGAGGTAGGTGACGGCGGCCCGGCCTATCCCAGCAGGGTATTGGGACCGCAGGACGTGACCGCGAACCGTGTCGTGCTGATCAGCACCGATTCGCTGGGGCGGCCGTTTGAAATCGATGCCGGTGCGAGCGCCAACACCCACTTGCTCTACATCCGGAATCCGGACAGTGGATTTTGCATGATCATCGACCCCAATACCGGCGTGCAGGCCTTGCCGAGCTATGGGCTCGAGATTCGTGCCATTGAAGGCGACACGGAAGACACGACGGCAGGTGGCAACAATTCGACCGTTGTTCCGGATGCATCGGCGGGCCAGGGAAACTATTTCGGCGACAAGGCGGACGGCGACGGCAATAACAGCCGCGCGGTTCTCGAGGTCGAATCGAATGAACAGAACACAGGGGTGGTGCGTCCCTACAAGCTGCTCTGCCGATCAGGCAGCGGCATGAACCTGCTCGACATCATCCGCTACAAGGATCCTGTAGACCGCTTCTAGGCCTGAACTTGCCGATAACAAGCCAGGGGGTAAGCTGAAGGGGTATTCAGGAGGCGTGTGATGGCAACCGGATGGGCGGGTGATGGCGCGGTGCAGGACCAGATCGATGCCACCGTGAAGGACGGCATTGAACGCGCACGCAGCAAGCTGCCGAGCGGGCCGGGGCTGAAGCATTGCGAGGAGTGCGGCAAGTCGATTCCCGCTGCCCGTCGCAAGGCCATCCCGGGCGTGCGCCTGTGCGTTGCCTGCCAGGAAATGCGCGACCAGGAAGACGGGGCGTCCAGCGGCTACAACCGCCGCGGCAGCAAGGACAGCCAGCTGCGCTAGGGCATGACCGTTGAAAACGTTTTAAACCTTCCGTCCCGCGCCGTCATCTGACCTCGCATCAGGACCACGGGGTGTGTGCGATGCGCAAGTTCCTACTCGGGATTTCATTTCTTTTTTCGATGGCGGTGCTGGCCGTCGCGGTGTTGCTGGGACCGTTCTACGCGCGCGTGCAGCATTTCGCCGCCGACCCGTCTGCCGGCTACCACGCCGATTTCTACCTGTACGTTTCGCCCGACGCCCAGCGTGCCGCGCAAGACGGCAAGTCGGCGACCTTGCTGGTGCAGCCAAACAATTCGGGCAGCAACTCCGATGACATTTCCGTGCACCGCAAGGACGCCTGGTGGACCACCTACGGCCGCAGCAAGGTCGCCGACGAACTGGGCGTGGTGCTGCTGGTGCCGGCGTTTGGTCGGCCGGCCGTGGACTGGAAGATCTACAGCCATGCCCTGGATCGCGACGTGCTGACCACGAAACGTGGCGACCTTGCGCGCCTGGACCTTCAGTTGCTGGCCATGCTGGATCGGGCGCGGAATTCGATGGCCGGCGAGGGCATCAAGAGCGATTCGCGCGTGTTGATGCAGGGTTTCTCTGCCAGCGGAATGTTCGCCAACCGCTTTGCGGCGCTGCACCCGGATCGCATCAAGGCGGTCGCAGCGGGATCACCCGGCGGATGGCCGATCGCGCCTCGGGCCGAGTGGAAGGGCGAGGCGCTCGATTATCCGGCGGGCATCGCCGACTTGCAGGCGCTGACTGGAAAGCCATTCGACCTTGCGACCTGGCGCGCCATGCCGCAGTTGCTGGTGATGGGCTCGCTGGACGACAACGATTCGCTCGACTTTGGAGACGGGTGGGACAAGCCCGCAGCGGCGCAAGTGGATCGCCTGTTTGGTGACAATCCGCAGTCGCGCTGGAACCATGCGAAGCTCGTTTACGAATCAGCCGGCGCCAATGCGCGTTTCCTGCTGGTGCCGGGCGTGGGCCACGAGCGCAAGAAACTGCAGGAACACACCACGAAATTTTTTGCCGACGTGCTGGCCGGGCGGATTCCCGAACAGCAGCTTTAGTGGCGCGTGCCCGATTTGGGCTTGCCGCCCTTGGGCTTGGCGGGTACGACGTCCACGGCCAGGGTGAAGGTGCGCTGTTCGTTCGGCGCCATGGCGCCCACGCCGATCAGCTTGCGGGCGATCTCCTGGCCGCGGTCGTCCTTGATGGTGACGACCACGGTGTACTCCCATGCGGAAACATCCGCCGGTTGGCGGATGCTTCCTTCGATGCGGAGCGGACTGGGTACAGCAGCTTCTTCGACCGTGGTCGGCGCGTCGAAACGCACGTGATGCCGGCACGCCGGACACACGGCCGCACTCTCAAGGATGATCTCCTTGCAGTGCGGGCAGGCGCGAGTCGCCCCAGGCGTACCGGGGCGAGGAGTGCTCATGCGTTGCCTACGGCCTCCACGCCATTGGCGTAGGACTTGCCCGACTTGGCAATGGCGGCCTTGGTTTCATCCCAGCCGAACTCGGTGTTGCCGCGCATGCGGGCACCAGCAGCGACGGTGAGCGAGCCGGCCTTGATATCGCCGACCACCACGCCCGATGCGAGCAGGTTGACCTGGGTGGCGGCTTCGATATTGCCTTCGAGCTCGCCGGCGATGGTGACTTTGTCGGCGCGAACGCTACCGGTCAGCTTTGCGCCTGACTCGATGGTCAGGTCGCCTTGCACGTTGACATCACCCTTGAACTTGCCGGCGATGCGGACGCTGCCGCTGCCTTCGATCTTGCCCTCGATCATGATGTCGGCGGCAATCAGGGACTCGGTGCGAGCGCGGTCGGATTGCGCGCGGGCCGCCGGCGATGGCGCAGGCGCGGTTTCAACGCGCGACGAAAGATCCATTCGATTGTGGTCCGGCGCTTCCGGCGCTGGGGCAGGTGCCTGCCGGTTGGCGTTGCTGTCTTTCCAGATGGCCATGGAATGGGTCCTTTCTAGCGGGACTTCCGAGGCTATCAGTTTCCGGGGCGCACACCACATGAAAGTGCAAAAACGTGAACTAAATCCCAAGACGACTCGATGGTCCTGTACCGGGTTAATCTTGTTGAACGGGGCCTGCGGCGGCAACCTGGGACAGGGACCGGGGAAGAGGGGTGGTCATGGAACGGATCGGTGACATCGGCGTGTTCAGGCTGGAGGGCGAGAGCAGGCTCGAGCCGGCCGTGAAACGCGTGGCCGAGGCCATCCACGACGCCCGCGAGCTCGGCCTGCGCAAGCTGATGGTGGTGACCTCGGGACTGACCGGCCTGGGACCGCTGACCGTGGCCGATCGCCTGGGCATGGTGAGGGAATGGGCGGAGGCGACCCAGGGCCGCCTGGTGATGGCGATGGTTACCCACCCGGACCTGATCGACCCGGAGCGATTCGGCGTGGTCGCCGCCGCCAGCTTCGGGCTGCATGGCAACGTGTTCACCAGTGAGGCGCCTGCCTTGGACTGGCTTGGGGAACAGCCATGACAGCGGCGCTGACGCCGGCAGCGCATTCCGCCTACGCGAAGCGGTTGCTGCTGCTTTACCTGGCATGGTGGATCGCGCTGGCGATTGCGCCCTGGTATCGGGCCGACTGGGCGCTGGAAAACGTGCTGGTGCTGGTCGCGCTGCCGATCCTGTTCGTCACCTACCGGTTGCTGTCGCGCACCGCGCTGACAGCGGTGTTCGTCTTCATGTTGCTGCATGCCGTTGGCGCCCATTACACGTACGCGGAAGTGCCCTACGACGCGTGGTGGTCCCGCATCACCGGACACTCGCTCAATTCGATGCTGGGCCTCGAGCGAAATCATTTCGACCGGATGGTGCACTTCCTGTACGGCCTGCTGGTGACGCCGGCCATGATCGAATTGCTGGACGCACGCACGGTCTTGCGCGGATTGTGGCGCTACCTGATTCCCTTCACCTTCATGGCGGCGCAGGCGGGAGTTTACGAAATCATCGAGTGGGCGGCGGCCGAAGTGTTCGGCGGCGACCTCGGCCAGGCCTACCTCGGCACGCAAGGCGACGAATGGGATTCGCAGAAGGACTCGGCCCTGATGATCGTGGGCGCCCTGATTGCGATCGTGCAGGTCAGGCGTAAGCGACTGCGAGGATCGGCGGCAAGCGCGCCGGGATAGCCTCCCAGCGGTCGCCGCCATCGTCGCTGATCCACAGGCCGCCGGTGGTTGAACCGAAGGCGACGTGATTGCCAGTCTCGTCCACGGCCAACCCGTGACGGTAGACCAGGTCGTAGGCGAGGTCGATCGGCAGGCCCTCGTTCAAGAGCTTGAAACTGGCGCCACGATCGGTGGTGCGCGAGGCAACCAGCAAGCCATCCACGGGAATGCGCCGTTCGTCCTTGATAGCCGGCACGAACCAAGCGCAGTCGGGATTGTTGGGATGCACGGCGACCGCAAAGCCGAACACCGATGGCGCCACGTTCGGCACGTCATTCCAGGACATGCCGCCGTCGTCGCTGCGAAAGACACCGTTATGGTGTTGTGCCCAGAGTGTATCGGGCTCGCTCGCGCACTGGACCATGCGATGCACGTCTTGGCGATTGGGGTCGCGCGCCATGTCCTCGGGCAGGTAGGCGGCGAACATGCCGTGCGCGGTTTGCGCCCAGGTCTCGCCGCTGTCATTGCTGCGCCAGACGCCGCCGGTTGAAATTGCGATGCGCAGGCAGCGCGGATCGCGCGGGTCCACGCAGATGGAATGGATGCCGGGCGTGTCATAGCCGCCGCCGAACCATTGCCTGCGTTCCGGGCGATCCCACAGGCCGCGCACCAGTTGCCAGCTGCGGCCGTGGTCGTCGGAACGGAACAAGCCGCCGGGCAGGGTGCCTGCCCAAAGCCTGCCGGGCTCGGAGGCGGCGCCTGCTTCCAGCGACCAGATCAACTTGAGGGTGGCGGGCTGCGTGTCCTTGCCGTCGCCGACCGGAACGTCTTCGCCCGGCGGGAAGGCGGGCACGGCCAGTTCGCTCCAGCTCGCGCCCTGGTCATCGGAAAAACGCAGCTTGCAGCCGAAGTGGCCGAGGTCGAGTGCGGCATACCAGCGACCATCTCGCGGATCGGCCAGCGCCATGCTGACGTTGTCGCCGAGGAAGGCGGTTTCGGTGATTCGCCAATGCCCGTCCTGGCGCTCGACGACGAATAATCCCTTGCGCGTGCAAACCAGCAGTCGTTCCGACATGTCAGCCTCCCGAGAGTGCCTGCAGGACATGGACTTCGGTGCCGGCGTCGATGGCGTGCGCCATCGCCTGCCTGCGCGGCAGCGCCGTGCCGTCCACGAAGATCGCCACGTGATGGCGAAGGTTTCCCAACTCATCCACGACGTAACCGCGCAAGTTGGGGTGCCGGTCGAACACGGACTCCAGCGCATTGCCTACGGTGGTGCAGTCCACTTCAACGGTGGATTCACCCGATGCGTCGAGACTGCCTTGGGGCAACCAGCGCGATAGTGCGGAAGCGAGTATGACCCTGGCCATCGGACCCTCCTGCGAGCGCCAAGCATAGGCAGTCGTGCGGGCGCAGCCAAGTGTCGCTGGCTTACATGTTCCGGAACAGGCCCATGAAGGCCTGGCTGACGGTGAGCGTTTCGGGCCGGGAACGTAGCCGGATCAGGCCCTTCCCGGTGTCGTCACGCGTGACCGAAGCGATGGCGCGCAAATTGACGATGGTGGCGCGATGGACTTGCTTGAAGCGATCCGGATCGAGCACTGCCAGCAGGTCCTTGATCGGCTTGCGCAGCAAGGCCTCGCCTTCTTCGGTCATCACCACGGTGTACTTGTGGTCGGCGCGGAAGAACAGCACGTCATCCACCATGATCAATCGCGTTTCCTTGCCGGTGCTGGCGGTGATCCACACCAAGGGGCTGGCTTCTGCCTCGCGGCGTGGCGCCGCGCCCAGGCGCGCAAGCAATGCCGTCAGCGCCGCGACGTCGAGCGGACCGTTTTCCATCCTTGCCTTCAAGCGCTGGATGGTCTGCGCAAGGCGTTGCGGCGACACCGGCTTGAGAAGGTAGTCAACCGCGCCCTGGTCGAAGGCGTCGATGGCGTACTGGTCGTAGGCGGTTACGAAAACCAGTTGTGTCTTCGGGCTGCAGTCCATCGTTGCCGCGGCCACTTCCAGTCCGGTCAGGCCGGGCATGCGGATGTCGAGGAAGGCGATGTCGGGTTGCACTTCGGCGATCGCCTCCAGCGCGCTGCCACCATCTTCGCACTCGGCTGCAATCTCGAGTTCCGGCCAGGCCTCCCTGATCAGGCCGACCAGGGCATCGCGCAGCAGGGCTTCGTCTTCGGCCACGATGCACTTAGGCATGGGCGGGATCCGTCTCGGAAGGCAGGTTGATGGTGGCGGCCACGCCATTCGGGAAATTGGCCACGATGGAAAAGGAAGCACGATCGCCATAGGCCAGGCGCAGTCGTTCGCGCACGTTCTTCAGGCCGATGCCCGATCCGCCACCCAGCTCGCTGAAGCCCTGGCCGTCGTCGGCCACGGTGACTGAAACATTTTCATCGTTGCCACGCGCCAGGATCCAGATGGTGCCGCCGCCGGGCTTGGGTTCGAGGCCGTGCTTGATGGCGTTTTCCACCAGCGTCTGCAACATCATCGCGGGGAAGGGCTGGCTGCGCAGCGCATCGGGCACTTCGATCTGCAGGTTCAGCCGCGGACCCATGCGGATCTTGAGGATATCGAGATAGGCGCGGGCACGTTCGAGTTCCTCGCCGATCGTGGACAGTGAATCATCGGCGCGGGGCAGGGAGTGACGCAGGTAGGTGATGAGGTTGCCGAGCATCTCGTCGGCGCGCTGCGGGTCGCTGCGGGTCAGGTATTGCGCGCTGGCCAAGGTGTTGTAGAGGAAATGCGGTTCCACCTGGGCATGCAGCAGGCTGAGCCTGGCGACGGTGAGTTCCTTTTCGGTGTCGGTCTGCCGGGCCTTGGCCTGTTCGCCGCGGCGCCGGTCGGCGATGCGCCGCGTGATGGCGCGGGTGATGGCTTCGGCGTTCTCGAGGTTGGTGCCGTCGTCCACGCGGAACCAGTCGCTCCACGCGGCGCCTTCGGGTTCGCAGATGAGGGTGACGCTGCCGATGCCGTCGCCGGGCGTGACCGTGGCCAGGATCTGGTTGCGCTTCGGTCCGATGATGCGTGACAGGCTCCAGCGCCAGCTCGCGCCGTAGGGTTCGAAGCGTTTGACCTTGGCCCTCACCTGCAGGCTGTCGCGGGCGCTTTCGATCTGCTCGGTGCCCGGCAATTCGCGGATGGCGGCGTCGAGCAGGTCGAAGGATTCGCCGGCTTCGAACGGGATCTCGATTTGCCGGCGCTGCCGATTGGAGATGGTGCTGGCGTCCACCCGGCCGGTGATCAGCCGCACCCGGCGCAGGTGCGAAAACGCGCTGGTGATGACGAAGCTGAGCACGATCGCGCTGGCCAGCAGGTAGCTCCAATGCGGTTCGCCGTGGCCACCGCTGATTCCCAGCGCGATGACGGCCAGCATGAAGAGGCTGATGAACCACGCGAACGCGAGGCGGAAGACAAAAAATAGACTGGTCATGGGATTGCCGGTTTCTGGACTGCACACAGGATAGGAGGCCGCGCGCCGGGGCGACAGCCAATTGCGACGAAACGCCGTGCCCGCCGACGGAATGGCGCCAGGTCGGCGGGAAGACGGCCCCTAGTCGGCTCGCGTGGCGCGGTCCGGGAAGATTGCCGCTGCCACGGCTTTCGACGCGGCGGCGATCCCGGGTTCCTTTCGCTGCATCGCTTCGGCGGGCAGGTAGGAATTGGAGGCGGCGAAGGCGAGCTCGAGTCGGCGGACCGCCGAATCGGCCAGTTCGCGATCGCCGCCGGCAGCCAGTTTTTGCAGCGACCTGACTTTCAAGGCGGCGAGGCTCTGCGGCTTCGGTGGCGGGTCCTGCGGCCGGCCGTCCGGGAAGCGGGCGCGCATGCGGGTGAACCAGTCGTTGACCAGACCCGCGTATTTTCTTTCGTCCTCGCGCAACTGGGCCTCGCGCGCGGCTGCTGCGCGCGCCTCGGGGTTGCCGAGCAAGCGCGCCGCGAGCTCGGCACTGTCGCCGATGTCGTGCACGCCTTGGAAATCGGCCGCGAGCCGTTGCAGGGCGCGGCCGCGCTGGAAGTCGTCCGGCGCAGCCAATGCTGCCTGCCTGGCCGCCGAAAATTGCCCTGCAATCCATTGCTTGTCCGCCGGCGCGAGGCCCGTCTTCATGGCCGACAACTGCAGCCAGTCGATGGCGTGATCGAGTCCGGTCTCCGGCCAGCCATGGCCGCCCTCGAATTCCAGCAAGTGATGCGGCGAGCCCAGCTTGTCCAGCGACGCATCCAGGTCCTTCATTTCGCCGTGATTGAAATCATGCGTGCCGGTGCAGCCATAGAAGGCCGGCGCGGCATCCGTCAGCGGCGGAAGTTCGGGCGAGTATCCGCCGGCGCAGCCGATCATTCCGGCCAGGCTGCCCTTGAGCGGTTTCACCACTTTCCACAGGGTCTTGGCAGTCCCGGACATGCCGGCCAGGTACAAACGGCGACGGTCGGCGGAAAAGCGCTTGTCGCTCTCATCGAGCAAGGCCTGCAGGGCGAACAAGGTGACGCTTTCGAGTGTGTCGCTGCGGCTCTGGTAGGAACTCATCACGATCCAGCCATTGCGGCGCGCGCCCTCCTGCACACGGGCCAGCGTCGCCTCGGCGCGACCGCGTGGATCAAGCATGATCAGCACTGGCCATGGCCGGCTGCGCGAGTAGCCCGGTGGCAGGTAAAGTGCGTACTGCTGGTCGGGCGATGCCAGCGTCGCGAGCTTCGGCACCACCTGGTCCACGGGAAGGTCTTCCGCGCGCACGGTCCCGCAGGCAGTAAACAGAAGCAGCGCAATGGAGACTAAACGGATCATGTCTGCATGCTAGGGCAGGGCGAGCGAAGTGCAAGCCCGGACTGGGCCGCTGCGGTATAAAAGGGTCCTCCGCCAGTGAGGATGCCGCGTGAACACGATCCAGCCGACGCACACGGTGGAAAACCAGCCGCCCGCGCTGCCGTCCTACGATGCCTATCGCACCGACCTGCCATTGCGCGAGGCACTGACGCGGGAAGGCGCTGACTGGGCGGTGCCCGCGATCCAGGCCTACGGCGTGCTGGCCGGGGGCGAGATGATGGCGCTGGGCGAATTGGCCAACCGGCATCGGCCGCAATTCAAACCCTTCGACGCCTACGGTCGCCGCGTGGACGAAATTGAATTCCATCCGGCCTACCACGCGCTGATGGCCTTGGGCGTGGGGCACGGCATCACTGGCTTCGCATGGCGCAATCGCGACGAGACCGGCGCGCATGTCGCGCGCGCAGCCTTGATGTACCTGCACCACCAGGCCGACCAGGGCACCAGTTGCCCGCTGACCATGACCTATTCCTGCGTCCCCGCGCTGCAGCATTCGGCGGAACTTGCCCGCGAGTGGCTGCCGCGCATCGTCGCGACCGACTACGACGGCAGCCATTCGCCGGCATGGGACAAACCCGGCAATACCATCGGCATGGGCATGACCGAGAAGCAGGGTGGCTCGGACGTGCGCAGCAACACCACCGTCGCCACGCCGAACGCCGATGGAATGTATTCACTGGTGGGGCACAAATGGTTTCTGTCGGCGCCGATGTGCGACGGCTTCCTGGTGCTGGCGCAGGCGCCGGGCGGGCTGACCTGCTTCCTGCTGCCGCGCTTTGCGCCCGATGGATCGCGCAACGCGTATCGCATCCAGCGACTGAAGGACAAGTTGGGCGACTGGAGCAACGCCAGTTGCGAAGTCGAATTCGAAGGGGCGCTCGCATGGCCCGTGGGTGAGGAAGGCCGAGGCATCGCGACCATCCTGCAGATGGTGGCGTTGACACGGCAGGACTGCCTGATCGGTTCGTCGGCCCTGATGCGGCAGTCGCTGGTGCAGGCCTTGCATCATGTCCGCCATCGCCACGCGTTCGGTCGCGCGTTGGTGCAGCAGCCCTTGATGAAAAACGTACTGGCAGACCTTGCACTGGAATCGGAAGCCGCCACTGCGCTGACCTTTCGCGTGGCGCGGGCCGTGGACGGCAGCGGGCGATCGGAAAGCGAGGCGGCGCTGGCAAGGCTGACCACCGCGCTGGGCAAGTACTGGGTCTGCAAACGCGCCACGCCCTTCGTCAATGAAGCGCAGGAGTGCCTGGGCGGCATCGGCTACGTGGAAGACACGACACTGCCGCGACTGCTCAGGCAGGCGCCCTTGAACTCCATCTGGGAAGGCAGCGGCAACATCCAGTGCCTTGACGTTCTGCGTGCCCTGCAACGCGAGCCGGCCTGCCGCCAGGCATTCTTCGATGAACTCGCCTCCGCATCGGGCGGACATGCCTTGCTCGATGCGGAACGAAATTCGCTGGCGGCGATGCTCGATTCGGACGCGACGATGCTCGAGGCCCGGTCGCGATGGCTGGCCGAACGGATGGCGCTGGCACTGCAGGCGTCCATCCTGGTGCGCGCTGGCGATGCCGTCCTCGCCGATGCATTCTGCGAGAGCAGGCTGGGCATGCGCCGTGGCCTGGCCTTCGGTACGCTTCCTCTATCGGCGCCGGTCGACCACCTGATTGAACGCGCCTGGCAGGAATGAAGCTGCCGGAGAATCAGCGCGGCGCGACGTAGCCGCCCGGTACGCCCCGCGGTGACAGCACCATTTGCCAAAGGTGCGCGCGCCGGCTGCGGAATACCGCCATGGATGCACACAGGTAGTAGCGCCACATGCGGCGGAAACGTTCGTCGTAACCAGCATCCAGCCCAGGCCAGGCTTTCTCGACATTGCGTCGCCATGCTTGCAGGGTGAGGTCGTAGTCGGCGCCGAAGTTGTGCCAGTCCTCCAGCACGAACATGCCTTCGAACGATCGGGTCACCTGGGCGGCGGAAGGCAGCATCGAGTTGGGGAAGATGTAACGCCCGATCCATGGATCGGTCCGGTGGCCCGATGCGTCGCGGCCGATGCTGTGAAGCAGGAACAGGCCATCGGGCGAGAGGCAGCGGCGCACCGACTCGAAGTAGCGACGATAGTTGCGCACGCCCACGTGTTCGAACATGCCGATCGAGAAGACATGGTCGAAGGGCTCGTCGATTTCCCGGTAATCCTGCAGGCGGATTTCAATCGGCAGGCCCGCGCACACGCGCTTGGCATGCTCGGCCTGTTCGCGCGAGATGGTCAGCCCGACGCCGGTGACGCCGAATCGTTCCGCCGCGTAACGCAGTGCGCCGCCCCAGCCGCAGCCGATGTCCAGTACGCGCTGGCCACGCTGCAGCCCGAGCTTGCGACAGACCAGGTCGAGCTTTGCTTCCTGCGCAGTGTCCAGGTCGAACGCCACCGCGCCTTGCGGCGATCGCCAATAGCCGCAGCTGTAGATCATTCGCGGCCCGAGCATGGCGCGGTACAGGTCGTTGCCCAGGTCGTAGTGACGACGCGCCACCTGGGTGCTGCGCTGCGGCGTCTGCAGGTTCACCAGGCGCGCACGAACCGCGTCGAAGATCGCCGCGATGCCGCTCACGTGCTCGTCCACTCGTGCGTCCAGCAGGCGGAACAGCAGACCGTCCAGCGAACTCGCATCCCAGTCGCCGTCCATGTAGCTCTCGCCCAGGCCCAGCGAACCCAGCGCAAGCAGCCGGGTGAACACGCGGTCATCGTGGACTTGCATGTCCCAGGGGCGTGGCCCTCCGATTCGCACGTCCGCCTGGCCCAGCAGGCGTTCCACCCGGTGCCGGAACGGCCCGGTGTGGTGGCGTTCCAGCGTGGCATGTCCGATGGCCATGGCCGTCCTCCGTCTAGAACCTCGAGGCAACCAGACTTACATCTGCATGTTGCCAGGCAGCCTTGAAGCGTTGATCGACAGCGAGAGCGTCCTTCTCGCGACCCTGTGCGCGCATCGCCCGCGCCAGCCCGAACAGCGACCAGCCATTTTCCGGATTGCGCTGCAACTCTTGCTGGTACACCGCCTCGGCATCTGCCGGCTTGCCGGCGGCCAGCAGCGTTTCACCCAGGGCATGTCGCACCGGCGAATGCCAGCCGGGAGGTTCGTCATAGGGAATCGAATCCTCGATTTCGACCGCCTCGCGCAGTTGTGCGATAGCGGTCTTGAAGTCGCCGCGGGCGGCGGCGATGTCCGCGCGCAGGCTGCGCGCAGCGATGCGCGCTGAATGCGACAGCGGATAGCGATCCCACACCATCAGTTTGGTGAGAGCGGGATCTTCGGCAATGGCTGCCAGCGCGGCAAGGTATTTGTCCGCCTCGCCCAGCTGCCCGCCGCGAACGGCGGCCACGCCCTGGGCGTAATTCCAGATGGCGGTGACATAGGGCAGGTCGGTTGCGGGGTTGGGCTGGCCGCGGATCTCATCCCAACGCCCGAAGCGGACGCGATAGAACCAGGGCGTCATCCAGTAATGCTGCAGTCCGGCGAAACCCGGTTGCCGCATCAGGTCGGGAAGATTGGTTCGGTCGGCGGTGTGGCCCGCGGCCTCTTTCGCGACGGCGCTCGAGCCTTCCATGCTGGACGCAAACCACAGGAAGTGATGATTGTGCGGCACGTAACCCAGCGGATAGACACCCTGGACGTTGCCACGGCAGATGGCGAGATAGGCGTCATCGGCCTTGATGGCGATCTGGTTGGCCAGCACCGCGTCGTGCCACCGGCCGACCCGCGAATAGATGTGCGCGGGCATGTGCACCAGGTGGCCCGACCCGGGGATCAGCGTGCGCAGGCGATCGGCTGCAGCGACGCCGCGCGCAGGATCGGCCGAGGCCTCGACGGCATGCACGTACAGATGCAGTGCGCCGGGATGGTCCGGATTCCGCTTGAGCACCGATTCCAGCGTTGAGACCACTTCCGCCGTGCTGCCCTTGGGCTGCAGTTTTTCGTCGTAATAATCCCAGGGCTGCAAGTCCATCATCGCTTCTGCATGCATCACGGCCGCATCCAGGTCGTCGGGATACTGCGCCGCCAGCTTGCCCATGGCCGCGGCGTAGGCAACATCCAGGGGGCGGCGATCTTCGCCAGGCGTCTCGCTGTAGCGCGCCGTCAGCGCGGTGATGAAACCTTGCTCGCGCGGGGTCGCGCCACTGGCCAGGTTCACCGCCTTTTGCAGGCGCGACCAGGCTTTCGGGTTATTCGCCGGATCCATGGCCGCGTTGACATGCGGCCCGAGCACCAGCGATGCGCCCCACCAGCACATCGCGCAATCGGGATCGAGTTGCGTGGCGCGCAGGAATGACCGTTCTGCCGCATCGTGGTTGAAGCCGAAGGTCAGCATCAGGCCTTGGTCGAACCAGCGCTGCACGTCGGGCTGCTTGCTGGTGACGGCGAACGAATAGTTGCCCAGGCCATCGAGCAAGGTGGCGCCGACGATCTGGTCGGCTGCTGGCGGGGGCGCCTGCGCGGCCGGCGTTGCCGGTGGGGAGTCAGGGCTGCGCAGTGACCGCGTGTAAAGCACGCCTGCGGCCAGGACGGCAATAACCAATCCGATTGCGATGGGACGCTTCATGATGTCGGTTCCCGGTAGCCGGGACTCGTTTTTTTACGCCCGTAATCGCCTGCTTGCAAGTGTCACGACCAGCCCGTGGTCGCGGTGGCAGGGCGTTCCGGCCTTGCCGGCTCAGGACACTTCGTTTACCGTGCCCGAAGGGACGTGCGTCGTGCAAAAAGTGTCATCCAACAGGGGATAATTCCGAATGAAATCTTCACGTTTGGCGGCTGCCTGCGCAGCTGCCGTCGCCATGGGACTGTCGATGTCCGCCATGGCCAAGGTCGAGAACACCAAAGGCTCGACCAAGACTGCCGAAATTCCGGTCTGCGGCAAGGTTCTGGGCACCATCGCCCTGGTTGACGGCGATGGGCAGGGCTGGAAGGCCTACCAGCTCGGCGCGCCGTCCACCCTGCTGAAGACCTTCATCTCCAAATCAGGCTGCTTCAAGCTGGTCAATCGCGGCGCCGGCATGGAAGCGATCCAGCGCGAACAGGCCCTGGCCGGTGAAGGCAACCTGCAGCGCGGCTCCAATGTGGGCGGCGGCCAGATCAAGTCGGCCGACTGGCTACTGGTGGCCGACGTCGCCGGGCAAAACCAGAACTCCGGTGGCAGCGCGGTAGGCGCCATCGCTGGTGGCATGCTCGGCAGCCGCTTCGGCGGCCTGGGCGCCCTGGCAGGCGGTATCAAGACCAACAAGGTCGAAGCGCAGACTGTCATCTCGCTGGTCAATACGCGCACGTCGGAAGAGGAATACAACATCGAAGGCTTCGCCAAGAAGTCCGACTTCAGCTGGGGCGCGGGTGGCTTCGCTGGCTGGGCGGGTGCGGGCGGCGGCGCCTACGCCAGCACCGATGTCGGCAAGGTGGTCGGCCTGGCCTTCCTGGATGCGTATCGCCAATTGGTGACGCAGATGGGTGGCCTGAACGCCGACGTCGTGGCTTCGGCGCCGCGACAGAGTTTCGTCGCCATTTCCAGCGCTGAAATGAAGCGCTCGCCGTCGAAGAGCAGTTCCACCGTGCGCACGCTCGACAGCGGCATGATGGTGTATCCGCTCGGCGGCAAGGAAGACATGTGGTGGGAAGTCGAGGACGAGAACGGCAACGTCGGCTGGGTCCTCAACGACAAACTCGCGCCCAAGAAGTAGGGAGTGGACCCGACCCCGCTGCTACGTTCGATCGAGCTGTTCGAAGGCCTGACCGACCACGACCTCGCCGAGCTGGGCGCCAGCTTGCAACGGCGGCAATTTGCCGCCGGAAGCATGGTGTTCTCGCAAGGTGACAACGGCGACTCGATGTACATCGTCGAGAGCGGGGACATCAACATCCACCTGCCGGGCGAAGCCTCGCGTCGGATCTCGCTGAAGGACATCGCCCGCGGCGAATACTTCGGTGAGCTGGCGCTGTTCGACGAAAAACCGCGCAGCGCCAGCGCCCTGGCCACGACCGAAACGGTGCTGCTCGAATTGCAGCGCCGCACCCTGGAAGGCTATCTGGAAAACCGGCCGAAGGTGGCGCTGGCGATCCTGCGTACGCTGAGCGAACGGCTGAGGGAAACGAACACGATGTTGTCCGCGCGTGCGGCCAAGAACGTGGACGAGGAATTCGAGAAGAACCTCAGCTGGAGCGACCGCCTGGCAGACAATGTCGCGGCGTTGAATGGCAGCTGGGCTTTCATCCTTTTCCTGATCGCACTGACGATTGCCTGGTGCGCTGTCAATTCCGGTTGGCTGATCAAGCTGCCGATCGATCCCTATCCATTCCAGTTCTTCAACCTGGCGCTGGCGATCCTGGTGGGCCTGCAAGGCCCCTTGATCGTAATGAGCCAGAACCGCCAATCCCTGAAGGACCGCGCCCGCGCCGATACCGACTTCAAGGTCAACCTGAAGAACGAAGTGAATATCGAAACCCTGCTGCGTGAGCTGGCGGAGTTTCGCGCCGAGGCAAAAGTGCGAGAGGCGCTGCGCGGGAAGGATTGATCCGCGTCGGCGGATCAGGTCGGGCAGCGGCAACCGTCGCAGGCGCAGCACTGGCATTCAGTGCACTGGCATTCGATGCAGCGACAGCAATAACCACACGACATGTCGGCGGTGGCGGCGGTGATCTTGGTGGTCTCGAGGCCCATTTTCGTTCCTTAGGTTGGCGCGGCGGGATGCCGCAGGACGAAGGCTGGGCCTTGCCCCCATGGGAAGGTCAAGCGGGTTGAGCTTGCCCCCATGGGAAGGTTTAAGCTGGCGCCGTGAATCACGACAGGCCAGGAGACAGGACATGGCGCGCAGGATCGAACGGCCGGAACTGGCCGACGCAAAAGTGCAGGGCTTCCACAATATCGGCGAGGCGGCGCAGGTCAGCGGAATCAGCGCCAAGATGATCCGCCACTACGAAGCGACCGGATTGATTCCTCCGGCCAGCCGGACATTCGCCGGCTACCGACTCTATGGCGATGCCGACCTGCATCGCCTCCGCTTCATCAAGCGATCGCGCGGCCTTGGGTTTTCGATGAAACAGATCGAGGGCTTGCTGGCGCTCTGGAATGACCAGTCGCGGGCCAGCGCCCAGGTCAAGAAGATGGCCCAGGCCCATGTGCTCGACCTCGACCGCAGGATTGAAGAGATGCAATCCATGAAGCGGACCCTGGAATCGCTGGCCCGGCATTGCCAGGGTAACCAGCGCCCGGATTGCCCGATCCTGGACGACCTGGCCGGCGCGTGACCAGGCGCGTGTCGCAGGCGATGGGACGCTCGCGCGCACAATGGGCGCCATGGAAACCCTGAATCGAACCGGCCGTGCGCTATGCCTGTCCGGTGGCGGCTATCGCGCTGCGCTGTTCCACCTGGGCGCACTGCTTCGCCTGCATGCCACCGGTCGCCTGCACGGCGTCGACACCATCAGCGCCGTGTCCGGCGGCAGCATCGCGTCGGCCTGGCTGGCGACGCGCTACCTGCGGGGGCGCCGCGACGAAAGCGAAGGATTCGCCGACTGGTGCGAGCGAATCGATTTCAAGGCTGACGTAGTCGAACCCTTTCGCGCGGTTGCCCGGCAAGACCTGCGCAGCGCCCCGGTTCTGCTGACGGTGGCCTGGAACTGGTTATGGCCCTCTGCCCGCGTCAATCTTCTGCAGGCGCGCTACGAAAAGATCTTCGAAGGCGTCGAACTGCGCGACCTGCCTGCATCGCCGGCCTTCGTGTTCTGCGCCACGAACCTGACATTCGGCGTCAACTGGGAATTTTCCAGGCGCCGCTGTGGCGATTTCCAGACCGGCTACCTGCGTCGCCATGGCCGGATCAGCCTGGCGACGGCGGTGGCGGCATCGGCTTGCTTCCCGCCACTGTTCGGCCCCCTGCGCCTGCCATTCAAGGCCGAGGATTTCAGCGGTGGCTCGCATCGCAGCACCTATGGCGACCACCTGCGTGACCGCGTGGAGCTGAGCGACGGCGGTGTATACGACAACCTGGGCACCGAGCCGGTCATCAAGTCCTGTCGCGAGATGCTGGTTTCCGATGCAGGGGCGCCGTTCGCCTTCGTTGCCGGCGAGCATGTTTTCCGGCGCCTGCTGCGGTACGCGAGCGTGGTCGGCAACCAGGCCGCCGCATTGCGCAAACGATTGTTCTTCGGGGGGCTTCGGTCCGGGGACTTCGAAGGCGCGTACTGGAACCTCGCCGACCGATCCGATGCCGGGGCGGAGGGTTACAGCCTGGGATTGTGCGAAGAAGTGATCAGCCGGATTCGCACCGACCTGGACAAGTTCACCGCGGCCGAATTCGAAGTGCTGGTGAACCACGGTTATTTCTCCTGCGTGGATGGCATGGAAACCGACCCTTCCGGGTTGGCGCCACTGGACTGGCCTTATCCGGATCGGTCCGGGGAAGATGCGGTGCGCATTGCGCTTAGGCAAAGCCATCGACGCTTCTTCCACGCGCGTTGGTGGCAGAATTGACGGCCTGGAAGTGAGGGGTCGCTGGATGTCGCTGTTGCGGATGGTGGGTAGAAGACTGGCGCGATTCCTGTCTCGTCCGCGGGAAGGACAGGCGCACCTGCCGACCAGCCCGCGCGAGCAAGTGGCGGCGACCCTGCGCAAGGGCGATGTGTTGCTGGTCGAGGGCAATAGCCGATTTTCCAGTGCCATCAAGTTCCTCACCCAATCGACCTGGTCGCATGCGGCCTTGTACATCGGCGACCATCTCGGGCCTCCAGGCGAGGGCGAGGAAGCGAAGGTGATGTGCGACGTGGACGTGGTCGAGGGCGTGCGCGTCGTGCCGCTCAGTGCGTTTTCAAGCATGCACACGCGCATCTGCAGGCCGGTGGGCTTGAGCGAAGCCGAAATCGACGCCGTGGTCACCTACATGGTGTCGCGCGTGGGTTACAGCTACGACCTGAAGAATGTCTTCGACCTGGCGCGCTACCTGATCCGCACGCCACCCGTGCCCGACAGCATGAAGCGGCGCATGATCGCGCTGGGCAGCGGCGAGCCGACCCGCGCCATCTGTTCGACCCTTCTGGCGCAAGCCTTCGACTCGATTCGTTATCCCATCCTGCCGGAAGTGGAGTTGCACGAGTCGCAGTCGCCCGGCGCACAACAGGCGCGCGCGGAGATCCTGCATATCCGGCACTACAGCCTGTACATGCCGCGCGATTTCGATACGTCGCCGTTCTTCCGCATCATCAAGCCGCGCATCGAGGGCGGATTCGATTTCCATCGCCTGGTCTGGGGTGAAGGCGATTCCACCCTGTGGACGCCGGAGGCGTGATGGCCGTGCAGGTGAAGCCCGGGATCTTCAACGCGACGGACGGCCACGAACTGGCGGGCTATCGCTTCGACCCAGATGCCGCTGCGCGTGCGGTGGTGGTGATTGCGCCGGCCATGGCCATTCCACAATCGTTCTATTCGAATTTCGCGCGATGGCTGGCGGGGCAGGGCTACGCCGTGCGCACCTTTGATTACCGCGGTACCGGCGAGTCGCTGCGCGGCCCGCGCCGAGGCGCGCCGGGCAGCCTGGACGACTGGCGCGCGAGGGACTACGACGCGATGCTGCAGCAGGCCCACCGCGAAAACCCGGGACTGCCCCTGTTCGCCATAGGCCATAGCTTTGGCGGGCAGTGCGCGCCCCTGCTGCCCTCGCGCGAGCTGTTGTCGGGCCTGGTGAACATTGCCGTCGGCAGCGGCTCCATGCGCCACAACACGCCGGCCATCCGAAAGACGGCGCCCCTGCTGTGGTATTTCCTGGTGCCGGTGTTGTGTCCGTTGTTCGGCTTTTTCCCCGGCGGTGCGCTGGGCATCATCGGTGACGTACCCACGGGCGCGATGCGGCAATGGCGACGTTGGTGCCTGTCGCCGGATTATCTGCTGGGCGCTGAACCCGACGCGCGGCAGGCCTATGCCAGCGCGAAGTTTCCAGTGCTGGCGCTGACCTTCGCCGATGATGAATTGCTGCTCGAGGCGGGTTCGCTGATGGTTCACGCCGCCTACCGCGACAATGCGGTGGACTATCGCCTGGTCAGCCCTGGCGACCACGGCCTGCCTCGCATCGGCCATTCAGGCTTCTTCCGGCCCTCGGCCGAGGCGGCCTTGTGGCCGCTGGTGGCTGAATGGCTGGAAACCCGATCGCCCGGCAGTCGCACCGACGGTGGACCCCGGATGTAACCTTTCGCACGCGCCGCACGAACCCTCTTACCAACTCCCCAACGCAAGGAAAGACCATGACCTCCCGCAAACACTCGATGATTCCCGCCATGGCCCTGGTGGCCGCGCTCGGTTCCGCCATGTCCGCCAACGCCAGCGCCCATATGGAACAGGGCGCCAAGGGCAAGGAGAAGTGCTACGGCGTTTCCCTCGCAGGCAAGAACGACTGCGCCGCCGGCCCCGGTACCAGCTGCGCGGGCACGTCCAAGGTGGACTACCAGCCCAGCGCCTGGCGGCTCGTTCCGTCCGGCACCTGCGTCACCACCAAGTCTCCGACGTCGCCCACGGGTTTCGGCCAGTTGAAGGAATTCAAGGTGGCGAAGGCTGCAGCCAAGAAGGCCTGAGCCGGTGATGGGGGCGGGCATCGCGCCCAAACCACAGCACTACGCGTCACTGCTGGCGGATCCGCATCCGCCAGCTTTCATCGAAGTGCATGCGGAAAATTTCCTTGGCGCCGGCGGCGAGCCGCATGCGAGCCTGCGTGCGCTGCGGGATCATTTTCCCTTGTCGCTGCATGGCGTGGGACTTTCGATCGGTGGTGAAGCCCCGCTCGATGCCCGCCATGTCGAGCGCATCGCCGCGCTGATCGAACGCTACCAGCCGGATTCCTTCTCCGAACACCTGGCCTGGTCCAGCCACGGATTGAACAACTTCAACGACCTGTTGCCGCTGGTCTATGACGAGGCCTCGCTGGATCGCGTTTGCCAACATGTCGAACAGCTGCAGTCGCGCTTCGGTCGCCAGATCCTGCTGGAAAATCCCGCGACCTACGTCGAGTTCTGCGCCAGCTCTATCGCGGAAGGCGAGTTCATGGGCCTGGTGGTGCAGCGCACCGGCTGTGGATTGTTGCTCGACGTCAACAATGCGTACGTCAGCAGCATCAATCACGGCCGCGATCCGGCCGCCTACCTTGCCTCGCTGCCACTGCATGCCGCGAGGCAGTTCCACCTTTCCGGCCATGCCGTGGACAGCGATGCAGGCGGCTCGCCATTGCTGATCGACAGCCATGGCAGTCCGGTTGCCGACGCCGTCTGGAGCTTGTATGCGCGCGCGCTGGCATCAACCGGGCCCTTGCCGACCTTGATCGAATGGGACAACGACGTGCCCGCGTATGCCGTGTTGCGCGACCAGGCATCGCAGGCGCAGCGCCTGCTGGATGCACAACGGCAGCACGCCGCATGACCGGAGTTCCGTCGCAGTCCGAATTTGCCCGGGCCCTGCTCGACGCCAGGCTTGCGACGCCGGCAGGATTGCGCGCATGGAACGGCTCGGACCCCGCGAAACGTTTTGATGTGTATCGCAACAACGTGATGGCGTCGCTGACCCAGGCCCTCGCCAGCGGATTTCCGGTGGTCCGGGAATTGGTCGGGGAAGAATTCTTCCGTGCCATGGCCCGCGAATACGTACTGTTGGAGCCACCGGCATCGCCGGTGCTGGTCGAGTACGGCGACGGCTTCGCAAACTTCATCGCACAGTTTCCGCCCGCGCATGGCCTGCCATACCTGGCCGACGTCGGGCGCCTGGAACGAATGCGCGTTCGCGCCCATCACGCCCAGGACGCGCCGGTGCTGTTGCCAGGAGCGCTGCAAGCCTTGATGGCCGACGCCGAGGGCCTGTCGAAGCTGCGCATCGCCTTGCACCCGGCCTGCGAGGTCCTGCGCTCGCAGTTCGCCGTGCACTCGCTTTGGGCAGCCCACCAGCACGACGAAGAATTCGAGCGCGACGCGGCGCTGGCGAGGGTCGACGCGGGGCAGGCGGAGGACGTGCTCGTGCTGCGACCGCTGCATGAAGTTGGCGTAATGTCCTTGTCGCCCGGGGTGGCGGATTTCCTGTTGGCGTTGGCGAAGGGTGAGTCGCTCGGCCCGGCGGCGACCCACGCCGCACATGTTCCCGGGTTCGACCTGGCTGCGGGCCTGACTGTACTGATAACGCCGGGCGTCGCCCGCGGCTAGCCAGCGCGGGCTGCTGCAACGTCTTTGTTATAGTCTGCGCCGACCCGAGTGGAAGGAGCCGCCCATGTCTGCCTGTACCGTTCGCACCCCGGCAATGTTTGCCCTCTGCCTGCTTGCCCTGGGCATGCCGCCAGTTGCCTTTGCGCAGGACGCGCCTGCCAGTTGTTCACAGGTACAGCCTGATGCAGCCGTGACCTTCTTCGGGAAGAAGCTCGTCGACACGCCATCGCTGAAATCCGCGCAGGCGCGCCGGATCAATGCGCAGATGGGCCTCGGCGAATGCCTGCTTACGGCGCGCGCGAGCCTGGGCGCCCTTATCGCAGAAGACCCTGAAGATGCCGAACTCGCTTACCTGGACGCGCGTTCCGACGCGTTGGCGGGCGAGGGCGAAGTAGCCGAGCGCAAGCTGCAGGCGCTGCTGGAGGCGCAGCCTGGCATGCATGCCGCACGCGTCCTGCAGGCGGGCCTGCTGCTGGACCGCGAACAACGCGTGCAGTCGCGGGCGTTGCTTGTCGAGGCGTCCGCAAGCCAGCCAGGTGATCTTCGCGCTGCATTCCAGTTGTTGCGAGTGAATGCACTGGACGAACCCAAGGGCAAGGGCGTGGGTGAACTGTTCCAGGTGTTGCGCGACGATGCACTGCCACCGGACCTGCGCGAGACAGCGCAGGTAACCCTGCTTTACATCACTGCGCTGGACCTGGGACAGAAGGAAGCCGCGCTTCGCGAATCATTGCGATTCGAATCGCAGACGCCGCGTTGGGACAAGGCCAACAACCTCGCCCGCCTGCTCGCCGAGGAGAGCGGCAAGACCGGCGAAGCCCGCACGCACCTGCAGTCGGTGATCGCAGAATCTTCCGCGACGCCGGAAGCGCAATCATTTGCGCGCCTGCTGATGGCTGAAACCTGGTTGCTTGACGCCGCGAAAATAGACCCGGCGCCGTCAACCCGAAATGCGGACCTCGTCGCCAAGGCAAGCGCCCAAGTGAATGGCAACCTCGTTCCCCTGGCCGGCCGAATTCGCAAATACCACGACCTGTCGGCGCTGCGCCCGTTCGTGGCCGGTGTGAAGGATGCCGATGAACGCGGCAGCGACGGATTGACCGGCCTGTGTCGCGCCACCCAACTGCTCGATGTCGAGCGGGTGCGTGAGGCCCTGGCGGCAGGCGCGGCCGTGGATGCCGAATGTTCCGGGTCGACCGCGCTGGCCTTCCTGGTGCGCCAGGGCCCGGGTTTCTACGAGCGCAAGCGGCCGATCCTGCAGGCACTGCTGGAGGCGGGCGCCGCGCCCAACCCCAAGTTGTATCCGGGAAGCAGCTATACGGCGATGAGTTTCTGCGCCGAGGCGCTGCCAGGCTGCCAGGACGCCCTGCTGCCGATGCTGAACACGTACGCGGTGCGCCGCGGCCTGCCGGCCGCCGATATCCCCAAATAATGTGACGCAGTAGCATCGGTACAACTACCGATGCATCGCCGGGCTGCCCCGGTGGCACAATCCGTGGCACTTACACGGAACCACCGATGGCTGTCTTGAACGAAGAACAAGCCCGCGCCTACATGCACAAGCTGCTGGCCGCCATGAGCCAGGCCGGCGGCTCGGACTTGTTCATCGCCCACGACTTTCCGCCCAGCATCAAGCTCAATGGCGGCATGAAGCCGCTGATCGCGCAGAAGCTCAACGGCGAGGTCACCCGCGAACTCGCCAGCGCGATGATGAACGAAAGCCAGCGCCAGGAATTCGCGCGCGACTTCGAATGCAACTTCGCCATCGCGGTGCAGGGCCTGTCCCGTTTCCGTGTCAATGTCTTCATGCAGCAGCAGCATGTCGGCATGGTGCTGCGAACCATCGCCGCCGAGATTCCGAACTTCGAAAAACTGCGCCTTCCCGAGGTATTGAAGGAAGTCGTGATGAACAAGCGCGGCCTGGTGCTGGTGGTGGGCGGCACCGGTTCGGGCAAGTCCACGTCGCTGGCTGCGATGATCGACCACCGCAACCGCACGTCGGCCGGACACATCATCACCATCGAGGACCCGGTCGAGTACGCGCATCAGTCCAAGAATTCGCTGATTACGCACCGCGAAGTCGGCGTGGACACGCATTCGTGGCACCACGCGCTCAAGAACACGCTGCGCCAGGCGCCGGACGTGATCCTGATCGGCGAGGTACGCGATGCCGAAACGATGGAACACGCCATAGCCTTCGCGGAAACCGGCCACCTTTGCCTGAGTACGCTGCATGCCAACAGCGCCAGCCAGACCATCGAGCGCATCATCAACTTCTTCCCGGAAGAACGTCGTACCCAGTTGCTGATGGACCTGTCCGCCAACCTGCGCGCCATCGTGTCGCAACGCCTGGTCCGTACCGAGGATGGCAAGGGCAGGGTGGCCGCGATCGAAGTACTGATCAACACGCCGACCATTGCCGAGAAGATCTTCAGGGGCGAGTTCAACGAGTTGAAGGCGGTGATGAACAAGTCCCGCGAGTTGGGCATGCGCACCTTCGACTGGGCCCTGTTCGAGCTCTACAACGAGAATCGCATTTCCTACGAAGAGGCAATCCGCAATGCCGATTCGGCCAACGAGCTTCGGCTCAACATCAAGCTCAAGAGCTCGCGCGGCGAGCCGCCCATGGCAGCCGGCGCAGCCCTGACCATGCAGGAAGAACCCACCGCCGAGGAATTGCGGGAGATTCGTCGACAGGAACTTCTGCGGCAGGAAGAACGCCGGCGCGAACTCGAGGAAGCACAGCTCGCCAAGATGCGCGAGAAGCGCAACGTGCATGAGGTGGACGATGCGCTGGCATCGCCCCTGTCGAGCCGGGCGGCAGAAAGATAGGCCGGTGACGCAGGTCAGCGCCAACGGCATCCAGCTCGAAGTGGACGTGCTAGGGCGTCCGGGCGACCCGGTCGTGATGTTGGTGATGGGCCTGGGCATGCAATTGGTGGCGTGGCCGGAAACGTTCTGTCGCAGCCTGGTGGAAGCGGGATATCGCGTCGTTCGATTCGACAAC
The DNA here is from genome assembly GCA_001801685.1 of Gammaproteobacteria bacterium RIFCSPHIGHO2_12_FULL_63_22. GTDB lineage: Bacteria > Pseudomonadota > Gammaproteobacteria > Xanthomonadales > Xanthomonadaceae > Arenimonas. The sequence continues at coordinate 108,638 of MGYJ01000026.1, read as the reverse complement.
CGCGACGTGGGACTCTCGCAGAAGATCGACACCGCCGCGCGCGTCAACCTGCCACTGGCGACGATGCGTTACTTCCTGCGCCTGCCGGTGGCGGCGCCGTATCGCATCGATTCGATGGCGGCCGATGCGGTAGGCGTGCTGGATGCGCTGGGCATCGAAACCGCGCACATCGTTGGCGCCTCGCTCGGCGGCATGGTTGCGCAAACCATGGCGGCGCAATATCCCAAGCGTTGCCTCAGCCTGGTGTCGATGATGTCGTCGAGCGGCGACCGCCGGCTGCCGCCTGCTGACCTGAAAGTGATTCGCCTGCTGCTGCAACGACCTCGGCGGGGCAGCGGTACGGACGAACTGGTCGAGCACTTCACGCGGCTGATGAAGGCCATCGGCAGCCCCGGCTTTCCGACGCCTGATGCCGAGCTGCGCGCGAAGATGCGCATAGGCGTCGAGCGTTGTTATCACCCGGAAGGCACGGCGCGGCAGCTGCTGGCGGTCATTGCGTCGGGCGACCGGTCATCGCAGTTGCGTGGCATCGGCAAGCCGACCCTGGTGCTGCACGGCGATTCGGATCCGCTGATCCCGCTGCCGCATGGCGTGGATTGCGCACGCAAGATTCCGGGCGCCGAACTCAAGGTCATTCCCGGCATGGGTCACGACCTGGCGCCGGGGCTGGTTTCGATCCTGTCCGAGGCCGTGGTTGGCCACCTTGCCGCCGTCCGGGCCCGGACGGCCACGCGCCACTGACGTCGGATTACTTTCCGGCTTTCGCGGCTTCCGTTGCTTCGGCTTTCCCTGGCGGGCCGGGCCGGCAGGAAATGTCCTTGCCCGGTCCTGATTCGAACACCGCGAGCAGCGCGGCGGGTGGGGCGATGCTGCCCAGCACGGCCGCCGCAACGCCACGCAAGGTCACGCGTTTGTAGTCGGGCCGGAACTCCGGATCCTTGAAACTGCCACTGACCAGCAGCGGCGCACGCAGCGACAGGAAACTTCGGTCCTTGGGCTGCGGCTTGAGCCGCAGGTCGAGCTTCTCATCACGCAGGCTGACGCTGCCTTCGCCGTAGATCACGGTGTCGGTGGTGTCGAACGCGAGGCGCCGCGTCTCCATCACGCCTTGCTTGACCTCGAAGTCGGCGAATGCACACCGGATCGGAACCACGCGGTCGCCGGTGATCAGGAACTTGAGTGCCTCGGCGATATCGATGCCGGCGAATTCAAGCAACAGGTTGCTGATGCGGCCGCTACCCATGATCAGGCCGACCTCGCCATCCGAGGTTGCCAGCATCTTCGCCACGGAGTTTCCGTTGCCGGCCAGGTTCACGCTGCCGGCGATGCGCCCGGTGCTGTCCTCGGTCAGCTTGGCGCCGGGGAACAGCTTGGGAAGTTGCAGCCCGCGTGCCTGGATCCGTGCGCTACTGGCGATGACCTTGCCGCGCGCATCGAGCTTGATGACGCTGCTGATTTCACCCCCGGCCACCTTGAAGTCCAAGGGGTCGAGGCGCAGCACGCCGTTGTCCACGAACAGGTGCCCGGTCATCGCTTCGATGGGAAGCGACGGCGCGTTGATGCGCTGCGCACGCAGCTTCACGTCGGCATCCATGTTGCGAAGTTTCTCGAGCTTGAACTCATCGTCGGGCAACACCCGGGCACTGGCGTGGAGCTTCGCGGCTTCGAGCTTTTGTTCTTCAGACGCGGTTTCGCCCGGGTCCGTTTGCGGCGGCGCGCCGACGAAACCCGCCAGGTCGTCGAAGTCGAGTCGCTTCGAGACCAGGTCGGCCCGCAGGAACGGACGCTCGCCGGAAGGATCGACGCTGGCATCGCCAGCCAGGTCGCTGTCGCCGACCTTGCCGGCGAAATCGTCGTAGTGCCAGGTGCGGCCCTTGCGGCTGAGCCGTCCCTTCAGGTGGTAGGGCGGCGTGTCGGGCGTGGCGACACCTATCAATGGATACAACAAGGCCAGGTTGGGTCCGGACAGGCCGAACTCGAGATTGAAATCGCGCAGCGCGAGCGGCCCCACCAGTCCGCCGCTCGCGGTCGCTCGGGTCGCGCCGGCGCGGGCCTTCAGGTCGATCTCGTAGGGCTTGGCAGCGTCCTTCAATTCCAGCGGCGATTCGACACGGCCGTCCAGTTGCAACTCGTTGCCCGCGTAGCGTCCCTTGCCCTGGATGATCAGTGGCGCGAGTCGACTGCCTGCCGCATCGCCACTGGCAAAGTCGATTTGCATGTCGGTCTTGTTGGGCAGGTTTCGATATACCAAGCGCCCGGCATCCACCGACAACTGCTGGATGGTGGGCCACTCGGCATCGCCGCTGGGGAAGCTCCAGTTGCCTCGACCCTTGGCGTCCTTTTCCAGAAGTACGTCAGGCTTGCCAACCAGTACATCGGAAAGCACGACATCGCCGGCGAAGAGTTTCAGCAGGTCGAAGCGGAAGTCGAGGGAGTCGACTGTAGCCATCTGCGGCTGCACGGCGCCCGGCACGTTGGCCAGCGTCATTCGTCCCAGGGTGACCCTCGGCTTCATGGATAAGTCGACGTCGAGGTTGCCGTGGATATGGAACTCGCGACCGGTCGCCGCGCTGACGCGCCTTTCGATCGGGCCGCGCAGCATGTTCCATTCGAACAGCATCAGCAGCAACACGATGAAGAGGGAAACCGCAGCCAGCAGTTCCAGCCGCCTGACCCGTTCCTGCCTTCCTGGCTTGGAGGTAGTCATGCCGCGAGTGTAGGCGGGGGGCGGGTGAACTGTGACTTAAGGCCGTGCATTGGGCGCATGGCCACCGCTAGACTCAAGGTTTGCCCCCCAGCGAACGATCCATGCCCGCGACCCGCCCCGAGCCCGATGCAGAAGACGTCCTGCTGGTGGTGGATGACGAGAGAACCCGTGGCGTGTTGGCCAGCTACCTGGAGGAACAAGGCATGCGTGCGCACGCGTGCGAAGGCCAGTCGGACGCGCTGCAGCACCTCGCCCGCAGGCGCCCCCACGCGGTGGTGGTGGCATCGAGTGGTGCGCCGGCCTTCGCGGCGCAGGTGCGCAGGCAAGCCGGTCTGGCAGCGCTGCCTATCCTGGTGATCGCGGCGGCGGATGCCGATGCAGCCACTTACGACGCGGTGGCCGCCGGCGCCGATGATGTCCTGTCCATGCCGATCCTGCCCGGGATCCTGGCTGCGGCAATCCGCGCGCGAGTCGTGCGCGCCGCGATGCTGGAGTCGCAAGTGCCCGAGGCCGACGAGCCAACGCGGCGCGGCGGCCAGCTCAGGCGGGGCGAATTCCTGGCCCAGTTGCGTGGTGCCTTGCAGGGCTCGAGCGAGGCCTGGCAGGTGCTGGTTGCGCTTCGCGTGGACCAAGGCAAGGCGCTGGCCGAATCGTTGGGGCAATCGGGCGCGTTCGATCTCGAGCAAGCGATCGCTTCGCGTTTTTCTTCCGTGCTGCAGGCGGGGGACGCGCACACGCTGTGGATGGAATTCGGATTCGGCGTGCTGGCGGTGCGCGATAGTCGCGAGCAGGTCGAATTGCTGGCTGCTGAATTGTGTCGGGTCGTGGCGGAGACCCCCTTCACGGTGCGAGGCAAGTCCGAGCGTTTGACGCTTTCGGTCGGCGTGGCGCTCACGCCCTCGGGCAGCGATGTCGGCGACCCCGATCGCTGGTTCGCTTCCGCCTATGCCGCGCAGGCCATCGCCCACCGACTGGGCGGCAATCGTTTCGATGGCGTGCTCAGCCGGGACCATGGCTCATTGCCCCCGGAGCGCGTCTTGATCATCCGCGAGTGGGTGAAGGAAGCGGTGGCTGGCGACAATGTCTTGATTGAATTCCAGCCCGTGCTGCCCCTGCAGGGGGAACTCGCCGGCCTGTATTCACTGGATGCAAAACTTCGCGATTACCGCGCTCCGCTGGCAGGCGTTACCCGGCGTGAATACCTCAGCCTGGCGCGCGACGCGGGCGCGCTGGCGATGATCGACCGGATGAGCCTGTTCAGCGCCTTCGAGGCGATCGAGCAGGAACGTGCCCGCGGGCGCGCGACTCGCGTGCTGGTGCCAGTGGACCTGGCCACGGTGAACGACGCGCAACTGGTCTGGCTGGATGCGGAAGTCCGACGTCGGAAGGCAAGCTCGGATGGGCTGATCATCGAGTTCGATGCGGACATGGCGCTGGGCCGGCCTGAACTCGTGCGTGTCGTGCAACGCCTGGAGGACCACGGCATCGTCATCGCAATTGCCGACCAGTCCGGTGACCTCGCGCGGATCGGGCAATTGCAGCGGTTTCCTGCGGGCCTGTTGCGCCTGCCGATGGCGGCAATCGAAAGCGTGGCGCCCGTCCGCTTCAATGAGTTGCTCGGCCCCTGGCACGCCAGCGGTCGCGGCCTGATCGTTGACGGGGTGCAAAGTGTGGATGCCGTCACGCGATTGTTCGACTTGAAGGTGGGCTACGTGCAGGGCGATGCGCTGGCCGCGGGTGGCCCGCGCCTCGACTACGAATTCACCCAAATCGGGGTTTAGTCGGGGCATACTCGGCTCGTCGAGCGGAGGGCACGACGATGGCAACGGCAAGGGCACTTGGCCCGGATGTCGACAGGTTGGCGCAATGATCAGGCACTGGTGGAATTCGCAGTGGCAGCGCCTGCGCACCGATTACGACCTGGCGATCATCACGTCCTTCTGTGCTTGCGCGGTCTTCGGCATCACGCCCTTCGCCATCTACCGATTCGCCACCGGCAACACGTTCGCCGGTTTGATCGACCTGGCCATCGTCGCCCTGATTTGCCTGGCCGTCGCGATCGTCTGGCGGGGCGGCAATCGGCAACGCACGACCTTCGTCCTGGCGATGATCAACACGGCCGCCTGCCTGGTCAGCGCTTCGGTGCTCGGCCCGCCTGGATTGTTCTGGATGTATCCAGCCCTGCTCGGCAACTTCCTGCTGATCAACCGAGTCCATGCCGCGATAATGACGGCCTTCGCCCTGGTCGCCTTGACCGTGCAGGGGAAAGCCTACGAATCGTCGGCGCAGTTGGCCATCTTCCTGGTAACGGCGAGCGTGTCCGCCCTCATCGCCTTCGTATTCGCCTCGCGCACCGAAAGCCAGCGCCGCGAGTTGCAGGAACTGGCAACGCTGGATTCGCTGACCGGAATGCAGAACCGGCGCGCCATGGAGCAGGAGTTGAGCATCGCCATTGAAGAATACCGTCGGGGCAATGCGCACTTCGGCCTGGCCATGCTCGACCTCGACCACTTCAAGCGCATCAACGACGAGCACGGGCACGAAGCGGGCGACGAGGTGTTGATCGCCTTCGCCGAGCTGGTGCGCCAGTGCACGCGCAAGGTCGATCGCTGTTTTCGCTTCGGCGGCGAGGAGTTCGTGCTGCTGATGCCCGCAACCAACGACGAGTCCCTGCACCACATCGATGAAAACCTGCGTCGGCGGGTAGCCGCGGAGTTGAGCTGTCGCGGCGCCGCCGTGACCGTGTCCATCGGCGCCGCGGCACTGCGCCCGGATGAAGACTGGCAGGCCTGGCTTGCCCGCGCCGACGCCGCGCTGTACCAGGCCAAGAACGAAGGGCGCAACCGCACGGTCGTCGATCGGGCCGGATGAACCGTCGCTGCGGCGGGCCAGGCTGAAGCCAGGGCAAACGCGCTTCTCGGATTTACTGCCTGTGTGCGCTGTCGCACAGAGTCTCGCATCGTCCTGCAACCAAGCTGTGGCAGGCAATGGATGCCCAGGAGAAACCCATGACCGTATCGACCGTGATGACTGAAAACCCGGCGTGCTGCACGCCCAATTCTTCGCTGACCGAAGTGGCCCGCCTGATGGTGGACAACGACTGCGGCGAAATCCCCGTGGTCGAGGACATGCTGAGCCGCAAGCTGGCCGGTGTGATCACCGACCGAGACATCGCCACCCGGATCGTGGCGGCGGGCAAGAACTCGGCGGATGCCAAGGCCAGCGACTGCATGACCACGCCTTGCGTGTCGGTGGATGCCGACGCCAGCCTGGAAACCTGCTGTGAAGTGATGGAGTCGAACAAGATCCGTCGCGTGCCGGTCGTGAACGACCAGGGCGGCGTGATCGGCATCGTTTCCCTGGCCGACGTGGTGCGCAGTGCCAGCGCATCCACGACTGCCGAAGTCGTGCGCGAAGTTTCGACCGACGTCTAGTCGCTCCGCAGCCGGCGAGATAGCTCCGCCCCGGATCAGTCGGGGGCGGCAGCCGTACGCAGCACCGGATAGAGGTTGAAGCGCTCGTCCCAGGAAGAATGCCGACGCGCGAAGAATTGCAGTCGGGCGGACGGGTTCTTCGCAAACTCCGGATCGTCGCGCAATTTTGCAGCGAATTCCGCGGCCAGCGCCGGATCGGCGGCGAGTTGATCGCGGGCTACGTCCTCGGCGACGTAGTCCTCCATGTATTCCTTCTGCTCGAATGCGTTGTTGAATTCGCCCCAGGCAGCCAGGGAATCAGGCGCCTGCGGTTCCAGCAGCCCCATCACCAGTCGCGCACCGGGCTGGTTGATGGGGATGTACAGCGCCCCGGCGCCGAGCGCGCGGGTTTCGCTCGTCCAGTTTCCCGGCAGGGTGGTTCGCTGCCTGCCTTCCACCGACTGCGCCATGAAGCTGGCGCCGGGTGTGCGGAATACCTCGAACGTGCGCGCGCTGACGGGATGATCGATTCGCTGGAAGCTCACCCCGTGCTGCGCCAGTTTGGTGGCGACCCACTGGGCATCGGCGGCAGGCACCAGGTAGCCACCGGTCGGTGCCGTGACCACAGTCTTGGGTTGCACATCCTCGCGGATCGGCACGGTCCACACCTGCGGACGGGATTCGTCGTAGCGAGTCATCAGCGCGCCGGATATTTCCGATGGCGTGCGCGTGTATTCGTAACCGCGGAATGCAATGTTTCGAACCTTGTCGCTGGCCAGGTAATCGAGCGCCACCGACTTGCCGCCGAGATTCGCCGAGCGTGCGTCTGCAGCCTTCGCGCGCGCAAGCCAATCGCCGCCATGCGCTGCAATCTGTTCCATCACCGCGACGACCGTGTTGCGCGTAATCCGCACGCGGGTCGGGTAGTCCTTCCATGAGTGGGTTTCCACCAGCATGCCGAAGCGATTGCGCTGCAGGAAATAGCCGGTCGAAAAGCGAGGGGGTGCAACACCATCCTCGAAGCCCGAGCTGGGGTCGTCGTTGACACGGAAAGAAGGATAGAAGGGCAGCGGCAGCGAGCCGTGCGCGCTGAGGTTGGCCAGCACGGCATCGCGGAGCTGGGTTCCGGCCTGGCGCAGGTCGTCGTCGCCGGCGTGGATCGGCTCGACCTGCACCGAAATATCGTGTTCGAACTTCGCGCCATCGGTAACGTGCAGGTCGATGTAGGCCAATGGATCCCATTCGTTCACCAGCGCCAGCATCGCCTGCATCTCGGGCGCATCGGCCTTCATGTAATCGCGATTGAGGTTGAGGTTCTGCGCGGTGGTGCGCCAGCCCATCTGTTCCGGACCGCGCTGGTTGGGACGATTCCATCGGCCAAAGCGTTCGTGGCCGTCCACGTTGAACACAGGCACGAACAACAGCACCTGCTTGTCGAGTGCGCCCTTTGCCGCCTTGCCGTCGAGCACCTGCCTCAGCGCCAGGAAGCCCGCGTCCTTGCCGTCGATCTCACCGGCATGGATGCCGCCCTGGACGAGCAGCACGGGCAAGCTGCGCGCAGCGGCTTGTGTCGCATCGAGCGCGCCCGTTCGCGATGCGGCGATCGCAAGCATCGGCCGGCCCTCGGGCGTGCGGCCGAAACTGAAACAGCGAACCGCCTCTGGATATTTCGCCTGGAACGCCGAGCAGAGCGCCTGCACTTCGTCATATCGGCCGGTCTGCTTGAATCCGGATCGCTCGGCCACGGTGGACAGGGCTTTGTCTGCGGCCATGATCGTGGCGGGCGAGAAAGAAGCCAATAAACAGGCGAAGACGAGGGTTCGGGTCATGGCCGGGCCGGTATGGGAAAGCGTCGATGATGCCGGTATGGAGGCGGCAAGTAAATTTGCCTGGTCGGGTGGCACCGGCTTTGTTGCGACGGTACTGGCCCTGCACGGCTGCTTGGGGGAAAATACGTAACATATGCTTGCCTGGATTCCCGGTCCGATCCGGACACCCTTTGTCATCGCGCTGATCGCCATCAGTACGGTGGTGCACACGCTGCCCTTGTTCGTGGTGGCCTTCCTGAAGTGGCTGCTGCCGGTCCGCGCCGCCCGTGATTTTTTCGCCGTGCTGTTGGTGCGCCTGGCGGAAAGCTGGATTGCGGTGAACGCCGCCCTGGTCGTCCACTTCACTCCGACCAAGATCCACGTGGACGGACTGGAGGGCTTGCGCAATGACGGCCATTACCTGGTGTTGGCCAACCACCAGAGCTGGGTGGACATCACTGTGCTGCAGACCGTGTTGAACCGGCGCATGCCCTTCCTGCGCTTCTTCCTCAAGAGCCAGTTGATCTGGGTGCCGTTCCTGGGCCTGGCCTGGTGGGCGCTGGATTTCCCCTTCATGAAGCGCTACTCGCGCAAGCAATTGGCCAAGCGTCCAGAGTTGGCCGGCAAGGACATCGAGTCCACGCGCCGTGCCTGTGAGAAGTTCAAGGGCATGCCGGTGTCGGTGATGAATTTCGTCGAAGGCACGCGCTTCACGCCAGCCAAGCACGCCCGGCAGGCATCCCCGTACAGGCACCTGCTCAAGCCCAAGGCGGGCGGCGTGGCCTTCGTGCTGGACGCGATGGGTAGCGCGCTGCATTCGGTGGTGGACGTGGCCATTGTCTATCCGGCTGGCATCCCGACCATGCTCGACCTGGTGTCGGGGCGCATTCCCGAGGTGCGGGTCCGGGTGATCGAGCGCGCCATCCCCGAAGAGCTGCTTGGCATCAGCTACGAGAACGACTCGGCGGCGAGGGTTCGTTTCCAGCGCTGGGTGAACTCGATGTGGATCGAAAAAGACGCGGTCATCACGCAGCTTCTGGATTCCCCGGAAGTCGCCGGTGCGACGGCGACGCGCGAGGCGGCCTCAGGCTAGACTGTCGCCGGCGATTCCGCGCCGCGCAGGGGCACCCGCTTGATCACCGTCCACCATCTCAACAACTCGCGGTCGCAGCGCGTGCTATGGCTGCTCGAGGAACTGGGCCTCGACTACCAGGTCGAACGTTACAAGCGTGATCCGCAAACGATGCTCGCCCCACCCGAACTTCGCCGAGTGCACGCCCTCGGCAAGTCGCCGGTGATCAGCGATGGCGACAACACCATCGCCGAATCCGGCGCCATCGTCGAATACCTGATAGACCGGCATGGCAACGGCAGGCTGGCGCCGCCGCGCGATTCCGCCGACCGGCTGCGTTATACGTACTGGTTGCACTATGCGGAAGGCTCGGCCATGCCTCCGCTGCTGATGAGCCTGATCTTCAACAAGGTTCGCCAGGCGCCCGCGCCTTTTTTCATCAAGCCTATCGTGCACGGCATCGTGGACAAGGTGATGGCGCGTTTCATCCGGCCGCAACTCAAGACGCACCTGGACTTCATCGAAGCGGAACTGGGGCGGTCCACCTGGTTTGCCGGCGAAGACTTCAGCGGCGCCGATATCCAGATGAGCTTCCCGCTGGAAGCCGCGGCGTCGCGCGGCGGGCTGGATGCCAGCCGGCCCAAGTCGATGGATTTCCTGGCCCGCATCCACGCGCGGCCGGCCTACCAGCGTGCGCTCGAGCGCGGCGGCCCCTACGAGCTGATGCGCTGAACCATGCTGACGACGACCCTCATCCTGATCGCGATCACCTGCGCCGTGTCCTTCACGGCGATGAACAACGCCAAGATGATCGACGCGCTGATCCTGTGGCCGCCGGCCATCAGCAGGAAGAAGGAATACTTCCGCCTGGTCAGCTACGGGCTGATCCATGCCGACCTGATGCACCTGCTGTTCAACATGATCACCCTGTATTTCTTCGGCGAGGTGATTGAGGTCTTCTACAACGCGGTGCTTGGACCTTTCGGTTTCGCCATCTTCTACGTTGGCGGGCTGGTCGCCTCGATCCTGCCCACCTACTTCAAGCACAAGGATGATTCGAACTACTACAGCCTGGGCGCGTCCGGCGCGGTGTCGGGCGTGTTGTTTGCCTACATCCTGTTCGCGCCCTGGACCACCATCCTGATCTTCTTCATTCCGATGCCGGCGATCATCTACGCCGTGCTGTATGTCGCGTACAGCATCTATTCGGATCGCCAGGGCGGCGACCGGATCAACCACAGCGCGCACCTGTGGGGCGCCGCCTATGGTGTCCTGGTGACGATATTGCTCGAACCGCGGATATTTCCTGCCTTCCTGAGCGCGCTGGCCAGCCCTGGCTTCGGCTGAGGCCACGCGGCATCCATGCGATAATTTCGCATGAGCAGCTTTTCCGAACTCGAGCTTTCACCCGCCTTGCAGCAGGGCCTGCAGGCCCTCGCCTACGAAGAAATGACCCCGATCCAGGCCGCCAGCCTGCCTTGGGTGCTGCAGGGCAGGGACGTCATCGCACAGGCCAAGACCGGCAGCGGCAAGACCGCAGCGTTCGGGCTGGGCCTGCTGTCGCGCCTGGATCCTTCCATCAGCCGCGTGCAGTGCCTGGTGCTGTGCCCGACCCGTGAGCTGGCCGACCAGGTCAGCAAGGAACTGCGCCGGCTGGCGCGATTCATTCCGAACATCAAACTGCTGACCCTGTGCGGCGGCATCTCGCTGCGGCCGCAGATTGCCTCGCTGGTGCACGAGCCGCACATCGTGGTGGGCACGCCGGGCCGCATCCTCGAACTGCTGGACAAGGGCCACCTGACCCTGGAAAAGGTGCAGGCTCTGGTCCTGGACGAAGCCGACAGGATGCTGGACATGGGCTTTGGCGACGCCATCGCCGACGTGATCGCGCAACTGCCGGCCGAACGCCAGACGATGTTGTTCTCTGCGACGTATTCCGACGAGATCCGCGCCATCAGCCGACGCGTGCAGCGCGATCCGATGGAAGTGACCGTCGAAAGCCTGCTCGGCGATGAAGAGATCGAACAGGTCTTCTACGAAGTCGAACGCACGCGCAAGACCGAGGCGCTGGCCTTCCTGCTCGGCCAGCATCGGCCCGAATCGGCGCTGGTGTTCTGCAACACGCGCCGCGATACGCAAGACGTGGCGGGCGAGCTCGAAAAGCGCGGATTTTCCGTGCTGGCGCTGAGTGGCGACCTGGAACAACGCGACCGCGACGAAGTGCTGGTGCGTTTCGCCAACCGCAGCTGTTCGGTACTGGTGGCGACCGATGTCGCCGCGCGCGGTCTCGATATCAAGGATCTGCCCGCAGTGTTCAGTTATGAACTGCCGTCCGATCCGGAAATCCACATCCATCGCATTGGTCGCACGGGCCGCGCCGGTAGCAAGGGCCTGGCGATCCACCTGTGCGCTTCCGTGGAAATCGGCCGGATTCCGGCCATCGAAGCTGCGCAGGGCAGCGCGGCGACCTGGGGTCGTTTGAATCTTGCCGGTGGTAGCCGTTCGGCGCCGCTGCAGCCGCCGATGGTGACGCTGATCATCGATGGCGGACGCCAGGACAAGTTGCGGCCTGGTGACATCATGGGCGCGCTGACGGGCGAGGCCGGATTGCCGGCGGACGTCGTTGGCAAGATCGATACCTTCGCCACGCGCACTTATGTCGCGGTCAAGCGCTCGCATGCGCAGAAGGCAATGGAAAAATTGCGCGCCGGAAAAATCAAGGGTCGCAGCTTCCGGGTCCGGAAGTAAGTCGAAGTCTCAGGTGTCGGTTTGGCGCAGCTGCTGCAGTTCCGCTTCGAGTTCCGCGACGCGTGCTTCCAGGGATTCCAGGCGGCTCTCGATGTCGCTGGGATCGGCGCGCTCGCCGGACGATGGGCGTGCCGACGTAGCGAAGGCGGCTTCGTCCACTGGTCCGCACAACAAATGCATGTAGCGGTCTTCGCGCTGGCCTGATTGCCGTCCCAGCTTGATCACCAGGGCAGGGTTGCGCTGCATCAGGCGGTCGAGCGCCAGGCGGACTTCCTCGGTGTCGGCGAAGGCCTGCAGGCGCTCACAACGATTCAACAGTTCGGCGACGGTCTGCGGTCCCCGCAGCAGCATCACCGAAAGGATGGCCTGCTGCTTGAGGGTGACCGACCAGCTCTGGTTGAAACGATGCTCGTAGCGTTGCGCGCGCGCGCCGTGCACGGATCGCACCAGGCCGCGTTCTTCCATCACGCGCAAGGCATGGCCGACTTCACCTGGTTCGAGTTCAAGCACCGGGTCGCGATTGTTCTTCTGGTTGCAGGCCAGCAGCAACGCATTGGCGGTCAGCGGATAGGCTTCCGGCGTGGTCGCTTCTTTTTCAATCAGCGAACCGAGGATGCGCGCTTCAATCGCATCGACCAGCGCGAGGGAAGCCGCGACGGTAGGGGAATCCTGGGGAGACTCGTGCAATCGGGAGTCCTCGGCGTTCAGGACTGGCGAATTTCGAAGCCGGGATTTTCGTTCAGGCTTCCATCGACTTCGAGCACTGCGAAATTCTTGCGGTCACCATCGAACACCACCGCGATGGGCGTCTGGAATGGTTTGCGTCGGACGAACTTCAATTCCCAGCCAAACTGTTCAAGACCTTGCAGCGTCGTGAGTTGTGCTTCGTTGAGCTCGCGTTTCAGGACGCTTGAGAGCTCACGCTGGGACTTGCGACGCTCAATTTCGGAACTCGGCATGGATCTTCCCTCGGGCTGAATCTGGTGGTGTCTTGGAACCTGGCCGGGGGGCGTGGAGCGCAGCACGTGCGGTGCTGCCAGGGCGAAAGCGACCCGATTTCACCATATCCCTTGACGAAGCGGAAGGCCCGTCACAGTTTCATTCAGGCTCGCGAGGATTTTTCGCTGATCCACTTCGCCGCGTTTTCGCCGGCGCGTCGTCCGCTGGCGAAACTCGCCGCCAACAGATATCCGCCGGTGGGGGCTTCCCAATCGAGCATCTCGCCGGCGCAGAACAGGCCGGGGATATTGCGCGACATCAACCCCGGATCCAGTGCTTCGATGCTGACGCCGCCGGCGCTGCTGATCGCTTCTTCGATGGGCCTTGGCCGCAGGGGCTGCAAGGGCAGGGCCTTGATCCATTGCGCCAGGACCGCGGGGTCTTTCATGTCGGGCCGGGGCACGATCTCGTGCAGCAATGCAGCCTCGACGCCGGAAATGCCAAGCCGTCGCCGCAATTGTTCGCTCAGTGATCGACCCTTGGACGGCAGTGAAAGTTGCTGCCTGACCCAGGCGATGCTCTTTTCCGGCGCGAGGTCGAGTTCAAGGCGAAAGGGCTCATGCCTTGCCAGCGCGTCGCGGATACGCCCGGACAAGGCATAGACCAGGCTGCCTTCGATGCCCGTGGCGGTGATGACGAACTCGCCCTGCCTCCGGACGGTGTCGGCGTCGCCGACCGTCAGGCTGAGCCACGCAGGTTTGACGGGGGCGCCGGCATGGCGGCTGCTGAAGTGTTCGGTCCACGGGATGTCGAAACCACAATTGGCAGGCGTCAATGGATGCACTTGCACGCCTTGCGCCGCAAGCCACTGGGTCCAGGCGCCATCGGAACCCAGCTGCGGCCAGCTGCCGCCACCCAGTGCGAGTACGGTCGCCCCTGCATGCACGCGTAACGCGCCTTCTGGAGTTTCGAAAACAAGTGCGCCCCCCGCATCGAATCCGGTGCAGCGATGGCGGACATGGAAGCGGACGCCGCCTTCGCGCAGGCGTCGCACCCAGGCGCGCAACAGCGGCGCTGCCTTCATGTCCGCGGGAAATACCCGGCCGGAACTTCCGACGAAAGTTTCGACGCCGAGCGACCGCGCCCATTCGCGCAAGGCGTCATTGTCGAATTGATGCAACCAGCCCGCCACCACGCCTGCACGCGCACCGTATCGACCATGGAAGCGGTCCGGCGATTCGGAATGAGTGAGGTTCAGGCCGCCCTTGCCCGCGATCAGGAACTTGCGGCCAACCGAGCCCTTGGCTTCGAACAGGTCCACGGGTTGGCCGGCATCGAGCGCAGCCTCTGCGGCCATCAGCCCTGCGGGTCCGCCGCCGACGACGACGACGCCGGGGCAATCGGGAAAATCAGCTTTCAGGGGTGGGTTCAACCGTCGCGTCAGGTGCGTCGCCGGGCTCACTTCCTTCTTCGGAAGGATCCTTGGTCAGCTTGCGCTGCCGCTTTTCGTCCTGCTTCTTCTTCTTGGCGATATCGCGCTGGCGTTTTTCGAACTGGTAGTTGGGCTTGGCCATGGGAGTTCCTGACAATGGCCTCCATTCTAGTCCAAGCCCGCGGCAAACACCGGAAAAACGGCCAATTGCCGGGGGCGGGCAGGGCCCGCCCCGCCGGCGGGACTTACTTGCCCTTCTTGGCGGCCTTGTCGGCGCGCTTTTCCTTGAGGGACTTGGTCGGTTTCTTCTTCGCTTCCTTTTTCTGCTCCATGCCCTTGGCCATGGTCTTTTCTCCCTGGAATCGTTGGTGGATGCCGCTGGCTGATGTTACTGCCACTCGGGTACCCTGCGCGACTACTGAAGCGAGCCTGCCATGCCTTATTGCCCGATCGTCGCCACACTGGGCTATGTGCTCTCACCCGACCGCCAGCGCGTGTTGCTGGTGCATCGCAATGCCCGCGCCGAGGACCAGCACCTGGGCAAGTACAACGGCCTGGGTGGCAAGGTCGAGGCCGATGAAGACGTGTTGGCCGGGATGCGTCGCGAAATCTTGGAAGAGGCCGGCATCCACTGCGAAGCCATGCAGATGCGCGGCACCATCAGCTGGCCGGGCTTCGGCAAGAACGGCGAGGACTGGCTGGGTTTCATCTTCCTGATCGAAACATTCTCGGGCGAGCCCTTCACCAAAAACCCCGAAGGCAACCTGGAATGGGTGGCGCTGGACGCCGTGGCCGCGCTCCCCCTGTGGGAGGGCGACCGGCATTTCCTGCCCCTGGTTTTCGATGCGGACCTACGACCCTTCCACGGCGTGATGCCGTATCGCGACGGGCGGATGGTCAGCTGGTCCTTTTCCCGCTGAAGGCTTGAGCCCGAACAAGGGCCGCAGCCAGCGGATCCGACGTACGGCGGCGAAGACCAGCCAACATCCAGCGATGGTTCCCGCCAGCACGAGGCTCGCTTCCAGCGTGCCGCCCAGTCGTAGCGGCACCAGCCAATAGGCCAGCAGCACGATCAGGCTCTGGTGCAGCAGGTACCAGGGATAGACCGCCTCCTTCGCCCACGGCAGCCAGCGAAAGGGCTTGTTCAACAAGGCATGCGACCAGCCGAGGATGGCGAGCAGCATCATCCATACATACAGGTTGCGCAGCGTCCACACCGTGGCCTGCTGCCAGTAGGGCAGGTCGTCGGGAAGGGTGGCCACCAATGCAAGGTAGGGCACGACGCAGGCGAGCGCGCCCAGCAAGCTGGCCTTGCGCAGCCGCAGTGCTTCCGCCCAGAAGCCATCGTCCTTCGCGATCAGGTAGCCGTAGACGAACACGGTGAAGTACATCGCATTGCGATACCAGTCGTGCACGAAATCGCCGCGGTCCGGGAAACGAACCTGCAACAGCAGCGTGTAGGCGAGCAGCGGCAGGGCAGGCAGGATCATCAGCCAGGGGCCGCGCAGGGCGGTAAGCCTGGCGCGCAGTGCCAGGCCTGGGCGCGAGTTCAACAGGGGGCTCAGCATCGCAAGCGCGGCGGTGTACATCCAGAGGTAGGCCAGGTACCAAAGGTGGTTCCAGGTGAAACTGTCCTCCCAGCCGTCGAAGGCGTCGACGGGCCACGGCCCGCCGCTGAAGTAATCGCCCAGGAACTTGATGAAACCTGGCTGCACCGCACCGGTACCGATGCCCTGGACGTAGGGCTGGATGGGCACGATGACCAGGCAGCCGAACACCAGCGGGATCAGCAGTCGCTTGTTGCGCTGGTGAAGGAAGGTCCAGGCCTTGCCGGGCTTGAGCAGGAAGGCGGCCGCAACACCCGAGATCAGGAAGATCAGGTCCATGCGCCAGCGATTGACGAACAGCATCGGCCATTGCAGCCACTCGGCCAGATAGCTGCTCTTGATATGCCAGTCCCAGTCGAGCACGTACAGCATGCACAGGTGGTAGGCGATGAGCAGGGCGAAGGCGAGGGCGCGCAGCGCGTCCAGGTCGTGGCGGCGTGGTTCCATGGGGATCTCCGGCTGGGGTGGCCGCAAGATTGCGTTCCTCGCCGGAGGGCGGATACCGCCAGGGGGTGTCTGGGTCGGTGGCAGTGACGAATGGTGGAAGCGAGGGACGAAAAGGGATCGGCGCAAGCCCAGCGATGGCTAGAATGCGCGATGCCCGATCCGTCCCAAGACCTGCTGAAACGCTACCTGCCCTGGCGCCGCTGGTTCGAGGTCGGCTTCTGGGTGCTCAATTACCTGTTTGCGGCGGTGGTCAACAGCGTCATCGTCAACCTCGACGTCAGCCGCGTGCACCTGAAGTTCGCGGCCTGGGAACCGGTGGTCTGGGAATGGTCGAGCAACCTGGTGCTGCTGGCCCTCGTGCCGGCGGTGATCGCCTTCGAGCGACGCTTTCCGCTCCACTTCGGCACCTTGCGCCGCAGCCTGCCCTGGCATGTGCCTGGGGCCATCCTGTTTTCGGTAGTGCATGTGCTTGCCATGGTGGGCCTGCGCGAGATTGCCTACGCGGCGATGGGTGGCGACTATGACTTCGGAAACTGGCCGCGGGAGCTTGCCTACGAATTCATTAAAGACAGCCAGACCTATGCCGGCATCCTCCTGACGGTCGGGCTATATCGGCTGCTGTTGCTGCGCTTGCAAGGCGAGGCACGCCTGCTGGTGGCGCCGGACGAGGGCTTGCCCGTGGAACCGGTCGAGCGGCCGGACCGCTTCCTGGTGCGCAAGCTGGGCAAGGAGTTCCTGGTTTCCGCCAACGACATCGAGTGGCTTCAGGCCTCGGGCAACTACGTCAACCTGCGGGTTCGTGGCCACGACTATCCCTTGCGCATCACGATGGCGGCCATCGAGCCGCGGCTGGATCCGGCGCGTTTCATCCGGGTGCACCGCAGTTTCATGGTCAACCTGGACCAGGTGCTCGAAATCCAGCCCCTGGAGTCGGGAGACGCCCGACTGGTGATGCGGGACGGCAGCCCCGTTCCGTGCAGCCGACGCTATCGATCCGCATTGCGAGGGGCCGGCCAGGGCGACTAGAATTAACGGGTTCATAACCCCCGGGAACCCCCATGGCTCGCACCAAGTTCGCTTCGCTTCGTCCTGATTTGCTGGCCCTGGCCATCGTCCTCGCGCTTCCCTCCAGCTTCGCCTTCGCGCAGGAGGCCGACAAGCCTGCCGAACCGGCCAAGCCGACCACGCTGGAGGCTGTCAAGGTGACCGCCGAACGTCGCGTGGAAGATATCCAGGACGTGCCGGTGTCCATCACCGCCATCAGCGGCGAGAAACTCGACGTGCTGCGCTCCGGTGGCGAAGACGTGAAGTTCCTGGCCGGCCGACTGCCCAGCCTGCAGATCGAATCCTCGTTCGGCCGCGCTTTTCCGCGCTTCTATATCCGCGGGCTCGGCAACACCGATTTCGACTTGAATGCATCGCAGCCGGTGTCGCTGGTGTATGACGACGTGGTCCAGGAAAACGCGATCCTCAAGGGCTTCCCGGTATTCGACCTGGACCAGATTGAATTGCTGCGCGGCCCACAGGGCACGCAGTTCGGCCGCAACTCGCCCGCGGGCGTGGTCAAGTTCGACTCCGCGCGTCCGGAATCCGAATTCGGCGGCTACGGCCGCATTTCCTACGGCACCTTCGGCACCACCAACATCGAAGGCGCAGTGACGGGCGCCCTGTCGGACACCGTGTCCGCGCGCTTCTCCGGCATCTACCAGCGTCGCGCCGACTGGGTGGACAACACCTTCACCGGTGAGGACGATGCGCTGGAGGGTTACGAGGAATATGCCGCGCGCCTGCAGTTCCTGATCAAGCCCAGCGAAGATTTCGAAGCACTGCTCAACGTGCATACCCGTCATCTGGATGGCACCGCACGCTTGTTCCGCGCCAACATCATCACGCCGGGCGACAATGAACTGGTGCCCGGTTTCGAGCGCGATGAAATCTCGATCGACGGCGACAACTACCAGAAGCTCGACCAGATCGGCGGCAACGCGCGCCTGACCTGGAACTTCGGCAGCACCAGCCTGTTCTCCATCACTGGCTATGAAAGCGTCGACACGATCAGCCGTGGCGACATCGATGGCGGCTATGGCGCGTTCTTCCTTCCGACCTCGGGTCCGGGCTTCATCCCGTTCGCGGCCGAATCGGCAGACGGCATGCCGTCGCACCGCCAGTTCAGCCAGGAATTCCGCCTGCAATCCAACGAGTGGGGTCGCTTCGACTGGCAGGCCGGCCTGTATTACTTCGATGAAGACTTCACCATCGACAGCTACAACTACGACTCGCTGTCACCCGGCCGTCCGCAAAATGGTTTCGCCACGCAGGAACAGCAGACCAAGGCCTGGGCTATCTACCTCTCGGGCGATTACGACCTGACCGAGTCCCTGAAGCTGCGCGCCGGCGTGCGCTACACCGATGACCAGAAGGACTTCGTGGCCAACCGCCTGCAGGCACCGCCGTTCTCGCCGACCTTTATCGGACAGCTGTCCACCAGCACCGACGCCACCGACACCAGTTGGGACGTCAGCGCGACCTGGGCGGCGAGCGAAGACGTGAATGTGTATGCGCGCATCGCCAACGGCTTCCGCGCGCCCAGCATCCAGGGTCGCCTGTTGTTCGGCGATTCGATATCGACCGCTGATTCCGAAACCGTGCTGTCGCGCGAGATCGGCATCAAGGCCGACCTGTTCGAGAAGCGTGCACGCGTGTCGCTGACGGCGTTCGACTACACCGTCTACAACCAGCAGTTGACGGCGGTGGGTGGCGCGGCCAACTTCAACCAGCTGATCAACGCCAGGCGCACCGAGGGCAGGGGCTTCGAGCTCGACTTCGATGCCTACCTGGGCGAGAACCTGTTGGTCACCTGGGGCACCAGCCTCAACGACACCGAGATCAACGATCCGAACTTGTTCACACAGGGCTGCGGCGGTGGCTGCGACGTGACCGACCCCGAGGTCCCACCCGGCTCTGGCATCTACTCCATCGACGGCAATCGCCTGCCGCAGGCGCCGAAGTGGATCCACAATTTCACCGCCCGCTACGCCGTGCCGCTGGCGCGCGGCGAGTTCTTCGCCTTCACCGACTGGTCCTACCGCAGCGAAATCAACTACTTCCTGTATGAATCTGCGGAGTTCCACGGCAAGCCCCTGCTGGAAGGCGGCCTGCGGGTGGGCTACAACTGGGCCGATGGCGATCGCGAGGTGGCGGTGTTCGGTCGCAACATCACCAACGAGGAGCAGCTGATCTACGGCATCGACTTCAACAACCTGACCGGCGTGGTCAATGAGCCGCGAACCTTTGGCGTGGAGTTCAAGGGTAAATTCTGAACGCCGTTCAGGATTCCAACCTGAACCGGCGTTCAGAGAGACTAGCGTTCCCCGTCAGAACGGTGTATGGTCGCGACACTGTGTTTGCCAGGGTCACTGTGAATTGTGGCCCGGTGCGGTAGATCCAACCGATCCGCTACATCGTTTCGCCAAGCTTGCTCCCTGCAACCTCAGTCTGGGCCCGGATGTTCCGGGTCGCGAAAATCGTAAAGTTCCAAGGAGTTAGTTATGTCGGATCGCCAGAGCGGTACTGTCAAGTGGTTCAATGATGCCAAGGGTTTTGGTTTCATCACGCCGGAAAGCGGCGAGGACCTGTTCGTCCATTTCCGTTCCATCCAGGGCAGCGGCTTCAAGTCGCTCCAGGAAGGCCAGAAAGTGACGTTCACCGTCGTCAAGGGCCAGAAAGGCCTGCAGGCTGACGCGGTACAGATCGCCTAAGTCATTCGCTAACGCGAGTTGAGAAAGCCCCGAGTGGAAACACTCGGGGCTTTTTTTATGTGCCAACGCCGCGTACGCAAGATTCGCAGCAGCGTTTCGGATTGCGATACGCTCCGTAGACTGGCCGGGGAGGGCTGATTGATGCGCAAGGCTTGGTGGAAATCGCTTTACGTGCAGGTGCTGGTGGCCATCGTCGCCGGCGTGTCGCTCGGCGTGTTCGAGCCCGGCCTCGGCGAAAAGATGAAGCCACTGGGCGATGGATTCATCGCGCTGGTGAAGATGATCATCGGCCCGGTGATATTCCTGACGGTCGTGGTCGGCATCGCACGGATGGGCGACCTCAAGCACGTGGGGCGCATCGGCGTCCGCGCACTTATTTATTTCGAAGTCCTGACCACGATCGCACTGGTGATCGGCCTGGTCGTGGCCAACGTGGTCAAGCCGGGCGTCGGCATGAACATCGACCCGGCGACGCTGGATGCCTCGGCGGTTGCCCAATACCAGCAGAAGGCGGAATCCAGCGGCGGCGTGGTCGGCTTCGTGCTCGACATCATCCCGCGCACTTTCATCTCTGCCTTCACCGAAGGCAACCTGTTGCAGGTGCTGCTGGTGTCGCTGGTGTTCGGCATTGCACTCACGCACGCGGGCAGCGCCGGGCGAAAGGTCCTGGACGGGCTGGACGAAATCGGCGGCGTCTTCTTCGGCATCGTGCACCTGATCATGAAGGCCGCGCCGATCGGTGCGTTCGGTGCGATGGCCTTTACCGTAGGCAAGTACGGCGTCGGCACCCTGGTCTCGCTGGGTTGGCTGATGGCGGCGGTGTACCTGACCTGCCTGTTGTTCGTGGTGGTGGTGCTGGGCCTGGTGGCGCGCCTGTCCGGATTCTCGCTGTGGCGATTCCTGGTCTACATCCGCGCCGAACTGATGCTGGTGCTGGGCACGTCGTCGTCCGAATCGGCGCTGCCGCGCCTGATCCAGCGCCTGGAGGAACTCGGCTGCGACCGCAGCGTGGTTGGACTTGTCGTGCCGACGGGCTACTCCTTCAACCTGGATGGCACCTGCATCTACCTGACCATGGCGGCGATCTTCATCGCGCAGGCCCTGGGTGTCGAACTGAGCATGGGCGACCAGCTGGTGTTGCTCGGCGTGCTGCTGCTGACCTCCAAGGGCGCGGCCGGCGTAACCGGTTCAGGCTTCATCACGCTGGCGGCGACGCTGGGCGCGCTCAGCGGCAAGGTGCCCGTGGAGGGCGTCGCGCTGATCCTGGGCGTGGACCGCTTCATGTCCGAGGCCCGCGCCATCACCAACATCATCGGCAATGGCGTCGCCACGATGTTCATCGCCCGATGGGAAGGCAAGCGCGATGACGCGACCATGCACGCCGCGCTGGCTGCGGGACCACCGGCCGATATCGTGTTGGTCGGCGACAGGGACCCGGCGGCGCATTGACGCTGCCGGCGGCTTGGCCGATGCTGGCTGGTGTTGATTCTTCCGGAGCCCGACATGACTACTGCCTACGATTTTTCCGCCAAGACCCTGGACGGCCAGGACCAGCCGCTGGCCGACTACAAGGGCAAGGCGATGCTGGTGGTCAACACCGCATCCAAGTGCGGGTTCACGCCGCAATACACGGGCCTGGAAAAACTCTGGGAGACCTACAAGGACCAGGGACTGGTGGTGCTCGGTTTCCCGTGCGACCAGTTCGGCCACCAGGAGCCGGGCGACGCGGATGAAATCCGCAATTTCTGTTCACTGAATTACGACGTCAGCTTTCCACTTTACGAAAAAGTGGAAGTCAACGGCGGCTCGGCGCATCCGCTGTGGAAGTGGCTGAAGAAGGAAAAGCCCGGCCTGCTGGGCATGGAGTCGATCAAGTGGAACTTCACGAAGTTCCTGATCGACAAGAACGGCCGCGTGGTGAAGCGCTACGCACCCACCGATACGCCGGAAAAAATCGAGAAGGACCTGGCTTCGGTCCTCTGATTCAAGCCTTGCCGGCGCCTGCCGCCGGCGCCGCGACGCGGGGCGGCGAAACCAGCAACTTGTTGATGTCGTCGACGATTTCCAGCAGGGAATTGTCGTCGAAGCCCACGTGCACCGCGCTGATGATTCCCGCCTGGTCGATCACGTAGAGATTGGGGTAGGAATTCACCGCGTAGCCCTTGGCGATGGTGCCACGACGGTCGTGGGTGAAGGTCAGCGCGCTGCCCTTCATCTGCTTGCGAATGATGCGGTAGTCCTCGGGCGTGTCTTCGACATTGACCGCGATGATGCGGACCTTGTCGCCGGCGGCTTTCTGCAATGCGTCGAGCACCGGAAGTTCGCGACGGCACGGGCCGCACCAGGACGCCCAGAAAGTGACCACGACCACGGTGCCCTTGAACTGGCTGATGCGGATCTCGTCCTTCTTCGGCGTGTTGCCGAGCAGGTCGGGCGGCGTTACGCCGACCTCGAGTTTCGCCAGGGCAGGCATGGCTAGAAGCAGCGACAGGCATAGCGCGGCAAACGAAAGCTTCATCGATGTCCCCTGGTGGTCGGGGCAAGGATAACGCCGAACCCGTCGACAGGAACAGACATCAATCCAGGGTGTGGACCATCAGCCAATCGTCCTTGGGATCATTGCCCACAACGAACACCAGCGTACCGGCGATCGTGAAACCTTCCTTGGTGTAGAAGCGGATGGCTTGCGGTTGCTCCTGCCACACGCTCAGGAAGATCGAACGCGCACCGAGCTCGCGGGCCCGGGACTTCACCATTTCCATCATCGCCTGCGCGATCGATCGGCCATGGAATGCGGTGTCCACATAGAAGCGGCTGAGCTCGATGGCAGGCCGCGCCGTCACGCCATCAGGCACGTCGCCACCGGACTTGATCTGCGCGTGACCGACCCATTGATCGCCATGCAGCGCGATCAGGTTCCAGCGTGACGGATCCTGGATCTGCCGAAGCTGCGCGGCCTCGCCATAATGTTCGTGGATGGCAGCCTGGATGTTTTCCGGCGTCGAGCAATGCCCGTAAGCCGCCACGAAGTTGCGTGCCATGAACCCGCCGAGCGCTGCGGCATCAGCCGGCTCCGCCAATCGGAAGTCGAGCGCGAGCCCACTCATTTTTCGACGAACGCCCGTTCGAACACATAGTGACCCGGCGTGCCGATGCGCGGCGCGGCGCCGAAGCCGCGCGCGTCGAGGATGCGGCGGAAGTCGGCGAGCATGGATGGACTGCCACAGATCATGAAGCGGTCTTGCGCAGGATCGATCGTGGGCAGGCCCAGGTCGGCCTGCATGCGGCCGCTTTCCATCAGATCGGTAAGGCGTCCCTGGTGCTCGTGGGCCTCGCGGCTGACTGCCGGGTAATACAGCAGCTTTTCGCGGATCTGTTCGCCCAGGAATTCGTGTTGCGGCAATTCGCGACGGATGTAGTCGGCATAGGCGAGGTCGGCCACGGCGCGCACGCCATGCGTGAGGATGACCTTGTCGAAACGCTCGTAGGTCTCCGGGTCCTTGATGATGGCCAGGAAAGGCGCCAGGCCTGTTCCCGTGCTCAGCAGGTAAAGGTTCCGGCCCGGCAGCAAGTCGCTGATCAGCAAGGTGCCGGTCGGCTTGCGGCTGAGCAGGATCGTATCGCCGGCCCGGATGTGCTGCAGGCGCGAGGTCAAGGGGCCATGCGGCACCTTGATGCTGAAGAACTCGAGCTGTTCTTCCCAGTTGGCGCTGGCGATCGAGTAGGCCCGCATCAGCGGCTTGCCATCCACTTCCAGGCCGATCATCACGAACTGGCCGTTGTCGAAACGGAAGCCGTCGTCGCGCGCCGTCGTGAAGCTGAAGTAGTCGGGCGTCCAGTGGCGGACGTCCAGCACGGTTTCGGTGATGTAGGCAGCGGACATGTGGGGATCTGGCGAGGGCGCAGCGCGCCTGAACGGCTATTGTCTCACCAGTGCGCTGGAGTGTGTCCCGGCCGGGCCTGTTTTATAATCCGCGTTCGCGCCCAGCCGGCGCCCATCCCTTCCTCTCGAGATCCCATCATGCAAATCGGCGAGCGCACCGTCGCGACCTTCCACTACACCCTTACCGACGCCGCCGGCAAGGTAATCGACAGCTCCGACGGCCGTGCGCCGCTGAGCTACCTGCATGGCGCCGGCAATATCGTGCCGGGCCTGGAAAAGGAGATGTCGGGCAAGCAGCAGGGCGATGTCTTCAACGTGGTCGTCGCCCCGGAAGAGGGCTACGGCATGCCCAACCCGATGATGATCCAGGTCGTGCCGCGCGAAGCCTTCCAGGGCGTGGACACGCTTGAAGTCGGTATGGAATTCCAGGCGCAGACCCCGCAGGGCCCGATGTCAGTCGCCATTGCCAAGATCGACGGCGACGAAGTGACCGTGGACGGCAACCATCCGCTGGCCGGCCAGACCCTGCATTTCGCTATTGAAGTGACCGAGGTGCGCGATGCCAGCCTGGAAGAGCTGACCCACGGCCACGTGCATGGCCCGGGTGGTCATCATCACTGACGCCGTGCAATGACGCAGGCAATGCTTGCGTGGCAGGCCGTAGGCTACGGCAGCCCCAAGGATTGCCTGCGCCTGGTGTCGGTGCCGCTGCCGGAGCCCGGAACAGGTGAGTTGCGATTGCGGGTAGGGGCGGCAAGCCTCAACCCCATTGATTTCAAGCTGCTGCGCGGCGAGCTGCGTCGCGTGCAGGCGCTGTCATTTCCGGTGACGCTCGGTTTCGATGCCAGCGGAATCGTCGATGCAGTCGGCCCCGGGGCCAGCCAGTTCAAGCTTGGCGATCGGGTTTTCGTTCGCGCCAGCCGCGACACGCTGGGCGCCTTCGCCCAATACACGGTGCAGCCTGAAGCCTTCGTGGCAATGTCGCCGGTACGCACCAGCGTCGTCGGCGCCGCGTCGCTGCCACTGGTCGCGTTGACCACCGTGCAGGGCCTGGTGGACCGCGCGCAGGCGCGACCCGGCCAGCGCATCCTGATCCATGCCGGGTCCGGCGGACTGGGCAGTTTCGCCATCCAGTACGCAAGGTGGCTGGGCCTGCAGGTGGATTCGACCACCAGTTCGCGCAATGTCGAGCGCGTGCGTGCGCATGGCGCACACGACGTCATTGCCTACGACCGCGAAGACTATGCGGGCCGTGGCCGCGTTTACGACATCGTCTTCGACACGCTGGGGGGCGGGCACACGCTCAAGGCGTTCCGCGTGTTGAAGCCAGGTGGCTGCGTGGTCAGCGTCGCGGGACCGCCGGATCGGGAGATGATCGCGAAATTTGGCCGGAACCTGGTCGTGCGCACTGTGATGCAGTTGATGTCGCGCCGGGTCCACGCCGCGGCGCGCGCTGGAAATGCCCGCTACTTTCGCTACCTCACCGAGTCCAACGGCGCCCAGTTGCAGGCGATTGCACATCTCGTGGATTCCGGCGAGGTCAGGCCCGTGGTGGATCGCGTCTTTGATTTCAGCGATGCGGTGGCGGCCTTCGACTACCTCATGTCCGGCCACGCGCAAGGCAAAGTCATCCTCGACATGGAACTGCGGCCGGTCGAGGAATAATGCCCGATCAGGCGGGCTCGACTTCCACGGCGAGCCCGTTCAACGCGGCGTTGCCGCAGGCGCCGTCCAGCGACATCGCGTCCGACAGGTCGTTGTAGCTGGCGCCAGCGACCTGGCTCGCGCGCGCCAGGCGCACGCCTTCCAGGCCATGGCCGAATCCGTGCGGCAGGCAGATGGCGCCGGGCATCATCTGCTCGCTGGCGATCACTTCCGTTTCGATCACGCCCACGCGCGAGCGCACCCGGACCCGGGCGCCACTTTCGATCTTGCGTGAAGCCAGGTCGGTCGGATGCATAAGCAGGTGGTGCCGCGTTTTTCCCTTCACCAGTCGCTGTGCGTTATGCATCCAGGAATTGTTGCTGCGTGCATCACGGCGGCCGATCAGGCGCAGCGGCCTTTGCGGCTCGGCTTCAGCGAGTCCATCGCGAAGTGTTTGCAGTTCGTCCAGCATTGCCTGCGGAGCGGCTTCGATCATGCCGCTGGCGGTTTCGAGACGCGACAACAGGGAAGGGCGAAGCGGGCCGAGGTCGAGCCCGTGCGGCGCGGCTTCCAGGTCCGCCAGCGCAAGCCCACTGCTGCCTTTCGCGAGTCCGGCGGCAATCATGGTCTTTGGCGGAGGCAGCGCTTGCCATGGCTTGCCACTGGCTTCGGCATAGGCGGCAGCGATGCCGTTGACGATTTCCCAGTCGGCGCGCTCGCCTTCGTTGCGTTCGCGCAGGGGAACATTGATGCGTGCGACCCGCCGCACCGCGAAGGCGTTGAAGATGAGGTCGTAGTGGTACTGCGTGAGTGGCGAGGCCGGCGGCAGGATCAGGTCGGCGTGGCGCGTGGTTTCGTTGATGTAGAAATCGATCGACACCATGAATTCCAGTGCATCGATCGCGGCATCGAGGTTGCGACCATCGGGCGTTGAAAGCACCGGATTGCCAGCGACGGTCAGCAGCGCGCGGACCTGGCCTTCGCCGGGTGTCTGCATTTCTTCGGCCAGCACGGCTACCGGCAATTCACCGGCGAACTCCGGCAGCCCGCGGACGCGACTCTTCCAGCGTCCCCGATGGCCGCTGCTGGTGCCAGGGCCGGTGATTGGAATCGCCGCCTCGTTCACCAGCGCGCCGCCTTCGCGGTCGAGGTTTCCCGTGTACAGGTTTGCTATCTGCAGCAGCCATTGGCAAAGCGTGCCGAAGCGCTGCACGGAAACACCCATTCGCCCATAGGCCACTGCACTGGGCGCGGCGTAGAACTCCGCGGCCAATCGGCCGACGGTGTCGGCATCGATGCCGGTGACGTCGAGGACGTCGCTGCAATCCACTTCGGCGATGGCTTTCAAGGCATCGTCCAGGCCGGCGATTTTTCCCTCGTAATGCGCAGTTCGCGCGGGGCCCTGGCGCATCAGCGCCTGCACGAACGACACCAGGAACATGCCATCGCTTCCGGGGCGGATGAAGTGGTGTTCGCTGGCGAGTTCCGCGGTTTCCGTACGGCGCGGATCGATCACGACCAACTTGCCGCGCGCAGTGAGTTCCTTTATTCGGCGGGGAATGCCGGGCGCCGTCATCAGGCTGCCATTCGAAGCGACGGGATTCGCGCCGATCATCAGCAGGTAATCGGTGCGATCGATGTCGGGAATCGGCAACAGGAACTGGTGGCCGAACATCAAGGCATTGACGAACTGGTGCGGCCATTGGTCCACGGAGGACGCGCTGTAGAGGTTGGGCGTGCGCAGCAGGCGCAGCAGGGACGGCAGGTAGGCGATGTGGCCGAAGTGATGCACGTTCGGATTGCCCAGGTAGGCGGCGACCGCGGCGGGCCCGTGTTCCTTCTGCACGTCGGCAAGCCTGCGTCCTGCCAGCGCGAATGCCTCGTCCCAGCCAATGGGTTGCCACTCGCCGTCCACTTTGCGCACTGGCGAGGTCAGGCGGTCGGGGTCTGCTTCCAGGTCGAGTATCGCGTTGCCCTTCGGACAGACATGGCCGCGGCTGAAGGGGTCGGCGTCGTCGCCACGGATGGCGACCATCTGGCCGTCTTCGAATTGCATCTCCAACCCGCAAATGGCTTCACACAGCGGGCAGGCCCGAAAACTCGAAGTACGCATGCGGCAGTCTTCCCGGCTGGACTCCGGGAATCTTAGGCCAAGAGCTCAGGCGCTGCGTGATTTGCGCGAAAGCGGCGCCAGTCCTGATTCGAGCAGCGGCAGTTGCGGCAGGTAGCGCCGGCCGCGACCCAGGCTGCGCTGGTGCAGTTGCAGCCCCAGTCGCAGGGACGAGGCGTAGCGGATGCCGAGGAACGAACAGACCACGCGCAGGATCATCTCGGGCTTGTCCACCAGGCTTTCGTAGCTGACATCCATGATTCGCCCGGGCAGGACGTCGTGCCAGTGCTGCATCAACCGGAGGTAGTCGCCGTAGTACGCCGCCAAGCCTGCCGGATCGTGGCTGGGAATACTGGCGTCGCCACCCGCGTGGCCGAGGATGGAAACGCAGTTGTCCACCGGGTCGCGGCTGACGTGCAGGAAACGCGCGCCGGGAAGGGCTCGCGCAATGAAGCCCGCTTGAAGGTAGTTCAGCGGCTGGCTTTCGCACACCATGGCGTTGCGCGCCCCGGCCGGAACCACTTCCGAAAGGTAACGCGCACCGAGCGCTTCGAAATCGAGCTTGCCCGCCGAATCGATGTCGGCGGCCGCCAGGGCGCGCGTTGATTGGCTGCCAACTTCCGACATGAGCAACCGCGAGAAAGGCGACTGGCTGCCCAGATGGAAAACCTTGGGATGCCGCGACAGCAAGCTGCCCAACAGTCCCACGCCGGAGCGCGGCATGCCGACGATGAATACCGGGCCGTGCTCGGCGCGCGAACCTTCGCGCGGGCGCACGAACTTGTCAGTGCAGCGGGAGACCAATGCATCCACCAGCGCCGCCTGGTCGTGGCCTGCGGCGCTTGCGCGGGGACCACGCGCCGCAATGCCACGGGCGAGGGCGCGACTGGCCTCCGCGGTATCGGCCAGGTCGTCGAGTTCCTTGAACAGGGAGAGCGCGATCAGCTCCTGATCGCCATCGCGCGCGCCGTCCAGCTGCCGCCGCAGCCGGACCAGGTGGTTGCCCACCAGGTCCTGTGTGCGCAGCCCGGCCAGCATCCAGTGCGCCTTGGCGTGCGAGGGCTGAAGCGACAGGCAGGTTTCCAGGTCCTGTTCGGCCGCTTCCGCCATTCCGAACTGTTTCCTGGCCATCGCGCGGTTGAAATGCATCGATGCCTGCCCAGGCGCAAGGGCGATCGCCTGGTCGAACAGTTCGAGCGCGAGCGACTGTTCGTCCAGGCGGGTCATCACGACGCCCAGCGAGTCGAGTACAACCGGATTGTCGCGCGGCATCGACAAGGCTTGGGTGGCGCGGGTGCGGGCGCGTTCGGGCTGGCCCGCGCCCAGGTGGCAGCGAGCGAGATGGGCGAGGGTCTCTACCCGGTCGGGGTCGATTTCGAGCGCCCTGTGCGCATAGGCAAGGGCGGCCGCATAACGACCACGCCGCGCTTCGGCCATCGAAAGTCGGAAATGGCCCGGCCCCGATCCCGGCTCGCGGGCCAGGAACGCTTCGAAATTGGCTTTCGCGGCTTCCATGTTCCCCTGACGGAAGTGGACCATGCCGCGTTGCCAGAGCTTTTCCGCCCGGGTGTCCATGCCCTGAGTCTAGCGTCTGGCAGCGGCAGTGAAGTTCGGCTGGCGCACAGATTGATGCGGACACCGCGCGGTACAGCCCTGTGCGGGTAAAATGGGCGGATGTCATTGATCGTATTCCAGAACGTCGACTTCAGCGTCGGCGGCCCGCTCCTGCTCCAGCAGGTCAACCTCAGCATCGAACCCAACGAACGCGTCTGCATCGTCGGTCGCAACGGCGCGGGCAAGTCCACGCTGATGCGCTTGATGTCGGGCGAGATCCATGCCGACGACGGCGAAGTGCGCAGCTTCGGCAGCCGCATCGCCGGGCTGTCGCAGGAAGTACCCAAACTGCTCGAAGGCACGGTCTTCGACGTGGTCGCCCTCGGATTGGGCGAGCTCGGGTCGCACCTGGCCCGTTACCACCACCTGCTGCATGACGGCGACGACATGGACATGGACGAGCTCGGTCGCGTGCAGGCGCTGATCGACGAAGGCCAGGGCTGGCAGCTGGAACAACGCGTCGAGGAAGTGATCAGCAAACTCGACCTGCCCGAAGACACGGAATTCTCGGCGCTGTCGGGCGGCATGAAGCGCCGCGTGCTGTTGGCGCAGGCGCTGGTCGCCGCGCCAGACCTGCTGCTGCTCGATGAGCCGACCAACCATCTCGACATCGAATCGATCGCCTGGCTGGAAGAGTTTTTGAAGAACTTCGCCGGCAGCGTGGTCTTCGTGACGCATGACCGCGCATTCCTGCGCAACCTGGCGACGCGGATCATTGAAATCGACCGCGGCCAGGTGACGAGCTGGCCCGGCGATTACGAAAATTACCTGCGTCGGCGCGAAGAGCGGCTGCACGCCGAAAGCCAGGCCAACATCCTGTTCGACAAGAAGCTGGCCCAGGAAGAAGTCTGGATCCGGCAGGGCATCAAGGCGCGGCGCACCCGCAACGAGGGACGCGTCACCGCCCTGAAGGCAATGCGCCGCGAACGCAGCGAACGCCGCGAGCAGGCCGGCAATGTCAACCTGGCCGCCGCCACCGCCGCCAAGTCCGGCAAGAAGATCTTCGAGGCCAAGCACGTCAATTTCGCCTTCGGCGACCGCGTGCTGGTTCGGGACTTCAGTACGGTCATCCAGCGTGGCGACAAGATCGGGCTGATCGGACCCAATGGCTCGGGCAAGACCACGTTGTTGAAGTTGCTGCTCGGCGACCTGCAGCCGCAGTCGGGCGAGATCATGCGCGGCAGCAACCTGGAGATCGCCTTTTTCGACCAATTGCGCGGGGCGCTCAGGGAGGACTGGAACGCCCTCGACAATGTCTCCGAAGGCCGGGAGTTCATCGACATCAACGGCGGCCGCAAGCACGTCATGGGCTACCTGCAGGACTTCCTTTTCAGTCCGGACCGCGCACTCGCGCCCATTACCAAATTGTCAGGCGGCGAGCGCAACCGCTTGCTGCTCGCGAAACTGTTTGCGCGTCCGTCCAACCTGCTGGTGATGGATGAGCCGACCAACGACCTGGACGTGGAAACGCTGGAGTTGCTGGAGGAACTGCTGATCGACTATCCGGGAACCCTGATCCTGGTGTCACACGATCGCGCATTCCTCGATAACGTGGTGACCAGTTCGTTGGTGATGGAAGGCAATGGCCGGGTAGGCGACTACGTCGGCGGGTACAGCGACTGGCAGCGCCAGCGGCCGGCGGCGGTTGTCGCCGGGGTAGCGCCGAAGCTGACGCCCCAGGTTCCGCGCGAGGCGCCCGCTGCTGCACCGCCGCCGGTGCTGGTAAAGCGCAAGCTCGGCTTCAAGGAACAACGCGAGCTCGAACAACTGCCGGCGCTGATCGAAACGCTCGAGTCGCAAGTGGCGGCTGAAACGGCAAGGGTGAGCTCGCCCGAGTTGTATCGCGAGGGAAGCGCGGCAGTGCAGGCGGCCAACAGGCAATTGTCCGAGCTGCAGTCCCGGCTCGAGTCCGCTTACGCACGCTGGAGCGAGCTCGACTGAGCCCGCACGAACAATAATTCCAGGAGCTTCACCGATGGCAAGCATCAAGCAGGACGATTTCATCACCAGCGTGGCCGATGCGTTGCAGTACATCAGCTACTACCACCCTGTTGATTACATCCGGAACCTTTCGGCAGCGTACGAGCGCGAGGAATCACCTGCCGCGCGCGACGCCATCGCCCAGATCCTGATCAACTCGCGCATGTGCGCCGAGGGCCACCGGCCGATCTGCCAGGACACCGGCATCGTCACCGTTTTCCTGAAGATCGGCATGGACGTGCGTTGGGACGATGCGACGATGGGTGTCGAGGAAATGGTGAATGAAGGCGTGCGTCGCGCCTACAACCATCCCGACAACCGCCTGCGCGCCTCGGTGCTCGCCGACCCCGCGGGCAAGCGCAGCAACACGAAGGACAACACGCCGGCCGTGGTGAACATGACTGTGGTGCCGGGTGGCAACGTGGACGTGATCGTGGCGGCCAAGGGCGGCGGCTCCGAAGCGAAGTCGAAATTCGCCATGCTCAATCCGTCTGATTCCATCGTCGACTGGGTGTTGAAGACGGTGCCGACCATGGGCGCCGGCTGGTGCCCGCCGGGCATGCTGGGCATCGGCATCGGCGGCACGGCCGAGAAGGCCATGCTGCTGGCGAAGGAGGCGCTGATGGAGCCGATCGACATCACCGACCTGATCGCCCGTGGCGCGTCCAATCGCGCCGAAGAGTTGCGCCTGGAGTTGTACGAAAAGGTCAATGCACTCGGCATCGGCGCTCAAGGCCTCGGTGGCCTGACTACCGTGCTCGACGTGAAGGTGCTCGATTACCCGACCCATGCAGCCAATCTTCCCGTGGCGATGATTCCCAATTGCGCGGCCACGCGACACGCGCACTTCGTGCTCGATGGCTCCGGTCCGGTAGCGCTCGAGCCGCCCTCGCTGGAAGACTGGCCGAAGCTGACCTATGACTCGTCGAAGGGCCGGCGCGTGGACCTCGACTCCATCAAGCCCGAGGATGTGACGCAGTGGCAGCCCGGCGAAACCATCCTTCTCAACGGCAAACTGCTGACCGGACGCGATGCCGCGCATAAGCGCATCGTCGAGATGCTGGATCGGGGCGAGCCTTTGCCCGTGGATCTGCGTGGCCGTTTCATCTACTACGTGGGTCCCGTGGATGCGGTGCGCGATGAAGTGATCGGCCCGGCGGGCCCGACCACGGCTACGCGCATGGACAAGTTCACCGAGCAGGTGCTCGCGCAGACCGGCCTGCTGGGAATGGTCGGCAAGGCCGAACGCGGCCCGACTGCCATCGAGTCCATCCGCAAGCACCAATCGGTTTACCTGATGGCCGTGGGCGGCGCAGCCTACCTGGTGTCGAAGGCCATCAAGTCTTCACGCGTGGTCGGCTTCGCTGACCTGGGCATGGAGGCGATCTACGAGTTCGAGGTCAAGGACATGCCGGTGACGGTGGCGGTGGATTCACGCGGCGAGTCGGTGCACCAGACGGGTCCCAAGGCCTGGGCGGCGCGCATCGCCAAAATTGCGGTGGTCGTCGAATAAGCTTTCCAACAGCGACGGCGTCGCCGTCATCCAATCGCGGGGAACCGATGCACACACTTTATTATTCGCCCGGCGCGGCAAGCCTGGTCATCCACTGGCTGCTGATCGAGCTTGAACTTCCGTATGAGCTGAAACTGCTCGACTTCGAATCGAAGCAGCAAAAATCGCCGGACTATCTCAAGCTCAATCCAAGCGGCGTCGTGCCGACGCTGGTCATCGATGGCGAGGCCCTCACCGAGTCCGTGGCACTGCTGATGCACCTCGCGGATTCGCATCCCTCCAAGGGCTTCGCGCCGCCTGTGGGCAGCATTGAGCGGGCGCGTTACTACCAGTGGCTGCTGTACCTGGCCAACATGGTGCAGCCGCTGTTCCGCAACTGGTATTACCCCGCCGAGGTGGCAGGCGAGGCCAACGTGGATGTCGTGAAGGACTGCTCGCGCAAGCGCATCGAGGCCTGCTGGCAGACCATCGACGAGCATCTGGCGAAGAACGGCCCGTGGTTGCTCGGCGACAGGATGTCGGCTGCGGACTTCCACCTGACGATGTTGATGCGCTGGTCGCGCAACCTGCCCAAGCAGGCCATCGAATGGCCCAACCTGGCGCGGATGGCGACGGCGATGAAGGCGCGCCCCTCGTTCAAGCGGCTCTACGAGGAAGAACAACTGAGCGAATGGGCGTGACCGATCGAAAGGTGCTGCTTGCGGGCGCCTCCGGCATGGTCGGCGGCCTGGTGCTGCGGGAATTGCTGCGTGATTCCAGCTTCAAGGGCCGCGTGGTTGCGCCGACGCGTCGTGGCTTGCCCATCAAGGACTCACGGCTCCAGGCACCGATCGTTGACTTCGCGTCGCCGGAATCCGATCAGCTGATCCAGCAGGCCATCAACCAGTTCGCGGATGGAACTATCGATGCGTATGTGTGCTGCCTGGGCAGCACGATCAGGGCGGCCGGATCGCGCGAGGCTTTCATCGCGGTCGATCGCGAACTCGTGCTGAAGCTCGCGCAGCTGGCCCAGACCGCCGGCGCGAAGCAGGCCATCCTGGTCAGTTCCGCCGGCGCCAGCCGACAGTCGGCCAATTTCTATCTCCGCGTGAAGGGCGAGGTGGAAGATGCCATGGAGAAGAAGGGGTTCCAGAGGCTGGACTTGCTCCAGCCCGGTCTGCTGCTCGGTCCCCGCGAGCAGCGCCGGCCCGCGGAGGCAGTGTTCCAGCGGCTGGCTCCGCTCGCCAACGTGCTGATGGCAGGACGCCTGCGGCCCTACCGCGCGATTCCCGCCGATTCGCTGGCCCGTGCGATCGTCCGGCTGATGGCGACGGACGGCGAGGGCATCTTCACCCACACCTACGACGCGATCCGCGAACTGGATCCCGCAGCCTGAGGCAACGTGTCCCTTATTTGAGCAAGGGCTGCAGCGCCGGCCAGACATGGTCGCGCAGGCGCGGTTGCGCGGCGGCGACCGGATGCATGTTGTCGGCCTGGAAGTTCTTGCGTTCGGCGGCGATGGGCGCGAGCAGGAAGGGCAGGAAGGCGGTCTTGTATCGCTTCGAAAGATCAACGTAATTCTTCTCGAAACCCTGCGTGTAGGTCGGGCCGAAATTGGGGGGCATGCGCATGCCGACCATCAGCACGCGGGCGCCCGAGCGCGTGGACGCACCGACGATCCGGTCGAGGTTGGCTCGCGTCTGTTGCAGGGACAGGCCGCGCAGTCCGTCGTTGGCGCCCAGTTCGACCACGACCACCGCCGGCCGCGTCCGCTTGAGTTCCGCCGCGATCCGGGCTGCGCCGCCTGCCGTGGTTTCGCCGCTGATGCTGGCGTTCACGACTCGCCATTTCGGGTGCGTCGTTCGCATCTTCTGCGCCGTCAGCGCCACCCAGCCCTGGTTGGCGGCCAGGCCATAGGCTGCCGACAGCGAATCGCCGAGTACCAGCACGGTCCGCGAGGGGGCCGCCACGGCCACGCCGGACAATGCAAGTGTCGTCAGTAAGACCATGACGCCCCGTTGAACCCGGGCCTGCCATGCTCCATATAGATTATTCATTCCCTGGGCTCCTCGATCATGATCGATTCAATTGCGGCATCGCCGACGCTTTCAAGCCCTGGCGAACTGGCGGCCAGCGGCCTGGGCAAGCGGGTGCGGCTGCCGGACCATGAATTGACCATTCTGGCAGACGTGAGTTTCCGCATCGCCGCTGGCGAGGCCGTGGCAGTGGTCGGGGCTTCAGGTTCGGGCAAGAGCACGCTGCTGTCATTGCTCGCCGGCCTGGATACGCCGAGCACCGGGTCGGTCAGCCTGGACGGCATCGTGCTTTCCGCGCTGGACGAAGACGGACGCGCAAAAGTGCGCGGCGAACGGGTCGGCTTCGTGTTCCAGAGTTTCCAGTTGTTGCCCGCGCTGACCGCGCTTGAAAACGTCATGTTGCCCCTGGAGTTGCGAGGCGACCGTGAAACGCAGCAGCCCGCACGACGCATCCTGGAGCGCGTGGGTTTGGGTGAACGCCTCGAACATTATCCGAGGCAACTGTCCGGCGGTGAACAACAGCGCGTCGCGTTGGCAAGGGCTTTTGTTACCGGGCCTTCGCTTTTGTTTGCCGACGAGCCCACTGGAAACCTCGACACCGACACTGGCCGCGCCGTCATCGACCTGCTGTTCGAACTCAACGCAACCACCGGCACTACACTGGTGCTGGTAACGCATGACGAGCGGCTTGCCGAACGTTGCGGCCGCATCCTGCGCCTGTCGGGCGGTCGGCTGGTTTCCGCGTGAAGATCCTGTTGCTCGCCTGGCGCCAGATGCGGCGCGACCTTGCTGCAGGCGAGGTCCGGATACTGCTGGCCGCCATCGTGTTGGCCGTGATGTCGGTGACGGCGGTCGGGTTCCTGACCGATCGCGCCGAACGCGCCTTGTCCATGGAAGCCAATCGTTTGCTCGGTGGCGATGCGGTGCTGCGCGCCGACGAGCCGATTCCTGCGGCGATGCTGGCCAACGCCGATCTGCCTGGCCTGCGCCAGACGCAGACGCGCGCGTTCCCCAGCATGGTCGGTGCCGGGGAAAGCTTGAAGATGGGTGAGATTCGCGCGCTGGGCGAAGGCTTTCCGCTGCGCGGCACGTTCCGGATCGTCGATTCCGAAACCGGCGAGGAATATGTAGCGCCCGCGGTCCCGCGGCCCGGCTCGGTCTGGCTGTCACGATCCGGTGCGCAGTCCATCGCCGCGAAGATCGGCGACCCGATTCGAATCGGCAACTCCAGCCTGCGCCTGGCGGCGCTGGTCGTGCAGGAACCCGAAGCCTCGCTCAATTATTTCAGTACCGGCCCGAAGGTATTCCTCAACCTCGCCGACCTGCCTGCCACCGGATTGGTGCAGCCGGGCAGCCGGATCATCCATCGGCTGGTGGTCGCGGGTGAACCGGCGGCGGTGGAAAAATTCCTGGCGCGCACCCGGCAATCGCTGGGCCGCGGACAACGGCTGGAAACCGCTTCGGACGCACGGCCGGAAATTCGCGCCGCGATGGACCGGGCCGGGCGATTCCTCGGCCTCGCTGCGCTGATATCGGTGGTGCTGGCGGCCGTGGCAGTGGCGATGGCGGCACGCAGGCACAGCGCCCGGCATCTTGCCGGCAGCGCGGTCATGCGCTGCCTGGGCGCCAGCCAGCGCACGCTGGTGGGCATCCATGTCGGCGAATTGTTGCTGCTCGGCCTGGCCGGCTGCACGATCGGCGTGCTGCTCGCGCTCGGCCTGCAGTCCATCGTCGGCAATTGGCTGGCGGATGCCTTGCGCGTGGCGATTCCTTCGGCAGGTTGGCGTCCCGTGCTGGAAGGCTTCGGCGTCGGGCTGACCGTATTGCTGGCCTTCGGCGTACCGCCGGTGCTCGCCTTGCGTCGCGTGCCGGCCTTGCGCGTGCTGCGCAAGGATGTGGACGTGGCCGAGCCCAGTGCCTGGGTGGCGGCGCTGGTCGGCTTGTCAGGCCTGGCTTTGTTGCTCTGGTGGAAGGCCGGTTCGGCCACCCTGGGCACGGCGATGTTGCTTGGTATTTCCGGCACGCTCGCGGTGCTCGGCTTGCTCGCCTACGGATTGATCGTGCTGGTGCGCAGGCTGCGCGGCCGCCTGCAGGGCCCCTGGCGTTACGGCCTGGCAAACGTGAGCCGTCGTCCCGCCGCCAGCGTCGCCCAGATCGCGTCGCTCGGCCTCGGACTCATGGTGTTGTTGCTGTTGACCTTCGTGCGCGGAGACCTGCTGGAGCGCTGGCAGCAGGCCTTGCCGGCGGATGCGCCGAATCGCTTCATCATCAACGTGCAACCCGAACAGGTGCAGCCCGTTATCGACTATCTCGCGCAAGTCGGCGTGAGCAAGCCGGTGCTGTTCCCGATGGTTCGTGGCCGCCTGGTCAGCATGAATGGCGCGCCGGTGACGGGCGCGAGTTTCGCGGCGCGAGGTGATCGTGCACGACGGATGGCCGAGCGTGAATTCAACCTCAGCTTCACCGACAGTCTGCGCAGCGACAACCAGGTGACCGCCGGAAATTTCTGGCCCGTTGCCGGACCCGCGCAACCCGAGTTGTCGGTCGAAACGGAACTGGCGAACGACCTCGGCTGGAAGCTTGGCGACAAGGTCGGTTTCGACATCGCAGGCCAACCCTACGAGGCCACGATAACCAGCCTGCGGAAGGTGGATTGGGAAAGTTTCCAGCCCAACTTCTTCGTCATCGCTTCACCGGCGTCGATGGAAGGATTCCCCGCCAGTTATATCGGCGGAGTGCATGCACCGCCTGCCGCCGCCGCAACGCTGAGCAACGGCCTGGTGTCGCGCTTTCCGAATCTTTCGGTGATCGACATCGATGCGGTGCTCGACCAGGTGCGAAGCACGGTGGACCAGGTGTCGGCCGTTGTCGAGGCGGTGTTCTACTTCTCGCTCGCGGCCGGGATTCTTGTGTTGCTCGCCTCCGTGACCGCATCGCAGGATGAGCGGCTGCTTGAAGGCGCAGTGATGCGCGTGCTCGGCGGCAGCCGACGCCAGTTGCTGCTGGCGCAGGCCACCGAGTTTGCAGTGATCGGATTGTTGACCGGGCTTACAGCGGCGATCGCCGCGACGGTGTTGGCGGGCGTGGTCGCGAAGCAGGTTTTCGAACTGCCGTGGACGGCAGACTGGCAGTTGGTGATTACCAGCAGCGCGCTGGGCGTGGTGGCGGCGATCGCCGCGGGCATGCTGGCGACGCGCCGCGTGCTGTCGGCGCCGCCGTCGGTCACTCTTCGCGAGTTGCAGGACTGAAGGCAGCCCGATCAGGGCCAGAACAGCGCGAACACGAAGATTCCGAGCATGGCGAAGGCCAGCGCGAGTTTCAGCGCGGTGCCGACGGCCAGGCCGATCCAGGTGCCGGCGCCGACCCGCGAGGCGTGCCGCCACGGTTTTCCGTGCAGCATTTCACCGGCGACCGCGCCGATGAAGGGGCCGAGTATCAATCCCGGCAGGCTGAAGACGAGGCCACCCAACAGGGTGCCGATCGCTGCACCGAGCATGGCCAGTCCACTGGCACCGACGCGCTTGGCGCCCATGGCGGTGGCGAAGACATCGACGGCAATCGACACCAGCGTAAGCACCAGCAGCACGCCCAGCGTCCAGGGTCCGATCAAGGCGAACTTGCCGGCCCA
The DNA here is from genome assembly GCA_001801685.1 of Gammaproteobacteria bacterium RIFCSPHIGHO2_12_FULL_63_22. GTDB lineage: Bacteria > Pseudomonadota > Gammaproteobacteria > Xanthomonadales > Xanthomonadaceae > Arenimonas. The sequence goes on along the minus strand of MGYJ01000026.1, from coordinate 70,320 downwards.
CGCGGCCAGCAACATGCCGGCGAACATCAGGGGCAGGCCGGGCAGGGCGGGGAGGATGGTGCCTGCGAGGCCAGCCAGGATGAGGAGCGCCGCGATGGCGTAGAAGATGTTTTGGATATCCATGCGTCGAGCATAGGTCATTCGTTGGCGGCGCCCAACCGCAGGCGAAAAAAAAGCCCGCCGAAGCGGGCTTTTTTCCTGGAGCGCGAGCCTTAGTTCTGGAACGGGGTGTTTTCCGCGAAGTACTCGTGGCTGTCGGCGTTCTGGATCGCCTGGTCCGGGTTCGAGATGGCGAGGCTCTTCGCGCCCGACTGGCCGTACACCACGTCATCCGTGCCGGCGACGATGTTGAAATGGCTCATCTCGTGGATCAGGGTGCCGGCCTTGGAGTCGGTGCCCGACGTGCTTGCAGACCAGAAGGCCTTGCACACGAAGATCTCGTACGGCTTGGTCGGATAGACGTAGGCGTAGTAGTTCTGGTTGCAGCCGCAGTTGATCTTGATCTGGCCGCCGGACTGGTCCATGGCCGAATCGATCTTCACGAAGTTGCCGGTGACCGTGTTGTAACGGCTGCTGGTGTAGGCGCCCATCCAGGTCGTGTAGCGCGGACCCTGGTTGTTGCCGTTCAAGTAGCCCTTGGCATTTTCGGTATACGCACGAGCCTGCGTGACGCCTGCGCCTGCGCCGCTGATCTGCGTCGAGCTGCAACCCACGTAGGTCACGCCGTTGACGTTGGTGCCGCCGGAGCCCGGCTTGCCCTTGGCGCTGACATCAACCTTCAGGGACTTGAGTGCATTGTCGGCATCGACCCACAACTTCAGCGTGGCGGACTTCAGGCTGGCCATGCGGCCCATGCTGTCTGCGACCCGGTGGCCTTTGCCGGTCCTGGCGCCCTGGAGCACGGACGCGAAGCTGACCGTGTATTCACCGGTCTCGCCCATGTCGTAGCTCTTGCTCAGATCCACCGAGAACACCTTGGTCTCGTACGGCTGGAACACGACGTAGTCGGATTCGGTCGGCGCGGGACGCTTGATCATCGGGCCGAGGTAGGTGGCGACCTTGCCGTTGCGATAGACCTGGAACAGCTTGCTTTCTTCGCTTGCGCCCGGCAGCTGCCAGTAGGGAACCTTGAGGACGTCGCGACTGTTGTTGGTGATCTTGAAATCGATCTGGCCCATGAAGGCCTGGGCGCTGCTGCTGTCAGCGAGCATGCTGATGGCGAGCGGGTTGCGAACGATGGATTCCTCGCCCTGGCGGGCGGCGAAAGCGGTACCGGTGGCGGCGACCAGTGCGGTCGCCAACACGATGTTGCGGACAATACGGGTCATGCAGACTCCCCAAATGGTGGCAAGAAAGCCCGCAGTGCCGCGGGCCTCCCGACCATAGCCAATTGTGAGCCAGTTCGCATGTTGCGCTGCCGCACGAACTGCCCTGCGGGCGTCAGCCCTTGTAGTCCCGGTGGCAGCTGTCGCAGGATTTCTTCAGGTTCGACAGCGCGGCCGACGCCGCGGCGCAACTGGCGGGCGGTGTCATCAGGGCAGCATCCGACGCGGCGCGAAGGTCGGCGGCATAGCGGCCGAACTGCACCTCATCCTGCATGTCGGCGAAGGCCGGCTCGATATCGTTGGCCACGAAGCGCAGGGTCTGCAGCCGCGGGGTCAGGTCAGTGGACGCGCATCGGCTTTGCTTGATGCTCTTGTCGATGGCTTTCATCTGCTGGCCCATCAAGGCCATCACGGCATTGGGATAGGCGGTGCCCCGGTTCAGGGCGTTGACCGCAATCAACGTGCACAGCGCGCCGACCAGCAGGCCGACCAGCAACAGGACCAATGAACGCATCAGGGGTGCTCCGGATTTTCTGTGAAGGTTAGCATGCGGTGCAAATGCCGCCCGGCGACCCCAATCAACGCAGCAGCATCACGCGCGAGCCTTCGACGCGCACTCGCGAGCCGACCTTGAGGTTCGGGGATATCACCTTCTGCGTGACAAGCAGTTGACGGCCGCCATCGAGACGGATGGTGAGGCGGTAACTACGCGTGCCGGTGCCCGCCGTGGCCCCGGGCGTGGTGGCCGGTCGCGTGAGTACGCCACCGACCACGCCGCCCAGCACGGCTTTGTCTTTGGTTGCGACGGTCGAGGTGACCACGTCAATTTTCTCGACACGTCCGCAACTGGTGCAGGGTCTTGCGGCCGCCGCCGCGGCTGCGGGTGGCGGTACCGGGCGTACGACGGGTTCGGGCGGCGCGACCGGGCGAACCTGGGTTGGGCCGGTGCAAGCCGCCAGCGCGGCGCAGGCCAGGAGGCCGGCGTAAAGGGCAAGACGCATGGTGGTTTCCCTGATCAATGGCGACAACTTAAACACCAATGGCTGAATGGCGGCCACCTCCCGGCCATTCCCTGCGCCGCCGTACAATATGGCATGCAAAAAATCCTGCGGGACCGGTTCTCCGGAATCGATCGGCTTTACGGTGTCGGCAGCGCGGAGCGCCTGGCCGGCAAGCACGTCTGCGTCGTGGGCTTGGGCGGCGTGGGATCGTGGGCCGTGGAATCCCTGGTCCGCAGCGGCGTGGGCAAGCTGACGTTGATCGATGCCGATGAAGTGTGCCTGTCCAATACCAATCGACAATTGCATGCGCTGGACGGCCAGTTCGGGCGCAACAAGGCCGAGGTGCTGGCGGAACGCTGCCTCGCCATCAACCCCATCGTGCAAGTGGAAGCGGTGGCGAAATTCCTGCTGCCGACCAACCTGTCCGAACTGCTCGGCCGCGACTACGACCTGGTCCTGGATGCCTGCGACAGTTTTCGCAGCAAGGTGGAACTGATTGCCTGGTGTCGCCGGCGCAAGCAGCCCCTGGTGGTGGTCGGGTCGGCCGGTGGCCGGACCGATGCAACGCAGATTCGCGTACGCGACCTGTCGCGCACCGAGCACGATGCCTTGCTGGCGTTGGTGAGGAAAAAGCTGCGCACCGATTTCAACTTCCCGAAAAGCAAGGATCGCTACTTCAGCGTGCCCGCTGTGTACTCGCTCGAAAACGTGCGCTATCCACAGTCAGATGGTTCGGTTTGCGGGACGCGACCCGCGCTGGGGCCGGATGCCGCGATGAAGCTCGATTGCGGCGCCGGTTTGGGCGCGGCGACGCACGTGACAGGCAGCTTTGCATTTGCCGCAGTGGGCAAGGCGATTGAAATCCTGCTTCGCCCGGCGACTGCCCCCGCGAAGGACTAGAGTCGCAGCAAGCGCCTCGCGTTGGCGCGGGTCGCACTGGCGATTTCATCGGGGTCCGCGCCACGCAAGCGGGCCACGGTCTCGAGCACGAACTGCAGGTGCGCGGGCTCGTTGCGCTGGCCGCGATGCATCGAGCCGGGCTGGTCGGGCGAGTCGGTTTCCAGCAGCAGGAACTCGATCGGCATGTCGGCGACCAGCCGGTGCAGCCGTTTCGCCCGGTCATAGGTAAGTGGGCCGCCAATGCCGAGCATGAAGCCCAACCCGAACAATTGCCGGGCTTGTTCTTCGCTGCCCGAGTAGCTGTGGATCACGCCTCGCAGGCCGCCAATGCCGCGCAGCATGGCAGTGATCTCCTCGACGGCACGACGGGCGTGCAGGACGACGGGCAGGTCGAACTCCCGCGCAAGCTCGAGTTGTTTTCGCAGATAGAAGCGTTGCTGTTCCGGATCGAGTCCGTCCACGAAGAAATCCAGCCCGCACTCGCCGATGGCGCGGGGACGTTCGCGTTCAATCCATTCGCGCAATGCCGGCAGGTGCTCGGGCCGATGCCGGTCGAGGTACATCGGGTGCAGGCCATAGGCGGGGTGCAGGCCCGGGTCGGCAGCACAGACCTCGCGCAGTTTCGGCCAGGAATCGTGGTCTACCGCCGGCACCAGTTGTTCCGCGACGCCCGCGTCCCGGGCGCGCTGCATGACCGCCGCACGGTCGCCGTCGAATTCGGGCGCATCCAGGTGGCTGTGGCTGTCGAACAGCGCCAGAAACATCGACGCTACTCGAGCGCCGGCGGCTTGTCGCTTCCGCGTCCGCGCTTCCAGGACGACAGGATCAGGGTTCCCAGCCCCAGCAATATCTCATCGACGAATGGCACCAGGTCGGGGACGAGCACGTCGAAAAGAAACAGGCCCGCCGTTATCAGGAACAGGGTCGGAAAGCGCAGGCGGCCTGCGAAAGCGAGGATGGGGCCGAGCAGGGGACTGGACATTGAGGGACTCCTAGGACCGCAAAACTACCATGCGGGATGAACGACTTCATGGCGGAATTGGCTGTCGTTCAGGCCGCGGGGGCCATCATCGCTCCGCTGAACGGCTCGGCCGTCCAATAGGAGAACAACCATGAACAACAAGCTAGTCGTGGCGCTCGTCGCCATCCTCGGTACCGGCGCGGCAATCGGCGCGTACCGCACCGGGCTGATCGGCCCGCAGTACGCGCAGGTGGTCCGGGCTGACCCGATCACGGTCACGGAACCGATTTACGCGGACGTGACCGATGTCGTCCCCATCACCCAGACGACCGATGTACCGCAGCAGGTATGCAACAACCAGACGGTGCAGGTCCGCCAGCCGGAACGCTTTGGCAACAAGGACGGCACCATTGCCGGCGCGCTCATTGGCGGCCTGGTCGGCAACCAGGTCGGCGGCGGTGACGGGCGCAAGCTCGCCACGGTAGCTGGCGTGGTAGGCGGTGCTTACGCCGGCCGCGAGGTCGATCGTCGCCACCAGGGTGGCCGGGTTACGAACGAGACGCAGCGCGTCTGCCGCACCGAGACCCGCCAGAAATCCACCACCGTGGGTTACGAGGTCCAGTACCAGCTGGACGGCCGCATGTTGAGCAAGCGCGTCAGCAAGAATCCGGGCGACCAGATTTTGCTGGGCGAGCGCGAACGCGTGATTGGCTATGACGTCGACTGGCAGTACCGCGACCGCACCGGCACCCTGCGCATGGACACCAAACCGGGTGAAAAGCTGCTGATGAAGGACGGCGCCATCGTCGTCACCGATTCGGCCGCAGGTACCAAGCGAGGCTGAAACCGGTTCCGGCGACGGAACTGACCACGGCGCCTGCATGCGCCGACAGGGCCACTCGGGCTAAAATGGCGGTTTAACCAATCCGCTAGGCGATCCCGATGGCCCTGAACCCGACCGACCTGTTTGACGTCCGCTCCCTGCTTACCGACGAGGAGCGCATGATCCAGGACTCGGTGGCGCGCTTCACCGATGAGCGCGTGATACCGATCATCGGCGATTGCTTCGACCAGGCGCGGTTTCCGGCCGAGCTGGTTCCGGAAATCGCGGCCCTGGGCCTGTTCGGTTCCTCGCTGCCGGAAAAATACGGTTGCGCCGGCCTGAACTCAGTCAGCTACGGCCTGATCTGCCAGGAACTCGAGCGAGGCGATTCGGGAATCCGCAGCTTCGTGTCGGTGCAGAGTTCGCTCTGCATGTATCCGATCTACGCCTATGGCTCCGAGGAACAACGCGAACGCTACCTGCCGCGCATGGCGCGCGGCGAGGTCATCGGGTGTTTCGGCTTGACCGAGCCCCAGGGCGGATCCGACCCGGCCAACATGAAGACCAACGCTCGCCGCGACGGCGACGACTGGGTCATCAACGGCGCCAAGATGTGGATCACCAACGGCAACCTGGCCGATGTCGCCATCGTCTGGGCGCAGACCGACGAGGGCATCCAGGGCTTCCTGATCGACAAGGGCACGCCTGGTTTTGCCGCGCAGGAAGTCCACAAGAAGATGAGCCTGCGCGCTTCGGTCACGTCCGCGCTGTTCTTCGACAACGTGCGCGTACCCGACAGCCAGCGCCTGCCCAACGTCAAGGGCTTGAAGGGACCGCTGGGCTGCCTGACGCAAGCGCGCTACGGCATTACCTGGGGCCCGATCGGCGCGGCCATTTCCAGTTACCAGTGCGCGCTGGAATATTCCAAGTCGCGCATCCTGTTCAATCGCCCCATCGCAGCCACGCAGGCCGTGCAGCTGAAGCTCGCCGACATGGCTCGACGCATCACGCTGGCGCAGTTGCTTTCCTTGCAGCTCGGACGATTGAAGGACGCGGGCGCGATGCAGCCGGCGCAGGTTTCGCTGGCCAAGTGGAACAACGTGCGAATGGCCCTGGATATTTCGCGCGAGGCGCGCGACATCCTCGGTGGCGCCGGCATCACCACCGAATATCCGCCGATCCGGCATGCGCTGAACCTCGAGTCCGTCATCACCTATGAAGGCACCGAGACCGTGCACCAGTTGGTGATCGGCCGGGAAGTAACGGGCATCAACGCGTTCTGAATCGCGCTGGGGCCGGGGAGGGCTGCAACATGTTCGAGGGACCTGTACTCGAGACCGAACGCCTGATCCTGCGCGTTCCACAATCGTCGGACTTCGACGCGTTCGCGGCGATGAACACCGACGAGGACAACATGCGCTTCATCGGCGGCACGCTGCCGCGTGCTGCGGCGTGGCGCAAATTCCTGCAGATGCCCGGTGCGTGGCTGCTGCAGGGCTTTGCGATGTTCTCGATCATCGAAAAAACCAGTGGGCGCTGGCTGGGCCAATTGGGCCCCTGGCAACCGGAAGGTTGGCCCGGCACTGAAGTGGGATGGGCGCTTGACCGCTCCGCACAGGGCCAGGGCTTCGCGACGGAAGCCGGACTGGCGGCCGTGGACTGGGCCTTCGAACACCTGGGATGGACCACCGTGATCCACTCCATCCATCCCGACAACATCGCCTCGCAGGCCTTGGCTCGACGATTGGGCGCGTGCAACAGCGGGCCCGGCAAGCTGCCGGCGCCCTTCGAGAACGAACCAATCGATATCTGGTCGCAGAGCCGCGAGAAATGGCTGGCGCGCCGCGCGGGAGTGACGAAGTGATGGACGCGGTGACGGTCTACGGCATGAAGGCCTCGGGCAACTGCTTCAAGGTGCAGTTGGTCCTCGAGCAGACCGGCCGGCCTTATCGCTGGGTCGAGGTCAATAGCGCGGCCGGCGAAACACGTACGCCCGGATACCTTGCGAAAAATCCAAATGGCAAGGTGCCGCTGCTCGAACTCGCCGATGGCCGCGTGCTCGCCGAATCGAACGCCATCCTGTGTTTCCTGGCTGAGGGCTCGCCGCTGTTGCCATCGGACCCCTGGCAGCGGGCGCAGGCCCTGCAGTGGATGTTCTTCGAGCAATACAGCCACGAACCCTACATCGCCGTCGCGCGCTTCATCATGGGATGGCTGCCGGAAGACAGCGCGCGCCGCGCGGAATTGCCGCGCCTTCGAGAACGCGGATACCAGGCGCTGGACGTGATGGAAAGGCACTTGGCCGGACAGCCGTTTTTCGTCGATACGGGCTACTCCGTGGCCGACATCGCGCTTTACGCCTACACGCATGAAGCCCACCGGGGCGGCTTTGATCTTGCCTCCTATCCAGCCGTTCGCGGTTGGCTGACGCGGGTCGAAGCGACGCCCGGTTTCGTGCCACACCGTTACTGATCGCATCCGCTGGCTGCATCCCCGACCCATTCGAATCCCTGGAATCAACAATGTCCGCCCCCGTATCCGTCATCCCCGCGCGCCAGAAGAACGTCAACCGGGCGCAGGTCTGCGATGAAAACTTCCAGGAGTTCGTGCGTGGCTGGAATGGCCGGCCTTCGCGCAAGCCGGCACCGGATGCGCCGGTGCTTCCCGGCAGCGAGTGCACCGCGGCGGACTTCCTGGAACTGTTCGAGTCGCAGTTGGTGTCTCGCCACCTGGACTTGATGGCGCGCGTGTTGCGCGTGCAACAGAAGGTCTTCTACACGATCGGTTCTTCGGGGCACGAGGGCAATGCGATGGTCGCGCGGCTCGCACGGCATACCGACCCCGCCTTCCTGCATTATCGTTCCGGCGGTTTCATGGCCGAGCGTTTCCGCAAGTTGCCGGGCATGGATCCGATCATGGATTCCGCGCTGAGCTTCGCGGCCAGCAAGGAAGATCCGATTTCCGGCGGCCGGCACAAGGTCTGGGGCAGCAAGCCATTGTGGGTCTTGCCGCAGACTTCCACCATCGCGTCGCACCTTCCCAAGGCGCTCGGCACGGCGGTGGCGATCGAACAAGCGCGCCGCGTCGGCCATCGCTTGCCGATTCCAGCCGACTCGATCGCCATCTGTTCGTTCGGCGACGCGTCCAGCAACCATGCCACGGCACAGACCGCCTTCAACGCGGCCGCCTGGACCGCTTACCAGCAACTTCCCGCGCCCGTGCTGTATGTGTGCGAAGACAATGGCATCGGCATTTCGGTGAAGACACCCGAAGGCTGGGTCGCCAGCAATTTCCGCCAGCGCCCGGGCCTGGACTATTTTTACGCCGACGGCCTCGACATCGCCACGGGCTACGGCCAGGTCGCACGTGCGGTCGAACACTGTCGCAAGACGCGCCGGCCCACCTTCCTTCATCTGCGCACCACGCGCGTGATGGGTCACGCCGGCACCGACTTCGAGATCGAGTGGCGCAGCTTCGAGGAGTTGATGGCAGTGGAGGCGAGTGACCCGCTTCTGCGGTCGGCAGCGATCGCATTGGAGTCGGGCCTGATGACGGCGGATGACGTGCTCGGCCTGTACGAGTTCACCCGGGTCAAGTGCTTCGCCGCCGCTGACGAGGCCGATCGCCGTCCCAAGCTCGACAGCCTCGCGGACATCATCAAGCCCCTGGCGCCGAGTACGCCCGCCGCCGTAGCTGCCGAGGCAGTCCGGTCCGATTACGCGGAACGCCGCCTGGCCGTGTTCGGCAGCGAGGCGAAGCTGCCTGAAAACCAGCCGCCGCGGCACCTGGCGGTGCTGATCAACAACACGCTGCATGACCTGTTTTGCAAGTATCCCGAGGCCTTGTTGTTCGGCGAGGACGTCGCCCAGAAGGGCGGCGTGTACACCGTCACGAAGGGCTTGAACAAGGCTTTCAAGGGCGCGCGCGTGTTCAACACGCTGCTCGACGAGACGATGATCCTGGGCCTGGCGCAGGGCTTCGCCAACATGGGCATGTTGCCGTTTCCGGAAATCCAGTACCTCGCCTATTTCCACAATGCCTGCGACCAGATCCGGGGCGAGGCCTGTTCGCTGCAGTTCTTCTCCAACGACCAGTACCGCAACCCGATGGTGATGCGCATTGCCTCGCTGGGTTACCAGAAGGGCTTTGGCGGCCATTTCCACAACGACAATTCGATCACGGCCTTGCGTGACATTCCGGGCCTGGTCGTGGGTTGCCCGAGCCGCGGCGACGACGCCGCGATGATGCTGCGCACGATGAGCGCGATGGCGAAGGTGGACGGCAGGGTCTGCGCCTTCCTTGAGCCCATTGCCCTGTACATGACCAAGGACCTCTACGAGCCTGGAGATGGCCTGTGGCAGGCAACGTATCCCGCGCCCGACCAGGCCTTGCTGCCCGGCGAAGAGCGCGTGTACGGGATCGAGGCCGAGGACCTGGTCATCTTCACATTCGGCAATGGCGTGCCGATGAGCCTGCGCGCCGCACGTGAAATCGAGAAACGCCAGGGATGGAAAGTAAGGGTGGTGGACCTGCGCTGGCTCTTGCCCTTGAACGACGCGGCCATCGGTCGGCATGCCGCGGCCTGCAAGCGCATCCTGGTGGTGGACGAAGGCCGGCGCAGTGCTGGCGTGGGCGAGGGCATCGTCACGGCCGTGGTGGAGTCCGGGCAAGGCGCCAAGCCCTTGCGACGGGTCGTGGGCGCCGACACCTTCACGCCATTGGCTGGTGCGGCCCTGCTCGTCCTGCCCGGTGAAGCAGATATCGTGGCGATGGCCGGGAAACTGACCTGACCCCGTTACCTTCTGAGGCGAAGACCGCCGCGCCTGCTTGACCTATACTGAACGCATGAGCCAGACCCGGCCCCAGACCATCCTCTTCGCAGACGTCAGCGGAAGCACTCGCCTCTTCGAGACGAAGGGTGATGTCGAAGCACGTCGATTGATCGCCGCAGTGCTCGATGCGCTGAGCATCGTTTGCGTGGGCCACGGCGGCCGCGTGATCAAGACCATCGGCGACGAGATCATGTGCACGCTGCCTACCGCGATGTCGGGATTGCTCGCCGCCTGCGACATGCAGCGCAAGATGTCGCGCGACATCAATTTCGTGCGGGAAAACCTCGCGGTACGAATCGGCTTCCACCACGGCAATGCCCTGGAGGAAAACGATGATGTGTTCGGCGATGCGGTTAATGTCGCCGCGCGGATGACGTCACTGGCCAAGCGCGAGCAAATCGTCAGCACGGCTGCGACGGTGAACGGCCTGTCCGGAACCCGCTTGCCCGAAACGCGCAGCCTCGGTCGTGCCCGGGTCAGCGGCAAGTTGTTGCCGATCGAAATCGTGGACGTGGTGTGGCAGGAAGACACCTCCGGCATGACCATGGTGCAGAGTGCCATCCGGATGGGTGATGCCGCGCCTGCGGGCGCCAAGCTGACCTTGCGACACCGCGGCAAGCTGATCGAACTGACCGAGAACTCCGAGCCTTTCATGATGGGTCGCGAAGTCAGCAACAACCTGGTGGTGGAGGCCGACTGGGTCAGCCGCACCCACGCCCAGATCGAATACAAGCGCGGCCACTTCATGATTACCGACCGATCCACCAATGCCACCTATGTGTGCATCGGCCAGGATCCGGAACTGCGCCTGCATCGCGACGAGGTGCACCTGCGCAAGTCGGGAAGCATCAGCATGGGCCAGGCCGCGTCGGCGAACACCCACGACCTGATCCACTTCAACGCCGAATAGGCAACGCCGAAAAAGCAACGCGGAGATCAGCCTCCGCGATCGGCCTTGATCGAAATTCCCTGCGGAGCCGGCTGCGTGCCGGGCGCTGCCGTGTTCGTACCCGGGCGCGATGGCATCGGCTGGTAGCCGAATACGCCGCGCAGCAGTCGCTCGCTGCCTACGTAGTCGGCTGCGGTCGCCGGCACGAACTGTGTTGCGCCCAACTCGTTGATCACGTCGTACAGCGTCTGGTCCTTGTGCAGGCGCAAGAGCGCGTCGGCTACCTTCTTGCGAACGTCCATCGGTACTTTCGGGCTTGCCGAGAAGGCGCGGCCGATGAAATCACGCGATGTCGCCACGGGAACAAGATTCGGATAGGTCTGGGCGATGTAGCCCGGCACCATCGCTGCATCGGTTTCCCCGGCGAACACCATTTCAACGCCGTCCTTCCAACTGGCGGCGACGGACTGGATTTCCGGTTGCGCGATGGGATTCTTGTACAGCTCGCCGAGCAAGAGGTAACCCAGGCTCGGTGCGGACATGCTGGCGATCCGCCGGCCGATCAGGCCATTGGCGCCTGCATCCGCGTTGGCGGAATCGACCAGCAAGGTGAATTTGGTGGGGTCAAGGACGCGCACCAGCGGCGTGAAGCGTTGGCGATTGGCGCGGTAATCGGTGAAATGGGCTTCTTCGAAAGCAAAGTCGGTGGCCGCTCCACCGCGCATGTCGCGCCAGTACACGTGATAGTTGCCGGCCGTCTTCAGGATGAAGCGGTGGCCCGTGGCCTTGGACAGATAAGCGAGCAAGGGACGATAGACGTCCTGTGCCTGGGCGGGTGGATAGTTCGGTTCGACGGTGACGGTGAAATCAGCCGCTTGCGCCGCCACCGAAGTGAACAGCGAAAGGACCAGGCCAAGCGAAAATCTGTTTCTGTTGTTCATGATTGAGTTACCCCCAATCCCGGGTATAGCAGACTAATCACGCTTCGCCAATGCAAGTTTCCCTGCGTCGTGAGTCGTGTCACACAGGGCGTTGCAGACCTGTCAAAAGTGCTAGTGCAGTCACAGCTTTTTCCCCAGCACGAATCAACTGGTCGACATGATCGAGATGCACTACAGCCAGCGCTTGCGCGCGATCGGGCGACACGCTGATCAGTTGTCCCACTTGTTCATTTTGCGGATTGGACAAGACCATGCCGTTGTCGAGGCCGACGCCCGTGAATCTCGCCAATCCCCTGCGCGCTTTACCCAGGTAATGGGTGCGTGCAACGATTTCCTGGCCGGGATAGCAGCCTTTTTTCAAACTGAATGCGCGTAACCGTTCCAGGGAAAGCATCTGCGGCGTCCACGCTTCGACCTGGTCCGGGCCAAGTCGTGGAAAGCCATGGGAAAGATCCAGGTCGAACCATCGAGTGTGAGCAACGGCGTCTGGCGGCGCCAGGAAGGCATCGTCGGATGGAAGGACGAACAGATGTCGCGTGCTCGCATCACCACTCATGTCGAGTTGCCAGCCGGCCTGTCGATTGCCGATCGCCATGTCGCGCGAATTCTCGAGGGGAGCGTCCGCCGGGAAGGCCGATGCGCAGGAAAATTCTTCCGCGTGGCGAAGGGTGACTTTGCTTCGGAACACATAGCGCTGCAGTCGATCGCGCAATTCCGGCGCCGGGAAATCCGGAAGCAGCGCGAAGTACATGCCGGGCTCGGCGTGAAGTAGCGCAAACAGCGCGATCACTCGGCCTTTGGCGCTCAGCCACCCGTTCCATTGCCACGAGCCGGGTGCAAGGGCGCTGACGTCGTTCATCGTCTGCGCTTGCAGGAATGCGCCCGAATCCGGGCCTTCGATGGCCAAAATCGAGTGACCTGGCAGCCGGGGAAGCGAGCCCGGCATGCGATTTGCCTTGAACGTCACGGGGTCGGGACTTAACATATGCGTATGGTTTCCACCACGCAGATCATAGGGCAAAGCGCTGATCCAGCCGAGCCCGGGGCCGCGCCGGCAGATCAGGGCCCGGTTGCGGCTGGTGCGGGCGAGGCTACGGCCGAAGCAGTGACGGTGCCGAAGCCCGATCGTCCTGCGCTGGACCCGACCCGTTATGGTGACTGGGAAAAGAACGGACGCTGCATCGATTTTTGATCCGGCCATTCGCCGGCACCTCCCAACCTTCGAAGAGCCCGAACGCATGGCTGCTCAGCAACGACCCCTGTCTCCGCATCTGCAGATATACCGGCAGGGAATCACCGGTACCTTGTCGATCCTGCATCGCGCCACCGGCGTGTTCCTCGGGTTCGCGGCGTTCGCCGTGGTCGTGTGGCTGTTCGCCGTCGCCGGCGATGGCGAAGGCCTGGCCAGTTTCAATGCCTGCGCCGCTTCGCCTTTGGGAGTCGCCTTCCTGTTGGCGGCGACGGCCTCGCTTTCCTACCACCTGCTCAATGGCATCCGGCACCTGCTATGGGACATCGGCTGGGGCTTTGAGCTGCCGAAGGCAGTTGCCAGCGGCTGGATCGTCGTCGCACTCGCGATCGTGCTGACCGCAGTCGTCGCCTACCTCGGATTCAGCGCCGGGGGCACGCCATGAGCCTGCGCCATCCGCTCGCCATTGCACGGGGCCTGGGTTCGGCCAAGGACGGCGTCGGCCACTGGTGGGTGCAGCGGCTGACCGCGGTGGCGTTGCTGCTGTTGGCGCCCTGGTTCGCCTGGCTGGTGCTGGGGCTGATCGGCGCCGACCACTACAGCGTTCGCCATACGCTGGCACAGCCCCTCAACGCCTCCCTGTTGCTCGCCTTCGTTTTGTCGCTGTTCTGGCATGCGCAGTTGGGCCTGCAGGTGGTGGTCGAGGACTACGTGCACGGCTGGCTGGAAATCACCCTGCAAATCGCCGTCAAGTTCGCCTGCGCCTTCGGCGCGCTGGCCTCCGTCATCGCGATTGGCCGCATCGCCTTCACCGCCTGAGCCCCCAATGACCACTGCCTACAAGATCACCGAACACCAGTACGACATGATCGTGGTCGGCGCCGGCGGCGCGGGCCTTCGCGCTACGCTCGGCCTTGCTGCCAAGGGTCTGCGCACGGCCTGCCTGACCAAGGTTTTCCCGACGCGCTCGCACACCGTGGCCGCGCAGGGTGGCATCTCCGCCGCGCTGGGCAACATGGGCGAGGACGACTGGCGCTATCACTTCTTCGACACGGTGAAGGGCAGCGACTGGCTGGGCGACCAGGACGCGATCGAATACATGTGCCGCGAAGCCATTCCGGCCATCATCGAACTCGAACACTACGGCGTGCCGTTCTCCCGCACCGACGAAGGCAAGATCTACCAGCGCCCGTTTGGTGGCATGACCACGCGCTACGGCGAAGGCCCGCCGGCACAGCGCACCTGCGCTGCCGCCGACCGCACCGGCCACGCGATCCTGCATACGCTGTACCAGCAATCACTCAAGCACGACGCGCAGTTCTTCATCGAGTATTTCGCGCTCGACCTGATCATGGACTCGGAAGGTGCCTGCCGGGGCGTACTCGCGCTGGACATGAGCGACGGCACGCTGCACCTGTTCCGAGCGCACGGCACCGTGCTCGCGACGGGCGGCTACGGCCGCGCCTATTTTTCGGCGACGTCGGCGCACACCTGCACCGGCGATGGCGGCGGCATGGCCTTGCGTGCGGGCTTGCCGCTGCAGGACATGGAATTCGTGCAGTTCCATCCGACCGGCATCTACGGTGCCGGCTGCCTGATCACCGAAGGCGTGCGCGGCGAAGGCGGCATCCTGCGCAACTCCAGCGGCGAGCGCTTCATGGAACGCTATGCCCCGAGCGTGAAGGACCTGGCGCCACGCGACATGGTCAGCCGCTCGATGACGATTGAAATCCGCGAAGGCCGCGGCGTGGGCCCGAAGAAGGATCACATCCATCTCGACCTGACCCACCTGGATCCCGCGATCATCCACGAGAAGCTGCCCGGCATCGCCGAGACCGCGAAGATCTTCGCCGGCGTCGATGTCACCCGCCAGCCGATCCCCGTGTTGCCGACCGTTCACTACAACATGGGCGGTTTGCAGACCAACTACCACGGCGAAGTGGTCACCCTGAAGGACGGCGATCCGAATACCGTCGTGCCGGGCCTGTATTCGATCGGCGAGGCTGCCTGCGTGTCGGTGCACGGTGCCAATCGCCTCGGCTCCAATTCCTTGCTGGACCTGGTGGTGTTCGGCCGCGCCGTGGCCAATCGTTGCGGCGAGACCATCAAGCCGGGCGCCTCCCACAAGTCGCTGCCGGCGTCGGCATGCGACAAGTCGCTGGCCAACCTCGACATGCTGCGCCATGCCAATGGCGGTACGCCGACGGCGGTCATCCGCGACAACATGCAACACATCATGCAGAACGACGCGGCAGTGTTCCGTACCGGCGAAACCTTGCAGCAGGGCGTGGCGAAGATCACCGAGGCATTCCGCTCGTTCGAGGACGTGAAGGTCAGTGACCGCTCGCTGGTTTGGAATTCAGACCTCATCGAAACCATGGAACTGCAGAACCTGCTGGGGCAGGCCGTGGCCACGATGGTGTCCGCGGAAAATCGCAAGGAATCGCGCGGCGCGCATGCCCGCGAGGACTTCGGCAGCCGCGACGACGTCAACTGGATGAAGCACACGCTGTGCTGGGTGGACGAGCAGGGCGGCACCAAGATCGACTATCGTCCGGTGCACCTGAGCGTGCTCAGCAGCGACGTCAACGTGATTCCACCGAAAGAACGCAAGTACTGAGACCCAAGACGATGGCCGAGTTCACGCTCCCGAAAAATTCCAAGGTCACGAAGGGCAAGCACTTCCCCGCGCCTGCCGGCGCGAAGAACGTTCGCAGCTTCAAGATCTACCGCTGGAATCCGGACGATGCGGAGAACCCGCGCACCGATACCTACGACGTGGACATGGACACCTGCGGCCCGATGGTGCTGGACGCGCTGATCAAGATCAAGAACGAAGTGGACCCGACGCTGACCTTCCGGCGTTCCTGCCGCGAGGGCATCTGCGGTTCCTGCGCGATGAACATCGACGGCGGCAACACGCTCGCCTGCACCAAGGGCATTGACGAGTGCGGCAAGAAGGAAGTGCCGATCTATCCGCTGCCGCACATGCCGGTGGTGAAGGACCTGGTGCCCGACCTCACCCAGTTCTACGCGCAGTACGCGTCCATCAAGCCCTGGCTGCGCAGCCAGAGTGCACCGCCGGCATCCGAGCGACTGCAGTCAAAGGAAGACCGCGCCAAGCTCGACGGCCTGTACGAATGCATCCTGTGCGCCTGCTGCAGCACCTCGTGCCCAAGCTACTGGTGGAACGGCGATCGTTACCTTGGCCCCGCCGTCCTGTTGCAGGCTTACCGCTGGATCATTGATTCGCGTGACGAAGACACCGGCGTGCGCCTGGACGACCTGGAAGATCCGTTCAAGCTCTACCGCTGCCACACCATCATGAATTGCACGCGCACTTGCCCGAAGGGCTTGAATCCGGCCAAGGCGATCGGCGAGATCAAGCAGCTGATGTTGCAGCGGCGCGGCGCCTGACCGGCGCTGTCCGCCCCGGAACCCTGGGTGATCGACGACGCCGAAATCCGCAGGCTTCGCTGGCGTTGCAGGCGTGGCATGCGCGAGTTGGACCAGTTGATGCTGCGTTACCTCGACCGGCGATGGCCCACGGCGGACGATGCCGAAAGAGGGCGATTCCTACGATTGCTCGATTGCGAGGACGATAAGCTCTGGCAATGGTGCATGGGCCGCGAACGGCCCGCCGATCCGGAGTTGCAGTCCATTGTCCAGGTCATCGTCGAGCTTCCTCATTGACTGGCGCCCTTCGCGCTTGCTCTGCCTCGCGCACGGCGTCCTGGCCCTGCTTGCCATTCTTTCCCTATTCCTGAGCGCACTGCCGCAGGTGGCTTGCTGGCTGGGCGTCCTGGCCATTGTCGTGCCCGCATGGATAGCCATCCGTCGGCTTGCGTCCCGGCCGGCGCAGGTCCTGCGCATCGCCGGTGACGGCAGTTGGGCGGTCCTGCTGTGCGTCGGGCGGCCGCCACGCCTGTTCTCCAAGGCCCGCCTGGGCATCCGGGGCCCAATGGCCTTCCTGCAGGCCAGCGATGGCGCGGGCCGTCCAATCCAGTGGAATTGGTGGCCAGATACCCTGCCTGCAGCCGCCCGTCGGCAACTTCGGCTGGCTTCGGGCAGTCCAATCGGCAATTCCGGCCCCGCTCTTGCGACAATGTCGGGCTGAGCCACCAAGGATGTCCATGTTCCAACCCCTGTCGTTCTCCATCGGCCTGCGCTACCTGCGCGCCAAGCGCCGCAATGGATTCATCTCCTTCATCTCGCTGGCGTCCATCCTCGGCATCATGATCGGGGTGATGGCGCTGATCACCACCATCTCGGTGATGAACGGCTTCCAGGAAGTGCTGCGCGAACGGATCCTCGGCATGGTCTCCCACGCCACCATCGACGGGCTGGATGGGCCGCTGGTCAACTGGCAACAGGCCATCGAAGTCAGCAAGAAGGACCCGCGTGTGCTGGGCGCCGCGCCCTACGTGCAGACGGAGACCCTGATGCAGGGTTCCCGACGCCAGGGCGCACTGATCCGCGGCGTGCTGCCCGCCTACGAGCCGGCGGTGTCCATCCTTGGCGAAAAGATGAAGCAGGGCAGGCTCGACGACCTGCAGCCTGGCAAGTACCGCATCATCCTGGGCAAGGAACTTGCGCAGATGCTCGGCGTCGGCGTGGGCGATTCGGTCAACGTCTTCGTGTCTGAGGCGACCGTCACGCCGATCGGGCCGATCCCCCGCGCGCGGCGCTTCGAGGTTTCGGGCATCTTCGAGGTCGGCGCCCAGGAATACGACTTCGGGCTCGCGGTCATCCACCTCCAGGATGCGCAGCGCTTGATGCGCATGGGCGATGGCGTCACCGGCGTCCGCCTCAAGCTCGACGATATCTGGGATGCATGGTCCGTGGCGCGAAGCCTCGCCAACCAGATGGATGGAATGTATCGAGTCCGCGACTGGACCCGCGACCATGAAAACTTCTTCCGCTCGCTGAAGATGGAAAAGACCATCATGTTCGTGCTGCTGTCCCTGGTCATCGCGATTGCCGCCTTCAACCTGGTGTCGTCGCTGGTGATGCTGGTGCAGGACAAGCAAGCCGATATCGCCATCCTGCGCACGCTTGGCCTGTCTCCAGGCTCGGTGATGCGTGTCTTCATGGTGCAGGGCACCGTCATCGGCATCGTTGGCGTTGCGCTGGGCGTGGTCAGTGGCGTGCTGCTTTCGCAGAACCTGTCCATCATCGTCAGGTTCATCGAAGGCCTGACCGGTAGCGAGCTGATGCCGTCGGACGTGTACTACATCAGCGGCGTGCCGACCTCGGTCGAACCCTACGACGTCGCGCTGGTGGCATTGATCGCCTTGGTGATGTGCCTGCTGGCGACCATCTATCCGGCCTGGCGCGCTGCGCGTACCGACCCGGCATCGGCGCTGCGTTATGAGTGAGGCCACCGGCATGGACAGCGTCATCCGTTGCACCCAATTGGGCAAGACCTATCGCGAAGGCAACCTCGTGACGCCCGTGTTCGAAGGCCTCGACCTGGCCGTTGCGCGCGGCGAGACGGTTGCGATCGTTGGCGCGTCCGGCGCGGGCAAGAGTACCTTGCTGCACCTGTTGGGCGGGCTCGACAGCGCGACCTCGGGCGAGGTCATCGTCGACGGCCAGACCATCTCGGCGCTACCGGAAAAAGCGCGTGGCCTGTTGCGCAACCGCGCGCTCGGCTTCATCTACCAGTTCCACCACCTGCTGCCTGAATTCACCGCGTTGGAAAACGTGATGATGCCGCTGATGATTCGCGGCGGCAGCGTGTCCACCTGTCGGCCGGAAGCTCGCGCCTTGCTGGAGCGCGTGGGGCTGGGCCATCGGCTGGGCCACAAGCCCGGTGAACTCTCGGGCGGTGAACGCCAGCGCGCCGCTGTCGCACGTGCGCTCGTCACGCGCCCGGCTTGCGTGCTGGGCGACGAACCCACTGGCAACCTCGACGAAAAGACAGCGGCGTCCGTGTTCGACCTCCTGCTGGAGCTCAATCGCGAAATCGGCACGGCGCTGGTCATGGTGACCCACGATCGTCGCCTTGCTCGCAAGCTCGACCGCACCCTGGAACTCACCCAGGGAAAATTGCAGACGCTCGGCCCGAACGACTAGGCCGATGAACTGGCGAACGCCGCTCCCGCCCCTCGGAATGATGGTGGCGGTGGCGGTACTCGCCGGGGTGTCCGTCGTGCAGGTGTTTCCGTGGCTGCCGCCCTTGTGGGCGAGCGCCGCGCTTCTTGCTGCCGCCGCCATCCTGTTTCGGCAATCCGATGGCTGTCGGTTCATCGGTGGTGTGCTGTTCGGCATTGCCTGGGCCTGCCTGGTCGGGCAGTCAGTGATGGAATCGCGTTTGCCTACTGCGCTTTCGCGCCAGGACTTCGCCATCGAGGGACAAGTCCTCGGCCTTCCACAGCGCGAGGACGAGTCGATCCGTTTCGATTTCCGGATCGAGAAGGGGAGTGTCGGCGCGCCGGTCGGCGAACGGGTGCGACTCGGTTGGTACGGACAGGTCGTGCCGAAAATCGAACCGGGCAGCCGTTGGCAATTCAGGGTGCGACTCAAGCGGCCCATGGGCGTCCTGAATCCTGGCGGTCGCGACTTTGAACGCAGCGCACTCGCCATGCGCATCGCAGCCACGGGTTACGTACGCGAGCCAGGACTCGCACGGCAACTGCATCCGGGCCGCGGCGTCGACCGATTGCGCGACCAGATCTCCGCGCGTATTGCGCAGGCCTTGCCCGAAGGCAATGGTCGCTTCGTGCAGGCACTCGCCGTTGGCGATACCCGCAACATCCAGCCCGGCGATTGGGAGGTGCTGCGCGCGACGGGTTTGACGCACCAGATCGCAATCTCGGGATTCCACGTCGGCATGGTTGGCGGCCTTGGAGCACTGCTCATGTCCGCGTTGTTTCGACTGTTCCCAGGGTGGGGCAGGCGCCTGCCAAGGCCGCAGGCGGTTGCGTTGGCGGCGATGTTTTCAGCCTTCGCATATACCGCGCTGGCGGGCTTCGCGCTGCCAACCGTCCGCACCTGGCTGATGATTGCCGTCGTGCTTTCGGCGCGCCTGTTGCGACGACCGCAATCGGGACGAGAGTCGTACGCGCTCGCCCTGGTCGCCGTGCTGCTGTTCGATCCCCTCAGCGTGCTCGCGCCGGGCTTCTGGCTGAGCTTTGCGGGTGTCGGCTGGCTGATCTGGTGCCTGCCGCAATCGCGCGGCACCGGGCATGTCCGCAGTTTCCTCCAGGCACAGGGCGTGGCGGTGCTCGGCTTGCTGCCGCTCACGATCTGGTTTTTTGGGCAGGCATCCATTCCTGGTCCCGTGGCTAACCTGGTCGGTGTGCCCGTGATCAGCCTGTGCGTGGTGCCGCTGGCATTGCTGGGCCTTTTGCTGTCGACAGTTTCCGCGACCGCTGCAGCCTTTTGCTGGCACGCGTCTGCCCGGGTAATGGATTGGCTCTGGAGCGCACTCGAGGCGATGGCCGACTGGCCCGGCTCGATGATGTGGCTGGCGGAAACTGGATTCGTCGCTTTCGCGCTCGCGTGCCTGGCCGCCTTCTGGCTACTGCTGCCCCGCGGCACGCCAGGTCGCGCGCTGGCCTGCGTCTTGTTCCTGCCGATGTTGTGGCCGGACCTGAATCCTCCTGCCCCCGGCCAGGTGGAGATCCGGGTCATCGACGTGGGACAGGGTTTGTCGGTATTGGTGCAAACGGCGTCGCACAATTTGCTGTTCGACGCAGCGGCGGCGAGTCCGCGCGGCCTGGACATGGGTGAGGCCGCAGTGGTTCCGACCCTGCGTGCGCTGGGCGTGTCGCACCTCGATACGCTGCTGATCAGTCATGGCGACAACGACCATAGTGGTGGCATGCAGGCGGTGGTCCGCGCCTACCCTGGCGTTCGAGTGCTGGGCGTCGAGGGCTGGGCCCGGCCCGGCATGGGCTTGTGCCAGTCGACCCAGGCATGGCGATGGGACGGCGTCAATTTCAGGGTTCTGCACCCGCCACCGCTGTTCCCGTACTTGCGCAACGACAGTTCCTGCGTCCTGCGAATCGAAGCGGGCGGAAGGGTCGCCTTGTTGCCCGGCGATATCGGAAGACAGGTGGAGCAGCGCCTGCTGAACATGCATCCGGGCGAGCTGCAGGCCGATTTGCTGCTGGTCCCGCATCACGGCAGCCTGACGTCTTCCAGCACGCCATTCATCCACCAGGTTGCGCCGCGATGGGCCGTGGTCAGCGCCGGCGCGGAAAATCGTTTCGGCCTGCCGCGTGCCGAGGTACTGGATCGATATTCCCGGACGGGCTCGATCGTCCTCAATACCGCCAGCGCCGGCGCCATCGCGTTCAGGCTGGACGCGTCGGGAGCGCAGCTGATTTCGGAACGAAGGGGAGACCGGCCGCGCTACTGGCGGGAACCCGCCAACCCCGGCTCAGGCTATGCTATCGGCAATCAATCAAGCGACAGGTGAGGCGTGCTGGAACTGATCAAGGCGGGTGGCCTGGTAATGGTGCCGATCCTGCTGCTCGCGGTGCTGGCCCTGGCCATCATCATCGAGCGGTTCTGGAGCTTGCGCAGCAAAGAGGTATTGCCGCCCGGGTTGGGTGCCGAAGTTCGGGAATGGGCTCGCGGTCGCCAGCTCGACCCCCAGCACATCGACGTCCTGCGCCGGAATTCCCCCTTGGGTGAAGTGCTCGCCGCGGCCCTGGACGTTCGTTTCCGTCCCAGGGAATTGATCAAGGAACGGGTCGAAGACGTCGGGCGCCACGTGGCACACCACATGGAGCGCTTCCTCAATACGCTTGGCACCATCGCCAGCGTGTCGCCCTTGCTAGGATTGCTTGGCACCGTGTTCGGCATGATCCAGATGTTCCTCAAGATCCTCACCACCGGCGTAGGCGACGTTAACCAGCTGGCTGGTGGCATCGGCCAGGCCCTGATCAGCACGGCGGGTGGACTCTGCGTGGCGATTCCGGCGGTGATGTTCCACCGCTACTTCCGCGGTCGCATCGCCGAGTACGTGATCGAAATGGAAAAGTCGGCCATCGCGCTGCTCGACACCATTGACGAGGGCATCCTTCCTGCCGCCAAACCAGCGCGCCGACGGAGCGATGCGTGAAACTGGGAAATCCAGCTGCCGCCGACGAGCCGGAAATCAACCTGATCTCGCTGATCGACGTGCTGTTCTGCCTGATCCTGTTCCTCGTACTGACCACCAGCTTCAACCAGCGCGCCGCACTGAAACTGCAGTTGCCGCAAGCCCAGGCCGGTGTCGTGCCGGATGAGGGCACGCCGCTGATCGTGCTGGTGGACATGGAAGGCAAGTTTTTCGTCGGCAACAACGAAGTGGCCAAGACGGACGTCATCTCCCTCAAGGAAGCGATTGTGAGGGCGGCCGGCGATGACCGCGGGCAGCCCGTGATCCTGCGCGCCGATGGCCGCACGCCGCACCAGGCGGTGGTTACTGCAATGGACGCCCTGGGCCAGCTTGGTTTCAAGAAGTTGTCCATCGCCACCACGCCTGAGCAGCGCAAACCGTGAGCCTGCTGCCGCCGACCGCCTGGCAGACCTACCGGCGGCTGCTGGGATATGCCAAGCCGTACCGGCTGTTCCTCGCGGCCGCTTTCCTGGGCATGGTGGTCGAGGCGAGTTCGGCAGGCTTGTTCGCCAAGCTGATGGAGCCGATGGTCAACGAGACCTTCGTCGCCCGCGACCCGGGCGTGCGCTGGACCTTGCCGCTGATGATCGTGGGCCTGTTCCTGATGCGCGGCATCGCGACCTTCGTCACCGACTACGGCATGGCGCGTGCCGGCCGAAGCGTGGTGCGTGATTTGCGCAGTGCGGTGCTTTCGAAGTTCCTGCGCCTTCCCAGTTCGCGCTTTGACCGCGAGCCCGTGGCTGCGATGGTGTCCCGCCTGAATTACGATACCGAGCAGGTGACCCAGGCCACCAGCGAAGCCCTGAAGGTGATGGTGACCGACACCCTCACCATCATCGCCTTGCTGGGCGTGATGTTCTACCAGAGCGTACGCGTGACCCTGGCGATGCTGGTGATCGCGCCCCTTATCGCAGTCATCTCCGCCTACGTCGGCGCACGCTACCGGCGGATCAATCGCGGCATACAGACCGGCGTGGCCGGCATGGCGCAGGCAGCGGAGGAAGTCCTTTCGGCCCAGCAGGAAGTGAAGATATACGGCGCGCAGCAACTCGAGATCGATCGTTATCGCAACCTCGCGGAGCGCAACCTTCGCCTTAACCTCAAGGTCGAGACCACGCGCGCCAGCGCATCGTCTTTGGTGCAGGTGATGGCGGCCGCCGCATTGGCGGTAATCCTGATCGTCGCCGGTAACGAAGCGATGGCCGGCCGCATGAACGCGGGTAGCTTCGTTTCCGTGATGATGGCGATGATGGCGCTGATCCCATCACTCAAGCGCATCACCAATATCCAGAGCGCCGTCCAGAAGGGTATCGCGGCATCGGAGCGCCTCTTCGCCGTGCTCGACGAGCCTGACGAAGCCGACACTGGCAGCACGCCCCTGCAGCGCGCGCGCGGCGAGATCGAATTCGTCAGTGTGGGCGTGCAGTACGACAGTCAGGTCACGCCTGCATTGCAGGACATCAGCTTCCGCGCGTCACCAGGCACCGTCACCGCCATCGTCGGGCGTTCGGGCAGCGGCAAGTCCACGCTGATCCGCCTGCTGCCGAGGTTCTATGAGCCGAGCGCAGGCCAGGTGCTGCTTGATGGCAGGCCGATCTCCGATTACCGGCTGGAAGACCTGCGGCGCCAAATCGCGCTGGTCGGGCAGCAGGTAATGCTGTTCGACGGCTCCATTGCCGACAATATTTCATACGGCCAGAATCGTTCTGACGAAGCTGCGATCCAGCGAGTGGCCGATGCCGCCAATGCCAGCGAATTCATCACGCGGCTTCCGCAGGCGATGGCGACGCCCATCGGCGAGAACGGCGCCTTGCTGTCGGGCGGCCAGCGGCAACGCATCGCGATCGCGCGCGCCATGCTCAAGAACGCCCCGATCCTGATCCTGGACGAAGCGACCGCCGCACTCGACAACGAGTCCGAACGCCTGGTGCAGGACGCGCTGAACCACCTCATTCCCGATCGCACCACACTGGTCATCGCCCATCGGCTGTCCACCATCGAACACGCCGACCAGGTGCTGGTGCTCGACCAGGGTCGCCTGGTGGAGCAGGGCACCCACGCCCAATTGCTGGCACAGGGCGGCCTGTATTCACACCTGCACAGGATGCAGTTCCGCGAGGAGGCGGAGCGCGGGTGAAGGCCACCATCGAGCGCTGGCTGGCGCAACGCTGGTATGGCGGGGTCGAGCCGGGGCTGGGGCTGCGGGCACTTGCGGGCATCCATCGCGTCATGACGTCGCGACGCTCGCGTGCAGACCGGCCCTTGCCGCTTCCGGTCCCGGTCATCGTCGTGGGAAATTTCACCGCCGGCGGCACGGGCAAGACGCCCCTGACCATCGCGCTCGCGCAATACTTCCAGGCCCGGGGACGCAGCCCGGGCATTATCAGCCGGGGCCATGGACGCCAGTCCAGGCAGCCGGTACGTGTCGTCGCCACGACGACGGTGGCCGAGTGCGGGGATGAGCCGCGCCTCATGTTCGAACGAACCGGTCTTCCGGTGCTGGTCGATGCCGACCGCCTCGCCGCAGCCCATGCAGCCATTGCCACAGGTTGCGACATCCTGATTGCCGACGATGGCCTGCAACATCGTCGCCTTCCCCGTGACGTGGAGATAGAAGTGGTCGATGCCGACCGGCTCTACGGAAACGGATTGCTGATTCCGGCCGGCCCGTTGCGCGAAGCGCCGAGGCCCTGCGATTTCCAGGTGGTGAACGGGCAGGGCGTCGGAACCAGTGCCTGGTCAATGCGTTTGCAGCTGTCGGATGCAGTAGCCATCGACGGCAACGATGCCACCGTCGCTTCGGTTGGAGCACCGGTCCGTCGGGCACTTCACGAATTCCTTCCAGGCCCCGTGCATGCCGTCGCAGCCATCGGCAACCCGAACCGATTCTTCGACGCGCTGGAAGCACTCGGGCTTGAAACCAGGCGACATGCCTTCGAAGACCACCACGCCTTTGTCGTAGCTGACTTCGCCGGCATGCAAGGTCCGGTGTTGATGACCGAGAAGGACGCGGTAAAGTGCCGGAACCTCGGTTTGCCCAATGCCTGGGCAGTGCCGGTGGATGCCCGGTTCACCGAGGGTTTTTTCGAGGCCGTCGAGGCCAGGCTGGCGGTCAGACATGCCCAACATTGATTTCATCGTAGCCATTCCAGCGCGCTTTGCTGCGAGCCGGCTTCCAGGCAAGCCGCTGCGGCTGATCGGCGGAGAGCCGATGGTCGTGCACGTGGCGCGGCGTGCGCTGGATGCTGGCGCCAGGCAAGTGGTCGTCGCGACTGACGATGAGCGCGTTGCACAGGCGGTTGCGAATTACCCGGTCACGGTCTGCATGACGCGCGCGGACCATCCGTCGGGCACGGACCGGCTGGCGGAATGCGCGACGCAGCTGGCTTGGCCGGATCAGCAGATCGTCGTCAACCTTCAGGGCGACGAACCTTTTGCGCCAGCCGAAGGAATCCTGGCCGTCGCGAAGACGCTCGCCGAATCCGACGCCCCGATGGCAACGCTGGCGGCGCCCATCCTCGATTGCGACACGCTGTTCGACCCCAACGCGGTGAAGCTGGTGCGCGATTGCAACGGCAACGCGCTGTATTTTTCGCGTGCGCCGATTCCCTGGCAGCGTGATCGTTTCGCTTTCGATCGGACCAGCGCCCCGCCTGCGGGCAGCCTGCGCCACATCGGCATCTACGCCTATCGCGCGGGTTTCCTCGACGTTTTTTCGAAGATGCCGCCGGGTAAGCTCGAGCTTGCGGAAGCACTGGAACAGTTGCGCGTGCTGGAAGCCGGATACGGGATCGCCGTCGGATTGACGCCTGTGCCGTTTCCGCCGGGCGTGGACACCGAGGCTGACCTGCAGCGCGCGGAACGGCGCTGGCACGACGAATCGTCGGCTTCATGACCCACCTCGACGAGGGCCGTTGCCGGCTCATTCCGGCATCGGATGCCGGAGTCTGGCTGAGCGCGATCGAAGGCCTGCCACATGATTTCGGCCATCGTCCGGAATATGCACTGGCGGCCACGGCGGTCACCGGGCTGACAACTTCCCTGTGGTCTTACGCGGGCGAATCGGGCCGCGCGGCCTGCATCGTTTCCCTGCGTGAAGCACCCGGCGGCTTCGACATCGCCACGCCCTTGGGATTCGCCGGTTTCTCGATCGAGGGCGACGTGCCCGGGCTTGGCGAAGCGTGGACGCGTGACTGGCTGCGCCGCGGCGCCATTTCCGCATACGTGCAACTTTCGCCATTTCTGTCACCCGAACGATGGCGGAAATTGATTCCTGAACTTTCGGACTTCCTGCAGCCTGCGCAGGACTGCTGGTGCTGGGACCTGCGACCGGATCCCGACACGCTTCTGGCGGGCATGTCGTCCAAGCATCGCCAACTGCTTCGCAAATGGTTGCGCGAGGAAGCGCACGTGGAATGGGACCAGCGGGTCCTGCTGGGGCATTTCAATCGCATCTACGCCGAGTTTCTCGAACGCCAGGCAATTGCATCCATTTATCACTACGGCGACTCGCCGCTTGCGCTGATTGCATCGGCTCCCGGCAGCCTGATGGTCGGGGCGCGCAACGCGCAGGGCGAGATCGAGGCGGTCACGCTTTTCCTGCACGCCGGCACGACGGCCGACAGTTTCCTCAACGCCGCAACGCCGGCCGGTCGTCGACATTCCCGTGGCCTGTATTGGCTGGGCATGCTGCGCTTGCGAGAGCTGGGCGTGCAGGTATTGAACCTGGGTGGCGGAATTTCACCCGGCGATGGCCTGTCGGACTTCAAGGACCGACTGGGTGCGGCGCGCTCTCCCACCTTGGCGCTGAAGCAGGTCTTCGATCGAGATCGATTCGTCTTGGCGTGCGCAGCCGTGGGCGTAACGGCGGACGAGACGGGATATTTCCCTCCATGGCGTCGTCCGGGTCGTCCCTAGAGCCAGCCGTCGAGGAACTCCGAGAACACCTTCGGTGAGATACGGTAGTCATTCCAGAAGCCGCAGTAGTCTTCCGAGGCCGTTGGCAGGTCCGGGCCGGTCAATACCGTCAGGCTGATTCCGAGCTCGAGCAAGATGGCATTGAGGTCAACCAGCGGCAACGTGTACGGCGGGCTTAGCAGGCAGACCTTGCAACCGGGCTGCGCAAACCACGAAAGAAGCCCGTTGGATCCTTCCGGCGCAATGATGTGTCGTGAATTCGCCACCAGCCGCATCTGCTCGTGCAGGCTCAGGTCTTCCGGATAGACGATGCGGAATCCGCGCTCGATTGCCAGCGCTTCGATCTCGACATGGTTGAGCAGGCGCTTGTTCCGAGTCGCCGGTTTTCGCGCTAGGAAAATCCGATCGTCACCCGTTGGTTCGAGCAATCCCGGTCCGGCGATGCGCAGCCACTCCCGAATGATGCGGGCCAATGGTGCGGGCGCGCTGCCCAGGTGCGACCAGAGCTCAAGCGGCCAATCTGACGGATAGAACGCCGAGAAGATCGGATTTGACGCGCACCAAAGCCGTCCCACGCGAACTTCGGCCAAGTGCGGCGCAATCACGAGCCGGCTTGCTTCGGGCAGGTAGCTGGCAAGCGCGTCGCGCACGGTCGCAGGCACTCCCGGGTCGATCAGGACCGGAACTTGGTCGGGCAGGCCCGCCATGCGCGCCAGTACGTAGCGTGGCAGGTACTCGGTGATCCAGTGGCCGAAGTCCACCGCGTTGCGTCCGAACAGCACGAAGGCCTCGTCGATTTCCAGCGCAGGTGCGTTCGATTCCATCGTCCAAGCAACATCGCCGTCGCGGTGCAGGATGCTCGGGTCGAACTGCGGGATGTCCGTGACGCGGGAATATTCGTCACCCTCGAAATCCATCAACGCATCAGTGCCGGAAAACACCAGCGCCGAGCGCGAGCGCACGGTCGCGTTGGGCAGGCAGGCAAGGAAGGCCGAACGATCCCATCCCGGCAGGGGGCCATGGTTGCCATTTCCGATGACGCGCAGTTCCGCGCGCTCGAATTGATTGCCGCCTTGCCACAACTCGTTGAAAAAAAGGGCTCGATCCAGCGCGGCTTCCCGGAGGCTGACGATGGGTCGCGGCTGCAGGCGGTCGAGCGACGGAACCGACACGTGCCCGCGCACCAGATCGAACGCGGCGCCGACCCCAAGCATCCGGACCGCCGCCTGCTTGAAGCGCATGGCAGCCGGCAAGTGCCCCCAAATCGGAATTTCCGCCTCGTGCAGGGCAATGAGCTCCGCCTCGGTCATTGCAGCGGACCAACGAGCGGCGCGGGAGCAGACAGATCGAGTATGTCGCGTGCGATGTCCATGGGTTCACGCTGCATCAGCGCGGGCAGGAGATGCGTGAATTCGCCTCGATAGTCTTCCAGGAATCGAAGTTGAATTCCCGCGGCTTCGAAAGCAGCCGGGTCGTACAAGGCCCGTCCGCCGGGCGCGTTCAAATAGGAACGGGCCCCGCGTGCACCTGCTATCGCGAGGATACGATCTTGCGCACGCAGTTCGGGCGGCAGGTCGAGGGCCGAACTTCGGCTGATGGGCGTGTGCAGGCCCAGTTGCGCCAGCACGAGTTCAAGTCCGCGTTGCAGGAAGTCCACGACCGAGTCCATCGGGCCGTGCAAGTACTCACGTAGTTGGTCCGCTGCGGGACCCCGCGCCGTGCGAATCCAGGGCTGGGCGGCAAGACGGTCGTCGAATTCCCGGCGCGCGCCATCGGCAAAGGCGAGATCGGCAATGATCGTTTCGCGCGGCTGCCTGGCCAGCGGCAAAGTCAGCCAGTCCGATGGCCGACCGCGTCTCGCCACTTCGCTTCGGTGGACGCGACCCGTGCGGGGGAATTGCACGCAGTCGAGCAAGACGAATTCATCAACCTGGGAGAACAGGCGGAAATATCCACCATGTGGAAAGAAATAGGGCTGCATTATCGCCACCCGATGCGCGTGTGCGGTCGGGCTCGAATGCGTGCTCATGCGGGACGGTCCACGCCTGCTTGCCGGGCAAACCATGATGCGGCATCGATGATGACGCCTTGCGCCCTCAAGTCCTCCAGCGCCCCTGGCGAAAACGCCTGGCGATCGAATTCGGCATCGATCGTCCCATCGCGGTGTTGATCCAGCCATCGGCGCCAGTGCCAGGCGATTCGACCCTGGAAGAAGCTCGGGTTGGCGCGAATGGTGGATGTCACGTTTTCGACCTTGGATACGAAGCGCGACCTGTCGGTGAATGGAAGGTGGGCGATCACGAGGTCGGCGGGGCGAACCTTGCGCAGGGACACTCCCTCCATGGCAACGACGTCATGTCCGCCGACAGTCACGCTTGCCATGGCGCCGGGCCTCGCCAATGCCTTCGGCATTGGCACCCCGCGAATCCACGGCGTGTCCGGGTTTGCCAGCAGGTGATCATGGAAATCCGCGATCGGCTCGACGATGAGCGAGATGTTGGCATGGGCACCAGGTCCCACGGCGTCGGGAAACAAAATTCCTGCTGGTGACAGCGGCACGTTGAAACGATCGATCAACAGTACGTCCGCAGTAGCCAGCGCACGGCAATCCTTGATCGATCCCGTCGCTGGCAACGGGAACTCGTCGGCGTCCAGAAAAATAGCCCAGTCGACGTTGGCCGCCTTCACCAGGGCAGTAACGCGAGGCGACCATTCGTGCAGCATGTCTGGCGCGCGGTCGTCGAGTTCCACCAGTTGCAGCGGCCCTTTGTCGCGGTATCGCCGCAAGATTTCCAGCGAACCATCGGTCGAGCCCATGTCCGTAGCGATGACCTGGTCCACGCCGATCGAATAGAGATGGTCGATTGCCCGTGCCAGCAGGCTGGCCTCGTCCTTGACGCCAAGATGCGCCGCGACCCTCACCGTGCAAGCACTGCCAGGAGGAACGCTTCGAACCCTTCCGGGTCGATCCGGTAGTCTATGAAATGCGGAAGTTCAGCATTGCTCGATGCCGCTGGGCCGGTCATTACGGTGACGTCGATGCCGATTTCCTCAAGCAGGCCAGTCAACACGGGCAGCCCCAAGGTGTAGGGGTGATTGAGGATGCACAATCGCGTTCCGGCGGCCGCGAAGAATGCGAGGAACATTGCCGAACCCTCCGGTCCGACGATCCACTCGGCGTCGCGTGCCATTCGAACCTGCCCGGCGAAGTCCATGTCTTCCGGATACACCACATCGAATCCGTGACGGGTCGCGAGTGCCTCGATCTGCGCGTGATTGACCAGCTTTCGATGCCGGTTTTCTCGCCGGGCGAGGTAGATGCGTCGAACACCGGGCGCGCCATCCTCCCGGCCCAGGCGACGGTTCATTTCAGCGACGACCCGTGCAAATCGCCTCGGTTCAGCGGCGAGCAGGTCCCACCGGAAGCGCTCGTTCATGTGCTCGAACAGGGGCATGTACATCGGTGTCGGCGCGCACCAGAGCCGAGCGACGCGGGCACGACCCGCTGGTGGCAACTCGATGATGCTCGCACCGGGCGGCAACAAGGCTGCCAACGCCTGGCGATGCTGCGCCGGCATGCCCTGGTCGATCAGTACGGGTATCGCTGGCAGGTCGGCAGCCATCGTCGCAGCGACGTAGCGGGGCAGGTACTCCCAAAGCCAGTGGCCGAACGCCCAAGTGTGCGTGCCAACCAGGGAAAACACTTCATCCAGCGCCAATTCGTTGCCGCCGGCTGGAAGCATCAACGCCGTCTCGCCATCGACCTGGAAAATCGCGGGATCCAGATTCAGTCGATCGTCGATGCTGGAAAGTTCGCCCGCTTCGTAATCGAGCGCGATGATTTCATCGAGCTCGATGACGGAAGACCGGCTGCGCACGCGCGCATCGGGCAGGCAGCCGATGAATTCGGAACGGGTGCGGCCCAGGAGCGTGCGATGGTTTCCAGGTCCGATGACACGCGGCGGTGGGACTTCGAACGCATCTCCGGCTCGTGCCAGCTCCCTGAAGTGGATGCCATGCGAACGCACGGCGTCGCGCAGGGGCGTCAGCTGCTTCGTGACCAGCGCGCGCGCGTGCGGAAGGTCGAGCGCGCGCGTATAGCGATCGAACGCCGCCGGCACGGAAAGCTTGTCCAGCAATAGTTGCTTGACGAACTGTTGTTGATAGACGTGGTTGTGCCTGGCCTGTTGCAGCAGGGCCGCAGGCACCAGGTCGGTCAGTTCATCGCGCGCGCTGGATTCTGCCGGCGTCGGCGGGCCCGGATCCTTGAGCACGTACGCGGTGTATTCGTACAATCCGTAGTCGGCGCGAAAGGTCAGGCGGCGGCCGGCGAGCCGATGCAGGAAGGCCGCAAGTTCATCCATGCCCAGGTGGAAGAGATCCTCGCGTTCCCAGTCCACCACCTTGGACATCACGTTGAAGGCCATGCCACGCCTTGCCATCGGCCACACCCTTGCCAGGGTCTGCTCCATGAATCCACGCATCTGTTCGTGCGACAGCTCCCACTTGGCCGTGAACAATCCGTTGGCCACCAGGTAATCGCACTCGATCGCCCTCAGGTCCGCGTCGCCTGCATTCACGTCGAGGTGGACGAAGCGGGCGTCTGGAAACTTGCGTGCGGCGTGCTCAAGGGCAAGGGCCGAGCGGTCCACGCCCACATAGCTTACGTTGTGCAAGCCAAGCGCCCGGATATGGGCGAGCAATTCACCGGTCCCGCAGCCCAGGTCGCAGAGTACGACGGGTTGGAGGCGGTCGGGAAGCAAGTCCAGCATTACTTCGAAGCGGCGAAGCCGATCGGCCTGGTTCGGCCAGTGGGCACCCCCGGGAGTGTCTCCGAGCAGCTGCAGCGCCTTGTCGCCATGGGCGAGGATCACGTCGTCGGCGCGATCGGTACCTGCGCCGTGTCCGGGACCGCCCATGGTCATTGCCGACTTCCGGCCACCACCGCGCGCACGATGCGCTCAATGGAGGCGTCGTCCAGGTCGGTTGCCATGGGCAAACCGATCACGCAAGGAGTGAGCTGCCCGGTGACGGGCAGGGGATCACGCGGGAGCGCGCTGAAATGAGTCTGCCGATGCAAGCCCATCCCGTACCAGAGCCGGTACTCGATATGGTCTGCCGCCAATTCCGCCTGCACGCGCTCGGCATGTCCGATGGAATCGCATTGGAAGAGGATGTAACTCGAGGAAATGCCAGGCGCTGTTTTCAGTCGAGTGCCGATTCCGGCCTCGGCAGCACGCTTCAGGTAGTTGTCCACGACGCTTTGAAACGCATCGCGCTTTGCATCCCATTGATCGAATTCGGCCAGGCCGACGGCGGCGTGGTACTCGCTCATCTTGCCGTTGATGCTCGCCGACTGGCTGTCGCGTGAGTAGCGGAAACCGTAATTGAGGCATTGGCAGGCTCGCGCCACCAGCTCAATGTCCGTGCTGGCCACGCAGCCGCCTTCGCCAGTCGCGAAGCTCTTGGTTGCGTGGAAGCTCAGGACCACGGGAATGGGCCCGAGGCAGGCCAGTGGATTCTCGCTTACGGATTCAAATCCCGCGGCCGCATCGATGACGACAGCGATGCCGGTCTTCTCACGAAAGCGCAGCCAGGCGGCTTGGTCCAGCTTCTTTCCGAACGCAGCGACAGGGATGACGACGCCCACGCGGTCAAGCGACGGATGATCCATCAGGCGATCCGGGTCCAGCATCCAGGTCTCGGCGTCCACGTCCGCCAGATAGGGTTCGTAGCCACACTCCCGGGCCGCCACGGCCGTCGCGACAAAGGTATAGGCCGGCATCAGGGCGAACGTGCGCGTGGTCGTGGCGCGTCCCGCCGTCGCCAGGATGGCGCCTACCAGCCCGGCCGTGCCGGTGCTGGCGGACACGACTGCGCCGGTTGGAAGCCCAAGCAACGTGCAGACACGAGATTCGAATTCGAGCACCAAAGGACCGAAGTTCGAGTAGATGCGCGCCCCGTCGATCCGCCTCAGGTAGGGCAGCAGTCGGTCGGCCGTGGGCAGGCTGGGCCGCAATACCCGCACCGGTGCATCGAAACGAACGTCAGTGGCGGGCGGCTCGATGGGCTTGTAGGCATAGCAGGTGAACTCATACAGGCCGTAATCGGCGCGCATGCGCACCCGGCGCCCGGCCAGTTCATGCAGGAGTCTGGCCATGTCGTCCATGGACGCGTGGAACAGGTCGTCGCGACGCCAGTCCACCACGCCCGACATGAGGTTGAACGCAATTCCTGCGCGCACATGTGGCCACACGCGACGGATTGTCGAATCGACGAAGGCGGCCATCTGTTGTTCGTCGAGCACGTGGCGTACGGTGAACAATCCGTTTGCAACCAGGTAGTCGCAGTCGATTTGCGAGAGGTCGGCATCGAGCGCATTCACGTCCAAGCGCAGGAAGCGCGTGCCGGGAAACTTCGTCCTTGCGTAATCGAGGGCCGCTTCCGAACGATCCACGCCGATGTAAGTCAGGTTTGAAATGCCGCGCTGCCGGATGCGTGCCAGCAACTCGCCGGTGCCGCAGCCCAGGTCGCAAAGAACCAGTGGTTCGCCCACATGGCCGGCAAGGACGTCGAGCATCACGTCGAATCGGGTTTGCCGGTCCTGTTCGTTCGGCCATAACGCGCCGCGAGCCGTATCGCCGAACTGGCTCAGTGCCTGGTCGTAATGGGCGACGATGACGTCATCGGGGCGTTCGGTCATCGTTGGCTTGCGTGGAGGCGAGGTTGCCATGGTATCCCACTCACTCTCGCGAACTGCGCTTGCCGATGTAGAGGCCGATGCCGGTGGGACCGACTGGATCGTAGACGAGACTCAAGCCAGCCCGATCGAAGGCGGCCTGGAAATCATGCGGCGTGAACAGGCCGAGCTCGTGGTCCTCGACAAAATGATCGACCCCTGCATCGCTGCCGACCAGGAAATGGATGGGATATCGGCCCAGCCGGCTGGATGGTCTTTCGCTGGCATACATCCAGGTGATGTCCATCGATTCATCACGGTGGTGGTTGCAGGTGAGCCGGCCTACCCAGAAATTCTCCGGGGTGAAAAAGGGCTCGATGACGACGATGCCGCCAGGAGCCAGATGCCGTGCCATGGTGCCGATGGCGTCCGCCAGCCGGTCGCTCGTCTTGAGGTAGGCGATCGAACGAAACAGGCAACAGACGACGTCGAAAGTCTTGCCCAGCGAAAATTCGGCCATGTCACCGACATGCAGGGCCGCGCCAGGCATCCGCTCGGCCGCACGCGCGAGCATCCCCGGACTGAGGTCCAGGCCCGTGACCTCCATTTCCACCTGGAGCGCCTCCAGGAACCTGCCCGTGCCGCAGGCCGTTTCGAGCAAGGTGCGCGCGGCCGGGTGATGCCGCCTCACGACGTCGAGTAAATAGCCCGATTCGCGGGCGTAATCCTTTCCCGAGTGGATTGCATCGTAGACATCGGCAAGCTTCGCGGCGTACACGGGAGGGACTGACCTGTCGTCACGGGCATTGGAGCCCTTGTGCGCAATGGTAATATGCACGGAGCCCTCGCGGCCCATTACAGGCCGAAGGCGCTGCCAAGTCGGCGAATTCCTGAATGGGCTCCGCCACCGGATTTCCTCGCTATCGAACCCATGAGCCCGAAGACGCCCATCGAGTCGGAACCTGCTCGTCCTCCCTTCGACGGCAAGGAATTCGTCCGCGAACTCACCACCGCGCCGGGTGTGTATCGGATGATCGCCGGCGACGGCAGCGTGCTGTACGTCGGCAAGGCGGCCTCGCTGAAGAAGCGGGTCGCCAACTACTTCCGTGCCGACCAGCCGTCGCGGCGGATAGCATTGATGGTTGCGCAGATCGCCCGGGTCGAGATCACCGTCACCCGCACCGCCAGCGAAGCCCTGATCCTGGAGAACCAGCTGATCAAGACGCTGCGCCCGCGCTACAACGTGCTGCTGCGTGACGACAAGAGCTACCCGTACATCCTGCTGACCGATGAAACCTGGCCGCGCATCGCCTACCACCGAGGCCCCCGCGCAACCCCAGGCCGGTATTTCGGCCCGTACCCTGGCTCCGGTGCAGTGCGCGAGACGATGGACCTCATGCAGAAGATCTTCAAGCTGCGTACCTGCGAGGACAGCGTCTTCCGCAATCGAAGCCGGCCATGCCTGCAGCACCAGATCGGTCGCTGCAGCGCACCCTGTGTCGGGCTGGTAGCGACCCGCGACTACGACGCCAGCGTGGGCCGCGCGGCGCTGTTCCTGGAAGGGCGCAGCAGCGAGTTGGTGGATGAGCTGACCAAGTCCATGGATGCGGCCAGCGGGCGTCTGGAATTCGAGCAGGCGGCGCTGTTGCGCGACGCGATCGCAGGTATCCGCAAAGTGCAGGCCCGACAGTATGTCGAGGGCGAACAGGTCGAGATGGACGTGCTCGCCTGCGCTTTCACGCCATCGCTGGCCTGCGTGTTGTTGCTTTCGTTCCGCGATGGCATGAACCAGGGCACGCGACCGTTCTTTCCCAAGCTCAATGGGGCGGAATCGGCGGAGGAGGTGCTGGCGGCCTTCGTCGGCCAGTACTACCTGGAAAAAAGGCCGCCGCGTGAAATCGTGCTCAGCCACGACATCCCCGACATCGACTTGTTCGAAAAGGTGTTTTCGGAACAGGCAGGCCGGCGCGTCGAGATCAAGCCCAGCGTACGCGGGGAGCGCGCGCGTTACCTGGAACTGGCGCGAAGCAATGCCGAGCACGCCCTGCAGTCGCAGGCCAGCAGCAGTGCGACCCAGAATCGCCGCCTGCTGTCCTTGCAAGAGCTGCTGGGGTTGCCGGCGCCGCCGCAACGCATCGAGTGCTTCGACATCAGCCATACCATGGGCGAGGCCACCGTGGCGTCCTGCGTCGTGTTCGATGCGCAGGGCCCCGTGCGCTCGCAATACCGGCGTTTCAATATCGCCGGCATCACGCCGGGCGACGACTACGCCGCCATGCGCCAGGCGCTCGAACGACGCTTCCGACGCGCCATCGAGGATGGCGTGCTTCCGGACCTGCTGCTGATCGACGGTGGCGCAGGGCAGCTTGCGCAGGCCCAGGACGTGATTGGCGAGTTCGGGTTGGCCGGTGTGACCATGATCGGCGTGGCGAAGGGTGAGGAACGTCGCCCGGGGCACGAAGCGCTGGTCTTTCCTGATGGCCGGGAGATTCGACCCGGTGTCGAATCGCCTGGATTGCAGCTGATCCAGCAAGTGCGTGACGAGGCGCATCGCTTCGCCATCACCGGCCATCGCGGCCGCCGGCAGAAGACCCGCGAGACCAGTCGCCTGGAAGATATCGCCGGCATCGGTCCGCGTCGGCGAGCGAGCCTGCTCAAGCACTTCGGCGGGCTCGCAGGCCTCAAGGAAGCGGGGGCAGAGGAGATTTCGCGCGTGGAAGGTGTCAGCGCTGCCCTGGCGGCCCGCATCTATGCTTCACTACACGGACTGGAAAGCCCTGCCAGCCCGGCCCCGGAGAGCCCGTGACCCTGACGATCCCCACGATGCTGACGCTGTTTCGCATCGTGCTCGTTCCGGTGCTGGTGTTCTGCTTCTACTGGGCCAATCCCTGGAGCAACGTGCTTGCCTGCGCCGTGTTCGTGCTGGGCGCGCTCACCGACATCCTGGATGGCTGGATCGCCCGCCGCTACCAGATGTATTCGGCCTTCGGCGCCTTCCTCGACCCCGTCGCCGACAAGCTTGCGGTAACCGTCGCGCTCTTCCTGATCGTGCAGTGGCACCACACGGTGCCGATTGCACTGTTGTCGGCGGTAATCGTCGGCCGCGAAATAACCATTTCAGCGCTGCGCGAGTGGATGGCGCAGATGGGCGACCACGGATTGGTGAAGGTGGCCGGCCTGGGCAAGCTCAAGACCATCGTGCAGATGACGGCCATCAGCCTGTTGATTTTTCGCGAGCCCTTGCTGGGGCTGCCGATATTCCTGATTGGCGAGTGGCTGCTGGGGTTTGCCGCGGCATTGACGCTTTGGTCGGGTTGGGATTACCTGCGTGCGGCATGGCCGTCGATGCGAAAACGTGGATGACTGAACGCCAATTGGCGATCAGGTGTTGACAGCAAGGTGCCAAATCGCCAAAAATACGCGTCTTCTGCGGGAGTAGCTCAGTTGGTAGAGCACGACCTTGCCAAGGTCGGGGTCGCGAGTTCGAGTCTCGTCTCCCGCTCCAGAAGCCCGAAACCCCGCGTTTGCCGGGGTTTTGTTTTATCCGGGGTTGCCAAGCGCGCCAGTCGCGCTAAGCTTTCCCCGTACACGTCACCGGCCAGGTGGCAGAGTGGTCATGCAGCGGCCTGCAAAGCCGCGTACGCCGGTTCGATCCCGACCCTGGCCTCCATCGCGCAATCGCGGTGAATGCGGCACCATGCGTGCAAGCCCGGGTGGCGAAACTGGTATACGCATGGGACTTAAAATCCCCCGGCCGCAAGGCCATGCGGGTTCGACCCCCGCCCCGGGCACCACATCACACATCTGCATTTTTGAACGGCGCCCAATGGGCAGCTGCTACTCCAAAAGCTAGTCCAAACCTACCGGTTCGAATCTGAATCGAATTGCTAGCATCCTGACTGCCGCCGGGGGGCGGACAATCAGGGGAGTAGTTTCAAATGATCAAGGTCCTTTCCAGGGTCAGCCTGCTGGCGGCCGCCAGCCTGGCCTTCGCGGGTGCAGCGTCGGCCCAGTCGCCGAACGGCTTCGCATCCATTCTCCACATCCCGGTCGTAGTCAATACGGCTTCGTTCCAGAGCACGATTTTCGTGCACAACCCGAACGGCGCCGCCACCGACGTCCAGTTCAACTACTACGGTGCGACGGGCACTGCGAGCGCCGGATTCGTGGATTGCGGCGTGCACTCGATTCCTGCCGGCACCACGGCGGAGTTCGACTTCGGCACGGTTTGCCCGCTCGCGGCCGGCTCCAATTTCGGCAACATGCGCATCTGGGAAACCGACGCAGCCGTGCGGCCGATTTCGGCCTATACGCGTGTTCAGGCACCGTCCGGTAACGGGTTCTCGATCGAGGGTTTTCCGATCGGCAATTTTGCCAACGACGTCGGAGCCAGCGTGACACTGGGCCTGCGCCGCCAGGCTGCGGCGCCGACCTACCAGAGCAATTGCTTCGTTTCGTCCATCGGCGAAGCGGTAACGGTGGACATGGCTTTGTTCGACGGGACCAATACGCAGCTGGGCACCACCCAGACCATCGCGGTCGGCGCCAACGACACGACTCGATTGCTGGACGTTTTCACCGCCGCTGGCGCGGCTGAAGGCGATCATTCCAATGTTCGCGCCGAATTCAGCCAGAACATCGCGACCGTGGGCAATCCTTCCTTCTCGGCGTTCTGCACCGTACAGAACAACACTTCGTCCGACGCCGACTTCCGCGTGGCCAAGACGATCAACCCCGATGACGGCACCAGCCTGTATTCCACCAACCAGCCGAAAGACGGTTTGAACAACCTGTTGTCCATTCCTGCCGGTGGCAAGGCGGTGTTCGGCTTCTTCCTGAAGCATCCGGACTTCATTTCCTGCCGCATCGTGGGTGGCAACGCCGACAATACTGAAATGCAGTTGCGCACGCCGACCGGCGCGATCGTAGCCGGTGGCGATGACGTCAATGAGTTTGGCGAGTACTTCACCGGTGAGAAGAGCACCGTGAACAACGGCAGCAACGGAATGTGGACGCTCGAAGTCGGCTCGCGCGACGGCGCCGGCATCGATGCGACCAAGTACAACGTGCAGTGCGCCAGCGGCAACGGCACCAATCGCGGCCTGCTGGTCGGCAACCTGCCGGATGATTTCTGATCGACCGCTAATACGATAAGCTCAGGCTCCAGAGAAGCCGCGCAGGTATTCCTGCGCGGCTTCTTGGTTTTCCGGCCCTCGGGATCTTGCGGCATGATGAAAATGAAACTCTCGTCACTGGTGTTGCCGGCCTTGGCGCTGCTGCTCGCGGCCTGGTGGTTCCTTCAGGACCGACCCTTGGCGCCGGACGGGGAAGCCGGCCCGGATGCTTCGGTTCCTGTCGCAACGCCGACCGTTGCGCCTGCGCCGGTCGCCCGGCCGGTGGGGCAGGTACCGGGCTACACCGCGCCTCCCATCGAGTCCCTCACGCCCGCAGAAGTCGCCCAATTGCATCGCGCCGAAGTTGAACGCAGCGCAAAGTCGGAGCCGCCGAAAACCTTCGTGGGCATCGACGGAAAGACGCATGCCTTCGAATACAACAGTTCGGCGAAATCCAGTGCGAAGGAAGAGGCCCGCGAAGTCCGTCGGGCCTTGCTGATGCGCCAGCTGATGGCCGACCCCCAGCGTTTTGCCCGCGAAAACAAGCTGACGCTGAAGGAAGTACAGTGGATCGTGGACGGCGATAGCGATTTCCCCGACCGGCTGCTGGACTGATTCGATGATGCCTTCGCGCTACCTGACTTTCGCGGTTTGTGTGCTGGTGATGGTGGTTTCGCTGATCGCGATCCCGGCCCACGCCGGATGGGCCTGGCCCGCTGCGATATTCGGCTTGTTGACCATCGTCGGCGTCGTCGACCTGCTGCAGAAGCCACAAACCTTGCGGCGCAACTACCCGGTAATTGCACACCTTCGCTATTTCCTTGAAAGCCTCGGTCCGGAAATACGCCAGTACTTCATAGAAGCTGACTACGATGAGCGGCCATTCTCGCGCCAACAGCGATCCGTGGTGTACCAGCGGGCGAAGAACGCCCTCGACAAACGGCCATTCGGCACGCAACTCGATGTCTATGCCGACAAGTACGAGTGGATCAACCATTCAATCATGCCGACCACGGTGCCATCGCATGATTTCAGGGTGGAAATCGGCACCGGCACCGCCCAGCCTTACTCCGCCAGCGTGTTCAATATTTCCGCGATGAGTTTCGGCGCCTTGTCGGCGAACGCGATAAGGGCGCTGAACGAAGGCGCGCGGCAAGGCAACTTCTACCAGGACACGGGTGAGGGTTCGATATCGCAATACCATCGCGAAAACGGCGGTGACCTGGTCTGGG
Source organism: Gammaproteobacteria bacterium RIFCSPHIGHO2_12_FULL_63_22 (assembly GCA_001801685.1). Taxonomy (GTDB): domain Bacteria; phylum Pseudomonadota; class Gammaproteobacteria; order Xanthomonadales; family Xanthomonadaceae; genus Arenimonas. The sequence goes on along the minus strand of MGYJ01000026.1, from coordinate 30,402 downwards.
AGATAGGCTCGGGTTATTTCGGTTGTCGTGATTCCGAGGGTCGCTTCGACGAAGCGTCCTTCGTGGCGAATGCCAGCTCGCCGCAGGTCAGGATGATCGAGGTCAAGTTGTCCCAGGGCGCGAAGCCCGGGCACGGTGGGGTGCTTCCCGGCGTCAAGGTGTCACCGGAAATCGCGGCGGCGCGGGGCGTGCCCGTCGGCGTGGACTGCGTGTCGCCGGCCCGCCACTCGGCGTTCTCCACGCCTATCGAATTGCTGCAGTTCGTGGATCGGCTGCGCAAACTTTCCGGGGGCAAGCCGACCGGGTTCAAGCTGGCCATCGGCCATCCCTGGGAATGGTTCGCTATCGCCAAGGCGATGCAGGAATCGAAGATTCTTCCCGACTTCATCGTGGTGGACGGAGGCGAGGGCGGCACCGGCGCGGCACCGCTGGAATTCACCGATCATGTCGGCGTTCCCCTGAGGGAAGCACTGCTGCTGGTCCACAACACCCTCGTGGGGCTGTCGCTTCGACCGCATATTCGCATCGGCGCCGCAGGCAAGATCATCACCGCCTTCGATATCGCGCGAACCATGGCCATGGGGGCCGACTGGTGCAATGCCGCCCGCGGCTACATGTTCGCGTTGGGATGCATCCAGTCGATGAGTTGCCACACCGATCGATGCCCCACCGGTATCGCCACCCAGAACCAGGCTCGCCAACGGGCGCTGGTACCGGAAGACAAGGCGACGCGCGTGCTGCGTTTCCACGAAAACACCTTGATGGCCCTGCGCGAATTGATCGCGGCGGCCGGTCTCGATCACCCCGGGCAACTGGGTCCCGAGCACATCATCCGCCGTATTTCCTCCACCAAGGTCGCCTCGTTGTCGATGCTGATGCCATTCATCGAGCCCGGCACACTGCTCGATGGCAAGCTGCCTGACCACCCGGTCTTCGAGGCCTTCTGGCCCGAGGCCCGCAGCGACTCGTTCGCCGCACCTGCTCGGGCAATGGCGATGCGCAGCACAAAGCTCCGCTAGCGGCCGTGTGTTTTGTGACGCGCCGCCAATCCGGGCTCGACTTCCGCGCAGGCTTTGGGAGTAGGCTGGACGGGACTGAAACCCGATAGCGAGCTACGAGCCCTTGGTCATCAAGGACCCCATCCTGGTGCGAACGCAAGCCGGGCTTTCGCCCCAGCAACAGATCTGGGATGCGCTCCCGGATGCGTTGCTGGTGATCGACGGCGAAGGGCTTGTGCGCTACGCCAATCCAGCCGTGGCCCGAATCTTCGGCCACGACACGGCGTCCTTGCTCGGTAGCCCACTGGGCAAGCTGCAGCCCGAAAGGTTTCGGCGCGCCCATACCCGTGGCGCGGAGCGATACGCACGCACCGGCAAGCGCGGCATGGACTGGGCGCCGGTGGATACCGTCGGCCTGCATCGGGATGGGCACGAGTTCCCGCTCGAGATCAACCTGTTCGACCTCGATATCGCTGGCGAACGCATGGTCGGCGGAATCCTGAGGGACGGTTCCGAGCGTCAGCGCGCCCAGGCGATGCAGGAAGCACTCCGCAAGATTTCGGAGGCGGCGCATTCCGCGCCGGACCTGCAGGGTCTGTTCGGGCAGATCCACTCGATCATCAGTGAGTTGTTGCCCGCGAGAAATTTCTACGTCGCCTTGCACGATCCCGTTTCCGACCTGGTCAGCTTTCCCTATTGGGTGGACGAGGTTGACCCGGTGCCGGAGCCCAAGCCCCTGGCGCTACGGAAGGGGCTGACCGACGTCGTACTGCGTAGCGGCGAACCACTGTTGTTGTCGCGCGAGGACCACGGCAGCGGGACCCACACGGCGGAAGAAGTGGCGCTCATCGGCACCGATGGCATCGACTGGCTGGGCATTCCGCTGAAAACGGCTCGCGGCACCATCGGCGTGCTGACCGTCCAGACTTACTCGGGTTCCGTGCGATACACCGAAAAGCACAAGGAACTGCTGCAGTTCGTCTCCGACCAGGTGGCCGCTGCCGTCGAACGCAAGCAGGCACAGCATTCCTTGCTGCAAAGCGAAGCGCGGTTCCGCAGTGTGTTCGACCAGAGCCCGATCATCATTTGCCTGCTCAGCTACCCCGAAGGCCTGTTCCAGGAAATGAATGCGGCAGGCCTCGAAGCCTTTGGCTTCAGCCGTGAAGAGGTGATGGGCAAGAGTTCGACGCAGTTGAATGTGTGGGTCGACCTCGCCGAGAGACAGCGCTACCTGGAACTGCTGCTGCGCGAGGGAGCAGTGCGCAATTTCGAAGCGCGGATGCGCCGCCGCGACGGCGAGGTCTTCACCGTGCTTTACAGCGGCAGCCTTGTGAAGTTGGACGATCGCGTATACAGCCTCAACTCCCTGCAGGACATCAACGAACGAAAGATGGCCGAGGCGTCCTTGCAGGAGAGCAAGGAACAGTTCAAGAGCGCCTTCGAACATTCCGCTATCGGCATGGCCCTGGTAGGACGTGACGGTCGCTTCCTGCGTGTGAATTCCTCGTTGTGCAGGATCGTCGGCTACAGCGAAGACCAATTGCTGCGCCGGACCTTCCAGGACATCACCCATCCCGACGACCTCCAGGCGGATCTCGCACAACTGCATCAGTTGCTGGCCGGAGAAATTCCGAGCTACTCCATGGAAAAGCGCTATTTCCATCGCGATGGCAGCGTCGTCCTGATCAATCTCTCCGTGTCCCTGGTGCACGACAAGTTCGGCAACCCCAAGCACTTCATCTCGCAAATCGAAGACATCACCGAGCGTCGACGGGCCGAGCAATGGCAACACCATTACGCCGACATGCTCAGCATGATCACCGAGGAGACTGCGACGACGCTGGTGCTGGAATCACTCGCGAAATTCGCCGAGCGCCAGTCCGAGGGACTGTTGTGCTCGATCCTGCTTTTGTCGCCGGACGGCAAGCGACTGACCCATGGGTCGGCGCCAAGCCTGCCTTCGTTCTACGTGCAGGCGCTGGATGGAACGCCGATCGGACCCGACGTCGGCACCTGCGGGGCGGCCGCAAGCCTGGGAAAGCTGGTGGTGTCCGAGGACCTGATGACGGATCCGAACTGGGAGCCTTGGCGCGACTTGGCGTCGCGCGCAGGAGTGCGCGCCTGTTGGTCCCACCCGGTGCTCTCGGCTGATGGTCGCGTACTGGGAACCTTTGCCATCTATCGCGCCGAACCCGGTGTGCCGAGTCCCCAGGATGTCGAGTTGGTCCGGCGTTCCGCCGGCTTGGCCGCCATCGCGCTGGAACGTGCGCAGCACCACGAAGACCGGCGACTGGCAAAGGTCGTCTTCGAGCAAAGCCTCGAAGGCATCATGGTGACCGATACCGAAGACCGGATACTGATGGTGAACCGGTCATTCGAAGTGCTCACAGGCTTCTCTGCCGCCGAGATGATCGGCCAGTCGCCTGACATCCTCGACCCGGGCCGGGACGATGCCGTGAGCCGATCGGCCCGGCGCGACAGCCTTGCTGCAACCGGACGATGGTCGGGTGAAGCCTGGGGCCGGAAGAATACAGGCGAGATCTACCCGGTCGCCATGTCGGTCGCAACGGTCTGTGATGCCGCGGGGGCGCCGAGCCATTACATCAGCATCCTGGCGGACGTCAGCGACCAGAAGATCCAGGCCGCCCGGATCGAACAGCTTGCGTTCTACGACTCCCTGACCGGGCTGCCGAACCGCGCCCTGTTCCTGGACCGGCTCGAACAGACCCTGGCTTCTTCCAAACGCCATGGCGGGCAGGGCGCTATCCTGTTCCTCGATCTCGACCGCTTCAAGGAAATCAACGACAGCCTGGGCCACGCGGTCGGCGACATGGCCCTGGTCGAAGTCTCCCGTCGCTTCCAGGCGGTGTCGCGCAAGGAAGAAACGCTGGCGCGGCTGGGCGGCGACGAGTTCGTGTTGATCGCGGAAAATGCCGACCACCAGACGGCGGTCCGAATCGCCAGCCGCCTGCAGCGCGTCTTGTCCGAGCCGCTCGACCTGATGGGCCAGCCCTACAGCGTTGGCGCCAGCATCGGCATCGCCTTCTATCCTGCCGACGGCAACACCTCGGAAGACCTGATCAAGCGCACCGACATCGCCATGTACCAGGCCAAGGCCAGCGGCGGCGGCTACCGCCTGTACCAGACCGAGATGGGCGTTGAGCTGGAGAAGCGGCTCAACATCGCCAAGCGACTGGGCCACGCGATGGACGCAGGCGAATTGCAGTTGTACTACCAGCCCCAGATCGACCTGGCTTCGGAAAAAGTGATGGGCGCGGAGGCCTTGCTGCGCTGGCAGGATTCCGTGCTTGGCTGGATCAGCCCGGCTGATTTCATTCCCATTGCCGAAGAACGCGGGATGATGGGACCGTTGGGTGATTGGGTATTGCGCGAGGCCTGTCGCCAGGTGAATGCCTGGGCCGAGTCGGGGTTGCGACTTGATGGGCGCCTCGCGATCAATGTCTCGGCCCTGCAGATGGAAGACCCGGATATCGTCGGACGCCTGCTCGAGATCGTGCACGAGGCGGGCCTGACGCCTGATCGCTTCGAACTCGAATTGACCGAGTCGAGCATGATGGTCGACCCCGAGCGCGCCGTGGAAGTGATGGAATTGCTGAGCGCAGCCGGCTTCGGCCTGTCGATCGATGATTTCGGAACGGGTTATTCATCGCTCGCCTATCTCAAGCGCTTCGCCGCCGACCAGATCAAGATCGACATTTCGTTCGTTCGCAACATGCTGACCGACGCCGACGACCACACCATCGTGACCACCATCATCGCTATGGCGCGCAGCCTCGGGTTGCAGACCACTGCAGAAGGCGTCGAGGAAGCAGGGCAGGCGGCGGCCTTGCTGGCACTGGGTTGCGACTTCGCCCAGGGCTACTACTTCGGCCGGCCTGAATCGCCGAAGGCCTTCCAGGAAAAGTGGCTGATGCCGCCGCAACCCACGCCACCTGACGCCCTCGGTTGACCGTCCCGGCGCCGAACCGTAGAATTCGCGCTCTCTCCGGGCGGTTAGCTCAGCGGTAGAGCACTGCTTTCACACGGCAGGGGTCACAGGTTCAAGCCCTGTACCGCCCACCAATTCCTGTCTCCACGCCTACTCGATCTGCGATCGGGCAAACTCGCCATCGAGTTTTTCCATGGCGTCGCGTGGTTTCAGCTTGGCCGCTTTCTCGTAGGCATTCGCGGCGGCCGTTTCCTTCTTGTCGCCATGGAGCAACAGCAGCAGGTTGGCGTGCTCGACGTGCGCGATCGGCGAGTCCGGCGTCAGCTTCAGTGCCTGCGCAATGTGTTTTTCAGCCTCGCTGGCCTTTGCACCGTAGGTCATCCCGCCGATCAATGCGCCGATCTTTCCGATGATCTCGGCGTGGTAGATGGCCATCGCCGTATGCGCTTCGGCATGCTTTGGGTCGAGGGCAAGCGTCTTGTCCAAGCTCGAGCGAACTTTTCCGGCCAGTCCCATTTTCAGGGCTTTGGCGACGCTGATCCGCTGGCTGTAGCGGCCCAGCGCGAACGCGTGGCGATAGTGGGAGTTGGCATCGCCCGGTAGCGCGGCGATCGCCGTCTCGGCCAGATCGACCGCCCGGTTGAAGCGCGCCAATTGTTCGTCTTCATCGTCAACCAGATAAGTGGCGTGGATGCCGATGGCCTTGATGGCGACGGAGGCGCCCACGGGTCCCAGCGCCTCCCCGATTTCAAAGGCTTGTTGGAACTCACCATGATGGAATGCCCGCCAGCCCGCTTGTAGCTGCGAGGAAAGACTAGTGGAATCAATGTCTTTGGGAGCTTTCTTGCCAGCTGACTTTAACAAAGCCGCGGCGCGCTTTTCGTCCGGAAAAGGCTCGCCATCCCCGGCATGCAGCGTCGGCCAGGCCTTCTTGAGCTTGTCACCCGACACGTCAAACGCCTTGGCGTCATGCGGAAACTTTGCCCATCCACTCTTTCGGGTAGCCATTCCAATTCCCCTGGATTTTTGCCGAGGATGTCCCGGCGGAACGTTTCATGCAAGCGTTTCAAACACTAGTGTGAAAACTCCAAGGCCAAGGCGAACACTTCCACTTGCCTATCCCGGCCACGACCTGGCCCCATCCATCAAATCGAGGTGTTCCATGGCCCGTAAGACCCAGAAGCGCGCGACCACCGCTGGTCGTCGTACCTACCAGCCGCAGGACCTGTTGCTTGCCGGCATCGGCGCGTTTTCGCTCGGCCGCAAGCAGATTGCCAACGCCTATGTAAGCGGATTCGACGGCGTGGTCGAATTGACCGACCGCACCCAGGAAGTCGTGCAGGCTGCCGCCAGCACCCTCGGCCAGCAGGTCGCCGACATCCAGAAGCGCGCTGTTTCGCTGCGCAAGCAGTTCAGCAAGCGGGTCGAAGGATTCCGCAAGCAGGCCCAGACCACCCTGGCTCCCGTGTTCGCCCGCCTCGGCGTAAAGATCGGTCCGCAGCGCCGCAAGGCCACGCGTTCCCGCGCTATCGCCAAGCGCAGCCGCCGGGCAGCCTGATCCAGGCTTGATTCGCGAGTCCGGCCCGATGCGGCCGGACTTGTGGTCCGTCAGCCGTGCGCCTTGCGGGCGGCCTCGAAGGCAGCCAGCTGCGCAGGCGTTGCCTCGGGCTGGTACTTCGATTTCCATTCGGCGAACGGCATGCCGTAGATGGCCAGCCTCGCCTCGTCCTTGTCCATCGCGCGGCCCGACGCTTCCGCCGCTTCCCGATACCAATCCGCAAGGCAGTTCCTGCAGAAGCCGGCCAGGGTCATCAGGTCGATGTTCTGCACGTCCTTGCGGGCGTTCAGATGCTCCAGCAGGCGACGGAAGGCTGCAGCCTGCAGTTCGATTTCATCGTTCGTATGGCGGGGTGGGGACTGCATCGGGGATAATCGCGCCTGGGTTGTCGTCGTGGGGAACGCCGGTGGCCTGTATTGTGCGTCACGGCCAGCACGCGATGCACGCAGCCCCAGCCGAAGGAATCCAATGACCGCCCGTATCCTCGACGGCAAGCGAGTTGCCGATGCATTGCTCGATGACCTGGCCAAAAGGGTCCAGGCGCGGGTGGCTGCGGGCAGGCGACGCCCGGGGCTGGCCGTCGTGCTGGTGGGTGAGGATCCGGCATCCGCCGTCTACGTGCGCAACAAGCGCCGCGCCTGTCGCAAGGTCGGCATCGAGACCCACGATTTTGATCTTCCCGCCAGCACCACTGAGGCGGAGCTCGCGACGCTGGTGGATCGCCTGAACGCCGACCCGGGCATCCACGGCATCCTCGTCCAATTGCCCTTGCCCGGCCTGCGTGACGCCAGCGACTTGATCCATCGCATCGACCCAATGAAGGACGTGGACGGATTCCACCCGGAAAACGTCGGCCACCTTGCGCTACGCCAGTTCGGCCTGCGGCCTTGCACACCGCGCGGCATAACGACCTTGCTTGCCTACACCGATCGACCGGTGCGCGGCGCGACGGCGGTGATCGTAGGGGTCAGCAACCATGTCGGCCGGCCGATGGCGCTCGAGCTGTTGATCGCCGGATGCACGACGATTTCCTGCCACAAATTCACCCCGCGCGACGTCCTGGAAGCCCAGGTTCGCCAGGCGGACATCCTGGTGGTCGCAGTCGGTCGGCCGGAACTGATCCCCGGCGAATGGGTCAAACCTGGCGCGGTGGTGATCGACGTGGGAATCAACCGGATGGATGACGGCAGGCTGGTGGGTGACGTCGGCTTTGAGGCCGCGGCGCAACGCGCCAGCTGGATCACGCCGGTGCCCGGCGGCGTCGGGCCGATGACTGTCGCGACCCTGATGCAGAACACGCTCGAGGCCGCCGATGCAGCTGACGCGGCTTCGACATGAGCGCGTGGGATAATCGGCCGCGATGAATCCCTGGCTCAAATTCCTGCTGGTCGCGGCCGTCCTGGCCCTGGCAGGTTGTGCTTCCGTGGTTCGCAATGCCAGCGACGCTTTCTCGCGCAACCTGGGCGCAGCGGTGCTCGACAGCGAAGACCCTGCGACCGTTCGTGACGGTTTGCCCGCCTATCTGCTCCTGCTCGATAGCTTGGTCGCGGGCCAGAAGTCCGGTGAAAAGGACAATGCTTCGGTCCTGCTGGCAGCGGCGAAATTGAATGGAGCCTACGCGGGCAACTTCACCGGGGACGACAAGCTGCGTGCGCGACGCTTGTCGGAGAAGAGTTTCCGTTACGCGCGCACTGCCACGTGCCTGCAGGATGCGCCCTTGTGTGCGGCGATTGAGGGCGACCCGGAAAAATTCGCCGCCGTGGTGGCCGCCGATACGAATGTCGAGTTGATGTACGTGCTCGCCTCGAGCTGGGCTGGCTACCTGCAGGCCAATTCGGAAGAGTGGGGCGCCATCGCCGACCTGCCCAAGATCCAGAGCCTGCTCGAACGCGTGGTGCAACTCGACGCCAGCCACGATCAAGGCCAGGCCTGGGTTTACCTGGGCGTGCTCAACTCCCTGCGTCCCGAAGCGATCGGAGGCAAGCCTGATGTTGGGCGGCAGTCGTTCGAAAAAGCGATTGCGATCTCCAATGGCCGAAATTTGTACGCCAAGACGTTGTTCGCTGAGTTCTATGCGCGCCTGGTTTTCGACCAGGCGCTGCACGATCGACTCCTGAATGAAGTGCTGGCCGCCGACCCCCGGGCGCCCGGCCTGACCCTCACCAATACCCTGGCGCAGGATCGCGCCCGGAAACTGCTGGAAAGCGGCAAGGACTATTTCTGATGAAGCGCCTCACGCGTCGACTGTTGTTTCCCTTCCTGCTGTTGCTCGCGCTGCCTGCCGGCGCGCAGCAAGTGATCAAGATCGCCACCATCGCCCCCGAAGGCTCGTCCTGGATGCGCGAACTGCGCGCCGCCGCAGCTGAAGTCCAGACCGGCGCGCAGGGCAGGGTGCAGGTGAAGTTCTACCCGGGCGGCGTGATGGGCTCGGACTCCGTTGTGCTGCGCAAGATGCGCCTCGGCCAATTGCAGGGCGGGGTGCTGACGTCCAGCGAGCTGGCAACCTTGTATCCCGATGCGGCCATCTACAGCCTGCCGTTCCAGTTCGATGGTTGGGCGCAGCTCGAGAAGGCGCGGCCGCAGGTGGATCCCTTGCTTGCGCGCGGATTCGAGACCAAGGGCATGAAGATGCTGACGGCCGCGAACGTCGGCTTTGCCTACCTGATGAGCACGCGTCCCCTGCGCAGCAAGGCGGACATGGCAGCGACGAAGTTGTGGATTCCGCAGAACGACGAAATCGCCGAGCGCACCTTCAAGCTGGGCGGCGTCAGTCCGATCCTGTTGCCGCTGGGCGATGTCTTCACCAGCCTGCAGACCGGCCTGGTGGACACCGTCGCCAACACGCCATCCGGCGCGGTGGCGCTGCAGTGGCACGGCAAGCTCAAGACCATGCTCGACCTGCCGCTTTCATTCGTGGTCGGCTACGTGGTCATGGACCTGAAAGCCTGGCAGAAACTCAGCCCCGCCGACCAGGCCGTGTTGACCGCGGCATTCCGCAAGGCGGGCCAACGCGTGGACGCCAACATCAAGCGCGATGACGCCGCAGCCCTTGCCGCGATGAAGAAGCAGGGCCTGGTCGTGACCTCCCTCGACGCCGCCGAAGCAGCCCGCTGGCGCCAGATCGGTGCGCAGGTTACGCGCGACATGGAAGCGGCGCAGCGCATTTCGACGCCGATGCTGACCGCCTTGCGCAAGGCCAACGCCGGAGCCCGCTGAGTGCCAGGCCGGCTATTGCGCGGATTGCACCGCGCCGAAGACTTCCTGCTCGCAGGATTGCTTGGCGCCTTGCTTTTGCTGGCGCTGGTGCAGATCGGCTTGCGCGTCTTTCTTGGCGCGGGCCTGGAGTGGGCTGAGCCAGTCGGCCGCATGGGCGTGCTCTGGTTGGCATTGCTCGGCGCAATGGGTGCCACCCGCACACGTCGCCATATCGCCATCGACGCCTTGCCACGCCTGTTGTCGCCGCGCTGGCACCGGGTTGCCTGGGCGATTTCGCAAATCGCCACGTCCCTGATCTGCGCCCTGCTGGCGTGGTACGGCTGGGGCATGGTCGGCATGGAGCGCGAACTGCCAGCGTGGTTCGTGCCCGGCATTCCGAGCTGGTGGCCGATGCTGGCGTTTCCCTTGGCGTTCGCCTTGATGAGCCTGCGATTCCTCGTCGCCGCCTTTGAACCACCGCCTGAAGTGGGCGCCGCATGATTCCCGGCTTGCTGGTGGTCCTGTTGTTGGCTGCCATCGGCATGCCCTTGTTCGCGGTGATCGCGGCCGTGGCCTTGCTTGGTTTCCACGCAGCCGGCTACGACCTGATCGCCGTGGCGGTGGAGTATTACCGCCTCGGCGACAAGCCTGGCCTGATCGCCATCCCGATGTTCACGCTGGCCGGCTACCTGCTTGGCGAGAGCGGAACGCCGCGGCGCCTGGTGCGCCTGTCGATGGCCCTGCTGGGATGGCTGCCGGGCGGCCTTGCCATCGTCGCCATCGTGGCCTGCGCATTCTTCACCGCCTTCACCGGCGCGTCGGGCATGACCATCGTAGCGATCGGCGCCTTTCTCTACCCGGCATTGACGCGAGCAAGTTATCCGCAGCCCTACAGCCTCGGCCTGGTTACCTCGTCAGGAAGCCTGGGATTGTTGTTTGCGCCTTCGCTGCCCCTGATCCTGTTCGGCTTCGTCGCGGGCCAGCTCAACACGACGCCGGTCGTTACCGTCCAGGATCTGTTCCTCGCCGGCCTGCTGCCGGGCGCGCTGATGATCGTGATGTTGTCCGTGCACGCGATGTGGGTGGGCAGGCACCTGCCGAAAGCGGCTGCCAGCTTCGACCTGGGCGAAGTCTGGGAAGCGGTGAAGGATGCCAAGTGGGAATTGCCGCTGCCTTTCATCGTGCTGGGCGGAATCTATTCCGGGCAGTTCGCCGCCAGCGAAGCCGCCGCCATCACCACTCTGTACGTGCTGATCGTGACCGTCGGTGTCAAGCGCGAGATCCGCCTGCCGCAGTTGCCCTCGCTGATGGCCGAGGCGATGCGCCTGGTCGGCGCGATCCTGATCATCCTCGGCGCCGCGTCGGCGCTGTCGAACTGGATGGTGGACCAGGAAGTGCCGAACAAGCTGTTCGAGTTCACCAAGACCTACGTGCACTCGGCCGGCATGTTCCTGCTGCTGCTCAATGCGGTGCTGCTGCTGGTCGGCATGTTCATGGACATTTTCTCGGCGATCGTCATCCTGACGCCGCTGCTGGTGCCGGTGGCCGTCGCCTACGGAATCCATCCCGTCCACTTCGGCATAGTCATGTTGGCCAACCTGCAGATCGGCTATTTCATGCCGCCGGCAGGCATGGACCTGTTCATCGCTGCGTATCGCTTCAAGACCGGCATCCTGGAGCTCGCCCGCGCCTGCATCCCTTTCTTCCTGATCGTGGGCGGGTCGGTGCTGATCATCACCTGGTGGCCCTGGCTGTCGCTGGCGCTACTGTAGTGGCCTGGTTCGGGTTATAATTTCGCGCTTCCTGCACCCGGAGCCGCCCATGCTGCGCATCCAGGCCGAAGCGCTGACGTTTGACGACGTCTCCCTCGTTCCCGCCCATTCCACCGTCCTTCCCAAGGACGTCAATCTCTCCACGCATCTCACCCGCGGCATCCGGCTTAACCTGCCGATCGTTTCCGCCGCGATGGATACCGTTACCGAAGCGCGCCTGGCCATCGCCATGGCCCAGCTTGGCGGCATTGGCATCCTGCACAAGAACATGAGCCTCAAGCAGCAGGCCGCGCACGTGGCCCAGGTCAAGCAATTCGAGGCCGGGGTTATCCGCAATCCCTTCACGGTCAGCCCGGACACCACCATCGGTGAAGTCCTGAAATTGACCCGCGCCCGCAACATCTCCGGCGTGCCCGTGGTCGATGGCGGCCTGCTGGTCGGCATCGTCACCAGCCGCGACATGCGCTTCGAGACGAAGCTCGACGATCCGGTCCGCCACATCATGACCAAGAAGGACAAACTCGTTACCGTGCGCGAAGGCGCATCGGACGAGGAAGTCCTGCAACTGATGCACAAGTACCGCATCGAGAAGGTATTGGTGGTGGACGACGAGTTCCGCCTGCGCGGACTGATCACCGTCAAGGACATCCAGAAGGCGCGAGACAACCCCAATGCCGCCAAGGACATCGCCGAGCGCCTGCTCGCGGGCGCTGCGGTGGGCGTGGGCGGCGATACCGAAGCCCGCGTCGAAGCGCTGGTGCAGGCCGGCGTGGACGTGATCGTGGTGGATACGGCGCACGGCCATTCGCAGGGCGTGCTGGACCGCGTGAAGTGGGTGAAGAAGAATTTCCCGAACGTCGAAGTGATTGGCGGCAACATCGTCACCGGCGATGCGGCGCTCGCGTTGATGGACAACGGCGCCGATGCGGTGAAGGTGGGCGTTGGCCCCGGCTCGATCTGCACGACGCGCATCGTTGCCGGCGTCGGCGTCCCGCAGATTACTGCGATCGCGATGGTGGCTGAAGTCCTGAAGGGCCGTATCCCGCTGATTGCCGACGGCGGCATCCGCTACTCGGGCGACATCGGCAAGGCACTGGTGGCAGGCGCGAGCACGGTGATGATCGGCGGATTGTTCGCCGGCACCGAGGAAGCGCCGGGCGAAGTCGAATTGTTCCAGGGCCGGTCGTACAAGAGCTACCGCGGCATGGGCTCGATCGGGGCGATGGAATTGGGCTCGAAGGATCGCTATTTCCAGGACGCCTCCGACGCCGACAAGCTGGTGCCGGAAGGCATCGAAGGCCGAGTGCCGTATCGCGGTCCGCTGGCGAATATCGTGCACCAGCTCGCGGGTGGCGTTCGCGCCTCGATGGGCTATGTCGGCTGCGCCACCATCGAAGAGATGCGCACGCGTCCGAAGTTCGTCCGCGTAACTTCTGCCGGCACCCGGGAAAGCCACGTGCACGACGTGCAGATCACCAAGGAACCGCCCAACTACCGCGCCAGCTGACCGCTGCGCGGCGCAGTCCCTTTTCCACCGAGTGGCCAATGACCGATATCCATAGCGACAAGATCCTGATCCTCGATTTTGGTGCGCAGTACACGCAGCTGATTGCCCGGCGGGTTCGCGAGTTCGGCGTCTATTGCGAGGTCTGGGCCTGGGACCATGATCCTGCCGAGATCGCCCGGTTCGCACCCAGGGGCATCATCCTGTCGGGCGGCCCGGAATCGACCACGGAAGCCGGTTCACCGCGCGCGCCGCAGGAAGTTTTCGACGCCGGCGTGCCACTGCTGGGCATTTGCTACGGCATGCAGACGATGGCGCTGCAGCTCGGTGGCGAAACCGAGGGTGGCCACCATCGCGAATTCGGACACGCGGAAGTCGAAGTGACCGCCGAGTGCGCGCTGCTCGACGGCCTGAAGGACCAGGCCGGTTCACCGCCGCGGCTCGACGTCTGGATGAGCCACGGCGACCGCGTGACGGAGATTCCGGCAGGCTTCACCATCACCGCGCGCACCGAGTCGGTGCCGATCATCGCCATGGCCGACGAGGCACGTCGCTGGTACGGCGTGCAGTTCCATCCCGAAGTCACCCACACCAAATCGGGCGAGGCGATGCTGCGCCGCTTCGCCGTGGACATCTGCGGCTGCGCGACCCTGTGGACGGCAGCCAACATTATCGAGGACCAGATCGAGCGCGTGCACGCGCTGATCGGCGACGACAACGTGCTGCTCGGGCTGTCTGGCGGCGTCGACTCGTCGGTGGTCGCGGCACTGCTGCACAAGGCCATCGGCGATCGCCTGACCTGCGTGTTCGTGGATACCGGCTTGCTGCGCTGGCAGGAGGGCGACCAGGTAATGGCGATGTTCGCCGAGCACATGGGCTTGAATGTCATCCGCGTGGATGCCGCGGACCGCTATTTCTCAGCGCTCGCCGGCGTGGCTGATCCCGAAGCCAAGCGCAAGATCATCGGCCGGCTGTTCGTCGAGATCTTCGACGAAGAGTCCTCGAAACTGAAAGACGTTAAGTGGCTGGCGCAGGGCACGATCTATCCCGATGTGATCGAGTCGGCCGGCAGCAAGACCGGCAAGGCCCACGTCATCAAGAGCCACCACAATGTCGGCGGCCTGCCCGAGAACATGAAGCTGGGATTGGTCGAGCCCTTGCGCGAGTTGTTCAAGGACGAGGTGCGGCGCATCGGCGTCGAGCTCGGCCTGCCGCGCGAGATGGTTTATCGCCATCCGTTCCCCGGGCCGGGACTGGGCGTCCGAATCCTGGGTGAAGTGAAGCCCGAGTTTGCGCATTTACTGGCGCAAGCAGATGCCATCTTCATTGACGAGCTGCGCAAGTCGGGTTGGTACGACAAGACCAGCCAGGCATTCGCGGTGTTCCTGCCGGTGCGATCGGTTGGCGTGGTCGGCGACGCGCGCGCCTACGAATGGGTGATTGCGCTGCGTGCGGTGGAGACGGTGGATTTCATGACAGCCCATTGGGCGCATCTGCCTTACGAGCTTTTAGGCGCAGTTTCTAACCGTATAATCAATGAGTTACGTGGTATATCTCGCGTAGTTTATGACATAAGTGGCAAACCGCCAGCGACGATCGAGTGGGAGTGAGTTGATTGGTCGACCGGCCCGTCATTGCCGATGCCGCTGCCACTGGCTGGGATGAAACCGATCTCGGCTGGATGCGCCGCGCGCTGCAACTGGCAGACCGCGCCGAGCGCGAGGACGACGAGATTCCAGTGGGTGCGTTACTGGTGGACGCCGAGGGCGAATTGCTCGCGGAAGGTTGGAACCGCAATATCACCGAACACGACCCCACCGCGCATGCAGAGATCGTGGCCATGCGCAGGGCGGGATCGCGCCTGGGCAATCACCGGCTGACCGGCTGCACCCTGTACGTGACGCTGGAACCCTGCGCCATGTGCGCGATGGCGATGGTGCACGCGCGGGTGGCGCGCGTCGTGTATGCCGCCAGCGACCCCAAGACGGGCGCCTGTGGCAGCGTGTTCGACTTGCTGGCGGACCCGCGCCACAACCATCGCGTGCAGATCGATCGTGGACCCTTGGCCGAAGAAGCAGGGCTCGCCCTGCGAGACTACTTCCGCCGCAAACGCACGACGCAGGCCTAGTCCGTCCGCCGTTCCAGGTCGAGGTCGAGTTCCTCGTCAAAGCTGCGCACCGCCAGGCTGACTTCCAAACCCAGGTACACGCTGGCGCCCAGCAGGCACAGCACGCCCACCACGGCCATTCCGGTGGGCAGGATGGGCAAGCGGAAGCCGCTGTAGGCGTCCACCGCCAGGGCCAGGCTGGTGCCGACGAATCCTCCCACTGCGCAGTACAACAACACGCAGGCATGCAGCACATAGCGGCTGCGGCGGCGATGCCGTGCGATCTGCATTTCGAGTCCATCCCGCTGCGGCGGCTGGATCGTCGGCCAGAGCGCGATCAGCACGCGCAAGCGGTCCACGACGCGCGCCAGCCGGTTGTTGGCGGAAACCAGCAGCGATCCGGTCGCCGCCAGGAACAAGGCCGGGGCGAGCAGGGAGGTAAGGATCTGGTAATGGTCCAGCGCGCTATTGGGTGACATGGGGGCTCTCGAAGGGCTGAAGTATGATGGCGCATCTTTCGCCGTACCGGAAACGCATGAGCTCGACGCCCCCGACCAATGACACCCGGCTGATCTGGATCGACCTGGAAATGACCGGTCTCGATCCGGACACCGATTCGATCATCGAGATCGCAACCCTGGTCACCGACCAGGACTTGAACGTGCTCGCGGAAGGGCCGGACTTGGCCATCCGTCATCCGCTGGAACGACTTGAAGCCATGGATGACTGGAACCGCGGCACGCACCGCAAGTCCGGGCTCTGGGACAAGGTGCTCGCCAGTGAGGTCAGCCTCGCGCAGGCGGAAGCGCTGACCGTGGACTTCCTGGCGCACTGGGTGCCTGCCGGCAAGTCGCCGATCTGCGGAAATTCGATCTGCCAGGACCGGCGCTTCCTGGTCCGGCTGATGCCGCGACTGGAACGCTATTTCCACTATCGCAACCTCGACGTGAGCACCTTGAAGGAACTCTCGCGGCGCTGGTCGCCTGAACTGGTGAATGGTTTCGCCAAGGCCGGCAGCCACACGGCCATGGCAGACATTCGCGAATCAGTAAACGAGCTCGCTTACTACCGCCAGTTCATGGGCAAGCTGGGCGGGCAGAAGTCCTGACGCATCGCCGCGCGCACAGCTGCGGGCTCACAAGACCGGCTTCAGCGCTTCGTCAGTCGCGGCGCCCGGTTCGGCCGGTCCGCCGTGGTGGAACACGTGGACCTCGCGACGGGGCAGGGGCGCGCGAGTTCCACGCCGCGTGTAGTCGGCCAACACCGCCTCCATCAACTCCGCTTGGGTGATGGCGTGCTCCCGGGAACCGGTCCAGGCGCGTAACTGCACGGACACCGTGCCTTCGCCCAAGGCGCTGACCAGCACTTCCGGCGCAGGCGTTTCGTGGACACGCGGATTGGCGCGCGCGATCGCCAGCAAGCTCGCACGTACCACCGCCAGGTCATCGCCGAAAGCCATGGGCAGCGTCACGTCCACGCGTCGTTCGCCGCGGCCGGTGAAGTTGATGATGGGCGCGGCGGTGATCTGGCTGTTGGGCAGGATTATTTCGCGGTTGTCGGACGTGTGCATGCGCGTCTGGAAGATCCGCACGCTTTCCACCACACCCTCGAGGCCCGCGATCTGCACGCTGTCGCCGGCACGGAACGGTCGTAGCGCGATCAACATGACGCCGGAAGCGATATTGGACAATGAGTCCTTCAGCGCGAGGCCGATGGCGAGGCCGGCCGCGCCCACCACCGCCAGCAAGGACGTGGTTGGAACCCCGGCGAAATCCAGCGCCGCGATGAAGACGATGACCAGCGCGATCGCGTAGGCGAGGTTGCGCAGGAAGTTGCGCATGATGTCTTCGACCGCAAAGCGAACCATCAGGCGATCGAGCAGGCGGGCCAGCCAGCGCGCCAGCCACAGGCCGACCACGGCCATGGCGATGGCAACCAGGATGCGCCACACCCAGTCGTGCTCGAGCGCGCTGCTCATCCAGCTTTCGAACAGGCGGGTGGTTCTTTCCATCATGCCGGTTAGCCAGCCTTGATCTTGGCCAGGCGCAGCCAGGTGTCGACGACGGTGTCAGGGTTCAGCGATACCGACTCGATGCCTTGCGCCATCAGCCAATCGGCGAGGTCCGGATGGTCGGACGGACCCTGGCCGCAGATGCCGATGTACTTGCCCTTGGCCCGCGCCGCCTGGATGGCCATGGATAGCAGCTTCTTCACCGCGGCGTCGCGTTCGTCGAACAGGTGCGCGACAACGGCGGAATCGCGGTCGAGGCCGAGGGTCAACTGGGTCAAGTCGTTGGAGCCGATCGAGAAGCCATCGAAGATGTCCAGGAACTCATCGGCGAGCAGTGCGTTCGAGGGCACCTCGCACATCATGATGACCTTCAGGCCGTTCTCGCCGCGCTTCAAGCCGTTCTTCGCGAGCACATCGATGACCTTGCGGCCTTCATCCAGCGTGCGAACGAAGGGAATCATGATCCAGCAATTGGTCAGGCCCATCACGTCGCGCACTTTCTTCACCGCCTGGCATTCCAGCGCGAAGCAGTCGGCGAAACTCGGATCCACATAGCGCGATGCGCCGCGGAAACCGATCATCGGGTTTTCTTCGTGCGGCTCGTACTGCGCGCCACCGACCAGGCCGGCGTATTCATTGGACTTGAAGTCGGACAGGCGGACGATGACCGTCTGCGGCGCGAACGCCGCCGACAGCGTTGCAATGCCCTCGACCAATCGCTCGACGTAGAAATGCACCGGGCTCGCGTAGCCGGCGATCAGCGTGTCGATCTGCTGCTTCAGCGCTGCCGGCTGCTTGTCGTATTCGATCAGTGCCTTGGGGTGCACGCCAATCTGGCGCGCGATGATGAATTCCAGGCGAGCCAGGCCGATGCCCTGGTTGGGCAACTGTGCGAAGTCGAACGCGCGCTCCGGATTGCCGACGTTCATCATGATCTTGAGCGGCGCCGGCGGCATGTTGTCGAGGTCGGTGGTGATCTTTTCGAACGCCAGCAAACCTTCGTAGATGAAGCCGGTATCACCTTCGGCGCAGCTGATGGTCACTTCCGCGCCGTCGGCGATGCGATCGGTGGCGTCACCGCAGCCGACCACCGCAGGCACGCCCAGTTCGCGGGCGATGATGGCGGCATGGCAGGTGCGGCCGCCGCGATTGGTGACGATGGCCGAGGCGCGTTTCATGATCGGTTCCCAGTCGGGGTCGGTCATGTCGGCCACCAGTACGTCGCCGGCCTGGAACTGGTTCATCTGGTCGATGCCACGCACGACGCGAGCCTTGCCGGCGCCGATGCGATGGCCGATGGAACGACCCTCGACGAGTACCGGTCCACGGCCGGACAGGTGGTAGCGCTCGATCTGCGTGACCTTGCCGCGCGACTTCACCGTCTCGGGGCGGGCCTGCACGATGTACAGCTTGCCGGTGTGGCCGTCCTTCGCCCACTCGATGTCCATCGGCCGGCCATAGTGTTGTTCGATCACCAGTGACTGCCGCGCAAGTTCCTCGACATCGGCGTCGTTGATCGAGAACTGCGAACGCAGCGCCGCCGGCGTTTCCTCGGTGCGCACGCGCTCCCCATCAACATCGGAATAGACCATCCGGATCAGCTTGCTGCCCAGGGTTCGGCGCAGCACCGCGTGGCGGCCTTCGCGCAGGGTGGGCTTGTACACGTAGAACTCGTCGGGATTGACCGCGCCCTGCACGACCATCTCGCCCAGTCCGTAGCTCGAGGTGATGAAGACGACATCGCGAAAACCAGATTCGGTATCCAGCGTGAACAAGACGCCCGACGCGCCGACGTCCGAGCGCACCATCAGCTGCACGCCGGCCGACACATGGACTTCCTCGTGCTTGAAGCCATGGTGCACGCGGTAGGCGATGGCGCGGTCGTTGTAGAGGGACGCGAATACCTCGCGAATCTTCAGCAACACTTCCTCGATGCCGGTGACATTGAGATAGGTTTCCTGCTGGCCGGCAAAGCTGGCATCGGGCAGGTCTTCCGCCGTGGCGGAAGAACGCACCGCGACAGCGATGTCCGCGCTGCCTGCTTCCTCGCAAAGCCGTGCATAGGCCTCGCGCACGGCTGATTCCAGTGCGGGCTGCAGCGGTGCCGCGATGATCCAGCTGCGAATCTCCTTGCCCGCTTGTACCAACGCGTCCACGTCCTCGATGTCGAGCGAGGCGAGTCGGTCGACGATTCGCTGGTACAGGTTGTTGAACTCGACGAACTCGATGAAGGCGTCCGCCGTGGTTGCGAAGCCGCCAGGCACGCTGACGCCGAGTTCTCCCAGGTGTCCGATCATCTCGCCCAGCGAGGAATTCTTGCCGCCGACCTGGGCCAGGTCGGACATGCGCAGCTGGTGCAGCCAAAGGACGTGGGCGCTCAAGGCGGACTCCAAAAGACGGGGCGAAGAACCAAGACCGCCATTATCTCGCCCCGGGCAACCCAGCGACAAGCAAACCTTGCGTCGGGCAGCTGGGGCACAATGTGCCCTGGCACGCAGGCGGAAGCCCATGACCCAGCCCAGACCTGTTTTCTTCATCTCCGACGGCACCGGAATCACGGCCGAAACCATCGGCCACAGCCTGCTTACCCAGTTCACTGGAACCGATTTCCGCACCTTGCGCATCCCGTTCGTGGACACCCGCGACAAGGCGCTGGCAGCCGCGAATGAAATCCGTCTTGCCGGCGAGCAGGCAGGCGTGCGTCCGATCGTCGTCAATTCAGCCGTGGACCAGGAGCTGAGCGCGATCCTGGTGGAAAGCGGGGCGCTAATGCTGGATATCTTTGCGCCGTTCATCCTGCCACTGGAACTGGAACTGGGCACCAAACGCCAGCCGCGAATGGGCCGTGCGCACGGCATGGTGGATTTCGCTGCCTACGAGGCGCGCATCAATGCCACCAATTACGCGCTGACGCACGACGATGGCATCGACCTCGACTATCACGAGGCCGACCTGATCCTGGTGGGTGTGTCGCGATCGGGCAAGACGCCGACCTGCCTCTACCTTGCGCTGCACTACGGCGTGAAGGCGGCCAATTACCCCTTGACCGAGGACGACCTGTCCGCCGACGAATTGCCGCGCCAGCTCAAGAAGCACAAACGCAAGCTGTTCGGCCTGACCATCGACCCGATCCGCCTGCAGCAGATTCGCACGGAGCGCAAACCCGGCTCGCGCTACGCGACCATCGAGCAATGCCGCAAGGAAGTGGCGCTGGCGGAGATGCTGTTCCGGTCGGAGCAACTGCCCAACCTGAGCACCACGCACACCTCGATCGAAGAGATCGCGAGCAAGGTACTGGCGCAATTCGGTATACATCGTCACATGTTCTGAATCAGGCGTGAGAGCGGAGGGGCAAGCCTCTCTGGCCTTTTTCAATGCCCGTGCTAGCATCGATCCATGCCCGTTTTTCGACCCCGGGAACTACCGTCTTTCAGCCGCCTGAGCTGGCTGATGGGCTTGTACGGCGAAAATTACCAGCGCATGGCGCGACTGCTGGACCTGCGCGAACTCGCGCCCGGCGCCTATCTGTCGCGCTGCGCAAACGGACTGGACCTGGTGGTGGAAGTACTCGAAGTCCATCCCTATACACTGGAGCTTCGGCTCAGCTACCGCATGAACGACCCCGTCACGGGCCAGCCCGATCCGTCGGCCTACGTCCGCATTTACCGCGATGCGCGCCAGGCCGAAGTGACGCACTGCTACATCGGTCGCCACTGGCAGGATGTTCTGGGCCTGCATCCTTCCCCGAAGGTGATGTTCGGCCATCGCCTGCGCATGAACAGCTTCCTCAACAAGTGGCTGGACTACCTGGTCGGGCAGGGTCACGGCCCGCACACCCTGGTTCCGCTGGAGGCTGCCGACGAGGCAAGTGTCGCGTTCGCTTGACGAGCGCCCGAGCCATCGCTAAAATTCGCGTTCTCCTTTCGGTGGGGCTATAGCTCAGCTGGGAGAGCGCTACAATGGCATTGTAGAGGTCATCGGTTCGATCCCGATTAGCTCCACCACCCGGATTCAAAGCGGCACGTTTCAAGTCTTTGTCCCCATCGTCTAGAGGCCTAGGACATTACCCTTTCACGGTAGCGACCGGGGTTCGAATCCCCGTGGGGACGCCATATCGCTCGCAAGAGCAACGATCAAACCCGGCTTCGGCCGGGTTTTTTCGTTGTGGGGCTGGCTACGCGCGACGCACGTGGAGGAAACCCAGCGCGGGTGCAACGGCGATGGGTACCAGCAACGCAATCAGCCACGGGCCGATCGGCGGGGGCGAAAACCTGAACCATTCGGCAACCGGCGCGACCTGCGTGGCGAGGACAAGAAATCCCAACGCGAGCAAGGCAATCGTCCAGAACGCGCTGTTGGGTTGGCGCAGGCGCGAGATCACGCTGTCCCCGGAGCGATGCAGGACGATCAGCCCGATGTTGCCCGCTACCAGGGCGGTGAAAGCGAGCGCAGCGGATTCACCCGCAGCCAAGCCCAGGCGGTGGCCCATGAAGTAAATCGCGGCCACCACCAGGAACATGATGAAACCCTGTCCCAGGCTGCTGACAAGGCTTTGCACGGTCAGCAATCGTTCGTTGGGTGATCTTGGCTTGCGTTGCATCAGGTCGCCGGCTGGCGCCTCGCGTTCGAACGCAATCGTGCATGCCGGATCGATGATCAGTTCCAGGAAGACGACGTGCAGGGGCAACAGGAGCATCGGCCCACCGGTCAGCAGCGGCAGCAGCGCGAGCCCGGTGATCGGCACGTGCACGGCCAGGATGTAGCGCATGGCTCGCTGGATGTTGTCGTAGATGCCGCGTCCCAGCCGGACCGCCCTGACGATGCTGACGAAGTTGTCGTCGAGCAGCACGATCGATGCCGCTTCGCGCGCCACGTCGGTACCGCGTCCGCCCATCGCGATTCCGACGTGCGCCGCCAGCAGGGCAGGAGCATCGTTGACGCCATCGCCTGTCATGCCGACGACCTGGCCGGATCCACGCAGCGATTCGACGAGGCGTAATTTCTGGTCCGGTTGCACGCGGGCAAACACATTGCTTGCATCCACCAGGCGCTGCAGCGCCGCCGGATCGAGTGCCGTCAGTTCGGCGCCGGCAACCACCGCGGCGCCACCGGGAAGGCCGGCTTGGCTGGCGATTGCTGCTGCGGTCGCGGCATGGTCGCCGGTCAGCATCAGGATTCGTATGCCGGCGGCGTGCGCTTCTGCAATGGCCTCGACGACGCCTGGCCGCAAGGGATCGTCGAAAGCGACAAGTCCCCGCCATTGAAGCGACAACTCCTGCATCGAACCGGGCAATTGCCCAACTGTTGGTAATTCGATGCTGGCGACGGCGAGGACACGCAGGCCATGGCGCGCAAGTTGTTCAACTTCCGCCAGGACTCGGGCCAGACGTTCGGCATCGAGCCGGCACAGGCTGGCCACCGTCTCCGGCGCGCCCTTGCAGGCGACCAGCACACCGGGTGATTGCAGCCACGCGTAGGCGATTGCCGGGCATTCCGCGGAAAATGGATACTCTCGAACCTGTTCGGTGGGTACGCGGTCCATTCGGCCCGCCGGATAGCTGGCAGCGCGTTCGCGCAGCGCCCTTTCCATCGGATCTATCGATTCCGGTCGACTTGCTGCGACGGCGATGCGAAGCAGTTCGTCGGCGTCGATGGCGTCGCCGTCCGAGGTCGTACTGTCCGGCACGAGCCGGGCCACAGCCATGTGGTTCTGCGTTAGGGTTCCCGTCTTGTCCGTGCACAGCACCGTTATGGCGCCAAGGGTCTCGATCGCCGACGAACGGCGCACCAACACCTTGTGCTGGGCCATGCGCCACGCGCCCAACGCCAGGAACACGCTCAGCACCACCGGGAATTCTTCGGGAATATTGGCCATGGCCAGGGTGATGCCGGCCAGCATCGCATCCACCCAATCGCCGCGGACGGCGAAGTACCAGCCGGCCATCGCCGCGCAAGAGACGAAGCTAAGCACGGCGAACAAGCCCACCACGCGGCGCATCTCGAGCTGCAGGGGCGTGGCGCCTGGATGGATCGCGTGCAATGCCGCGCCGATCCGACCGACTGCGGTGTGCACGCCCGTCGCGGTCACTTCGGCCATGCCGCGGCCGCGAACCACCAGCGTGCTGGCATGGATGGTGCTCAGGCCGGGGTCATCGGCCGCGGTTCGTGCCACCGGCACCGATTCGCCGGTCAACATCGATTCGTCCACGTGCAGGTCTGATTGTTCGATCACCCGCGCATCGGCGGGCACGCGGTCCCCTTCCGAGATGAATATCAGGTCGCCCCGAACGACTTCTTCCACCGGAATGACCTGGATCGCGCCATCGCGCTGCACCCGCGCCTTGGGGCTGCCAAGCTCCCGCAAGGCTTGCAGCGCCTTTTCCGAACGTTGTTCCTGCGCGATGGTCATGCCGACCACGAGGAGCACGGACACGCCCAGCAGCGCGGCTTCGCGCGCATCGCCGAGCACGACATAAAGCACCGACGCCGCGACCAACAAAAGCAGCATGGGCTCCCGCAGCACGCCGATCGCGATCGCCAGCCAGTCGCGCCGCTCGGGCTGCGGCAGCTGGTTGCCGCCTTCCACCAGGAGTCGGGCGCGCGCTTGCTCGCCGGTTAGTCCTGGGGGGGCGCCGGCGTCGGTCATGGCCTGCGCAGGTCAACCACTTCGCGGTAGTCGGGGACGTGGGCGTCCCAGTGAAGTTCCCGGTCGATGCGGACGCGCAATGCCTCCGCCGCTTCCGGCTCGCCATGCGTGATGAACACGCGGCGTGGGGGTTTCGGCGCCGAACGAAGCCAGGAAATGATTTCGTTTCCGTCGGCGTGCGCGGAAGCGCTGGCCAACTGCACGACTTCGGCATTCACCGCCACGTCTTCCCCATAGATGCGGATCGACTTCGCGCCGCTGGCCAGCGACGCCCCGCGCGTGCCGCCGGCCTGGAAGCCGGAAAGCACGATGGCATTGCGTGGATCCGGGGCGAAGGCGATCAGATGGTGCAGGACGCGACCACCGGTAGCCATTCCGCTTGCCGAGACGATGATCATCGGGCCCTTGCGGCGATTCAGTGCCTTGGATTCCTCGACCGTGTTCACCAGGCGCGTCATGGATCGCATCGCATCCAGGTCCGCACTCGTAAGGCGATGCAAGTCCGGATACTTCCGGAGCAAGGTCGTCACATCCGTCGCCATCGGGCTATTGAGGTAGACGGGCACCTCGGGAATCGCGCCGCTGGCCTGGATGCGTGCGATCGCATGCAGGAGCAACTGCGCGCGCCCGACCGCGAAAGCTGGAACGACAACGACGCCCTTGCGCTCGATCGTCCTGCGCAGCACGTCCGTGAGTTCCTGTTCGAGCCCGTCCGGCGGGTGCAGCCGGTTGCCGTACGTGGATTCGGTCACGATCCAGTCGCTTTCCAGAGGCGGGGCCGGGGCCAGCATCATCGGATCATGCGGTCGGCCGATATCACCGCTGAAGGTGATTCTGTGCCCTTCGTAGGAAACACCGACGGAAGCTGCGCCAAGGATGTGGCCCTGCTGGCGGAGCACGGCCCGGACCCCGGGTGCGGGTTCGAACTCGTCGTCCAGGTCGACGCCGCGCAGCAGTTCCAGGCTACGCAGGGCGTCTGCCTCGGTGTACAGGGGTTCGGCGGGGTGGTGGCGCGACGAACCTTTGCGTTCCGCGAATCCCGCTTCTTCTTCCTGTAATCGGCCGGAGTCGGGCAACAGGATCTTGCACAGGCTGCGGGTTGCGCGCGTGCACCAGACCCGGCCGCGAAAGCCTTGCCGCATCAGCCGGGGCAGGTAGCCGCTATGGTCGAGGTGGGCATGGGTCAGGATGACGGCGTCAATGCTGCGCGCTTCTACCGGGAAGGGCGCCCAGTTGCGCAGGCGCAGCGTCTTGTAGCCCTGGAACAGGCCGCAGTCGACGAGGATCCTGGCGTTTCCCGCCTGGACCAGGTGGCGGGAGCCTGTCACTGTCGCGTTGGCCCCAAGGAAGGTCAGTTCGAATGGCGAGCCGACGGGATTCTTCACATTCATGAATTGATTCCTTGCGGGTAGGTGGCCTGTACCGAGCTGCGAATCCGTGGACCTTCACAACACGGGTCGCGAACTTCGGAAGCCTCCATGCGATCATGTATCAGATGACGACTTCCGTAACCCTCGACCTCGTCCGGCTGCGACAAGGCTGCGCGCATTGCTCGCTGCAGCAGCTGTGCCTGCCTGCGGGGATCGGCGCGGGCGACTTGGCCCGTCTGGATGAAATCGTGCGGAGACGTCGGCCGGTTGAACGTGGCGACCGCTTGTTCCGGCCCGGTGATCCGATGTCCTCGGTGTACGTGGCCCGCGATGGCGCCTTCAAGACGGTCAGCGTCAGCGAAGACGGCGAGGAACAGATCCTTGGGTTTCATCTTGCCGGCGAGTTGATTGGGCTGGATGCGCTGGGAGACGGATTCCATCGCTGCGAGGCCATTGCACTCACCACGGCCAATGTTTGCGAGGTTCCGTTTGCGGATCTGACCAGTGTGGCCGCGCAATTGCCCAGCTTGCAGAACCAGTTGCTTCGCGTCATCGGCCAAAGTCTCAATCGGGACACCGACCATCGGGAAATCCTGGTGCGCCGCCAGGCGAACGAGCGTATCGCGCTCTTCCTGCATGGTTTGAGCGAGCGCTATCGATTGATCGGTTCGTCCGCGCTTTCCTTCAAGCTGCCCATGAGTCGCGAAGACATCGCGCGCTTCCTCGGTCTCGCTCTTGAAACCGTGAGCCGGGGCTTCACCCGTTTGCAGGAAGAGGGTGTGATTGCGGTGCACGGTCGGCAAGTGGAGATCACCAACGAGGTCGAGCTTGATCGCATGGCCCATTTTGCGGAAGTGGAACCAGCCACTCGCCAAGCGCGCCGGATCTGAACCCACGTTCAAACCCGCACCGGCAGGCAGCCCAGCGCTGCCAGCACGCCGCCCAGCACGGGTACGTGGGCCAGCCACGGCGCGGCAAGCGTTAGCAGGCCCGCCAGGAATACGAATGCGGCGGCCGCATTTCGCCGCAATGGATCGTGCAGCCACCTGCCCAGCCGGGCGCCCGACCAGGTGAGCGGAAGCATCACGGGCAGGGTGCCGAGGCCGAAGGCAGCCATCGTCAACGCGCCGTTCGCCGCGCTTGCCTGTAACCAGGCAGCCACCAGCAAGGTGGTGCTGAGCCCACAAGGCAACCAGCCCCAAAGCATTCCTGCCGCGATTCGTTTCGGTCTGCTGTCGATCGGCAGCAGCCTGCGCTGCAGCGGTGCGAGCAAGCGCCAAGCGCCCGTGCCGACCCGGAACGCCCCTGGTCCCAGCAGAAGGCCCGACAGGCGCAACGCGGCCAGCACCAGCACCGCGCCGACCAGCACGCGCGCGCCGACCGCCAGCCATTCCATGCGCGCGGCCTGGACGATGCCCTGGCCGAGCCCGCCTGCCACCGCGCCGGCGATGATGTAACCACCCACGCGGCCGAGATTGGTTTCAACCGCCGTGCCCCAGCCGCTTCGACTCGACAAGGCCTGGAAACCGGTGGCGATGCCTCCGCACATCGCAGCGCAATGTGCGCCGCCCAGCAAGCCGGCCATGAGGGCCGCGCCGATCGTCAGCCAGTCAGGCGTCATCGGGTTTGGCAGATTCGGCAGGAGGCACCGGCTTCGGATCGTCACGAAGCATGTCGATGGACGGGCTGTCGAGATCATCGTACTGGCCGCTCTTCACCGCCCACAGAAAGGCCCAGATCGCGAGGCCCAGCAGTGCGAGGCTGATCGGTACCAATACCAGGAGGATCGTCATGTCAGGCCCGTCCGCGCGCAAGGCGCAATGCGTTGAGGGTGACCAGCAGCGACGATGTCGCCATGCCGACGGCCGCCAGCCAGGGAGACAGGGTACCGCTGGCCGCCAGCGGCAGGGCAAGCACGTTGTACGCCACCGCCCACGAGAGATTCTGACGCACGATGCGACGGGTTCGACGCGCCAACTCGATGCCTTCCGGAAGGCGGGACAAGGATGGACTCGTCATCACAAGGTCGGCGGCACGCTGGGCAACGGCGGCGCCATCGGCCATCGCCAGCGAAACGTCGGCGCCGGCAAGCACGGGGGCATCGTTGATGCCGTCACCGATCATGGCCACGACACGACCTTCCGACTGTAGCGCGCGGACACGGGCGAGCTTTTCTTCCGGCGACTGTCGTGCTGACACACTGTCGATGCCAAGCCTGTCGGCCACTGAGCGCACGGCGGCGTCCGAATCCCCGCTGCATATCGCCACGGAGATACTGAGTTCGGTCAGGCGCTGGACGGCTTCGCCTGCGTCGGCGCGCATATCCTCGAGCAATTGGAAACTGGCATGGCCGGTGCGGCCGTCACCGAGCCAGATGCGCCCGTCGTCCACATTGCCGGCGGCGAAGCCCGGCCGGCCAATTCGCCACTGGCGACCACCGATGGTTCCTTCAATGCCTGTGCCCGGCACTTCGCGGCGCAACGTTACCGGTAGCAGCACCTTGGGGTCGTGGAAGGCGGTCGCGATGGGGTGTTTGCTGTCGCGCTCGAGTGCAGCGGCGATTTCCAGCAGGCGCGCCGGGTCTTCCATGGCGCAGACATCCATGGCGGCAATCGATCGTCGCGAAAGCGTGAGTGTTCCGGTCTTGTCGAACAGCACGCAGTCAACGCGCGCCAGCGTCGCCATCGCATCAGGTGACAAGGCAAGTATTCCCATCGCCGCAAGCCGACCATGCGCCGCCGTCAGCGCGGCGGGAATGGCCAGCGACAGTGCGCAGGGGCAACTGATGACAAGGACGGCAAGTGTCACTTCCAGTGCCCGCGATGGATCGTGCGCATGCCACCAGGCATAGACGACAGCCGCGCAGAAAATCAAGGCGACCGCGAAGACGCTGGCGATCCGGTCAGCCGTCCGGGCGAGCGCAGGCCGACCCGCCTGCGCCCGTTCGACCAGGCGCGTCATCTCTGAAACGCGCGTGTCGCTTCCAGTCCGCTCCACGCGGAGACGGACTGCCTGGCCGGCGCAGACGCTGCCGGCAAGTGCCGGTTCGCCGGGGTTGCGAAGGACGGGCGTGGATTCCCCAGTCAACAGTGCCTCGTCGAAACTTCCGACCTGGTCGAGCACGCGCGAATCTGCCGGCACGTTTTCGCCCGGGGCAACCCACACCACGTCGTCGATCCTCAGTTCCTCGATCGAAACTTCCTCGCGCGTGCCGTCGGCCGTTTCGCGGGTGGCAAGCACCGGGCGGGCACGGGCGAGCGCATCGACGCGCGCACCTGCCAGCCGTCGGGCGCGCAGTTCCAACATTCGCGCGAACAACAGCAGCAGTACGAACATGACCGCCGCGTCGTACCAGACCTGCGGGCCGCCGCGAATGGTTTCCACGAGGCTGGCGCCGTAAGCGAGCAGGGTGGAACCGGCGACCAGGGTATCCATTCCGATCCGGCGGCCCCGAAATTCGCGAGCCATGCCCTGCAGGAATGGCCAACCGGAATAGAAAACAACCGGAGTGGCGACGAGGAAGGTTATCCAGCGGAAGAAATCGCGCGTGGCAAAAGCCATTTCGCCGTTGGAATCGAAGTAAAGCGCTTCGGCGAACATCATTGCCTGCATCGCGCCCAGGCCCGCGACGCCCAGTCGCATCAAGCCGGTGCGGCGCTCGATTCGAAGTGCCTGCTCACGGCCTTCGCCCGACGCCAGCCACGGCCGGTATCCGAGACTCGACAACCGGCTCATCAAGGACGACAGCTTGACGATGGCCGGATCCCAGCGCACCTGCACGCGGCCGGTGATTGCATTGGCGGTGGCGTCGGTGACGCCTGTTTCCGAGCGCAGGGCCCGGTCGATCAGCCACGCACACGCAGCGCAGCGCATGCCCTGGGTAATTACGGTGATCTCGCGATCAGCATCCACGATCCGGGTTTGCGCGGCCAGGAAGTTGTCGCGGTCCCATGCCGAGAAATCCGTCGCCTCGGCGTCAACCCGCGTCCCCGATTCGCTGCGCAGGCGGTAGTAGTCGCCCAGGTCCGCGCTCGCGATCCAGTCCGCGGCGGCGGCGCAACCTTCGCAGCAGAACACGCGTTCGTCGCCCGCGATCGAGCGAGTCGCGGGCCCGTCTGCAACCGGTTCGCCACAATGGAAGCAGGCCGCTCGCGCGCGGACGTCCATCGGATCAGTTCACGTCCAGCGCCGAACCCAGCCGAACGGCGTGGCCGCCGGTTTGCACGCGACCCAGTACACGCCACGCACCATCGGTGGGACCCAGTCGGGCGATCCAGTCGTGATCGATTTCTGCTTTTGCCGGAACGCTCCAACCATGGTTGGACGGCTGCAAGACCAGGCGCTGGTCGCGCGTGGAGTCTGTCGGGTGGTTGAGGTCCAGGACCAGGGGCTGGGCGCGCGGCACGTCGCCACTGACTGGCAGCACGTCGATCGACTCAGGGCCGATCCGCAGGATGACCGCAAGTTTCATCGCGCTGGCGCGCTGGTCCGGTCCCAGTTCACTGACCTGGATCTGCGCGCGGCGCTGCACTTTGTCAGTGACCTCATCGGCGCCGCCGCTGCGCACTGCAGAGACCACCAGCAAGACACCGGCTACCACGGAGGCAGCGGGCAAGCCCCAGACCAGCCATACCATGGGTTCGCGCATTGCAGCTCGGCCCGTCATTGCGTCGGCCCAAAGAAACTGGATTCAACCGACTTGCTGGCGCTGGCGTCAGTGGCCTCGATGACGAACTGCACCGACTGGATCCCATGCGTGCTTGCAGGAGCGGACAGGGTCAGCGGCACGTCCAGTACTTCTTCCGCTGCCGCGGGCACGATCTTTTGCCCACCGACAAGTTCGATGCCGCTGCCGGCGATCACGCGGATCCGGTAGCTCTTGGGTTCGACCGTCTTGTTGACGATCTTCAGCGTGTAACTGTTCTCCACGCCTCCGTCGGCGAGCACCTGGTAGAGGGCATTCCGGTCGCGCAACACCTCGGCGATCATCGGGCTGCGATGGGTGACGCCCCATGCCCAGCCCACGCAAAGCGCCAGCAGCAACAAGCCATAGATGATGATGCGTGGCCGGATGATCCGGGTCTTCTTGCCGTCGATCGCATTCTGTGTCGAGTTGCGGATCAGTCCGCGCGGATAGCCCATCTTGTCCATCACTTCGTCGCACGCGTCGATGCAGGCGCCGCAGGCAATGCACTCGTACTGCAGGCCGTTGCGGATGTCGATGCCGGTCGGGCAGACCTGCACGCAGATCGTGCAATCGATGCAGTCGCCCAGTTGCTGGTCTTCGAACAA
>MGYJ01000025.1 GCA_001801685.1 Gammaproteobacteria bacterium RIFCSPHIGHO2_12_FULL_63_22 | reverse complement strand
TCCGGCGCGAGTCGAAGGCCATCTGCCGCGCGTTGCCGAGTTCGACGAGTTCGAGCGCTCCGATCTTGGCTTCGTCTGGCACGATCGGGTCCTCATACGTCGGAACGCCAGTTGCGAGTTTCACGCGAAAATCTCCACGGGTTGGTATCGCGCCATCTCCGCGTACTTGCCCATCTCATCGAATTCCGGTTCGGTCGGATCCATCGCGCCAGCCGCCCAACTATCTGGGGAACCGTCGCCGTAGACGTCCGCCTCGACCCAGATATGATGGAATGAATCTCCCTTCGGATCCGCTGACCCGAGCATGAAACGGGTCGGTATTCCGCACACAGCGGGAAGCGCTGCGGAACACATAATCGCCTCGTCGCAGTCGCCAAGCACCTTCACGGCCAGCGGCGGAATGTCCTTGAGCGTCATTTCTCCGAGGTCACGGCGCTCGCGCGCCGCATAGATTGGCGCGACGGCCGCCATGATGAACTCACGCGGCACCCTGCTCATGCGGATGAACCGGTTGGCCGTCTGCGTCTTCTCCGTCTGTACACCATCGGGCATGTACTGGAAGACGCCACGGACCCACTGATACTGCACCCGCGCCATCTCGACGGGGCTTCGCCGCTGGGCCTCGTCCTCGATCGTCAGGAGGTTCCAGCCCGCTTGGTCGATTACCAGCGGGTCGAGAATGGCTTGGCGCACGTTCTCGACCAAGTGGGGGATCTGGATGTCGCGGATCCCCTCCCACGAGTTGGCGATGCGGGCCCGGAAGTGCTCTCCGGGGCCGGGCGGCTTGTACTTTGCCTTGCCCAGAAACATCGGGCCTCCCTAGGTTGGCTGACCCGTCTGGGCCTCCGGCGCCGGAGCGGGCTCGTCCGATGGCAACGCGGCGGGCTCGACCGCGTCTTCTACAGGCTGCTCGGCGGGCTGCTGTTGCACCATCACTTCGAAGGAATCCCAGGCGTGGATGCCCTGGCGCATCATCTTCTTGACGAAGTAGCGCATCTGCTCGTAGTAGGGCTCAGCGTACGGGAGTTCGAGCACCTTCTTCTGCTCGTCGTCGACGTGCGGGAGGATCATCGCCTTCGCCTTCGCCCAGTTCCGGCCCGCGATGAAGTCGACCAGTTCGCTGACGGCCTGGTCGTCCCGCCGGTACCGGCGCTGGATCGAGTCGAAGAGGACCGCGGCCTCCTCGCCCTCCGCGACCATGCCGCACCAGTCGTCCATGAAGCTCTGGAACGCCTCGGTCCTGGCAATCTGGCCGATCTTCGAAGTCATTTCCACGTCTCCTGCGGGCTTGGGGGCCGCCTGGGCGATGTTGTTCAGGGTCTGGGCGTTCCGCAAGACCTGGTTCGGGGTGGCCTGCGCCGCCGCGTTCCGAGCGGCGTTGAGAGCCTGCACGGCGTTCTGCGACTCGACGATCTGCTTGGCGATCGTCGAGACCTCCGTGAGCAGCCGCTCGCCGAACTCGATCAGCTTGTTGTCCGAGACCGTGAGCTGGTTCTTCTTGATCTCGATCAACTGCTCCTGGAAACCCTTCTGGGTGGCGAGCGCCTCGCGATCCTTCTCGATCATCTTTTCGAGGTGCTCGCGCTCCTTGGCCATCTCTGCACGGTTGCGCTCCTGCTCCGCGGTCGTGACCTTCGACATCTCGGCCACCTTCTCCGTGAGCTTCGCTTCATTGGCTTCGAGGGCAGCATTGGCCTCCTCGGCAGCCTTCTCCGCCTTGTCCATCGCCCACTGGATCTTCTGGTCGTTCAGCTCCCGCATCTCCTTAGCGTGGGCGGCCGCTGCATCCTCGCGGGCCTTCTGAGCGATATCCTGCTCCTTGATCTTGAGGTCATACTCGCTCTTCAGGCGCTCCATGTCCTGCCGGTGCTTCTCCGCCTGCTCCGTCATCCGGTGCTCATGGGCGAGCTTCTCATCATCACGGCGCCGGCGATCGTCCTCGGCACGCTGGGTGCGCTCCTGCTCGCGCTTGTCGGCCTCGTCCTTCCGCTCCTGTTCGCGGATGCGGACGTAGTCCTGCCACGAGAAGCCGTTGGTCTGGGCCTGCGGCACGGGATTGAGCGCCTGGTCCATCGCCTTCTCGACCACCTTCTCGATGGCCTTGTCGACGGCTCTCGGCTCGGCAGCCTTGACTTCTGGCTTCTGGTCCTTGGCGATGTCGGCGCCCGTCTTGATGGCGTTCGTGATCGCGTTGGCCATCTGGGACGCGCTCTCCTGCTGCGGCATCGGCATGGTCATCTGCTGGCTCCCTTCGGGTACACGTGGCGGACCGTAGACGACCGGGTCGAGATAGATCCGCTGAACCTCAGGCTGGAGGCGGCCGGGAATCCATCGCTCGATCCGGAACTTGCCTCCCCCGCATTTCCCGCCGATCTCCTCGTGGGTCGAATACTTCGAACCGACGAAGGCGTCGTAGGGCTCTTCGCGGTAGACGTCGTACCGGTCGGTCGTGCCGTCCCGCCGGAAGCCCGCGAAGGAGGGGGCCAAGGGCGAGGCCACGGGCTGGATGTTCGAACGAGGCCAGCGGTCGGGCGGATTTCCGCCCGTCTGGATCGGTTGTTCATGCGGAAGCTGGTTCGGAGCGGCTTCCTGTGGCTTCGGCGCGGGCGGGGGGCCAAGAGCCTCGCTGATCGAGGAAGGCTGGCCGCCCTGCGGAGCCGGTTCCAGATCCTTTCGCGCCTGCTTCGGAGGACGGGTCGGCTGGAGGCCAGCCTTGGCGAGCAGGTACTTCCCCGTCTTCGTGTACTGGCTGCCGATGACTCCCGCGATCTGCTGGCCGTTCGGGAGCCCCATCTCCTTCTTGATCGTGAAGTTGTCCTGATCGACGGAGCGCCGAAGGATCTCGATCTTCTGCTCCTCGGTCAGCTCGACGCGCTTGGCCATCCGGAGAGAAGCTTCCCGCACCAGCCCCGAAGCGGCAAGGAACCGGGGAGCCATGTTTCCGACTTGAAGAAAAAAGCCCAGCCGTCCGAGGGGGAGGGGAGAGGACGGCTGGACCTAGATCGACATCGAAAAGTGTACCGATGAGCGGGCTGGAAGGCAACTATTTACGCCGCTTCACCTTAGTCCACTATCGTGCGAAGTGAAAATCCTACTCCTCGACGAGCACGATCTTCCGCTCGGGGCCGTCCACGAGCTTGCCCAATTCCTTGAAGAGAGCCGTCGCGGCCCAGGTTCCACCAACGGCCGCCAGCACCCGAAGCCACGTGTTCTCCGTCGAAAAGAAGAGCGCCGTGGCGACAGCCATGCCCAGGACATCCGTTCCGAGCGCAGCCCATGGGCTGACGATTAACTTCCGCTCGCCGTTCACGGAGACGAGTGCGAGCGGCGCCGAGACTTGGCCGAGCCTCGGGGACGAACGAGACGCCGCGAGCGACGCCTGGCCACGCAGTATCCGCTTGAGATTCCCCGCCGCGATGGCCGGGACCGCGCCGAGCATCTTCACCGCGCCCTCCCCAAGATCCTTCTGAGGCCGATTTCAGTCGTGGGTATGCCACGCGCGACCTCCTGACCGTCCCGCACGATCACGACCGTCGGGGTCTCCATCACTTGGAACCGGTCGGCCACCCTGTCGAACGTCTTCTCATGCAGGTTCACTTTGACGACCGGCACGCCCTCCTCGCGTGCGACCTTCGCGAGGATCGGAGCCAAGCGCAGGCACGGTGGACAGGTGGGTTCCATGTGGAAATGCAATATCACGATCCCTGGCGAGTCGAGAAGCGCGAGTGCGTCGCTCATGCGTTCCTCACGAACGCGGCGCTCAAGATGTTCTCGCGCCCGCAGGCGAGCGGCCCGCGGAGCGCGTCCTCGTGATGCCCGGCCGCGACAGCCTTCCAGCCTCTGGCTTCCATGAACGCGCCGATGGCATGCGGAGAGAAGTGATGCAGATGCTCGTTGGGCTTCCTGTGCTTCCAGCCGTCGAACCATCCGCCGCCCGCCTCGTGGCAGTACGGCACGGAGAGCGCGATCATCTGGCAGTCAAGATCACGGACGAACTCTAGGTCCGGATGATGCTCGAACGAGTCCCAGAACGTGACGAGCGATGCCCCGACTCCGGAGGCGTCCTTGATCCGCAGACAGCCATCGGGAACGGGCACGTCGGCAGCTTCGACGCCGAAGACGCGCGGCACGATCTTTCTGGCCTCTCGCATGAATGCCCCGTCGGCATACCCGACGTCCACAAGCGATGACGGAATGTCGCCGTCGAACCGCGCCGAATAGACGCCGGCGCTCCAGCCGAGGCGGAGAAGCGAGAGTGCCCGCGCCTTCTCCCCGTAGTCCGGCTTTCCCGTGTGGACTGCGACATAAGCGGCATCATAGACGAATGGTTTTGGGTCTTCTTGGTGGATCACTCCATGTCCGTCGATCCGGTACGCTACTCCGCAAGATTCGAAGCGCACGGGAGCGGTGCGGACGGCAGTCTTCGGCATCGGCGTTACTTTAGCACCTGGGCGCGCTCGTCTTCAACCGCATAGAGCACCGAATCGTAGAGATGATGCCGCACCGCCGTCGAAAGCGCCATCGGCGTCGGACCGTCCTTGACCGCGTAAGCCGCAAAGCGCTCGACGACGGCCAGGCTCTTCGGCAGGCACGCAAAGAGCGGCACGAGTTCGAGAAGGACCGGCACGAGCGCGGAACCGCCCGGCTCCGCCTCGGCAATCCATGTCGTAAGCCTGCGTGCGACGGCCAGAAGCGGGCCGGCCTCGGGGTCCCTCAGCTTCCAGAGATGCGCCTCCGTCTCGCGGCCCAGGCGCCCGAACGTGTACGGCTCGTTCGAAAGCAGGTAGCTCCGCGCGAGGACGTGGCCGTCCGGCACGAGCGTCACGAAGTTGAAGATCCGTCGCAGCTCCGCGTTCTGGTCGCGGTAGCGGTCGAGCGCCGCCGCGTCGAGCCAGACTCCCGGATCATCCTTCCGCTCCGCAAGCGCGTGACCGATCCACTCTCGTGGGAACCGGAGAACGCTCCGGTCGAAGAACGTGTCGGGCACGTCGTTGTTCATGCCTGTGTAGTGACCGAACTTCTCACAGTAGGTGCCGATCCCAGTCCGCTTGTATGGCGCGAGAGTAGAGCCCCACGCCATCGTGGGAAGCCCCGTCTCGCGCCGGAGCCTCACGTTCAGTTCGACCAGTTCCAGATCCGCGTCGAGGTTCATCTTCGTTGGTTTGGCCGTCGCCCCGTAGGGCAGCGCGGTAATCTGCTCTGTCCGGACTTTCAAGCCGCGCTTCGCAAGCTCTGCCATGCCGTCGAACATGAGGGAGTCGGGCATCGCACGATCCAAGACCTCCATGCGCACCGCAGGATCCGCAGCCTCGATCGCGAGTGTGAGACCCGTGCAACCCGCGCGCTGGACGAGATCGAGCCTCCGGCGGCCTTCGGTCTTTGGATTCACCATCTCCCAGCGCATCTGCGCGTGGTACGGAACTCCGACTTCGGACGGCCAGCGGTCCGCGAGCTTCTCCATCCAGCCGCCGGGCTTCACGTCGAAGCCGTGAACGTCGTCCTGGAAGTAGATGATCCGCGTCTCGGGCCAGCGCTCCGCGATCTCGCGGCCCTCGGCGACGACGTCATCAACGGAGCGGACGTTCTTCGGGAAGAGGCGTCCACCCATGCCCTTGGTGTTTGCGATCTCTGCGTAGATCTCGGGTGGAAGACCGTCTTTGATGTCTTCTGGAACTGTACTGTTGTAGCAGTACAGACAGTTGTGAACCAGCACGTCGTTCGCGTAGAACCAACCTGTCGCGGGGACTTCCATGCAGTACACGTCGGCGGTCTCTTCGAGCGCAACGACAGACACAACGACGTGATTGACTTCCTTTATTCGCGACCTCGTCCCGACGGTTTTCCCGTGCTTATAGTTCGAATTGTTCTCGCCCAACTGATGGTCACGATGCTTGAGCCGTTCTTCCAAAGATTGCTTCCGACCACGGAAACGTGCGATTGCTCGTTCCGACGAGCGAGCGCGTTGCTCCGGCGTCATACGCCTCGACGGATTGTCTTCCCGCATCCGCTGGGCAATTTCTGGATGCCTATCGTGATGCTCTTGAACCGACGCGCAATACTCCAGATTGTCGGGATGGTCATTCAGCCTGTTCCGGTCCTTGTGATGGACCTGCTCAGTGCGCAAGAGCCTCCGCCCCTTCATATACTCCACGACCATCCGCGAGCGGAGCTGGCGACCGCGACGCGACCAAGTCACGGAGGTATATCCAGCACCCGCAATCTCCTCGCGAAGCGCGCGAACGTGCATCTTCGATTGAAGATCCTTCGCCTCGGTCTCAGTTTCCCATGAGGGACCATTCTGGTTTCCCCATCCGAATGCAAGAAACCGATGATCCGGTGTACAGTCGATGTGCGTCCCATCATCGAAAGTAACGCGCACGAGCTTCTTGTTCCTGCCTGTCCGGCGGATGTTGACCGCATCAGCGATGAACGCCCGTCCTTCTTCGCGATCATAGGTGTAGACCGGAATCGTCCCGTACTTCTCGGCCAGTTCCTTGATCGGAATCTTTCCGTAGATCGTGTTGACGAACGTATCACCCAGGAGGCAGGTGTAAGGGCATCCCGTCATCGTGATCGCGCTCTTGATCTTCGATCGCCCGTGCTCCGGGTAGTCCGCGTAGAACGTCTCGCGGTCGGGCATCGGGAACCGCTCGATCTTCCGGAGCGGGAAGATCCCCGGTTTGCCTCCGGCGAGAATCGCACGGAAGGCCCCGAAGCCCTCGCTCATGACGACGTCGTCGACGACGGCCACGGCGTCCATCGGGAAGTAGGTCGCGTGCGGGCCGCCGAGGACGAGCCGCGTGCCCGGGAAGTCCTTCCGGATCTTCCGGAACGCCTCGAACGCCTGGAGATGGTTCCCCGTGTAGACATTGAAGCCGATGAGGTCGGGCCGATAGTCGCGCATGACGGAGAAGAATGGCTCGAAGTCGTGGTCCTTCACGAGCGCGATCTTCCGTTCCCAGCCAAGATCGCGCGCGAGGCCAGCGAGGTGCAGGAGCCCCAGAGGCTCGATCACCGAGTAGGCGGCGCCGAGAAGGACTCGCTTCACAGCGCCTCCGCGGTCCTACGGACCGCTGGCGTCCCACAGCCACGGCACTTCCGGCGGACTGAGATCCGCGCCCATAGGCCGCGAACGTAGACGGCATGCAGGTGCGCCACGCCGCACTCGGGACAGAAAATGTAGGTGCGACCGATCCACCGGCGCGTCTTCGCAGTCTTAGCCACCGGTGGTCGCTCCGATGGGACGCTTGTGGCACGCGCAGACGCACTTGGCGATCTCGCTCTCGGGAGCGCACCGGTCGCCCGGCACCTCGGGATGCTTGCACATTCCACAGAGCGTCGCGGCGCGCTTGGCCATCTCGTAGACTGTCGCCATCGCGGGCTCGCCCACCCAGCAGCAGATCGGAGTGATCTCGGCGATAAGCGCGTTCAGGACGGTAGGATTCGCGTCCGCCAGTGCGCCGGTCTCCGGGTTCCAGCCGGCGCGACGCATGAAACGTTCGTCCCGCATGAGGACGGTGAGAAGTTCAAGCTGGGCCGCGACGGAACTGAACGACCGGCTATCGCGGATTTTCGCCCAATGATGGTCGCACCACTGCTTGACTGT
>MGYJ01000024.1:8064-10130 GCA_001801685.1 Gammaproteobacteria bacterium RIFCSPHIGHO2_12_FULL_63_22 | reverse complement strand
AGCCATTCATGCGAGCGGCGATTATGGCTACATCGTCTTCTCCTGGGATGTGGCGACAGGCGAATGCCGGCGGATCGGTTTCTCGAACCAGTCCTTCTATCTGCCCAAAGGTCTCGGACGGAACTAGCTCCGACTGGTCTTTGTGACCATCATTTCGGCGCGGCCCCCAGGTCGCGCCGATTTCTGTCGCGCCGATTTTCGTTGCAAGCCGCTATTTCCCGCGGATGACGCGGAGCCGCCCCTTCGCCTCGTCCGGCCAGGTTTCCTTGAAGTCGTAGAATTCCTCGACCGCGAGCGCGCGCGGCGGGATGACGACCCAGGGCTGTTTTGACGAGGTGAAAATGTGAATGTCCGGCGGCAGGAGGTCCGGATTGTCGAGCGTCCCGACACGGACGAATTTGATCTTGTCACCGGCGCCCGGATAATGGCTCCAAAGCGCGAGGCGGCAGACGGGACAGCGCGCGATCTTTTGCCCCTTGCCGGAATTCGACGGCGTCAACACGATTTCGGGCTCGCCCTTCAGCGTCGTCACCCGGTCGCTTTCGATCATCGCGTTCAGCGCGAAAGCTGAGCCGCTTTCGCGCTGGCACCAGCGGCAATGACAGCAGTGAACGAAGAGCGGGCGATCCTCCATCCGGTAGCGAACGCCGCCGCAATCGCAGCCGCCCTCGGCGGTGAATGTCTTCGGCATCGACGTTGAGCCTTTCATCTTTCGGCTTTCGCCCTTTTATCCCGGAACCGCCCGCCGCGCAGCCCTTGCGCGCCTTCGTAATGCGTCATGATGACGGCGAGGTCCGCGTCATAGTCGCCGGACGGAACGAGCGCGCCAGACAGGCGGATCGTCTTCGTTCCATAGTCGAGAACGCTCATCACCAGCGGCGCACCGGCCGCGCGCGCGATGTGGTAAAAGCCGGTCTTCCATTCATTGACCGCCGCGCGCGTGCCTTCGGGCGGGATCGCCAGCACCATGCGCGGGACCGCCGCGAAGGCCGCGGCCATCTGCGCGACGAGATCGGTCCCGCCCTTGCGGTCGACGGGAACGCAGCCGAGCCATTTGACGATCGGGCCAAAGGGACCGGTCGTCAGCTCCTTCTTGCCCATCCATTTGAGCGGCACGCGGTAGAAGCCGGCGGCCGCCAGCATGTTGACGCCGTCCCAGTTCGACGTGTGGGGCGCGGCGATCAGCACCATCTTCGGCATCTCGCGCGGCCAGTCGCCCTCGATCTTCCACCCGGCGAGCTTCAGATAGGCTGTACACAGATAACGCCAGATTTCCGAAAACGGCCCGCGAAAGGCGCCGGGCCGCGCGGTCGCGGTTTCAAATTTCATCTGTTGCGCATCGCTCATGCCGGCAAGCATCAACGGTTCCGCGCCGAAAGAAAACCCTCAGGCGCGTTATGCAGCGGTTCCGGGCGAGAGCCG
Source organism: Gammaproteobacteria bacterium RIFCSPHIGHO2_12_FULL_63_22 (assembly GCA_001801685.1). Lineage (GTDB taxonomy): Bacteria > Pseudomonadota > Gammaproteobacteria > Xanthomonadales > Xanthomonadaceae > Arenimonas. Next base: position 8,708 of record MGYJ01000024.1, on the reverse strand, counting down.
CCGCAAAGAAAAGGCCCGGCGCGTGGCCGGGCCTTTTCCGATACAAATGGATGAAGGTAGATCTGGGCCTACTTATTCTTGCCGCCGTTCTTGATCTCTGGATCGAGAATCGTACGCCCACCCGGTCCATCAACGGCGACCGCATATTGATAGGCATCCTCGGAGCTTTCCTCGTCCAGGAACGTGACGCTCCGCTTGTCGCCCGAAACTGAGGGCGGCTGGAAATCCTGCCGCGGCCAGGCGTTGGCGCCGAACAGCGGCTCGAAATCCGGCGGCTCGGTCGACTGGCCCGCCGGCCAGGTGGCGACGCCGATCGCGCCAAAAGGATCGGCGGGGAAGCGATAGCCGGCGTTATAGGCGTCGTCGTCCAAAGTTACGGTGACGGTGACGTCGCCCGGCGGAAAACCTGACAGATCGACATCGCCGGTGTCCAGCGAGATTCCGCCGGCGCAGCCGCCGCCCGGATTGCAAAAACCGGCGGCGGCGCTGGCGAAATAAAGCGCGTTGCCATTGTCCTTGTTGAGGCCGACGCTGACGGTTGCGGAGCCGATCGGCGCCGGGTCCGCCGCTTCGACAACCGGCTCGGTGATCGCCGGTTCGGCGGCGACGGCATCAGCCGCCGGTTCGACGGCCGCGTCGTCCGC
>MGYJ01000024.1:0-8056 GCA_001801685.1 Gammaproteobacteria bacterium RIFCSPHIGHO2_12_FULL_63_22 | reverse complement strand
TGGCGCAGGCGAAGAGCAATGTCGCGGCGCTCGCCGCGAGCAGGAATTTTGTGTGATGACGCATGGTGATTTCCTCCCATTATGAGGTCAGTATAGAGGCTTTCTGAGGGCATTGATATGGCGGCCCCTCACCCGCTCCCCCGGCTTTCGCCGGGCTCGCTGGCCTCTCCCAAGGGAGAGGCGGGGACCGTTCTTCCTTCGCCTCTCCCTCCCGCGCGCGAAGGCGCGCAAAAAATTGGGGCGAGGCCAGCATCGCGCAGCGATGCGGGTGAGGGGCCTGTGCCCAATCATTGCGCCGCCGTTCCAGCAATCGCCGCCGCTTTCAGGTCGGGGTATTTATCCAGGAGCGCGAGAAAGTCTGGGTGTCGGTACCCGGCGTCGAAAAGCTGAGTTATGATCGCTATCGCTTCGCCTTGCTTGCCAATATGAAAGTATGCTTCGGCAAGAATCGTAAGGGCATCCGGACCATTCTTGGCCGATAATGGCGCCAATCGCATCACAATTTCAGTCCAAGCGCCATTATTCACGCCGGACAATCTCTCTTTCTCAGCAAGAGCACTGCAATACCGTCTGACAATAATCGGATCGGTATTTGGTCTCGCCATTTGAGGTAGAAAGTCTTTCACCATTGCTGAAAGGCGGTCGAGTCCGGCCGCATTTCTCTTAGTATAAATATCCAACGCCCCAATCGCCAAATTGGCGTCGGCTAACGTAACGCTGCGCCACTCTGAGACGTCGTCATCCGCCCGAACCAAAGGTTCAGCGATTGATACGGCTTTCTCCAGCGCCGCCCGTGCGTTAACAAAATCTCGACGATAAAAATGCACTCGCCCGAGAACCGTAAACGCAAATGAGGAACGATCGGCGACATTACTGTTGTCAGTATCAACAAGCAGCAATTGGTCCGCCAATTTGGCCGCGATCTCAGCTGAGGTCAGCGCCTCATCTAGGCGGTTAACCGCCAGCGCTAGCTGCGCCATGCTGTATTTTGCAACGATAAGCTGCAACGCGACCTCCGCGTTGTTCGGATTTTGTTTTTGCAGGTCTGAATAGACTTGGATTTCAGCGCTGCGCGCGGCGATGGCGTCAGAGAATTTCAGCTGCCGAAAGAGAGAATCTGCAAGCCACGCGTATGCCTGCCCGGCAGATAAGGCCTTTTCGACGTTTTTCGGGTCCATGGCCGAGAATTTTAATGCGACGGCCAATGAACTGCGGAAATTTCGTTCTGCTTCCGCAGCATCGCCTTGTTCCATCGCCAGCGTGCCAAGATTGTTCAGCGCGTACTTTACCTCCATCCGCCACTCGTCCTTATCAGGATCAATCGCGACGAGCTGTTGCGCGAGGTCGTAATACAGCGTGAACTGCTTCTTCGCCTCCGCCGCATCCCCTCTTTGCCAGGCGATGTAGCCGACCCAGAAGACCGATTGCGCGTGGTCGAAGATCTGCTGCGCGCTGTTTGGGGCGCGGCGCAGAAGCTCTCCGGTCGTCGCCGCGGCTTCCTTGTAGCGCGCCAGCGCCGCATCGAGATTGCCGCGCGTGTTCTCGACCTCGCCGAGCAACAGCAGGACGCGCGCGCGGCGCCCGAGCGCGTCGGGGTCGAGTTTTGCAAGGTCCTGCTTGTCGTAGCTTTCAAGGAGCCGTTTGGCGACGGCGTCCAGAATATCGAGCCGCCCGACCGCGTCGAGGCTCTGGCGCAAATCGGTCAGCATGAATTCGACGAGGCTTTGCGCTTCGTCGCGCTGGAATTCGGCGTCTTTCTTCGCTGCGACCGCCGCGTCGCGCTGGGTGAAGGCGAAAATCGAAAGGCCGCCGAGCGCCAGCGACAGCGAAGCAAGGCCCGCGGTGACGAGGCGGCGCCGCTCGGCCCGCCGCCGGTCGTCGCGCCGAACCAGCGTGTCGAGGCCGACGCCGAGCAGCGCCGCCGCGATCTTCAGCTTCGCGCCGCGTTTGCCGTCGCCCGTCTCGCGCGCGTCGGCGGCGAGCGGCGCCTCGCCAAGGTCCTCCGTCGGCTGAAGATCGGCGCCGACCCGGTAGAGGAGCGTCCTTGGGAAACATTCCTCCGCCTCGCGCCCCGGCGTCAGCGACGCCATCGGCTCGCCGCCGACGATGAGGGTCAGGATTTTCAAGGGATCGCGATGCGTCTTGAACCACGCGACCTCGCGGTTCACCCATTTGGACGCCGCCGAATTCGGGCTGCACAGGACGATCAGGAATTCCGAGGCGCCGAGCGCGGCCTCGATCGCGGCGCCGATCGAATGGCCGGCGGCCTCCTCTTCGCGATCCTTGAAGATCGGGGTGAGGCCTCGCCCGTCGGCGGCGCCTTTCGGCGCGCGATAGGTTTCAAGCGCATGGTGGAGCCATTCGCCCCAGCGGCGATCGGCCCAGCTGTAGCTGATGAAGGCTTTGTATTTGAAATCGCCCGTAGCGGCCCCCTCGCGCGGCTGGGGCGAAAATGCGCTGTCTTTGACGCGCGTTCAAGAGCGCGAGCGGGTGAGGGTCAGCCGACGACGGCGATCCGGCCCTCATTGAGGTGCTGGACGAAGGCGTCGAAGGACAGCGTGAAGCGGTTGTGCGTCGCACAGGAGCAAAGGCCGATCGAACAGGCGCCGCCGGCGCCCGCGACTTCCTCGATCTCATATTCGCCGCGCGGCGCGGTGGCGCGCGCCTGATCGGCTCTGCAGGAAACCGCGTCCTTCAGGATGGCGCGTTTTCCCTTGCCGGACGCGCCGGGCGCGGACGTCGAAGTCATTGAAAAGACCCTCATCGCTAACCGGTGAAGAATCTTCCGCTTTTTGGTTGAGAATGTGTTTCGATTGGGGCGGCGCGGCGGCGTCGGCGTTAAAAATCCTTAGAGCGTGACGCAAAAAAGTGGGCGCCGGTTTTTGGCAAAGTCACGCGGCAAAGCAAAAAAAACTAGCGCAAAATGCTGATTCCGGTTTTGTGCATTTTGCGCTAGTGTCCCGAATCCGAAGTTCGTATCAATAGCCGCCAGTGCGGAACGAAATTCGGATTCGATAAGGACACTAGAAAAATCAAATTTCTAGTGTGGCTTTTGGATTTGAAATTCGCTGACGGACCAGCGGAAATTGCGGAGCGAATTTCAAATCCGCCACACTACGCGCGGTCAGTCGCCGCCGCCGGACCAGCCGGCTTTCAACAGCGCGTCCTCGCGCGCCCGGTCCAGCGGCTGGTCGGCGCCGAGCGCGCGCGCGCCAGCGTCGAACGCCGCCGAAACGCCGCTCGCGGCGGTCGCATAGCCGCCGCCGGATTTTTCGTCGGCGGCGGCGATCTTGAGGGACCAAAGCCCGTTTTCGCGACAGGCGATGGCGCGCGCCGCGCGGCTCGCGTCCTCCAGCGTGAACTCGCGGCAATAACGCCCATCCGCGGTTTCAAAGCTCAACACCAATGAGACCTCGCGCGCGCCGGCGATGGCGACGCGATCGCCGCTCGGCGTCTTGTCGAGCGCCGCGTAAAGCGGATCGGCGGGGCTGATCGCGCCAGCAAGGACGCCGCCGCCCGACGGCGCCATGCGGACTGGATCGTTGAGGAAAAGGCCGAGCGCGAGGCCGGCGCCGAGCGCGACCGAGGCGGCGAGCGGCATCGCCCAGCGCGGCGCCGCTTGCGGCCGTCGCAGGGGAACGACCTTTCCCGCCGGCGCTTTCAGCAGCGCGGTCACCGCGTCCGGCATCGGGCTGTCGTCGATCGCCGAATACGCGCGCTTCAGGAGAAGATCGGAAGCCGCGAGCGCTTCGACGCGCGCGCGCAAGTCATCGTCGGCGGCGATCGCCGCGGCGACCGATTTCATTTCCTCGGGCGGGAGTTCGCCGTCGAGATAGGCGGAAAGCTGATCGTTGCTGACGGTCATTCGGCGGCTCCCTCGGCGAGCGGCGTCTTCGGCGCGGCGAAGAGGTCGGCGAGCGCCGCGCGCGCGCGCGCGATGCGGCTCATCACCGTGCCGATCGGCACATCGAGCGCTTGCGCGGCGTCAGCATAGGAGAGCCCCTCGACCGCGACCAGCGACAGGGCGGCGCGCTGGTCGTCGGGCAGGCGCTCCATCGCGCGATTGACCTCGGCGAGCGAAATCGCGCCGAGGACCACGCGCTCGCCATCGAGGCGGTCGTTAATCTCGACCTTGCCTTCGCTGACCGCGCGCGTGCGGACACGCCGGCTGCGGATTTCGTCGATCCAGATGTTTTTCGCCACCCGGTAACTCCACTTTCTCATGTCGGCGTCCGCTGGGGCGCCCTTCTCCAGAATCCGTTCAACCGTCGCCTGGAGAAGATCGTCAGCGTCGGCGCGCGCGCCCGTCAGCGCATAGGCGAACCGGCGGATATCCGGCAGCGCCAAAGTCAATTCGTCCCGCAGCGCGCTTTCTGATTTGCGCATTCACAATCCCTTTAACGTCCGGGGCGCGATATTTATTCCCGGTAATCCGCCGTCCGGCCACGGAATAAAGCCGGCCGTTTGTCCGTCATCTTGTTGTCGCCCGGGTTAATTTGATAAACCCGGGCAACCGCTTATCAATAGGGCAGGGTCGATCCTTTCGGGCGGCGGGGCAAGCCCGGACGGATGCCCCCGAGCAAGGGAAACGGTTGAATGAAAAAACGCGCGCCTTCTCTGGCGACATTGATCCCCCTGGCGGCGGCGCTGGCGCTGGCAGCGCTGTCCGCGCGCGCCGAGTCCGGTTCCGGCAGCGACGGAACCCCGGACGACAAGATCGAGGAGGAGATCGAAGACGACATCGAAAAGGAAATCGAAAAGCGCCTCGAAGACAAAATCGACGACCGGATCGAAGAGCGCGCCGAAGAAAAGGCGCGCGAGAAAGCCGGGGACAAGGCGAAGGATCGCGCCGAAGACCGCGTCCGCGAAAAATCCGTCGACAAGACCCGGAAAGACGACGACCGCCTGCGCCGGGAAAAGCGTTACGAGAAAGAAGTCGAAAAGAAAATCCGCGGCGAGGACGGCGATGAAAAAGGATCGCGCACCCGTCTGCGCGAGCGCGAGAAGACCGAAATCCGAAACGACGATGACGGCCGCCGCGCCGGATCCTATTCAAAGGCGGGGAGCTATTCGGGCGCCTATGCCGGCGGAACCGACAAGGCGGCGATCGACGCGGCCGAAGGCGCCGCGAAGACCAGATTTGAAATCGCCAGAGCCGCCGCCGATACGGGGCGCGACCTTGCGCGCGCCGAGGCGCGCGCCGTCATGGACGCCGCGCTCGCCGCGCCCGGCGCCGACAAGGAGGCGATCAAGACGGCCTATGACGCGGCGGTCAAGGAAGCCGACCTCCAGCGCGATGTCGCCACCGACGAGGCCAAGTCCGTCTATGAGGCGACGCTCGACGAACTGGATGCGATCGAGGATGGGCGGTCGGGTGAGGATTCCGCCGACGCGCTCGCCGGCGCGGCGCGGATTTTCGCGGCGGCGACCGATCGCAATGGCGATGAAATCGCGCGCGGCGAATGGCTGCTGCTGACGACGCGCGAGGATGTCGACGCGATCGTCCGGCGCGGGTTCGCGGTGAAATCGATCGAAGTGATGGACGGGCTCGGCGCGGTGCTGGCGCGCCTTGAAGCGCCGGAAAGTTTCAGCCTGCCCGAAACGTCGCGGGCGGTCCGCGCAAGGACGCCGGCGGCGCGCGTCGATTACAACCACCTCTATTTCCCGCAGGAAGACCCGTCGCCCGCCGACGCCGGCGAGGCGCCGTCGCGGTTGATACGGATGGGCGACGCGGAGCAGGGCGCCGGCGCGCGGATCGGCGTCATCGACACCGATATCGACGCCGGCCATCGCGCGTTCCACGGCGCCAGCGTCGTCGCGCGCAATTTCGTTCCCTATGGCGACGCGCGCCCTACCGATCACGGCACGGCGGTCGCCTCGATCATCGTCGGCGATGACGAGGGATATTCGGGCCTTGCCCCGCGCGCGGAAATCGTCGCGGCGTCGGTGTTTTTCAAAAGCCCGACCGGCAAGGCGTCGGCGACGACCGAAAGCCTGGTGCGCGCGCTCGACTGGATGAGCGAGATGAAGACGCCGATCGTTTCAATGAGCCTTGCGGGGCCGCCCAACGCCATTCTTGAAGAAGCGATCCGGCGCGCCGCGTCGCGCGGCGTCATCGTCGTCGCCGCCGCCGGCAATGAAGGGCCGATGGCGCGCCCGATGTATCCGGCCGCTTATGACAGCGCCGTCGCGGTGACCGCGATCTCGCGCGACAAGCAGGTATATCGCCTCGCCAATCGCGGCGATTATGTCGATTTCGCCGCGCCCGGCGTATCCGTGCTGCATGCGAAAGCGGGTGGGGGCTATGCGGCGTCTTCGGGCACGTCGATGGCCGCGCCCTTTGTCGCCGCCGCGCTCGGCGAGCTGCGGCGCGGCGACGCGCGCACCGCCGAGGAAGCGTTCCGTGTGCTGAGCGAGGCCGCCGAGGATCTCGGCGCGCCAGGCCGCGATCCGGTTTTCGGCGCCGGACTGGTGCGGCCGGTGGCGATACAGAATTGAGGCGATGGTTGCGGGCGCATTGAGGCCCCTCACCCGCTCGCTACGCTCGCTGGCCTCTCCCCAATTTTTTGCGCGCCTTCGCGCGCGGGCGGGAGAGGCGAAGAAAGAATGTCGGCGCGAGCCCGCCTCTCCCTTGGGAGAGGCCAGCATCGCGCAGCGATGCGGGTGAGGGGATTGTGATCCGCTCTAAAACCGCAGGCCGAGCCGGACGCCCGCGAGGTCTTGTTTGTAATCCGCCGACGGCAGGTTCGACTTGTAATCGCCATGCTCGAATTCAAGGCGGGCGAAGGCGCGCTTCGTCAGGGGGATTTCCAGATCGGCCTGAAAGCGGTGGCGCTCATCGGCGCGCACGGCGAGGATCGACGGCGTCTGGTTGTCGTAATTGCGATCTTCGAACCGGTAGCCGAGCGAGAGTTCGGCATCGCCGGCGCCGAAGGGGAAGCGCTGCGCGAAGCGGACGCGGAAATTATCGGCGTGAAAATCGAACTCGTCGCTGACCGCTTTTTCGATTTCGCGCTCATAGCCGCCGACGAGGTAGGATTTGACGCCGTTCAGAAATAGGTAGACGTCGCCGCCGAAACTGTCGTTCGTCGCATCGCGCGTCGCCGGCGCGGGGATCGTCGCCGGCTCCTCGAAATTCTTGTCGGTGTAAGTGTAGCCGCCGCGCACATACAGCGTCTTGCCGATGAATTTCGAAATATAGGGATTGACCTGATGCATGGTCAAAAACGGATCGCCGCCAAGGCGCGAATAGGCGAAGCGATAAGCGGCGCCGATCTCCGCGAGGCCGAAATCATGGGAAAGATCGGCGGTCGCCAGATGCGATTGAAGATCGAAGGCCGTAAGGTCGAAATGCAGGCTCTGCGAAAAGCCGTAGCCGAGCTGCAATTCAGTGTCGGGGCCGAGCGGCGTTGAAAAATCGAAATCGGCGTCGAGCGCCGCGGCGAAATCGTCTACGCCGGTGTTGGCGTCGAGCTGGTTGACCGAGACGTTGCTGTCGTAATCGACGCCCGCCGCGATCTCGATATCGAAGGACGGGCCGGAAGATTTTTTCGCCGCTTCGGGATCGGCCGCCAAGGCGTCCCCGGCGCAAACCGCGAAAGCCGCCGTCATCATCATCACACGATTCATTCAACGCTCCTCAGCATCAGTTCAAATCGGCCGTCCGCTCGCATGGAACGGGCGTTCGTTCCGGCCGGCAAGTCAGGATAGCGACGTTCCGGGCGGCGAGGTTATTCCATATCCGTCCCGGCCTCATGAAATTCAGTTTAGCGGCGACGCCGGCCTCAAGGCTGCTCGAACCCCCGGTCCGCGTCGCCGTCGCGGCGGACGCTGCGGAACGCGTCGGCGACGTCCCGGTAAAAGCTCAACAGCCGTCCGCCCTCGGAATAGGTGACCGCGGCGTAGGCGCCGTCGAGCGGCTCGCGCGGCAAATCGGCGTGCGCGCTGGTCATGAAATTCTTCCAGATGCGCGCCGGGATCGCGCCGCCGGTCACCTTGTCCATTGGCTGGAAGCCGTCATTGCCGACCCAGACGCCGGCCGTCATCTGCGCCGTGT
>MGYJ01000023.1:4107-34958 GCA_001801685.1 Gammaproteobacteria bacterium RIFCSPHIGHO2_12_FULL_63_22 | reverse complement strand
ATCTTGACGCGCTGCTCGGCGCGCCGGATCTGGCGCGGCGCGAGGGCGAGGGCGAATTTCGCCGCTACAGCCTCGCGGATTGCGCCCTCCTTATCGTTCTGTATCCGGACGAAAAGGGTCTGAAACGGGCGGTGAGCGTCGACGCCGGCGCGCTAAAATCGGGCGACGCGAAACCGGATATCGACCTTTGCCTAGCGCGCGGTAAGGCGCAAACGCCGTAGCGGCCGGGAAATCCCCGGCCGCCGCCGGCGGTCGGCCTGAGCCATGCTTTACCGCGCCGACGAACGCCGCCACGCTTCACCGCAATTTCCGCCGGAGAGGTTATGACCGCACCCGCAAGCGCGCCAAAGAAATCGATCACCCTGCGCCAGACGATTCTCGCCCTGAAAAGTCCGCCGGTCGCGATGATGCTGGCGCTTGGTTTCGGATCGGGGCTTCCCTTTTTGCTGACCGGCGCGACCTTCGGTTACTGGCTGCGCGACGAGGGCACGACGCTGACCGCGATCGGATTCCTGTCATGGGTTGGCCTCGCCTACACGTTTAAATTCATCTGGGCGCCGATTGTCGATCGCCTGCCGGCGCCGTTTCTGAAGAAGCGCGGCCGGCGTCGCGGATGGGTGGTGCTTTCGCAATTGCTGGTCGCGGCCGGCCTCCTCGGCATGGCGCTGGTCGGGCCTCATGGCGCGGGCGGCCTCGCCGCGATCGGCGCTTTGGCGCTGGTCGTCGCCTTCGCCTCGGCGACGCAGGATATCGCCGTAGACGCCTGGCGCATCGAAGCGGCGGCCGATCCCGATGAACTTGGTCTTTTCACGTCCTCCTTCACGCTCGGCTATCGCATCGCCCTGCTGGTGACGGACGCCTTGATCCTTATCTTCGCGCAAAACCTCGGATGGCCGATTTCATATGGGATGATGGCGGCGGCGATGGGAATCGGAATTTTCGCCGCGTTTCGTATGCCCGAACCCGCGCGGTTGGAGACGGCGATCGAGGAACGTGCGCGCGCCGCTTCCTTACTGTCGGTTCGCGGCGCGACGGATGCGGTGATCGGGCCGCTGATTGAATTCTTTCGCCATCATGGCGCGTGGGCGCTGCTGATGCTGACGATGATCAGCGTCTATCGCCTGCCGGAATTCGTCATCGGGCCGGTGGCGGGCCCGTTTTATCACGATCTCGGCCTTGAAAAGGATGTCGTTGGCGGCATCCGCGCGTCTGTCGGCCTCATTGCGTCCATCCTCGGCATCGCCGCCGGCGGCGTTTGCGCCGTCCGGCTCGGCTATATCCGGACACTGATCCTCGGCGCGGTGCTGCAGGGCTTCGGCGTTGCGGCCTACGCTGTCGTCGCCACTTTCGGCGCGGAAGATCTGCGCCTCTTCGGGGCGGCGATGGCGACGGATAATTTCTGCTACGCCTTTGCCGGCGTCGCCCTCGTCACCTACATGTCGAGCCTGACCAGCATCGGTTATACGGCGACGCAATACGCGCTTCTCAGTTCGATCTACACCTTGTTCGGCAAATTCCTGAAGGGATTTTCCGGCGCTGTCGTCGATGCGCTCGATCAGGGCCGCACGCTGATGCAGGCCTATGCGATCTTTTATATCGGCGCCGGCCTGATCGCGTTGCCGGCGCTGATCTTGTGCGTGATCTTGACCCGTCAACGTGCCGAGGCGCGTTCAGGAAGCAGCCTCTAGCGCCGCGCCGCCATCGCCCCACTTCGCGAGCATGTCGTGAAGATCCGACGGCTCGAACGGTTTTGAAATAAAATCGTTCATGCCGGCGGCCATGCATTTCTGGCGGTCGGCCGACATCGCGTTGGCGGTCAGCGCGACGATCGGAACCCGCGACGCCGCGCCGCCGAGCGCGCGAATGCGCCGGCTCGCTTCCAGCCCGTCGCAAACGGGCATATGCATATCCATCAAAATGATGTCGTAGGCGCCGCCCGAAGCGGCGGCGACCGCGTCTTCGCCGTTTTGCGCAATGTCGACCTTGTGACCCGCGCGGCGCATCAGGGTCGTTGCGAGTATCGCATTGATCTGATTGTCCTCGGCGAGCAAGATTTTCAGCGCGCGCCCCGGCATCGCCGGCTCTGGCTTTGCCGGCGCCGCCGGCGCCGTTTCGACTCGCCGCCCGCCGCGCGCGATCTCCCGCATCAATGTCGATTGCCGGATGGGTTTGATGAGATAGCCGTCAAATCCGCGTTTGCGGAGCGTTTCGATCGCGCCGCGTTCATTGGACGACAGCAGGACGAGCGCACGGGACGCGGCGGCAAGCGCCTCGTCGAGGCCTTCGCCGGCGAGCGCATGATCGACCAGAAGGAGCGCACCCTCATTTTCCCGAAGGGCGAACGCCGCCTCTTTCGCGTCATCGACAAAACGAATATTGGCGACGCCGAAAGACTGCAATTGAAGGCGAAAGACGCGGCTTAATATCGAAGACGTGGTGGCGACGACGATCGGCGGCGCATCTACGCGCGCCGGGGCCGAATTTTCGACGGCGTCGCCGGCCAGCACTGAAAAGGTGAAAACGCTTCCCTTTCCTTCCTTGCTCTTGAACGTGATGTCGCCGCCCATCGCACGGGCGAGCTGGCGGGAAATCGCAAGGCCGAGGCCGGTTCCCTGCGCTCTACGCTCGGCGTCGGCGTCCGCCTGCATGAATTTTTCAAAGATCGAGCTTTGCGCCTCGAGCGCGATTCCAGCGCCGGTGTCGCGAACGACGCCGACCAGCCTTGCGCCGGCGACCGATTGCTCCGTATGCAGTTCAATGGAGACGCCGCCGCTTCCGGTGAATTTCACGGCGTTGCCGGCGAGATTGATCAAAATCTGCCGGACGCGCGCTTCATCGCCGATCAGCTTGCGTGGCGTCGCGGGGTCGACATAGCTGGCGATTTCAATCGATTTTTCCGTCGCCCGCGGCGAGAGAATTTCCGTGACGCCCTGAACGAGAGAGTAAGGGTCGTAGGGCGCAAATTCAAAATCGAGCTTTCCGGCCGCGAGTTTTGAAAAATCGAGAATGTCGTTGGTGAGCGCCAGGAGGCTGGCGCCGGACTGGCGCACGGCTTCGACATAAGCGCGCTGGTTGGGCGTCAGGTCCGTATCGAGCAGAAGCGCCGACATGCCGAGAATGCCGTTCAGCGGCGTCCGCATTTCGTGGCTGACCGTCGCGATGAATTGAATTCGACTCTCCGCGCCTTGTCCGCGCGTCTTGGCCGGCTCCTCCAGCTGTTCCGGCGGCCTATCCGCGGGCTTCGTCGCTTCGAGCAATCCTTCGTAAAGCCGTTCGCCGCTCGGCAGCACTTCAAGGCGCCAAGAGATGACGATGTCGCCGTCGGCGCTTTTCGCGCCGGTCTTGAAATTCTGGATGTCGCCCGGATCTCCTGCAGCGCAAGGCGCAAACGGGCGGCCGAACCAGTTCGTCGCAGCGGCGCCGAATATTTGCGTGAATCCGCGATTGACGAAGCGGATCGCGTCCTCGCCGTCGCAGAGCACGATCAGCTCTCCCGAAGCAGGGCCGGTCGACGAGACTGAAGTCATTCGGGTTCGGTTCCCCTCAACACATATGGTGAGGAAAAGATTGCAATTCCGCCTGAAAATTCAGTTAGGCGGGGTGGTTAACCGAACCGGCGCGCATTCTCTTCAATTTGAAACGAATGACGATCCCGGCGCACCGCCCGCTTGCCGCGCCGCATCGAAGGCGATGGCGCCCCCGCCGGCGCCGTCGCGCCGGCGATAACTGACAGCCTCGGCGATGTGGCGGCGGCGCACCGCCTCGACGCCTTCAAGATCGGCGAGCGTTCGGGCGACGCGCAGGATGCGATGATAGCCGCGCGCCGAAAAGCCGAGCGTTTCGGCCGCGCGCGATAGCAGCATCAATCCTTCATCGTCGGGCGCTGCGACGCGCTCCAGCGCCGCGTCCGGCAGCGCCGCGTTGACGAACATGCCGCCGCATTCCTTGGTCGAGCGCTCATTTTGCAGGGCGCGCGCCGCCGCAATTCGTGCGGCGACGATCCCCGACGCCTCGCCAGTTGCAGGGGTCGACAGATCGGCCGGCGTCACCGGCGCCAGTTCAATTGCGATGTCCATGCGATCGAGCATGGGTCCCGAGACGCGCGCCTGATAACTCGCTTCGCAATTCGCCCCCTTCCCGCAGGCGCGCCCGCTCGCCTTGCCATAGCCGCAGCGGCAGGGGTTCATCGCCGCGATCAGCTGAAAACGCGCGGGATACCTGACGTGATAATTGGCGCGGGCGATCAGCACGTCGCCGGTTTCCATCGGCTGGCGCAGGCTGTCGAGAACTTGCGGCGAAAACTCCGGAAACTCGTCGAGAAACAAAACGCCGTGATGGGCGAGCGAGGCTTCACCGGGTTTGGCGCGCATGCCGCCGCCGACCATCGCCGCCATCGAGGCGGAATGATGCGGCGCGCGAAAGGGACGCGCGCGCGTCAACCGTCCGCCCTCCAGCAGCCCCGCCATCGACTGAACCATCGAAATTTCCAGCATTTCTTCAGGATTCAGGGCGGGCAACAAACCGGGCAGCCTTTTGGCGAGCATCGATTTTCCGGCGCCCGGCGGCCCGACCATCAACAGGTTATGTCCGCCGGCGGCGGCGGCCTCGAGCGCGCGTTTGGCGCTCTCCTGCCCTTTGACTTCCTTCAAGTCGGGACCTGCCGGCGCCGCTTCGATTGCACCCGGAAGCGGCGGCGAGAGGACTTGCGTTCCTTTGAAATGATTGACGAGCTGGATCAGGCTTTTGGGCGCGATGATTGAAATGTCCGGGCCCGCCCACGCCGCCTCGGCGCCGCAGGCGGCAGGACAGATCAGCCCGAGATCCTTCGCATTGGCGGCGATCGCCGCCGGCAGCGCGCCGGCCACCGGCGCGACCGATCCATCAAGACCAAGTTCGCCGATCACCGCATAGCCGTCCGCAGCGTCGCGCGGACACGCCCCCATTTCAATCAGCAGCCCGAGCGCGATCGCAAGATCGAAATGGCCGCCTTCCTTCGGCAGGTCCGCGGGCGCCAGATTGACGGTGACGCGCTTTGGCGGAAGCCCGAGGCCGATCGCGCAAAGCGCGGAGCGCACGCGCTCGCGGGCTTCGGAAATCGACTTGTCGGGCAGGCCGACGATGGCGAATTGATTGGCGCCGCCGGAGATCTGGACCTGAACGGCGACGGCGCGCGCCTCGACGCCCTGAAAGGCGAAAGTCGTCAACTGCGCGACCATGTCCTGCTCCTCGGAAGAAGGTTGATGGAGCTTGCCAGAACGCCCAGAACAGATCAAGAACAAAAACATGCCAAAGGTTAAGTCAAAACCCGGTATTTCGCCTTGCCGGGGCGCCTGCAATCGGCGAACAACAGCCGCGCTCGGCCGCTCGAGGGGACGGCAGATTTTCCGGATTCAGCCCAATTAAATGAGTAAGGTCAGGCTTCTTTTCGCTCCCGAAAGTGTGGGAATCGCCGACCGTATCGCGGCCGCGCTCCGCTCGGGCGGCCATCTCCCGGTCGGATACGACGATGCCTGCGCCGCCGCGCTGGTGATCTGGTCGCCCGCCGCCTGCGGTTCGGCCGATATCATTGCCGGCGCGCGGGCCGCGCTCGCCCGGCGCGTCCTGGTGCCGGTCGCCCTCGGCAAGGCGCCGCCGCCGCAAAGCTTTGAGCATCTCTGGCCGATGGATCTGTCCGGCTGGGACGGCGCCGTCGACGATCCGCGATGGAAGTTCGTTCTCGATGAAATCGATCTGGCGGTCCGCCGCGGCGTCGAGGTCGAGGCGGCGCTTGCCTCGCCGCCCAACGCATCGACAACGCCGCCGCCGGCTCGGCGCTTCGACGCGGCGCACGCGGATGACGCGTTCGAAGACATTTTTGAAGAACCGATGACTTATGTCGCCGGCGCGCGGCCCCGGCCGAGAATTCCTGTCGCCGCGCTGTTCGCGGGCTTTGCTTTTCTCGGAGTCGCCTCGGGAGCGGCGTTCATCGCCGGCCAGAGCGCGGCGAGCCGGGCGCCGCTTGAGGTCGCCGACGAAAAGCCGCCGGCGCCCGTCATCGCTTTCGTCCATCCAAAAGATCAGCCTACGGACGATATGCTTCTGGACGAGCCGGAATTCCTGTCGGCGCCGGCGCCGTCGCCGGAACCCACCGCGCCTGAAGCAGCGAGCGACGATGAAGAGGCCGTCCTTGGCGAGGGCGACGCCGATTTTCCGGATGAAGGGGTCATCGAGTTATCCGCCGCCGCGGAACAGCTGCGCGACGGCGCCCCCGCGGGAACGCCGCCGCCGATTGCGGCGGATGCGTATGCGCCGGCGACCGCGCAAACCAGCGCCGATAAAGTCCCGCTCGCCAATGCAGACGAGCAAAACGATCCGATCGCGGGCCTCGCCTGGAATGCGACCGCCGAAGCGGAATCGCCGTCGCTCGGTTCGTATCTGCGCGACTGTCTCGATTGTCCCGACATGGCGGAAATCGAGCCTGGCGTGCTGACGCCGGATGTGACCGAAGACGACTTGGCGTCGCCGGTCATGCTCCGAAAACGGATCGCCGTCGCGGTGAGGGAGACGACCTACGACGAGTGGGCGGCCTGCGTCGCGGCCGGCGCCTGCACGGCCCGTCCTGATAACGGCTGGGGCAAGGGCAAGCGCCCCGTCACCAATGTTTCGTGGAGCGAGGCGCGCGCCTATGCGCATTGGCTGTCGGAAAAAACCGGCATGACCTATCGGTTGCCGACCGAAGCGGAGTGGGAATACGCCGCACGCGGCGGCGCGCCGACGGCCTATTCGTTCGGTTCGACCGCGACGGCGGACAAGGCGAATTTTGACGCGTCCAAGTCTCATGGCGGCGCCGGGCGCGGCCGAACCTTGCCGACGGCGAGCTTCGCGCCGAACGGCTTCGGCCTCTACGACATGCACGGCAATGTCGCGGAGTGGACTTCGGATTGCTGGACTGGCGAGCTGGACGGCGCCGTGATGGCGGCGAGCGGCGGCCTTTGCGCGGCGCGCGTCGTCAAGGGCGGCGCGTGGACCGATAGCGACCGCGACCTTCGGGCGTCGGCCCGCAGGGGAGATCCGGAAACGGAGCGGCGCAGCAACCTTGGATTTCGCGTGGTGCGCAATCTTCGCTAGCACGGCCTGACCGCCGGGCCGGCGGCGCGCCGATAGTTAACGCTCTGTCAAGTCGCCGAAGCTAATCCACTCGCAAGCTGAAAAGGGGCATGGATGGCGGACCGGCGCGATTTTGCAGCGCACGCGATTTTCGTAAGCTCCGCGATGATTGCAATCGTGGTCGCGACGTTCTGCATCGGCGTGCTGTCGGCGATGGAGCGCTCGCCCCTCGTCATGCGCATGCTGGTCGCCAAAGACGCCGCGATCGGCTTCTTCCGGACCGGGATCATGGCGCCGCCGGGACTTCTGGTCCGCACGCCGCCCAACGCGGCGACGCAAGACGTCGCCGTCTCAGCAATAGAAGCCCCATTGCGAGGCTGGCGCGTTGTCAACGCCTTCGACAAGGACCTGAAAGCGTACGCCGTCAAGCTCTTCGATTCCGAAGGGCGGCTCGCCCATGAATGGCGCTTCAGGGACGGAATGTTCAAGCTTGATCCCGTTAATGCAAGCATCGAAACGCCGCATGGGTTGGTCGTGCTGAATGACGGAGGGATCGTTCTGAACTCCGACCTCTCGCACGTGATCGCCGCTTATGACGCCTGCGGACGAATGTTATGGAGGCGCGACGAGCCGTTTCATCACCAGATCACCCTTGATGAAGACGGCTTCTTGTGGGTCTGGCGGGGAAAAGCGTCGCCCCATTCGCAGGACCAGTGGATCGATCGCCTCGATCCTGAAAACGGCAGGACGGTTGAAAGCATTTCCTTGCGCGAGGAAGTCCTCGGCCGACACCCGGAGAGTCTCGCGCTTTTGGGGCTTCCCCCGCGTTTCGCGCGCGGCGAGGCGACTCTCGCCGATAATGCGGACGCGGACATCTTCCATCCTAACGATGTGGAGCCGCTGCCGTCGGCCTATGCGGACAAGTTTCCCGAATTCGCCGCTGGCGATCTGCTCATCAGTTTCCGCAACATGGATCTCGTCGCCGTCGTCGACCGCAAGACTCATGCGATCAAATGGGCGATGCGCGGCCCATGGCGGCGCCAGCACGATCCGGACTTCATGCCGACCGGAGAGATTTCGCTCTTCAACAACAACTCGCCGGCGGGACCGGACAAGACGATTTTTGAAGCAAGATCCTCGATCATGGCGGTGAACCCGAGAACCGGCGGCGCGCGATATGTGCTGTCCGGCGGGCCAAAATCCTTTTACTCGACCGCGATGGGCGCCCACACATGGATCGGGCCGAGCCATATCCAGGTCGTAGCGCCCGAGGAGGGGCGCGTGATCGAGATCGACCTTACCGACGGTCATCCGGTCTTTGAATTCAACAATCGCGTCACCAAGACCGTTAACGCCAGCGCGGCCGTCGCGACATGGCTGCCGGAAGGTTATTTCACGAGCGATCCGAGGCGTTTCGCCTGCCAGGGCGGCTAGGCCGCCGCGGGGCGCCGCGCGGGTCAAAAAAATGTCGAACCGGCGCCCGCGCGCGCGGGTTGCAGCCCTCACGGGCGCTGCCTATATCCCGCTCGAACCGGACCGGTGCAAATCGCGCCGGTCCCTATACCAAAAGGAAATCGGGGGCGGTTCAGCTTGGGCGCTTGGCGGGGGCGGCGACAGCCGGTCCCATGAAGGCCCTAAAAAGCGACCGTTCGCCGCAAGGAGATCAGAGAATGGGCAAGGTAATCGGTATCGACCTCGGCACGACCAATTCCTGCGTCGCGGTCATGGAAGGCAAAACGCCGAAAGTCATCGAAAACGCCGAGGGCGTGCGCACGACCCCGTCGGTGGTCGCGTTCACCGGCGACGGCGAGCGGATCGTCGGCCAGCCGGCAAAGCGCCAGGCGGTCACCAATCCGGAAAACACTTTCTTCGCGATCAAGCGCCTCATCGGCCGCAATTTCGAAGACCCGATGGTCAAAAAAGACGCGGGCATGGTTCCCTACAAGATCATGAAGGGCGCCAATGGCGACGCCTGGGTCGAGAGCCGCGGCGAGAAATACGCGCCCTCCCAGATTTCCGCCTTCATCCTTCAGAAAATGAAAGAGACGGCCGAAGCCTATCTCGGCGAAACGGTGACGCAGGCCGTCATCACGGTTCCCGCCTATTTCAACGACGCGCAGCGTCAGGCGACCAAAGACGCCGGCAAGATCGCAGGGCTCGAAGTCCTTCGCATCATCAACGAGCCGACGGCGGCGGCGCTCGCTTATGGTCTTGAGAAAAAGGACGGCAAGAAAATCGCCGTCTACGACCTCGGCGGCGGCACGTTCGATATTTCGGTCCTTGAAATCGGCGACGGCGTTTTTGAAGTCCTCGCGACCAACGGCGACACCTTCCTCGGCGGCGAAGACTTCGACATGCGCATCGTCGACTATCTCGCCGACGAGTTCAAAAAAGATCAGGGCATCGATCTCAGGAAAGACAAGCTCGCACTTCAGCGCCTGAAGGAAGAGGCGGAAAAGGCGAAAAAGGAGCTTTCGACGACGACGCAGTATGAAGTGAACCTTCCCTTCATCACCGCCGACGCGTCTGGCCCCAAACACCTCACCATGAAGCTGTCGCGCGCCAAGCTCGAAAGCCTCGTTGAAGACCTCGTCAAGCGCACGGTTGAGCCCTGCAAGGCGGCGCTAAAAGACGCCGGCCTCACCGCCGGCGACATCGAGGAAGTGATCCTCGTCGGCGGCATGACCCGCATGCCGAAAGTGCAGGAGACGGTGAAGCAGTTCTTCGGCAAGGAGCCGCACAAGGGCGTCAACCCGGATGAGGTCGTGGCGCTCGGCGCCGCCATTCAAGCCGGCGTCCTTCAGGGCGACGTGAAAGACGTCCTCCTTCTCGACGTGACGCCGTTGTCGCTCGGCATTGAGACCCTCGGCGGCGTCTTCACCCGCCTGATCGAGCGCAACACGACGATCCCGACCAAGAAATCGCAAACCTTTTCGACCGCGGAAGACAACCAGTCAGCGGTGACGATCCGCGTCTTCCAGGGCGAGCGCGAAATGGCGGCCGACAACAAGCTGCTCGGCCAGTTCGATCTTGTCGGTATTCCGCCGGCGCCGCGCGGCATTCCGCAGATTGAAGTCACCTTCGACATCGACGCCAACGGCATCGTCCACGTTTCCGCGAAAGACAAGGCGACGGCGAAAGAACAGTCGATCCGCATCCAGGCGTCGGGCGGCCTTTCCGACAAGGACATCGAAAAGATGGTCAAGGACGCCGAAGCGCACGCGGACGAAGACAAGAAGCGCCGCGATCGCGTGGAGGCGAAGAATCGCGGCGAAAGCGCCATCCATCAGACCGAAAAGGCGCTGAAGGATTACGGCGACAAAATATCCGGCGACGAGAAGAAGGAAATTGAAACCGCCATCGCCGCCTTGCGTGCGACGCTCGAAGACGACAACGCCGACGCCGAGAAAATCGCCGCGGAAACGCAGACGATGCTGACCGCCTCGATGAAGCTCGGCGAAGCGATGTATAAAGATCAAGCCGGCGCCGCCGCGGCTGGCGGAGAGGACGCCGCGGGCGACGACAAGGTCGTCGACGCCGACTTCGAAGAAGTCGACGGCGACAAGAAAGAGTAGTGAGGTCGTAGGTTGTCGGTTGCAGGTTGTAGGCGCCGCGTCACAACCTGCAACCTGCTCACTACAACCTCCCCGAAGGGGCGGCCATGGCGCAAGATTTTTACACCACGCTCGGCGTTGAGCGCGGCGCGGACGAGGCGGCGATCAAGTCCGCGTTTCGCAAAGCCGCGATGAAATATCACCCTGACCGCAATCAGGGCGACGCCGACGCTGAAAAGAAATTCAAGGAAATGAACGAGGCGTATGAATGCCTCTCCGACCCGCAAAAACGCGCGGCCTATGATCGCTATGGCCACGCCGCGTTCAAGAACGGCGGCGGCGCTTCCGGATTTCAGGGCGGCTTCGACGCTTCGGCCTTCTCCGACGTCTTTGAAGATCTTTTCAGCGACATCATGGGCGCGCGCGGACAGCGCGGCCGCGGCCCCGGCCGCGGCGCCGACATGAAATATGCGCTGCAGATCTCGCTGGAAGATGCCTTCGCCGGCAAGAAAGCCTCGATCAGCGTTCCAGGCTCCGTCGCCTGTGAGACCTGCGAGGGCTCGGGCGCGAAAAAGGGAACCGGTCCGACGACTTGCGGGACTTGCCGCGGCGCCGGGCGCGTTCGCGTACAGCAGGGATTTTTCACGCTGGAGCGCTCCTGCCCGCATTGCGGCGGCGAGGGGCGCGTCATCGCCGATCCGTGCGACTCGTGCGGCGGTCAGGGTCGCGTTCGCAAGGAGCGCACGCTGGTTGTCGACGTGCCTGCGGGTATTGAAAGCGGCACGCGCATCCGCCTTGCGGGCGAAGGTGAAGCCGGTCCGCGCGGCGGGCCCGAAGGCGATCTTTACATTTTCGTCGACGTTCAAAAGCATGATCTTTTCGAACGCGACGGCGCCGATCTTTATTGCATGGCGCCGATCCCGATGACGACCGCCGCGCTCGGCGGCGAGGTTGAAGGCCCGACCATCGAAGGCGGGCGCGTCGCGATCCAGATCCCGGAAGGAACGCAGTCCGGCAAACGCTTCCGCGTCAAACATAAAGGCATGTCGCGCCTCAATCAAAAGGGGCGCGGCGACATGTTTGTCGAAATCGCCGTCGAGACGCCGGTCAATCTGACGGCGCGCCAGAAAGAGCTGCTGCGCGAATTCTGCGAGGCCGGCACCGACGACTGCAACCCGTCGTCGGCGGGCTTCTTCAAGCGCGTGAAGAAATTCTGGGATGGGCTGGCGAGCGAATAGCGCTTCGCGCGATTGCGTTGCGGCGCATGCGTTTGAAGTTCGCGTCAGGAACGCCTAATATTCCCGCCCTCAGGGAGGGAAGTCATGACATTATCCGTTATCGGCGCGGGGCTCGGGCGCACCGGCACCGCCTCGCTTAAAGTCGCGCTGGAATTGCTCGGACTGGGACGCTGCCATCACATGAGCGAAGTGTTCGGCTCGCCCGATCAGATCGATCTCTGGGTGAAAGCGGCGAACGGCGCGCCCGACTGGCCGGCGATTTTCAAGGGCTATGGCGCGGCGGTTGATTTTCCGACGGCAGCGTTCTGGCGCGAGTTAGCGGACTATTATCCGGGCGCGAAAATCATCCTGTCGCTGCGCGATCCGGAGAAGTGGTATGAATCGACGCAGGAAACGATTTTGAGCCCGGCGTTGACCGCAGGTTTTCATCACATGCCGTTCGCGCCGGTTGTCAAAAGCGTCGTCCACGGCTTTTTCGACGGCGAAATCCACGACCACGACCACCTGATCAAAAAATTCAATCAGCATAATGAGGATGTGATCAGAACCATCCCGAAAGATCGCCTGCTTGTCTTTGAAGCAAAAGACGGCTGGGCGCCCCTTTGCGCGTTTCTCGGCAAGCCTGTCCCGGCCGAGCCTTTCCCGCGCGTCAATTCGAAAGAGGAAATGAAGCCGATGATGACGGCGATGGCGGCGCGTTTCGCCGTCGGCATGTCCGCCGCCGAACGCGACGCGGCGATAAAGACTGCGCGGGAAACCGTGCATGGCCGAAAGCCCGATGCGTGACGGAGCGTTCGATCCTGTTTCTGCTGCCGCCCGGCTTCGTCGATCAGGGGCGGCGCGAATTCTGCCCGGAATGCGCCGAGATCTGGGGCTTCCTCCATTATTTTCCGGCGATCAAGGAATCGCTCGACATCCGTTATGAAGCGCTCGCCCATCCCCGCGCCGGGCTTGTCTCCCTCCTCGGCGAGGGAAAATGGAATTGCCCGACACTCGTTCTTTCAGAGGGTGCGCCGGCGGACGAGGCCGCGATCAAAACCGCGAATGGCCGCCGGTATCTCGGCAGCGCCCGCGACATCGCGCGCTATTTCGCTTCGCTGTACGGAACGCCGTTTCCGCGCGGCAGCTGACGCTAGGCGGCGATGACCGAAGTCAGAGCGGCGATCATGGTATGGCGCTAAAACTCGTCGGCCGCGTCGTCCGTCTCTTCCCGGCGGGACGGTCGGGCCGCTTCCTTCATCCTGTAGGATTTTTCCGTTGGCGGCGCCTGAAGCCCCGCGCGCCGGACGGGCGCAAGCCGGGGCCTGATCCGATAGCGGCCGGCTTCAGCGGCCTCCTCTTTAAGGTCAGCCGTCTCGCCGCCTTTCAGGGCGAAAACGCCGAACGTCCCGTCGAGGCCGCGCGCCTCATTGAGGACGAACCAGGCCATGACCGCAACGCCAAGGCCGAGGGCGGCGATAAAGACGAAAGTATCCATGGATCCTGCCGATGCTTAACGGGCCAAGCGCTGCAAACTTCGTGCTAAAGCGCCAAAACCGCAATCGTTGTTAACCAAATGGCGCCGCCCGGCGCGCTATCTAGGGGCGTGACCCCGGCGATCGACACAGGACCGTTCTTCGCGCTCGCGCGCCTGGCGCGACCGGCGGGCTATTTCACGGCATTGACCCTTTATGTGGCGGTCGGCGCCGCCGCTACGATCATCTTTCCGCCGCTCGGCGTCGTTTTTCTGCTTCCGGTGGCGTTCGCCATCATCGCCGTCGCGCCGCCGCTGAAAGCTGTCCCCCGAAAACTTGTTTTCACATTGTTGCTGGTCGGCGCATTACTGCTGCCGCTCTGGCCGTCTTACCTTTTCATCAAGCTAGGCCCGACGCCGGCGCTGACGCCGTCGCGGCTGGTTTTTTATATGGTGAGCGCGTTGTGGGCCTATGACATGACGTTCTCGCCTCTGCGGCGCGCGCAATTCATCTACGCCGTTCGGAAAAGCGGCGCCGTCGCCGGGCTCTTTTTCGCGCTGTTCGCGCTAGGTTTTCTCAGCCTTCCCTTTGCCGAGGGGCGCGCCGTCGCCGCGCCGGAATTCTTCCGGCAGGCGATGATCTGGCTGGCGCCGTTTTGCGCGACCATTACTTATTGCCGGCGCCAGCGCGAATTTGTCGCCCTGATCAAGGCGGCGACCATCGCCGCCGTGATTGTCGCCTTGATCGCCATCGGCGAATTCGCCACGCGCCAACTCCTCGCCAACGCCCTCGCGCCGCTCGTCGGCGATGACGCCGAATGGCTGCGCAATGTTCAGGCGCTTAAAACGCGCGATGGCGTGTTCAGGGCGCAATCGACGCACACCCATCCGCTCTCGCTCGGCGAGCACTTGTCATTTGCGGCGCCTTTCGCCGCCGCCTTCTTCTTTTCGGCGCGAACGATGCGTGGGCGGATGATCTGGTTCGCGTCGCTTGCCGCGATCGTCGCCGCGGCGATCGCCACCAATTCGCGCGCCGCAGCGATCGTTCTGGTGTTGAGCCTCGGCGCGATGGCGTTAATGCTCGCCTGGCGGGCGCTCCGCCGGACGTCGGCGTCGCACTGGCGGCCGCTGGCGGGGCTCGCCATTCTCGCCTGCGTCGTCGTCTCGCCGGTCGCCGTCGTCGGCGTCGCCGGGGTCATCGCCGGAAAAGGCGGCGTCAGCGCCTCCAATTCGACCCAGTCGCGCATCGACCAGATCGAAATGGCGCTGCCGAAAATCATGAAACGCCCGATCGGCGGCTATGGCACCGGGCGCGCCGCGCGCGTTCTCGGCTATTGGGGGCGCACGCTGACGCTCGACAATTTTTATCTTTCGCTAGCGCTCGATCTAGGCCTGCCGGGGCCGCTGACATTTCTCGCCATGCTGGCGGCCTGGGCGTTTGCCGCCCTGAAGAGATCGGGCGCCGCGCACCCGCATCTTGGCGTTCTCTATCTCGCCTGCGCCGCATCCGCGATCTCGTTTGCGCTTGATCGCGCCATTATCTCGCTGACTGGCAATCTCGCGATCGTCTATTTCATGATGGCGGCGTTCGCCGGCGCGAGCGTCACTTTTTCGCGTCGGCGCTGTCGCAATCGCGCCTGACGCCCGGCGCGACACGATTCCTTCGACGCAATTAGTCGCCGGGGATGCGATCTCATCAAGCATGCGATATAAGCGCCGCAAGGCGTTGGGATCGGGAAGGATACGGATGATTTATAAAGGCAAATGGGCGCTCGTTACCGGCGCCTCAGCCGGCATTGGCGAAGCCTTCGCGAGATCGCTCGCGGCGAGGGGCGCCAATCTGATTTTGACGGCGCGACGGGGCGAGCGATTGAAGCGTCTCGCTGAAGAACTGAAGGAAAAATACGGCGTTGAAACGCTCGCGATCGAAGCCGATCTGTCGCAGCCGGACGCGCCGGATAAAATCGCCGCGGATATCGCCGCCGCCGGAGGGCAGGTTGATCTTCTCATCAACAATGCGGGCTATGGGCTTCCCGGTCGGTATGAGCAGTCGTCCTGGGCGATCCATCGCGATTTCATCGAATTGATGGTGACATCCTATGCGCATCTCGTCCGGATTTTTCTGCCGGGGATGCAGGCGCGCCGTTACGGCCGCATCATCAATGTCGCCTCCCTTGCGGGCCTGACGCCGAGCGCCGCCGGACACACGATGTACGGCGCGTCAAAAGCCTTTTTGATCAGCTTCTCGCAAGCGCTGGCGGCGGAAAACGCCGATACCGGCGTCAATGTCTGCGCATTGTGCCCCGGCTTCACCTATTCGGAATTTCACGACGTCAACAAGATGCGCGACGTCGTCAACCGCCTGCCGGATTATATGTTCATGAAGGCGGCGCCGGTCGTCGAGGGCGCATTGATCGCGGTTGAGGCCCGGCGGCCAATATATGTGCCGGGCCGATGGAACAAATTTGTCGCCTGGCTGATGCGGGCGCTGCCGCGCTCATGGGCGGCAGCGCTCGTCGCGCGGCAGTCGCATCGGTTCCGATCAGGCGATGCGCCTAATGTCTAAGCCGTTTCCGGGGCGCCAAGCTCGCTCTTGATCCATGCGGCGAGCGATGATTTCGGCGCAGCGCCGACTTTTGTCGCCGCGAGCTTTCCGCCCTTGAAAATCATCAATGTCGGGATGCCCCGGACGCCGTAACGGCCCGGCGTCTCCGGATTGTCGTCGATATTCACCTTGGCGATCGTCAACTGGCCGGCGAATTCGGACGATAATTCCTCCAAGGCCGGGCCGATCTGTTTGCAGGGGCCGCACCATTCCGCCCAGAAGTCGACCAGGACGGGCTTTTCCGCATTCAGCACGTCGGTCTGGAAGGAAGCGTCGGTGACAGGTTTCGTGGCCATAAATTTCCCTTGCGGCCGGAAGCGGCCGTTCTGTTGATAGACGAAGATAAGCCGGCCGCCATGAAGATCAACCGCCCCTCACGCAAGCGTCAATTCGCGTGCGCGATCAAGCGCCTCATCGGGCAGCGCCATCAGCCGCGCGTCATAGGTCCACAAAAGCGCGGTCTCGATCTTACGGCCGGGATAGATTTCCTGAAGCAGGGCGCGATAGGCGGCCATCTGCGCAATATAGGCGGCGGGGACGTCTTCAACCCGCATGGGCGGCGGGCGGTTCGTCTTGTAATCGACGACCAGTATCCGGTCATCGAAGATCGCAAGGCGGTCAATCTGTCCTGAAAACAGCCGGTCGCGCGGGCCGCCTTTCGCCCGCCCTCCGATCGCGGCTTCGGCGATCGCGCCGGGCGAAAAAACCTCGCCAAAGCGTGGGTCGCTCATAACGCGCAGCGCTTCATCGCGCATCGCCAAAAGCTCGTCGGCGGAAAATTCCGCCTGATAATTGGCGAGAAGTCGGCCGGCCGCGCCAGCGCGGGCGTCCGGCGCCAGCTCCGGCAAAAGCTCCAGCAGGCGGTGCAGGATTTTCCCGCGCAAGAAAGCGTTGCGGCCGCGCGCGGGCGAATAAACGGGTTCATGCTCCGACGCGACAAGCTGCGACGGCGACAGCCGGCGCGGCCGCGCTTCTTTTGCAGCGGGACGTTTAAGACAGGCTTCAGGACTCGCGGAGCGTTCGGCTATCTTTTCTTTCGCGTCGTTCTCCGGCGGCGCGGTTTGCGCCATGACGAGCGCACGCACACGCCCCCCAAAACGCTCGCCCGCGTCGCTGACCGCCGCTCCCATCGCGTCGAACGCATCTTGCGAAAGCGCGTGCCAGGTTTTCTCCGCCGGCGCTTTGGCGCCAGGATCCTTTTCATTGCCGCGTTCGCAGCCGCAGATATAGAGCCGGTCGCGCGCGCGCGTCGCCGCAACATAGAGGAGACGCCGATATTCATCTCGGGTCAGACGCTTGGCGTTCTCGCGCGCGGCGTCGAGCAATGAATTGTCGCGCGCATTGCCGAGCGCCAGGACCGGCAGCGCGTCGCCCTGCGCTCCGGCAGTCGTCAGTAGCGCACCGATTTTCGAAATCTGGGCCGCGCGATGCGCGTCGATCAAAAACACGATATTCGATTCAAGGCCTTTCGCCTTGTGCGCGGTCATCACGCGCACGGTCGGCCCCGCCTCGGATGAATCGCGCGAAATTTCCGCGCCCGATTTCACGATCGCGTCGAGGAAAAGGCGCAGCGAGCGCGGCTCGCGCATTTCAAAATCATGAGCCTGACGCAGGAACTCCTCGATCGGCTCGCGCGACGGAAGGCCGAGCCGCGCGGCGAGCCGGCGCCAGCCCGAAACGCTGCCGGTCTCTAAAATATGCGTGAAAAACGCCGCGGCGCCGTCGGTCAGCGCGACCTTGCGCGCCGCCGATATTTCATCGAACGCCGCCACCCATTCCGCACGTTCGCGGCGACGCTCGACAACGGCGTTCCACAGCCGCAGCTGCGCGCGCCCTGCCGAAAGGTCGTAAAGGCTCTCCTCGCTAAATCCGAAGAACGGGCTTTTCAGCGTTTCCGCGAGCGAAAGATCGTCGCCCTCGAACAGCGCCGCGCGCGCGTAAGAGATGAGATCGAGGACGCCCTGATCTTCAAGCAGCTTGATCTTGTCGGCGCCGGCGACCGGAACGCCCGCGGCGCCCAGCGCGCGGATCATCTCTGAAAACAAAGGGCCCCGGCTCTGAACCAGAATCATGATGTCGCCGGGCGCGATCGGACGCCCCCGCGATGGAAGGGGTTCGCCGGTCTTCAGCCAGCCGGCGATCAGCGACGCAATTTCAGTCGCCAGAAGTCGCGGCGGGCTTTGCGCTTCCTCGGCGTCGAGCGGCGCGTCCCAGGGATTGGGCTTTTCGCGGTCGGATCTTTTGACCAGCGGCCAAAGCTCGACCTGGCCGCCGGCGCCCTCGCGCGTGCAAAAATGCACGAGCGGCTTTTCAACGCTGACATTCTCGATCACCTCGTCGCGCGCGAAGAGCGCATCGACAAATTTCAGCACCGGCGCCGTCGTCCGGAACGACGCCTTCAAGAGAACGTTTTCAAAAGCCCGCGCCGCGCTGATTTTTTTCCCGAGATCGGCCGCCTTCTCATTGAACAGGGCGGCGTTGGCGCCCTGAAAAGAATAGATCGACTGTTTTTGATCGCCCACCGCGAAAAAGGTGCGGCCGCGGTCTTTTGCGCCCGCGCCCGAAAAGAATTCATCGAGCGGCGCTTCGATGACGCTCCACGCATCGGGCCCGGTGTCTTGCGCTTCATCGAGCAATATATGCGCAAGGCCCATATCGAGCTTGTAAAGGACCCAGGCGGCGCCGCCCCTGTTGCGAAAAAGCGCGCGCGTCTTTGCGATGAGATCGTCAAAATCAAGCGCCGCGCGCGCCTCCTTCATGCCGTCGTAAGCGGCAAGGCAGCGTTCCATGAGGACGAAAAAAGCGCGCGTATCCAATAGCGCGTCGCCGGCCATGATGCGGTCGAGCGCAAGCAAAATGTCGTTTTGCAAATGCGCAATTGCGGCCGCGAATTCCGGCTCTCGTTTCGCCGCCGCCGCCGGGATAACGCTCTTGCGCGGCATCAGCGTGTTGGTCAGGAATATCGATATGATCGCATTAAATTTTGCAAGGTCGCCCTCGGCGGCAGCGAAGTCGTCGATTTGCAACGCCGCCGCCTGCGCCGTCGGCGCCCCGGTCAGCATCAAAGACTTGATCCGGGCGAGATCGAAGTCAGAGATCAGGCGGACGACATCGCCGATCGACGGCGGCGCATCATCGGTCACTTCAAGCACCGCGGCGATTTCATCGCCCAGCGCCTGCCATCCGATCGTTTCGGCGCGCGCGAATTTCCGGCGCGCCCCGACAGCGCTTTCAAGAAGACCGCGCAACGCCGCCCCGCTCGTCCTGGGCAGCAGGCGCGCAAAGGCGTTGACGATCGGGTCATCCGCGTCAGTCGCAGTTTGATCGATGGCGGCGCGCTTCAGCTCGTGCGACGCCATATCTTCGATGACGGAAAAGCCGGGAGCGACGCCGGCCTCCAGCGGAAATCGTTTCAGAACGCCTTCGCAGAAAGAATGGATGGTCTGAATTTTGAGGCCGCCCGGCGTCTCCAAAGCGCGGGCGAACAGTCGCCGGGCTTTCGCGAGATCCCCGGCGCTCCTGATCCGCGGGTCGCCGTCGAGATCGCAAAGCGCCTTCTGCAAGGCGGCATCGTCCGACAGCGCCCACTCGCCGAGCAGTTTGAAAAGGCGGTCGGCCATTTCCGCAGCCGCCGCCTTGGTGAAGGTGATGCAAAGAATGGTCGAAGGGTCAACCTCATTCAACAGCAGCCTTGCGACGCGGTTGGTGAGCACGCGCGTCTTGCCGGAGCCGGCGTTCGCCGACACAAAAGCCGACAGCGACGGGTCCGCGGCGATGCGCTGGCTGGCGGTCGTCGCGTTGATATGCGCGCTTGCGGTCATTCGCCGCCTCCGTCGCCGCCGTCTTCGCTCGCGCCCCATTCCTTGCGGCGCGCCAGTTGATCGTAATCGCCATAATCGTCGGTGAATTCCGGGCGCGGCTGCGAGTGATAGACCGTCTGCGGATCGTCATAGGCGGCGATCAGCGCGCGCAGGCGCTCTTGCGCCTCGTTGATCGCCTCGGCCGCCGCCGCGCCCTCGCGTCCCCAGCCGTTTTTCTTTTCATCCGTATCGCGATTGAGCGATTTCAGATAGTCATAGCGCGCGACCTCGCGCGCGCCGATGGCGGTGAAAGCGCCGGCGCGGATCATCGCGCCGGTCAGCGACAATTGCGGCGAAAACGTATCGTCCTGCTTTTCGGTCCTCAGCTTCCCGCTTTTGTAATCGAAAAGCGCAGCGCGGCCGTCATCGAGAATGTCGATGCGATCAGCGATCGCGGTCAGGATGAAGGGCGGCGCGACGCCCGGCACCGTCCACGAACCCTCGCCTTCGGCGACCGCAAGGGCGCCTTCTTTGCGTCGTTGCGCGTCAAAACCGGCAAACCACGCGAACGAGTCGTCGACTGCCGCCGACCAGAACCGCCGCGCGGCTGCGTCGAGGCCGTAATCGGGCGCCAGCTCATCAAATAGCGATTGCAACTGCGCGGGCGACATCGCCGCCTTGGCGAGCGCCGCGCGTTCAAATGTCTTGTGCAGCAGCAAGCCCATCTCGCGCGGGCCGAAGTCGATCCCCGGATCTTCGAGTTTTCTGAGGCGCAAAAGGCTGCTGGCGTAAATGCTGTAAGGGTCGCGCAGCCATTTTTCGATGCGGGTGACGGAAAGCTTTTGCGGCCGGCGCCCCGGTCCGGCCTTTGGCCGGGGTCGATCGACGGCCTTCACGACGGGCGGCTCGTCAAGTTGGGCGATGATCGAGCGCCATTCGTCCGAGCAGTCGACGCCGGCGAGCGCGCCTGCGCCTGTAAGGATATTCTTCAGACGGACGATCCAGCGCGAAGCGATCGCCGGGCTGCCGCCGGCGCGTTTGGCGCGCGTGAGGACGATATCCTTTTGCGCCGCGAGGCCGGCGAAATCATGCGCGGAAAGGCCGATCCGGCGCTCCGGGGAAGGAAGACCGAGATCCTTTCGCATGGTACGCGACAGGAACGGATCGCCGGCGGCGTTCTGCGGCCAGACGCCTTCGTTGAGGCCGCCGAGAATGATGCGATCGGCGCTTTGAAGGCGCGCCTCCAACGGCCCAAGGATTGAAAGCCGGGGGTGCGCGTTGCTGCGGGAGCGGACGGTCGCGCCGGCGATCAGCGCGGAGAAAACATCCGCATAGCGACGGCCCGCGATCGCCGTGATGTCGTCGGCGGCGGTTTGCAAATCGGCGAGGAGAAGCGCCCCTGTCTCGCCGTCGTCGCCGGACCACAGGCGATCCGCGCCGGCGAGGCGTTCGGCCGCAGCGATGTGAGCGGCGAAACAGTCGCCAAAGGGCGTCGCCGCCGCGCGCGGATAAAGCGCCGTCGCGTTGTTCAGCGCTTCCAGCGCGGCGAGGGCGCCGGCGTCGAAATGATCCCGCGCGCGCAGCGTCGCCTCGATGCTGGAAAGCCCTTTCGCCGGCCGTGTTCCTCGCGCGGCGAGATCGATCGAGTCGATGGCGCGCGCGCGCGCCGCCCCGTCAAGCCCGAGCTGCGTCAGCGGGTGGCGCAGCAGCGCGAGGAGCGCGACAGGATCGCCCGGATCTTCCAGAAACAGCGCGACCAGCCGCAGATAAACACCGCAGGAGGAATTGGCGAAGGGAACGCCGGCGCTGTCATCGACCAGGATCTCCCAGCGTCGCATCTTCAGCGCGACGCGCCGCGACAGCTGACGGTCCGGCGTCACGAGGATCGCGGTCTTGCCGGGCGTTTCAACCGTCATCCGTAACAGGGCGGCGATGATGCTCGCCTCCGCTTCCTCATTGTCGGCCTCGATCAAACACATGCCGCGCGTCGATGCGGCGAGCGCCTTGTCCTCTTTCGTCATCGCGTCGACGAGGGCGCGCCATTCATCGGTCGCCTCGGCGGGGCGGAGCGCAAGCGTCAGCAATTTCGCGCGCGGATTTTCTTCGCCCGATAAAGGCCATGGGCGAATGATGTCGGGAGCGACATTGAGTTTTTGCAACAGCGCCTTGAGGCCCGATTGCGGATGCGCGTCGTCGACCGTCTCCCAGCCTCTGGCGTCGATCGTGCGATCAAGCCCTGGAAGGATCGCAAGGCCCCTTGGCGCGCGCGCAATCGCGTCGACGAGACGGGCGACCGCCGGCGCGCTCGCCGTCGTGCCGGCGATCACCAAAGGGTGCTCCGGCGGCGCCGCTTCGAAGCGGGCGGCGGCGGCGCTGATCAGCGCGGCGCGCCGCGCCGCGGGGTCGGCGCGTCCGATCTCCTGAAGATGCGCCGGCCAGAGCCGGGTGACGATTTCAAGAAATTCGAGCGATTTCGCCCAGTGACCGGCGGCGTCGGCGACATCGAGGTCTCGGATCGCGGCGGGATCGATCTCTTCCGAATAAAAATGATCGAGAAGCTTGCCGAGCTCGCGCGCCGCTGAAATCGCCGCTGGCCAGTTCTCGTGCCCGGAAAATGCGCGGTCGCGCGCCGCCACCAGCCGCGCCAGCGTCACCATGCGCTCGGTCGAGGAAACCGCGGGCGGCAGATTGAGATCATCGGCCGCTGCGCCCGCAAAAGCGACAAGTTCGTCTTCTTCGATATCGCCGATGGCGCGAAAGCGCGGCAACAGCGCCGCCCCGACGCCGCGTTTTTCGTAGGCGTCGAGAATGGCGTCTGCGGCGGCGCGCACCGCGCGGCGCGTCGGAAAAAATATTTCAGCGCGCGGCAGATCATCTCCGAGCGCGTCGATCAGCCCCTCGGCGAGGTCAGCGAGAAACGGGCGGCCTTGATCGATCGAAAAAAGGCGCGGCGCAGCGGCGCTAAACGGAGAGACGGGCCTTTCGTTTTTCGACATCGGTCATCTTGTCGAAAAAAGCGTCGGCGATGGCAAGCCCTTGCGGGTCGCCGACATGCATCCACGGTCCTCGATGAACGATCGCGCGCGTTCTGTCGGCGGCCATCGCCTTGTCCCAGAGGAGGCGTGTGGAAAACGGGCCTTCTGGCGCGCCGTCGAGGAGCGCGGGGCGGATGATCTGAAGGCCGGTGAAAACATATCCGGCCTGCTCGCCCGTTCGCCATGACGGGCGATCGCCCGCAAGATCGAAATCGCCCTTGCCATCATAGCCGCTGGCGGCTTCAAGCGGTGCGAGCAGCAGCAACGCGTCCATCGTTTCGTCGCGCCATGCATCGGCGAGCAAGGCGCAGGGCTCGACCCCCTCATCGACGAGAATGGCGTCGGTGTTGGTGCAAAATACCGGACGCTCGCCGAGCTGCGCCCGCGCTTTTTTGAGGCCGCCACCGGTTTCAAGAAGCAGCGCGCGCTCGTCCGAAATGATGATCTCAAGATCGCGCCGCGTGCGCAAATGCTCCTCCATCTGGTCGGCGCGGTAATGGACGTTGACGATCGCCCGCGTGACGCCGGCCGCGGCGAAGCGGTCGAGCGTCCAGTCGATCAGCGCCTTGCCGGCGACCTTGATCAACGGCTTTGGAAGCGTGTCGGTCAGCGGCCGCATCCTCGTGCCGAGGCCGGCGGCGAGCACCATCGCTGTATCGGGAAGGAATGTCAGAACCGGTCTCCGAAATGCGCGCGGAAAAACATGGCGACCGGCGCGAGATCGGGATGCGCGAGATCGCGGCGAAAATGGCCTTCGACGCGCGGAAAAAATTCAGCGTAGCGCGGTTTCTTGTCGCGATTGATGAGGCGCGCAAAAATGCCGAGAATTTTCGCGTTCCGCTGCGCGCCTAGAATGGCGTAGTCGCGCCGGAAACTTTCCTCGTCGAAATCGCTAAGGGCCGCGGCGCCCGCCGAATAGCGGCGGATCATCGCTTCGGCGAGGTCGGGCGCGACGTCGCGGCGCGCGTCTTCCAGCAGCGAGACGAGATCATAGGCGGGATTGCCGACGAGACCGTCCTGAAAATCGATGATCCCGGCGCGCTTGAACCCGTCGCGCGCCGGAAGCCACAGCAGGTTTTCGGCGTGATAATCGCGAAGGACCATCAGCGACGGGGCGGGCAACTTCGACAGAACCGGCGCCCAGGACGCGCGATATTCCGCGATCAGATCGCCGCTCGCGGCATCGCCTTTGAGATAAGGCCAATACCATTCGGGAACGAGCATCGTTTCTGCGGCCATGGCGGTGTCGTCATAAGCGAGCATCGTATAGCCGGGCGCGCGCGGCGGCGCCGGCGCCGCATGGCGCAGCGCCAGCAGCGCGTCGATCGCCGCGGCGTAAAGGTCGATTTCCGGCGCGCCGCAGGGAATGGCGCGCGCGTAGAGATCGTCGCCCAGATCTTCGATGATCGCGAAACCGGACCGCGGTTCGGCGGCGATGATTTCCGGCGCGGAGAGTCCGGCGGCGCGGGCCGCGCCGGCGATCGCGATGAACGCATTGAGATTGGGTCCGGCGAGGCGGGCCATGGCGTTATAGCCAAGGCGCCGGCGTTCTTCGGGACTGGCCTCCGGCGGACAGGCGGCGCCCTCGGCCGCGGGCGGCGCGTTCATCAAGATCGCCAGGCGTCCGTTGAGATCGAGGCGCTCATAGCTTCGCGTCGACGCGTCGCCCGTCATCGGCGTCGCGCGCGCGGCGCCCCATCCGGCGCGTGCGAGGAATTCGCGGCGCTCGCCCGCGCGCCGTTCGGCGAAATCATCTTTGGGGTTGGTCGAAGACATGACTGAAACTAGCGTTTGGTTCCTTAAGCGGGGTTAAGTCCGGCCAGTCGTTTCGCCCATTCCCCGCCGCCCCGCACTAGAGCGCGCCGCCGGTCGCCGTCCATCGAAAGCCGGATAAGAAGCGTGTCGGCGGGCAGGAGCCCCTCGATCCGTTCGGGCCATTCGATGAGGCATGTCCCGTCCAGCGCCTCTTCAAAGCCAAGCTCCCACACGTCTTCGGCCTTTTCGAGGCGATAAAGGTCGAAATGCCAGAGGGTGAACTGCGCCGCCTCATAGGTCGCAACAAGCGGAAAGGTGGGGCTCGGCGCCTCCGCCGTTCCCGTCAGGCGGGCGATCGCGCCGCGCGCGAGCGCGGTTTTTCCAGCGCCGAGCGGCCCCGACAGAGCGACGACGTCGCCGGCGCGGAGCCGGTCCGCGATGGCGGCGCCGAGCCGCGCGGTGGCGCGCTCATCGGGAAGGGATAGGGAAAATTCAACCATGAGCGGAAAATAGGGCGCGGCGGAATTTGCGCAAGAAGAGCGCACTTACCGCATTGACCCGCGCGGCGCGCTTTGGCAACGAACCCCCCATGACAAAACGGGCGATCATCATCGGCGCGGGGCAAGCCGGCGCGCAAGCCGCGCAAAGCCTTCGGCAAGCGGGGTTTGACGGCGAGATCGTCATGTTCGGCGAGGAGACGGAGCCGCCCTATCAGCGCCCGCCCCTGTCAAAGGCCTATCTCCAGGGCGAGCTGGAGAAAGAGCGCCTCTATCTGCGCCCGTCCGCGTTTTACGAGCAGCACAAAATCGATCTTCGCTGCGGCGCGCCGGTCGCCAGGATCGACCGCGCCGCCAAAACGGTTGCGACAAAGGTCGGCGAGACGCTCGCCTATGACAAGCTGCTGATCGCGACCGGCGCGCCGCCGCGCCGGCTCACCTGTCAGGGGGCGGACCTCAAAGGCGTCCATTACCTGCGCACGACGGCCGACAGCGACGCGCTGCGCCCTTTATTGTCCGCAGGCGGACGGATCGTCATTGTCGGCGCCGGTTATATCGGGCTTGAAGTCGCGGCGTCCGCGCGCAAGGCCGGGCTTGAGGTCACGGTGCTTGAAATGGCCGACCGCGTGCTCGCGCGCGTCGCCGGCAAGGAAATTTCCGCCTTCTACGAAAAGCTGCACCGCGATCACGGCGTCGATCTACGGCTCGGCGCGGCGCTCGATCATTTCGAGGGGACGCGGCTGGTCGAGGCGGCGGTCTTGAAGTCCGGTGAGAAAATCGCCTGCAACGCCGTCTTGGTCGGGGTCGGCGCGGCGCCATCGACAGCGCTCGCCGAGGCCGCGGATCTACGCATCGCCAATGGCGTCTGGACCGATGAACACGCGCAAACCTCCGACCCTGACATTTACGCGGCGGGCGATTGCGCCAGTCATCCCTCGCAGATTTACGAACGGCGCCTTCGTCTTGAATCGGTGCCGAACGCAATCGAACAGGCGAAAGTCGCCGGCGCGAACATGGCGGGCGGGAGCGCCGTCTATGACGCGGCGCCCTGGTTCTGGTCGGATCAATATGACGTGAAGCTGCAGACGGTCGGCGTTTCCGAAGGGGCTGATGAAACAGTCCTCCGGGGCGACACGGCCGCGCGGAAATTCTCGGTCTGGTATCTGCAACGCGGCCGCCTTCTTGCGGTCGATGCGGTCAACGATCCGGGCGCCTTCGCCGTCGCAAAACGACTGGTCGGAAAATCGGCGGACGCAAAAAGCCTTGCCGATCCCGTAACAGACCTTAAATCGCTCGTTTCCTGAAACCCGGACGGACCCCAGATGCCCAAGATCACCTATATCGAGCACAACGGCAAAGAACACGTCGTCGAGGCGGAGGCCGGCATTTCCGTCATGGAGGCGGCGGTGAAGAACATGGTGCCGGGCATCGACGCCGATTGCGGCGGCGCCTGCGCCTGCGCGACCTGCCATGTTTATGTTGATCCGGCATGGTCGGGCAAAGTCGGCAAGCCCGAGGCGATGGAGGAATCGATGCTCGATTTCGCGCATGAGCCGAAGGAAAATTCGCGCCTGTCCTGCCAGATCACGGTCAAAAAAGAACTCGACGGTCTGGTGGTTCGGCTGCCCGAGTTTCAGGGCTGAGAAAAATCCCGCCTTGACCTGCGCCGTTCTCCGCGCTTCCATGAACAGATGGAGAACATGCAGATCGCCGGCGAAAGCGCCGCCGCCTTCATCCGTCCTGACGTCACGTCAGCGCTGACGCGCGGCGTCTCGCGGCTGTTTCGCGACCTCGGTCTTGCGCCGATGGCGGAGTTTCGTCTTCCCAACGGGCGTCGCGCCGACATGGCGGGACTTTGCCCGAAAGGCCGCCTCGTCATCGCCGAGATCAAATCCTGCGAAGCAGATTTCGCCGCAGACGATAAATGGGCGGACTATCTTGGCTTTTGCGACGAGTTTTATTTCGCGGTGAACGCCGATTTTCCGCGCGCGCTGCTGCCGGCGTCCGAAGGGCTGATCCTTGCCGACGCTTTCGGCGGCGCGATCGTTCGTTCGCCGGCCTTTCGCGTCATGGCGGCCGCGCGTCGCAAAGCGATCACGTTGCGCTTCGCGCGTCAGGCGGCGGCGCGCAGCGCCTTCATTCTCGAGGAGTTTGGAAAATGACCGAAGCGGACGACCGGCGCGTCATTCGCGCGATGATCAACGAGGATTATGCGATGTTGTCGGGACCGGCCGGCCCGCGCCCCTATGACCGCGTCAAGCATCACTATCACCCGCGCGCGACCATGGTCCGGACCGGCGTCGACGAAAAGGGCGCGCCCTTCGCGACGGTGATGAGCGTCAACGACCATCACGCCGATGTCGACCGCAAGCTCGCCGACATCGCCTTTCTTGAAGAAGAAATCGACCATCAGTGCGAGGTCTTTGGCAATATCGCCCGGGTCCGCAGCCTTTATCGCTCCGTCTACGGAACGGGCGCCGCGGCGCGCGAAGGGCGCGGGGTCAATTTCTACAATCTCATCCGCGAGGACGGCGTCTGGAAAATCATGTCGATCGTCTGGGACAATGAACGTCCGGGCCTGACGCTCGGCGGCGATCAGTGAAAGCGGGATCTAATCCCGGCCGCTGGCGACCGCGCCTTGCCGAGACGCTGGCGCTGGTCGCCGCCGCCGCCGGCGACTTCAGCGACGACTGGTGGATCATCGGCAGCGCCGCCGCCGCGCTCGCCGGCGCCGACATCGCCGAGGTCGGGGATGTCGATCTCCTCCTCAGCGAACGCGACGCGCGGGCGCTGCTGGCGCGTTGGTCCGCGGCGCCCAAGGCGCCGCCGCCGCCGAGCGATCGTTTCCGCTCGGCGGTCTTTGCGCGGTTCGAGCATGGCCCGCTGGCGATCGAGGCTTTTGGCGGATTTGAGATGCGCGTGCGCGGACGGTGGCGCGCGGTCGAGCCGATGACGCGCCGTCATGTCGGCGACGTTTTCACGCCGTCGATCGCCGAACAGATCGTCCTCCTTGAAGCGATGGGCCGCGACAAGGATCGCCCGCGGATCGCCGCGCTTGCCGCCCGGCTTTGACCGGACGCCGCAAGCCGGCTATGAATGGTTGCGCCGATTGAGGAAAACATGACCGGGATTGTGATCATCTGAACGAAGTCGCCGCCTTGCGCCCTGAAAGCGCGAGGTTTTGTCCGTTCAGATCGGGTCGATGGACCCGCCGGCATTTCCATGAACATCTCGAAAGCGGAGCAAAGAACGCTCCACGCCCTCGCGCAAGGGGGCGCAATTCTCGTTGAAAAAAATCAACAGGGAAAAATAGTCGCGGTGAACTGCGCAACCCGCGATGGCTGGACGCTCGCCGACTGTACGCTCGGCGTTTTCGCGAAGCTGAAAAGGCGCGGGCTGATCGCGTCCTCGCGCGGCGCGCCGTATCGCATCACCTATGCGGGGCGCGCAGCCGTGCGATCCCAGCCCGATAATCGCTGACTGAAAGCCCCTCGCGTCGCTGCGCGCGAGGGGCGTCTTTCAGGCGCTGGTGTCGATATGGGCGCCGTTTTCCGGCGTCGGCGCGTCGCCGCCGGTTGAGACAATCACCATCGCGGCGCGCAAAACGCGGTCGCCGATGACGAAGCCTGGCTGCGCCGTCATCGCGACGAAACCGGCGGGGACGCCGGGCGCCGGCGCTTGCGCCACCGCCTGATGCAGATTGGGGTCGAATTTCTCGCCCTTGGGATCGATCTTCCTGACCCCGTGACGCTCAAGCGCGGCGGCGAGCGTGCGCTCCGTCAATTTGACGCCGGTGACGAAACCGGAAACCGCTTCGGCGCTGACCGCGTCGCCCTCGGCGGGCGCGATGTCGAGCGCGCGCTCAAACGTATCGGCGACGGCCAGCAATTCGCGCGCAAACGACGCGATCGCATAGCGGCTCGCATCCGCTTTCTCGCGGTCCGCCCGCCGACGGGTGTTTTCAAGTTCGGCGGCGAGACGAAGGATGCGGTCATTGAGCTCGGTGTTGGCCGCTTCAAGCTCGCCGATCCGGCGCGCCTCGTCGCCGGCCGCCGCGTCTGCGTCAGGCTCGATTTCCTGCTGGTTTTCGTTCGGCGGATAGGTGTCGCTGCTCATGTCGGTACCGGCGATGGGGTGAAGGGTCGTCCGCCATGTAAACGCCGCGGCGGGGCATTTCAACCGCCGCCCGCCGGCCGGCCTATTTGATCCGCCGCGAGACGACTTCCGCGGCGTATTCGACGATCGGAATGATGCGCGCATAGTTAAGGCGCGTCGGGCCGATAACCCCCAGAACGCCGACGATATTGGCCTTGGCGTCGCGATATGGCGCAGCTACGACCGACGAGCCGGAGAGGGAAAACAGGCGATTTTCCGAGCCGATGAAAATCTTCACTCCCTCGGCCTCCTTGGCGGCGTTGAGCACGTCGATAACGTCGCGTTTGCGCTCAAGATCGTCGAAAAGCATGCGGACGCGCTCAAGATCTTGCGACGCCGCTTCCTCCAGAAGCCGTCCGCGCCCCCTGATGATCAGCGAGGTCCGCTCGGAATTTGAAATTTCCGCGACGCCTTCGCTGACGAGGCGCGCCGTCAACGCGTCGAGCGCCGCCTTGTTGTTGTCGATCTCCTTAAGGATCGTATCGCGCGTCTCGCTGATCGTCCGTCCACGGAGTCTCGCCGAGAGATAATTGCCGGCCGCGACGAGGCCGGACGGCGGCAGGCCTGGCGGCGTTTTCATCACCCGGTTTTCAACCCGCCCGTCCTCGAAGACGAGAACCGCGAGCGCTTGTCCGGGACTCGTCGCGACGAATTCGATGTGACGAAGCGGCGCCTCCGCTTTGGGCGCAACGACAAGGCTGGCGGTGCGCGTGAGGCCGGAGAGCTTGGCCGCCGCCTGCTCGAGCACGCTGCCGGCGCCCTCTTCTTCGCCGGCGAGGTCGAGCGCGCGGCGTTCATCATCTGAAATGTCGCCCAGCTGCAACAGGCTGTCGACGAAAAGCCGCAGGCCAAGCTCGGTCGGCAAGCGGCCGGCGGAAATATGCGGCGCGTGCAGAAGCCCTATATCGGTCAGATCCGCCATCACATTGCGAATCGTCGCGGCTGAAACCGCGAGGCGGCGATCATGGCTTAGCGTGCGCGAGCCGACCGGCTCGCCGCTTTCAAGATAAGCTTCGACGATCTGGCGGAAAATCTCCCGCGCCCGTCCGTCAATGTCGTTGAGTACGCTCATGCCGCATAAATAGGCGCATTCGTCGCGCGACGCCAAACGCCGGCGCAGCTTTAACGCGGCGGGAGAATTTGCGGGACGGCGGGAAAAATCCGACCGGCATAAAGCGCCTCGCGGCGCGCGGGGTCGTCAAGAAAGGCCTGAAGCTCGGCCGTCGCCGCGGCGGCGGAAATGGCGTCGCCGTTGCTGGCGCGGCTGCGCGAGACGACCAGCGTCTGCCGCTGATAGGCGGTCGCCGCGCCGTCGTTGTCGCCAGCGATCGGCGCGTGCTGGCCGAGATTGACGCCGAGCACGTCGGTCGGGCCGCATTCTTGATGCGCATCGAGCCATGACTGGGCCGCGCGCTGCGCCGCTTGCGTCCGCAAAAGGGCTCGACGGGCGTTGCGATGGGCGGGGCCTTCCTCGGACGCCGACCCCGTCACCGCCGCCCAGGCTTTCCCGCAAAACAGCCGGCGGTTTTCAACTTCGTCCGGGAACGGGCTTTCGCCGCCGCCCGCCTCGGCGACGCCGTCCGCCGCAAGGGGAACCATGTACGGCCAGCGATAGCTCGCCGCTTCGGCGACCGGCTGTGGAGCGGCGAGCAGCGGCGGCGTTTCCGGCGCTG
>MGYJ01000023.1:0-4088 GCA_001801685.1 Gammaproteobacteria bacterium RIFCSPHIGHO2_12_FULL_63_22 | reverse complement strand
GGCCGTCACGGCCGGTTCCGGTTCGACCGGCGCTGCGATCGGCGGCTCGGCCGCAATACCGGCGCAGCGCACCGCGAACCAGACAAGACCAAGCGCAAGCGCGATCAGCAGGATCGGCGCGCCTTTGGGAAATCCGTGCCGGCGAAAATGCGCGTCCTCGTCATCTTCCGGCGCGATGAAAGCGAGGAACGCCGCGATGACACCGAAACCCGCGAACAGCAGCGCGCCCCACGCCGCAAGAAAACACCACAGCGAAAAATCGGGCCCCCCGAGCGCCAGTAGCGGGAGCAGATCATGCGGCCGGCCGCCGGCGAGGCGCGCGGCGATAAAGGCGCCGGCCCCGAACAGGATCGCCGTGAACAAACTGGCCAGAAACGCCCGCACCGGCGTCATCGATTACCTACCCCGCTGCACCCCCTAATGGTTAACGCGGAAGGGCGGGAAAGCAAGGCGCCGCCGGCCCGACAAGCCTCGACATCGGGCCTTGGGGCGGTTACGGCTCGCCGCCAGTTTCAAGGAGACCGCCATGCGCCCTTCAGGCCGCAGTTTCAACGAGATGCGCGCCGTCAGCCTCGAGGCGGGCGTCTCCAAACACGCCGAAGGCTCGTGCCTCGTCAAATTCGGGGACACGCACGTTCTTGTGACTGCGACCTGGGATGAGATGACGCCGCCATGGCTGCGCGGGCAGGGGCGCGGCTGGGTCACGGCGGAATACGGCATGCTGCCCCGCTCGACCAATGAACGCATGAAACGCGAAGCCAAAGGCGGCCAGCAGTCGGGCCGGACTCAGGAAATCCAGCGCCTGATCGGCCGCGCCCTGCGCGCGATCGTCGATCTGAAGGCGCTCGGCGAACGCCAGATCCTGATCGACTGCGACGTCATTCAGGCCGATGGCGGCACGCGCACGGCCTCGATCACCGGCGCCTGGGTGGCGCTGCGCCAGTGTGTCAACTGGGCGCGCGCCAATGGAATCATCAAGCCGGACCCGATCATCGACACGGTGGCGGCGATCTCTTGCGGGATCGTCAATGGCGCGCCGGCGCTCGATCTCGATTACGCGGAAGATTCAACCGCCGGCACCGACGCCAACTTCGTCATTACCGGCAAGGGCGGTCTCGTCGAAGTGCAGGGAACGGCGGAAGGCGCTCCGTTTTCCGACGAGCAGTTCCTCGCCCTCCTCGCCATGGCGCGGGCGGGCTGCACCGATCTCAGCCGCGTCCAGCTCGGCGCGCTGCTCTAGGGCGCTTCCGTCGACAAGGCCTCAATCCGAGGCCAATCGTTTCTGGTGCGGAATATTCAAAAATTGGTCGCCGACGCCATTGAAAAAGCGAACTCGTCTCATATCTGCATGAATACGCAGATATGCACCTGCGCTAGTCATAAGGTGGAAGCGCCCGCTATGCAAAGCCGCAATCTCCTCGCCCGCGAATTATCGGTGATGTTGAAGGCGATCGCCCATCCCGACCGGATCCGGATCATCGAGGAGCTGAAAACCGGGGCGCTCGACGTCTCCGCGCTCTCGACGCGGCTCGGGGTGAGCTCGACCCGGATATCGCAGCATCTCGCGTTGTTGAAAGTTCCCCGCCTGGTCGAAGAGCGTCGCAACGGCCGCTTCCACTGTTACAGTCTCGCCGATCAGGATCTCGCTGGATGGATACTGGGCGGCACGCCCTTCATCGAGCGCCGCATCGCCAGCGACATCGCCTCCCAACAGATGATCGAACACGCCAAAAAAATCTGGACGGACGATGCGCAAGAGCAACCGAACTGACATTCAGGAAACGGGAGAAAGAGGATGAACAAGATCGCCGCCGGCGTTGTCAGGTTTCAAAAGGAAGCCTTCGAAGAACGCCGCGACCTTTTCACCAAACTCGCCGAGGGCCAGTCGCCCGAAGCGCTGTTCATCACCTGCTCCGACAGCCGCATCGATCCGAATCTGCTGACGCAAACGCAGCCCGGAGAGCTTTTCATCTGCCGCAACGCCGGCAACATCGTGCCTCCGCATACGAACAATACCGGGGCGATGACGGCCTCGATTGAATTCGCGGTCGGCGCGCTCAAGGTGCCGCACATCGTCATTTGCGGCCATTCCCAATGCGGCGCGATGAAGGGCGCGATGAATCCCGAAGGCCTCAACGACTTCCCGCATGTAAAGGAATGGCTCGGTTACGCGCGCGCGGCGGCGCTGGTGACGAACCGCAAGGGGGCGGCGCTTAATGAGACCGAAAAGCTCGATATGCTGACCAGAGAGAACGTCCTTCTCCAGATCGCGCATCTTAAGACGCATCCCTATGTCGCCTTGCAGCTCTCTTCCGGCGAAACCGAAATTCACGGCTGGGTCTACGACATTCGTTCCGGCGACGTGCTCGCCTATGACGAGCGATTGAACGCCTTCGTTCCGGTCGCCGAACATTACAAATCGCCCGGCCGCGTTTCGCATCGCGGCGCATCGGCCTGATCTTCAGACAACGGAGCATACAAAATGAATCCCCCACTCAGTCAGGGCGCGGCGACGCGCGGACTTTTTTCAGGCTGGTTCGATTTCAGCAATCTTCGCGGCGATCTGATGGGCGGCGTCACCGCCGGCGTCGTCGCTCTGCCGCTCGCGCTCGCTTTCGGGGAAGCCTCCGGCGCCGGACCGATCGCGGGCCTGTGGGGCGCGATTTTCGTCGGCTTCTTCGCCGCCCTTTTCGGCGGCACCGGCGCGCAGGTCTCCGGTCCGACCGGCCCGATGGTCGTGGTGTTCGCCGGGGTTTTCGCGTCGCTCTCGGGAGATCCCCGGCTTGTTTTTGCGGCGGTTGTCCTCGCCGGCCTCCTGCAAATCGTGATGGGAGCTTTTCGGCTCGGCGATTATATACGGCTTGTTCCGTACCCGGTCGTTTCGGGATTCATGAGCGGCATCGGGGTCATCATCATCGCCCTGCAGCTGTCGCGCCTTTTCGGTCACGAGCCGGAGACGGGCGGCACGATCCCGGCGCTCGCCGCCATTCCAGGATCGATCGCCGCGCCGGTTCTGCCGGCGCTTGTTCTCGGCCTGTTGTCGCTGGCGACGGTGTTCTTGTGGCCGAAAGCCTGGGGAAAGGTCGTTCCGGGCGCGCTCGCCGCGCTCATCATCGGCACCCTTCTCAGCCTCGTCGTTCCCGGCGCGCCGATCCTCGGCGACATCCCGACCGGATTTCCGCAATTCTCGCTCCCCGCCTTCACG
The DNA here is from genome assembly GCA_001801685.1 of Gammaproteobacteria bacterium RIFCSPHIGHO2_12_FULL_63_22. Taxonomy (GTDB): domain Bacteria; phylum Pseudomonadota; class Gammaproteobacteria; order Xanthomonadales; family Xanthomonadaceae; genus Arenimonas. The sequence goes on along the minus strand of MGYJ01000023.1, from coordinate 883 downwards.
GCGGAAACGCTGCCGATCGTCCTTGAAGCGGCGATCATCCTCGCGGTGCTCGGCTCCATCGACAGCCTGCTGACCTCGCTCGTCGCCGACAACATGACCGGCACGCGCCACAAATCGAATGTAGAGCTGGTCGGACAGGGCGTCGGAAACGCCGTGGCGGGGCTCTTTGGCGCCATTCCCGGCGCCGGCGCGACCATGCGCACGGTCGTCAATATCCGGTCGGGGGGCGGCACGCGCCTTTCCGGTATGACGCACGCGCTCCTGCTGCTCGCGGTCGTGATCTCGCTGGCGCCGCTCGCCGAAAAAATTCCGCATGCGGTGCTCGCCGGCATTCTCGTCAAGGTCGGCTACGACATCATCGACTGGGCTTATATCCGCCGCGCGCATAAGGGCCCGCGCTGGGATCTCGCGCTGATGGCGCTAGTGCTCGGCCTCACTGTCTTCGTCGATCTCATCACCGCGGTCGCCGTCGGCGTTGTGCTGGCGGCGCTCGCTTTCGTCAAGCAAATCGCCGATATCCAGATCGCGACACTTCGAGACGCCGACGCCAACGGCTTTTCGTCCGAAGAGCGCGCCCTGCTCGACCGGTCAAACGGCGCGGTCGCGCTGTTCGATTTCGCCGGCGGCCCGCTGAGCTTCGGCGCCGCGGCCGATCTCGGCCATCACATCCGCGAAAAAGCCAAAGACGGCATGCGATCGATCGTTCTCGATTTCAGCCGCGTGCCGTCGATCGACCTCTCGGCGGCGCGCGCCATCGACACGGTCGCGCTCGACGCCGCGCAGGCGGGACGCGCAATTTACGTCACCGGGATGAATGAAAGGGTCGCCGCAACCCTCGCGGCGCTCGGCGCGGACGCGCACCTTCCTCCGCCCGCATCGTGGC
>MGYJ01000022.1 GCA_001801685.1 Gammaproteobacteria bacterium RIFCSPHIGHO2_12_FULL_63_22 | reverse complement strand
AGGGCGCGGCTGCGTCGGTGAATGCCAGCATCAGGTAGCCCAGCAGCAATGCGCCTATAGCCCCGGCAGCCAGGCTGAACAGCAGGCCGTGCTGGTTCAGCCGGTTGACGCGTACGCCCGCCTGACCGTCGCCGCCACGCGTCCACTGCCACCAGCCATAGAGTTGCAGGCCGGCATAAACGCCCTGCAGCAGCATGTTCGAATACAGCGCCGCGTCGTAAAAAATCCAGCCATACATAACCACCATGACCAAGCCGACGGGCCAGCACCACAGGTTTTGCTTTACCGTCAGCCAGACAGCCACAACGCCAATAATCGATGCAATTAATTCCAGGGTCGACATAGGACTCCCGCACGAGGTGTATCGAAATACGCGAGGCGCGATTGTAGCGATTACCGCGCGCCATGGCTTGGCCTGAGCGCAGCAGGGCGTGGTTCTTGCGCGCCGTATAGCTTTCCACCTGGTCCTTGTCGATCTTGCCGACGGCGAAGTAGTGCGCCTGCGGGTGGTCGAAGTCCCAGCCGCTGACCGAGGCGGCGGGGACTATGGCGTGGTGGTCGGTGAGCAACACGCCGCTGCAACCGGCCTGGCCTTGCTTGGCAGGTCGAGCAGGGTGCCTTTCTCGGTGTGAGCCGGGCAGGCGAAGTGGATGCCTGTGTCGGCTTCCTTGATCAGTTCGTCGTTGGAGAGCTGTTCGTCCGGCTCGTAGCCCCACCAGGTCTTGCGCACCTGCTGGTGCAGTCATTCGGCGCAGGCTTCGGCCAGGGCCTTGAGCATGATCGGTTTGTAGCCGTTGTCGGCCTCCTGATAGGCCTTGGCCGCGTCCCCAGCGCCGATACCTGGGTTCGCTGGCGCAAGCAGCAGTTGCTGACTACGCTGAGGAAACGATTTTCGGGAGCCAGCCGATCGATCGTATTTTTTCGAGTGCCTGCGAGGGTTGTTTGTTCGCACGTCCCGGCAGAAGGGGCATGCAGACTCCAGGCACGGCTGAGAGTTTGTGGAAAAACTCTCGCCTACTGCGAACACCAGGAGACGCTTTCGCTACGGCGCTCGATATGTTCACAACCTCTGAGCTCGTGCCCTCCGTGGCCAGTCCGTAGCAAGAACGTTGCCTGACCGGAAGAAGTGACCCGTTACCTTTGAAAACTCCGCTTGCTGGGAGCTTTATATGGTGATGTCGGCTTTGCCCCGCGATCAATACCGGGCGCTGGGGCTCTCCACTCTGGCCTTCACCCTGTGCTTCGCGGTCTGGACGATCTTTTCCATCCTCGGCCTGCAGCTCAAGGACGACTTCGGCCTGAGCGATACCCAGCTCGGCCTGCTGATGGCCACGCCGGTGCTGACCGGCTCGATCTCGCGGCTGTTCCTCGGCGTCTGGACCGACCGCTACGGCGGGCGCTGGGTATTCGGCCTGCTGATGCTGGTGTCCGCCCTGTGCGTCTGGCTGCTGAGCCTGGCCAGCAGCTACCCCATGCTGCTGCTCGCCGCGCTGGGCATCGGCCTGGCCGGGGGCGCCTTTATCGTCGGCGCCGCCTACACCTCGGCCTGGTTCGAGCAGGAGCGCCAGGGCACGGTGCTGGGCATCTTCGGCGCCGGCAACGTCGGCGCCGCCATCACCAACCTGGCCGCGCCCTTTCTGCTGCTGGCCCTCGGCTGGCAAGGTGCGGCGCGGGTCTATGCCGTCGTGCTGGCGAGCATGGGCGTGGTCTTCCTGCTGCTGGCCCAGACCGACCCGCAGAGCCGCGCGCGCAAGGTTCCGCCGCCCCTGCTGGAGCAACTGGCGCCGCTGGGCGAACTGCGGGTCTGGCGGTTCTCGCTGTATTACTTCTTCGTCTTCGGCGCCTTCGTCGCCCTGGCGCTGTGGCTGCCGCACTACCTGATCGAGGTCTACGGCCTGGGCATCGCCGCCGCCGGCATGGTCGCGGCGGCGTACAGCATTCCCGCCTCGCTGTTCCGCATCCTCGGCGGCTGGCTGTCCGACCGCTACGGCGCGCGGCGGGTGATGTACTGGACGCTGGGCGCCTCGGTGATCTGCACCTTCCTGCTCAGCTATCCGCCGACCCGCTACACGGTCAGCGGCGTGCGCGACGAGATCAGCTTCTCGCTGGAACTCGGGCTGGTCGGCTTCGTGCTGCTGACCATGGTGCTGGGCTTCTTCATGTCGCTGGGCAAGGCGGCGGTGTTCAAGCACATTCCGACCTACTACCCCGGGCATGTCGGCGCGGTGGGCGGCGTGGTCGGCATGGTCGGCGGCCTGGGCGGTTTCTTCCTGCCGCTGACCTTCGGCATGCTCAACGACGTGGTCGGTGTCTGGCAGAGTGCTTTCATGCTGCTGTTCCTGGTCTCCGCCGGCGCCCTGGCCTGGATGCACTACTCGATCCGCATGGCCGAGCGGGTGGAATGGGCGGCTCAGCAGGCAACCAGCGACCTGCCGGAACTCGCCACTCCGAGCGGCTTCGTGCTGCACGACTGGCGGCCGGAGGAGGCCGACTTCTGGGCCACCGAGGGCAAGCGCATCGCCACGCGCAACCTGTGGATCTCGATCCCCAACCTGCTGCTCGGCTTCGCCATCTGGATGGTCTGGTCGGTGGTGGTGGCCAAGCTGCCGCTGGTGGGCTTCGACTACACGCCCAACCAGTTGTTCTGGCTGGCCGCGTTGCCCGGCCTGTCCGGGGCGACCTTGCGCATCTTCTACAGTTTCATGGTGCCGATCTTCGGTGGCCGGCGCTGGACCGCGCTGTCCACCGGCTCGCTGCTGCTGCCGGCGCTGTGGATCGGCTTCGCCGTGCAGGACCCGCAAACACCTTACCTGGTGATGCTGATCCTCGCCCTGCTGTGCGGCCTGGGCGGCGGCAACTTCTCCTCGAGCATGGCGAACATTTCCTTCTTCTTCCCCAAGAGCGCCAAGGGCAGCGCCATGGGCCTCAACGCCGGGCTGGGCAACCTGGGCGTCAGCGCCATGCAGTTCCTGGTGCCGCTGGCGATTACCGCCGGCGTCTTCGGCGCCCTGGGCGGCGAGCCCCGGCAGACCGCCACGGGACAGCAGCTGTGGCTGCAGAACGCCGGCTTCGTCTGGGTACCCATGATCATCATCGCCTCCCTGGCGGCCTGGTTCGGCATGAACGACATCGCCAGCGCCAAGTCGTCGATCAAGGACCAGCTGATCATCTTCAAACGCAAGCACACCTGGCTGATGAGCGTGCTCTACACCGGCACCTTCGGCAGTTTCATCGGCTTCTCGGCGGCCTTCCCGCTGCTGGCCGGCAACCTGTTCCCCGAGGTGGACGTGCTCAGGTTCGCCTTCCTCGGTCCGCTGGTGGGGGCCCTGAGCCGGGCCCTGTCCGGTGGACTGGCCGACCGCTTCGGCGGCGCCAGGGTCAGCCTCTGGGTCTTCGTGGCGATGGTGCTGTGCGTATTCGGCGTGCTGCTGTTCCTCGATATCCGCAATTTTTGGGGCTTCTTCGCCATGTTCCTGCTGCTGTTCTTCTTCTCCGGGGTCGGCAATGCCAGCACCACGCAGATGATCCCGGCGATCTTCCGCCAGCAGACCCCGCTGCTGAACCCGGGCCTGGCGCCCGCCGAACAGCAGCTGCAGAGCGAGAAGGAGTCCGCCGCCGCGGTCGGCTTCATCTCGGCGGTGGCCGCCTACGGCGCCTTCTTCATTCCCAAGGCCTACGGCAGCGCCATCGCCCTGTACGGCAGCGCCGCACCGGCGCTGTACGGCTTCACCCTGTTCTACGGGATCTGCATCGCCCTGACCTGGTTCTACTACACCCGCCGCAACGCGGAGGTGCCTTGCTGACGTGACCGCCAACGCCGGGGTCGCCTGATGCCCCGTTCACAAGGAGAAAAACAATGAGTCACTTTATCGACCGCCTCAGATACCTGGTCAAGCGCCCGCCGGATTTCGCCGACGGCCATGGCGAGACGCGCGACGAGAGCCGCGACTGGGAAGACGGCTACCGCCAGCGCTGGCAGTACGACAAGATCGCCCGCTCCACCCACGGGGTGAACTGCACCGGCTCCTGCAGCTGGAAGATCTACGTCAAGAATGGCCTGGTGACCTGGGAAACCCAGCAGACCGACTATCCGCGGACCCGGCCCGACTTGCCCAACCACGAACCGCGCGGCTGTCCGCGCGGCGCCAGTTACTCCTGGTACCTGTACAGCGCCAACCGCCTCAAGTACCCGCTGATTCGCAAGCCGCTGATGCAGATCTGGCGCGCCGCGCTGCAGCAGCACCAGGATCCGGTGGAGGCCTGGGCCAGCATCGTCGAGGACCCGGCCAAGACCAGGCAGTACAAGCACGACCGCGGCCTGGGCGGCTTCGTCCGCGCCGACTGGGACGAGATGCAGACGCTGATCGCCGCGGCCAACGTCTACACCGCCAAGCAGTACGGCCCGGACCGCATCGCCGGCTTCTCGCCGATTCCGGCCATGTCGATGGTTTCCTACGCTTCCGGCACCCGCTACCTGTCGTTGATCGGCGGCGTGTGCCTGTCCTTCTACGACTGGTACTGCGACCTGCCGCCCTCCAGCCCGCAGACCTGGGGCGAGCAGACCGACGTGCCGGAATCGGCCGACTGGTACAACTCCAACTACATCATCGCCTGGGGCTCCAACGTGCCGCAGACCCGCAGCCCGGACGCGCACTTCTTCACCGAGGTGCGCTACAAGGGCACCAAGACGGTGGCCATCACCCCGGACTACGCGGAGGTTTCCAAGCTCTGCGACGAGTGGCTCAGCCCCAAGCAGGGCACCGACTCGGCTCTGGCCATCGCCATGGGCCATGTGATCTTCAAGGAATTCCACCTGGAGCAACCCAGCGCCTACTTCACCGACTACGTGCGGCGTTACACCGACATGCCGATCCTGGTGGAGCTGGAAAGCCGTGCCGACGGCAGCCTGGTGCCCGGCAAGCAGCTGCGCGCCAGCGATTTCGCCGCCAACCTGGGCCAGGACAACAACCCGGCCTGGAAGACCCTGGCCTGGGACGAAACCGGCGAGCGGCTGGTGGTGCCGCGCGGCTCCATCGGTTTCCGCTGGGGCGAGGAGGGCCGCTGGAACCTGGAACCGCTGGACGGCGAGGGCCGGGAGGTGTCCCTGGCGCTGTCGCTGCTCGGTCGCCACGACGAGGTGGCGCGGGTCGGTTTTCCCTATTTCGGCGGCATCGAGCATCTCCATTTCCCGCACCTGAAGGTACGCGACGTGCTCTACCACCACCTGCCGGCCAAGCGCCTGCAACTGGCCGACGGTCGTCAGGTGCTGGCGGTGACGGTGTTCGACCTGCTGGCCGCCAACCATGGCATCGACCGCGGCCTGCAGGCCACGGTCGGCGGCAGCGGCGAGGACGACGGCGCCAGCGGCTACGAGCAGCTCAAACCCTATACCCCGGCCTGGCAGGAGACCATCACCGGGGTGCCCGCCGCCCAGCTGATCCGCCTGGCCCGGGAGTTCGCCGGCAACGCGGACAAGACCCGCGGGCGCTCGATGATCATCGTCGGCGCCGGGGTCAACCACTGGTACCACATGGACATGACCTACCGCGGCCTGATCAACCTGCTGATCATGTGCGGCTGCGTCGGCCAGAGCGGCGGCGGCTGGTCGCACTATGTCGGCCAGGAGAAGCTGCGCCCGCAGACCGGCTGGACGCCGCTGGCCTTCGCCCTCGACTGGCACCGCCCGCCACGCCACATGAACGGCACCTCGTTCTTCTACAACCACTCCAGCCAGTGGCGTTTCGAGAAGCTCAAGGTCAGCGAGATCCTCTCGCCGCTGGCGCCACCGGAGAAGTACCGCGGCAGCCTGATCGACTTCAACGTGCGCGCCGAACGCATGGGCTGGCTGCCTTCGGCCCCGCAGTTCGACCGCAACCCGCTGCGTCTGGCCGGCGAGGCCAAGGCCGCTGGCAAGAGCAGCGCCGATTATGTGGTCGAGCAACTGAAGAGCGGGGCCCTGCGCTTCGCCGCCGAGGACCCGGACAATCCGGTGAACTTCCCGCGCAACCTGTTCGTCTGGCGCTCCAACCTGCTGGGCAGCTCCGGCAAGGGCCACGAATACATGCTGCGCTACCTGCTCGGCACCCGCCACGACCTGCTCGGCAACGACCTGGGCAAGACCGGCGAGGCCAAGCCTGAGGAGGTGGTCTGGCGCGACGAGCCAGCCGAAGGCAAGCTCGACCTGCTGGTGACCCTGGACTTCCGCATGTCCACCACCTGCCTGTATTCCGACATAGTGCTGCCGACCGCCACCTGGTACGAGAAGGACGACCTCAACACCTCGGACATGCACCCCTTCATCCACCCGCTGACCGCCGCCACCGACCCGGCCTGGGAGGCGCGCAGCGACTGGGACATCTACGACGGCATCGCCAAGGCTTTCGCCCGGGTCTGTGTCGGCCACCTGGGCGAGGAGACCGACCTGGTCAGCCTGCCGCTGCAACACGACAGTCCCGCTGAACTGGCCCAGCCCGAGGTGCGCGACTGGAAGCGCGGCGAGTGCGAGCCGATTCCCGGCAAGACCATGCCGGCGCTGATCGAGGTCAAGCGCAACTACCCGCAAACCTACGAGCGCTTCAGCTCGGTGGGGCCGCTGCTGGAGACCATCGGCAACGGCGGCAAGGGCATCGCCTGGAACACCGAGGCAGAGGTCGAGCTGCTCGGCAAGCTCAACTACCGCAAGCTGGAGGGCTCGGCCAAGGGCCGGCCGCGCATCGCCTCGGCGCTGGATGCGGCCGAGATGATCCTCACCCTGGCGCCGGAAACCAACGGCCAGGTGGCGGTCAAGGCCTGGGCGGCGCTGTCGAAGATCACCGGTCGCGACCACAGCCACCTGGCGCTGCCCAAGGAGGACGAGAAGATCCGCTTCCGCGACCTGGTCGCCCAGCCGCGCAAGATCATCTCCAGCCCGACCTGGTCGGGTCTGGAAGACGAGCACGTGTCCTACAACGCCTGCTACACCAACGTCCACGAGCTGATTCCCTGGCGTACCCTCAGCGGCCGCCAGCAGCTGTACCAGGATCACCCCTGGATGCGCGACTTCGGCGAGAGCCTGATGGTTTACCGCCCGCCGATCGACACCAAGGCGCCGGCCAGCGTGGCGGATCACAAGGCCATCGGCAACGGCAACCCGGAAATCCTCCTCAACTGGATCACCCCGCACCAGAAATGGGGCATCCACTCCACCTACAGCGACAACCTGCTGATGCAGACCCTGTCGCGCGGCGGGCCCATCGTCTGGCTGTCGGAAACCGACGCCCAGAGCATCGGCGTCGAGGACAACGACTGGATCGAGCTGTACAACGCCAACGGCGCGGTCGCCGCGCGGGCGGTGGTCAGCCAGCGGGTCAAGGTCGGCATGGTGATGATGTACCACGCCCAGGAGCGCATCCTCAACACCCCCGGCAGCGAGGTCTCCGGCACCCGCGGCGGCATCCACAACTCGGTGACGCGGGTCTGCCCCAAGCCCACCCACATGATCGGCGGCTACGCGCAGCTGTCCTACGGCTTCAACTATTACGGCACCGTCGGTTCCAACCGCGACGAGTTCGTCATCGTGCGCAAGATGAAGCACATCGACTGGCTGGATGGTGAAGGCAACGACTACTCGCAGGAGGCCGTGAAATGAAGATCCGCTCGCAAGTCGGCATGGTGATGAACCTGGACAAATGCATCGGTTGCCACACCTGTTCGGTGACCTGCAAGAACGTCTGGACCAGCCGCGAAGGCATCGAATACGCCTGGTACAACAACGTCGAAACCAAGCCCGGCATCGGCTACCCCAAGGAGTGGGCCAACCAGAAGAAATGGCGCGGCGGCTGGGTGCGCAATGCCGACGGCTCGATCAACCCGCGCATCGGCGGCAAGTGGCGGGTGCTGGCGAACATCTTTGCCAACCCCGACCTGCCGGAGATCGACGACTACTACGAACCCTTTACCTTCGACTATCAGAATCTGCACACCGCCAAGGGCGGCGAGCACCAGCCGGTGGCGCGGCCGCGTTCGCTGATCTCCGGGCAGCGGATGAAGAAGATCGAATGGGGGCCGAACTGGGAGGAAATCCTCGGCACCGAGTTCGCCAAGCGGCGCAAGGACGTCAACTTCGAGCAGATCGAGGCGGACATCTACGGTCAGTTCGAAAACCCCTTCATGATGTACCTGCCGCGC
>MGYJ01000021.1 GCA_001801685.1 Gammaproteobacteria bacterium RIFCSPHIGHO2_12_FULL_63_22 | reverse complement strand
AACTGGTTTCAGCCTCCATTCACTTTTTTGAGGAAATCAAATGCCCGCTACCATCATCGGCAACCCGGCAGTCGTCACTGGCCTGTACCAAGCTTTCAACGGCAAGGCTGCTGGCTACAACACCTACACCAACAACCTGGCCTATGCAGCGCAAAACGGCCCCGCCGCTTATGCCGCTGAAATTGGCAAGGGCTTCTACAACGTACCCGCAGCCGACCTGGCTGCCAGCGTTCTGACCAACGTCGGCATCGTCAACGCCACGCTGCAAGACGCCCTGGTGCAAATCTTCACGGCCTACCCCGTGACGGCCCGCGGCCAGATCGTGCTGAACCTGATCAACCTGCTGACCAACCTGGAAGGCGATGCCACCTACGGCGCCGCAGCTACAAGCTGGAACCAGCTGGTGGGCAGCAATAACGCCTACAGCAACAACCCCACCAACGTGGCCGATTCCGTGGTTAACGCCCAAGCCGTCACGCTGACCGCTGGCGCTGATGTGTTGACCGCCAACATTTTCAATGCGGCCCGTGGCTACACCCCCGGCGGCACCGATTCGGTCAACACCCTGAACGACGACGACGTCCTGACTGGTTCCGGCACCAACCCAACGCTGAACTTCACGTACGGCAACGATGCCGACACGGGCGACTTCGACATCATGCCCACTCTGAATGGCATCCAAACGCTGAACGTGGCATATGCAGGTAACCAGGCAACCATGCGCCTTGACCTGCAAGACTCCACCGGCATCAATGCCGTGAACCTTTCGCGCATCAGCCAGGCAACAACCACTGTTCAGATCGACAACCTGACCACGGTTCCTGCCAACCTGTCGATCAGCAACAGCAACAACAACCTCGCCACGGCCGTTCAGTTCTTGATGGCTCCCGGCGCATCCAGCGGTTCCGCTGACGCGACCACGCTGACGCTGAACCGTGTGAACGTTCTGTCTGTTGAAATCAACGACTCGCCCCGCGTTGCCAACACTGGCGTAGAAACTGTCAATCTGGTGTCTGAAGGCGGCCCCAACCGCATTGGCACGCTCGACATTGAAGATACCGAGACGCTGAACATCAGCGGTGCGCAAAACCTGACCCTCGGCGCGTTCGCTAACGCCGGTGGTTCCCTGGTGCTGATCAACGGCAGCACCGCTACCGGCAACCTGGACATCAACCTCAACGGCGTGCTCAGCGCCACCGCTGACGGCACCTCGGGCACCAACGTCGCACTGGCCGTGCGCACCGGCACCGGCGCAGACACCATCCGCATCACCGACGACGCTCTTGGCACCACCGACAGCATCGACGCTGGTGAAGGCAACGACACCGTGGCCCTGCGTGCTACCCTGAGCCAGAACTTCACCCCAGCTGCCACGGGTGCCGCTCTGGTGAACAATGTCGAAAATCTCACGGTGACCCGCATCGCTGATGCTGCTGGTGCAACTGCACAAGCTCTGCGTGTCGATATGGCCCGCTTTGCCGGTGACCAGGTCACAACCCTGTCCAACCTCGCCGATGCTGGTGACAACACCACCTTCGTGCTGGCAAATGCTTCTGCTGGCGACGCCGCTGGCATTCGCATTACGCACGGCTCCACGGGCAACAACGCGCTGGCCAGCAACGCCATCGTGCTGGATGTGGACACGGGTGTGACCACCGCAGGTGTTGAAATTCTGGAAGGTGTCAACACCGACCCGCGTTTCAACTTCAGTCTGAATGCTGACAGCAATCTGGCGTTTGCCGCTGCTGCGCCTTTCGGTATCGTCTCTGGCGGCGCTGATGTGACCAACTCTGTTGTCAATATCACGCTGACCGACAGCGACAGCGAGTCCAACTCGGTTTTGCTGAACCAGGCTGCTCGCCACACCGGTACACTGGATGTCAATGCCGGTACCGCAGGCACCTTCCTAAACCTCGACACCGTTGGAACGGGTTACACCCACGTTACGACGGGTGCCGCAGGCGATGCCACCACGGCAGCTGCAGCTGTTGCTGAAACCCGTGATGCCGCCGTGGCTCGTGTGTTTGCGCAGGGCAGCACGGGTACCGACCTGGCATTTGCAAGCGTGACGGCGGCTGACTTTGCGGGCAACCTCGAGTTCCGCCTGGGCACCACCAACACCAATGCCCAACTGGGCAGCGGTGACGACACGGTCATCTTCGCAGACAAGACTGGCATCAGCGCCGCAACGTCGGGCCTGACGATCCAGGACACCATTGCTGGTGGCGCTGGCACCGACACCATCGTTCTCGATGGCACGGGCGTCATGACCCTGGGCGCTTCCGAGTGGACCAACCTGTCGGGCGTGGACGTTCTGCGTCTGGCTGGCGTGGCCGGTGGCACGTTCAATATCCGCGTGACCGACCAGCTGGCTGGTCAGGCGGATGCCGGTGGCCGCATCACCATCGTCAACAACGATGGCCTGCTGACCGCCGACCAGGAACTCACTGCCAACATCGATCTGCGCGCCATGAGCGCCTCGCGTTTTGTGACCTTCGTGGGCAACAACTCCGACCTGACCGCCACCACCGTGCAGACCGTGATCGTGAACGACGTGACGGCCAATGGCCAGAACATCCTCAACGGTGGCGACAACGGTACCGTGTCTGAATACACCCTCAACGGCCGTAACTTTGCGGGCGGTGCTGGTGCAACGTTCGCCAACCAGCTGGCAGCCGATGCACAGTATGTGATCGACCGCAATGCAGGCCTGGCTGGCAACAACAATGTGTACAGCATTTTCAACACGGCCGAAGTGACCGTGGGTGATCTGCAGAACACCAGCAACTTCAGTACCATCACGTTCACCAACGACGTGGCCTCGGTGCAGACGCTGAACCTGACGCTGGACAGCGCGACGGTAGACGCCCTGGTGGATAGCAACCACACGGCAACCGCCACGCAGACGGAAACTCTGACGATTCGCGCCATTGACAACGCTGTGGTGGTTGGCGCCACTGCCAACCTGAACGTGCAAGCGGGTACGGTTGGCGGTCAGTTCAACCTGGTTGTTTCGGGTGACAAGGGTGCCGACACGATCGTGACGGGTGCTGGTGCTGACGTTATCACTGGTGGTGCAGGCCGCGACGTACTGTCTGGTGGCCTGGGTAACGACACGTTTGTGTTCGCTGCAGGCGTGACCGACACGGTCGCTGCTGCCGCATCGAGCGCTGGCGTTGATCTGCTGAATGACCTCGTTCTGAATGCAGGTGCTGCCGACCGTATCGACCTGACTGTTGTGGTTGTCAACGCGAACACTACAGTTACTGGTGCCGTGAACGAAGCAACGTTTATTGCCGACCTGAACACGCTGCTTGCCGTGGCTGGTGGTGCTGGTTTTGACACCGCAGTGGCTGGCGACATCTCCGCTGCAGTTGTTGTGGCAAATGCCGGTACCAACGCTGGCAAGTCCTACTTGGTCGTTGACTTGGATGCTTCCGACAGCTTCACCGCTGCTGACTTCATCGTTGAAATCACTGGCTCCACCGTCACTTCGCTGACCGCTGCTACTTTCATCTAATCTCCACGGGAGACGCCGCCTATCCCGGTAGGCGGTGCTGGTGAGAACCTCGGAGCCCCCGCTGCCCGCAAGGCAGTAGGGGTTCTTTTTTTGCGTGCGTCACATAAGCAAAAAGGACACCCACTTTAATTGCCTAAACTTCAAGCAAGTACTAAACTTATCTCCACCAGCCCCCGTTCCGCCCTCATCTCCCTGCCCGACACCCCGTGGTACCACATGGTCAACCGCTGCGTCGTGCGCCGAGCCTTCCTGTGCGGCCACGATGCGCACTCGGGCCAAAACTTTGAGCACCGCCGTGGCTGGGTGGAGACCCGCATCCGCGAGCTTGCCTCGGTATTTGCCATCGATGTAGCGGCCTACGCGGTGATGAGCAACCACTATCACATCGTGCTGCGCGTTGATGTCGAGCGTGCCCGCACTTGGAGCGACGACGAAGTGCTGCGCCGCTGGACCCAGCTGTTCACCGGCCCCGTGTTGGTGCAGCGCAATATGCAGCCCCAGCTGCGCGCGTTGATGGGCGATGCAGAACTGGCCAAGGTGGCTGAGTTTGCCGGCATATACCGCACGCGGTTGTTTGATGTGTCGTGGTACATGCGCGTGCTCAATGAGTCCATTGCCCGCCAGGCCAATGCAGAAGATGGCGTGAAAGGGCGCTTTTGGGAGGGGCGCTTTAAAAGTCAGGCGCTCTTGGACGAGCAAGCCCTTTTGTCGGCCATGGCCTATGTTGACCTCAACCCTGTGCGGGCCGGTATGGCCGAGTGCTTGGAGGACAGCGCACACACCTCCATTGCGGCCCGTCTGGGCGACCTGCGCGGCGAGGCGTGGGTGCCGGTGGGTGCCCCTGCATTGCCTGCGATGCCTGTGCCGTCCGCCGCCAGCGCGCCCGATCTGCCCGGGCTGCTGCCTGAGCGCGCCCTGGCCGCGTTGCCCGAGGCTGCGTTAATGCCTTTCGACCCCACCTCCCGGTTCGCCCAGGCCGTGCCGTTCGGGCTGGAGGAGTATCTGGACCTGGTGGATACGGTGGGCCGTGTGGTGCATCCCCACAAACGCGGCACCATTGCGCACCATGTGCCGCCCCTGCTGCAGCGCCTCGGTATGGACACCGAGGCATTTATTGCCTGTGCAGACTCATTTTTCACCACCTTTGCGCACGCGGTGGGCACACCGACCAGCTTGATCAAACTGGCCTGTGCCCGACAAAGCCGCGCTCTGCGCGGTATGAGCGCAGCGCGAAAAATGGTGTGTCACCCAAATGTGGTTCGCGAAAAAATGAAATGAGTCTGTAACGCCCTTTCTGAGCAAGTGCAAGTAGCCATGAATTTTGAAGAATAGGGGCCGGATCTCAATTTGTGGCATGCAGCACGTTGACGGAATAGTGCCACCATGGGCCTCCCCAGAGGGGGTGCAAGGTTTTGGTCATCCTATAAGCCCAAGGCTGGGCCTATGCCCGGTTTATCGAGGCGGCTGACGTGGTAACCACCTTATCGTTTCCAATCAGTCTTGCTTGCGGCGAGCAAGCCATCCCAGTCATCGGGAGGATGGCCGGACTGGAGCATTTTCTGGAAGACCACATAAGGGTCTGTCTTGGCGCCAGATGAGCGTAAGGTGTGCTCATCGTTGACCCAGGCGAAGATGATGATCCGGGTCTTGGAGTCAAACCGAAAGAATAGCCGAAAGCGCCGACCGATCTTGGCTCGGCGCCAGTGGCGAAACGCAGGCCCCATAGTATTGCCTTGCCGGTACTCATCGCGGTTCGGGTCGCCAGGGACTACCTCCAAAATCAGTGTCGCAAGGGCGTCAAACAGCTTGACGTTGGCGTTGGACTCGAAGCCTTTTGGGTCTTGTGCCTTGGCACGCGAGGACGCAGCCTCCAGTTTCTGAAGCTGCTCGATCAGGCAATCATGGAAGAGCAGATTCCATCCGCGACGCTGAGTCACAGTGCCACGTCGCCTTCAATGTCCTCGTTCAGATCCACCCGCTTGCCAAGGGCGGCGAGCATGGAGCGCGCCAAGCTGTCAGGCAGCGCGGCGATGTGGCGCCCGGACTGAATGTCTTTTTCCAGCAAGGCGAGGAAGCTGCCAATAGCAGGGTCTTCGTGAGGTTCATCGATGACGCGGGTGACGATGATGCGGTCGTCCATCAAATCAAAGGCCACCTTACCCCCGGCATCCACCCCCAGGGCTTGGCGGATGGGCTTGGGCAGGGTGATCTGTCCCTTGGATGTGATGGTGGCAACTTCATGAATGGTGGGCATGGGAGCCTCCTGTGAGTCTGAGGTAGGTGTCATGGTAAGGAATAATCCTTACATCGTCAAAGAGCAGGCATGCTCTCCCACCGGCCGGGCAATCCTTTGAAAAAAACATACGCCTGACGATGGCTGCAGCGGTGGGGCGTTGTATGCCACTCGAAACGGAAAAGAACCATAAAAACAGCCTCAAGCGCTTATCTGACAAGCGCAGGCAGCTATCAATTCATGAGTTAGCCGGTTGGTGTCGAATACCGGGTCAGGCAGGCGCCGGGCGTGCTCTGGTGGCCAGATGCCGCTTCTCATCACTCCCGCCGATGTGGCACCAGGTGCAGGCTTGTTGAGGATATCGACTGCAGTGTCTTCGTGGTAGGGATGGGCAGGCCGGAGGAAACCTGCCATCGGGCCCGCGCCGCATGTACAGTAGGCGGCACCCAGCCACCAAGATCATCGTTTTTGCATCCGGATCTCCCCCGGGCACTTCCCATGTACGAAATCACCCAACGCACCCAGGCGCCCTACCGGGCGGTTTGCTACATCGTCTGCACCTGGTCCGACGGTTCGCGCACCTCGGCCTCCGGCGTGGTGGTGGGCGTGAACGATGTGCTGACCGCCATGCATGCGGTCTATGACACCAGCCGGGGCGGGTGGGCGCAGCAGATTTCCATCAGCCCGGCAGCAGACACGGCGCCTTCCCTGGTGCAGCCCCTGGGTGTGTACACCGACTGGGGCCGCATCAGCACGCGCACGGGCAACTGGGACCAGGACGGTGACGGCTTGCTGACCACCGCCGAGGCGCAGTGGGACTTGGCGGTGATTGGCATGCAGTCGCGTATTGGCGATGTGACGGGCTGGGTGGGTTCGGCCGACACCGCGAACAGCCTGAGTGGGCTGATGGTGGGCTACCCCAGCCGGGGCACCGGCATGATGGCCGAGCAGGTGTTTGCTACTGCGTCAACACGCTATGGTGTTTTTGAGGTGCAGTCCATTCTTGGCCCCGGCGCCTCGGGCGGGCCCCTGCTGCAAACCCAGGCTGATGGCTCCATCTATGCCGTGGGCGTGCTGTCGGCGGGCAGTATGGCTGGTAAAAATTCTACCTACGCCGGTTTGTATGGCAGCGGCACCTGGGACTGGTTTACGCAGGCCCTGGTGTCCAATGACGATCTGCTCTCGGGGACGGCGTCGATGCAGGACGACTATGCCGCCAGCGTGCAGACCACAGCGCGGCTATCGCTGGGCATGGCCGTGGCGGCCCGGCTGGAGCAATTGGGCGACGTGGACTGGTTTTGGGTGGAGCTGGCCGCCGGTGTTTACCGCTTCGAAGCGCTGGGCGTCAGTACGGGGCAGGGCACACTGGGCGACCCGGTCGTTGCGCTGCGGGCCACCGATGGCACGCCACTGGCGCAGGACGATGATTCAGGTACCGGGCTGAACGCACGCCTGGAGTACACCGTGGTGCAACCCGGCCGCTACTATGTGGCCGTGAGCGCACCGGCGTCCAGCCCGGCGGGCACCACCGGAACCTACCAGGTGCAGGCGACGCTGGTCACCGGCGCCCTGGCGCAGGGCACACCTGGGCCGGATACGGCTACCAGCAGCACGCGGGACGACTGGTTCCAGGCCGGAGCGGGCACCGACCGCTGGGTACTGCACGGCGTGCGTGCCGACTACGCCGTGGCGCAGGTGGCTGGCACGCAGTGGGCGACCAGCGACACGGTCGTGGGCCGTGACGGACGCGATACCCTGTTGGAGGTGGAGCGTCTGGTGTTTGCCGACAGGGTGCTGGCCCTGGACCTGGGCATGAACGAACCCGCTGGCCGTGCCAGCCTGCTGCTGGGTGTGGCGCTGGGGCCGCAGGCCTTGCACAACGCTGCGCTGGTGGGTGCGCTGGTGGGGTATTTTGATGGTGGAGCTTCGCTGCAGCAGGGGGCGCAGCTGCTGGTGGACAGCGGCGTGCTCGCACAGCTTGCCGGGGGGGCCGACAACGCGTCTTTCGTGCGCCTGGTGTACCGCAACGCGGTGGGCGAATGGCCTTCGGCGCAAACGCAGGCGGCGCTGGCGCAGTACCTGGATGCCGGTCTTTTCTCGCAGGCCGACATGTTCCGTGCGGTGGCCGAGCTGCCGGTGAACCAGCAGCACATCGATCTGGTGGGCCTGCAGGCGAGGGGGCTGGAATACACCGTTTGAGCGGCCGCCTGCCTTCGGCGGGGTGTGGCCTTTTCTGCGGTGCAGGCCCGGGCGAGGATGCGCCGGGGCGGTTGTGTCAGCTCTGCAAGCCGTTCTGCAACGACCTGAGCAGGCTTTCCATCAGTTGCTTGCCCAGCGCGTCCATATCGGCTGCCGCGGTATTGGCAGGCGTGGCGGTGGCGGTGGCGGTGGCGGTGGCGGTGGCGGTGGCGGTGGCGGTGGCGGTGGCGGTGGCGGTGGCGGTGGCGGGCGCGGCGGTGGCTGTCTGGCCCGGTGTGCCAAGGGGTACCAGGCCGCGCTGCAGCCCCATCTCGCGGGCCATCAGGGCGTTGGCTGCCACGGCGTCCTGCGCGCCGGGGCCTTTGAGGTGGGCCAGCGGGTCGCTGGTCCAGTCGTAGGCAGCGCCCATTCCGCCCTGGGCCAGGTTGCGCAGGTCTACACCATGGTCCGAGCCTGTGTACCGTGCGCCCGGTGCATATTTGATGCCCTGGGCGTCCATCTGGTCTGCAAGCGGGCCCAGGTCGGCCGGGTCGAGGCCAAACTCGCGCGTGGCACGCAGAATTTCCGGGGCAGAAAAATGCACCTGGCGCAATGCTTCACCCTGGTTGTTGAGCAGCCACAGTCCTTCGCGTTCTTCTACCCTGAGCCAGGCGAAGTTGCCCGAGGTGGCCAGGGTCTGCTGGCTGTCGGGTTTGAAGCCGCTGCCATCGGTATAGGGCAGGTTGCTGTTGTACAGGGCTCCCGTCGCCTGGCGGGCGGATTGCACCGGGTTGGCCGATGCCATGATGGCATCCCAGTTACGATAGTCTTCGTTGCTGCCCATCACACCATACAGAAGCGAACTCGCGGTGGAAAAGTCGGCGCCCGTGGCTTTCATGAAAGTGGCGGCGTCGGGCTTGCCGCGTTGGCGCGTCGCTGCATCGGCGTCAGGGGCGTGCAGGTAGCTGCTCGCGTTTTCGGCGCCCGTCAGCCACGGTGCGCGCCACGGTGCGGCGGTGCTGGAGCCCTCGGCGATGGCGGCGGGTGTGCGGGCGGCCTCACTGGCAGTGTCTGTGACGGCGGTAGCCTGGGTACTGGTGGCCGCCGGTGCTGCGGTGGGAGCGCTGCTGCCCAAGGATTCCAGCAGGGCCGTGGCAAAGGTCTGTGCAAGGGCGTGCACCGCGTCCTGCAGGCGGGAGTGTGGAGTTGCGTTGGTGCTGCCGGAGAGGCTGGCGGCCTGGGTGCTGGAAATGGTGGTCATGGCAGGCGCTTGGTTGGCTGAAGAGCGACGGTCCGACTATGCCCGCCGCCGCCGCTGTGCAGTGGCGTGATAAGCAGCGCAAAAGGCGGGTTGTTCCCGGCAAGCGGCTCCTGGCGCCTGCGAGCAACTAGAATTGCGGGTGCCGCCGTCCAGCGGCGTTTTTTTGCCGGTGGCAGATGCGCCTGCCGGTGTTCAACCGATCCCCAAGGGGTAGCCCAAATGACCACGACCACCGCTCAAACGCCCACACTCGACTTCGATGGCAAGCAGTACCCCATTTCCAGCCTGAGCGAGCAGGCACGGGTGCAGATCGGTAATATCCAGGTGACTGACCAGGAAATCGCCCGTCTGCGCGTGCAGCTGGGTATGGCTCAGACGGCACGTGCGGCATATCTGCAGGCACTTCGCGCGCAGTTGCCCACAGCCTGACCATGGGCGGTGGCATGGTGCCGAACATGGCGCGTGTCACCACCCGCTATGACAGCGGGCAGGACCGTTTCTCGCTGGCGGGGGAGTTGCCGCAGGGCCTGCCGGTAGTGTTGTGGTTGAC
The DNA here is from genome assembly GCA_001801685.1 of Gammaproteobacteria bacterium RIFCSPHIGHO2_12_FULL_63_22. Lineage (GTDB taxonomy): Bacteria > Pseudomonadota > Gammaproteobacteria > Xanthomonadales > Xanthomonadaceae > Arenimonas. Next base: position 3,514 of record MGYJ01000021.1, on the reverse strand, counting down.
ACAGCGCCTGCTGCTGCGTCTGTTGCCGCCCCTGCTAGCCTGGCTGCAGGAGCACGATGCGCCGCAACAGCATGAGCCGCGGCAGCGACTGTACGCCGATACGCTGCAGGGGTTCGCCCAGCAGGCTGCTTGTGCCGGCCTGGAGCCGCAGATGCCCGTGCCAGTCCTGGCCGCCAGCCCCGAGTGGCTGGTGGAGTCTGTTAACCTGGCCCGCGGACCCGCCGGGGTGCGCCTGGTATTCCTGGGTCGCCAAGGGCCGGTGGCGGCCATGGTCATGTCGGCGCAGGCCTTGCGCCAGTGGCTGGGCATTGTGTGCCATGCCTGGCGCCAGGCGCCCTGGCCCATGGAGCCCTGGCCTGGCTGGCTGGTGGAGGCAGGGGCTGGTACGCGGGCACCGCAGGCTTGCGCCGTCCACTGAGGGGGGGCCTGCAGGATGGGGGCAATAGCGCTGCGTAGGCACCGCTATTCAGCCCTTGGCGGGCGTAGGCGCTGCCTATACTGGGCCGCATGGCCAAGTCCACTACCTCTTCATCGCTCGATATCGTTGCGCGGTTCTACAAGGCGCTGTCGCTGCAACAGCCGTCACCCGTCATGCTTTCCGTCCTGGCACAGCGCGTCGATAGCGGCAGCGCAACGTATGGCGAGGTGCTCAAAACGCTTTACACCTCGGCGACGGTGATGCAGCAAAGCCCGGCGGATGAGCTGGTGCGAATGTTTTTCCTGGCGTTCAACCGCGCGCCGGATGCGCCGCTGTTTGGCACCATGATGGACATGCTGCGTGGCGGGAGCACGCTGGCGGATCTGGCCGGCATTGTGCTGGGGGTGCCGGGCTTTGCCTTGAGTGACGCTGGTTATCCGCGCCATGGTGATTTTGTTTCGGCCCTGCTGGGGCGTTCGCTGGGTGCCTTTAACCCTGTGCTGGCGCAGCAATTGACGGATTTGCTCGATGCCGGGCTGTCCCGCGCACAGATGCTGGCGGTGGTCTCCAGCCTGCCTTCGCTGGCCACGGCGCCGCCCGACCGGGTGGAGACGGCGCTGCTGTACCTGGCCGGCGCGGGCCGCGAAGCGTCGGTGGCGGAGCTGGCAACGCAACCTGCGACGACGGACGGACGCATCATCGCCGCACTGGCGGCCGGCGGGCTGTCCGCCACTGGCGGGGAGCTGGCGTTCCACCGCCAGGGCAACACCGTCTGGCTGTATGGCGACCTGGCGGACGATCTGGCGTGGAATGCCGCACTGGGCCGGTACACGATGGCGGGCAAGTCGGCCTTCAAGGTGTTCTACAGCCTGGATGGGGGGCTGTCCGGCTCGGTGATGGATTTCAATGCCGAGATGGCACGCGGGGTCACCAGCATCGATGCCTCCGATGCGGTGGGCAAAGGCAAGCTGGTGTTCACCGCCGGGCCGTCCCAGGCCGTGTCGGTGACCGCGCCAGTGGGTGGGTCGAGCTTGATGGGGACGCCTCAGGCCGACCGCTGGCTGGGCTCGGCCGGGGCGGACACGATCTTCTTCACGGGCGGCCGGGATACGGCCACAGGCGGGCTGGGGGACGACCGCTTCGTCCTGCCGGACAGCACGGTGTACCAGGTGGGCGGTGCTCCGGTCACCATCACGGATTTCGGTGTGGGTAAGGACCAACTGGATTTTTCGCGGCTGCTCAACAAGTCAGTGGATATTTCCGCTCTGACGGCGCGGCTGGCCACCGACGCACCGGGCGTGGTGCTGGCCAATGGCGCGGTGGTGCTGGTGGAGAACAATGGCGCCTGGGTGAGCGGCTCGGGCGCATCCTTGGTGTCGCGCGCGGCCACCGCGGCCGATGTGTTGGCGCTGTTCGGTCCGGGCAAGCTGTTCCGCCAGCCGACGCAGGTGAACAAATCGGTGGTCATCACGGCCGATACGCGCAACAGTGCCGACGTGTGGCTGATCCTGAACAACACCGAGGTGACGCAGGTGACCGATGGTGTGGCCGGCCCGCAGGAGATCTTCCATGTGGCGCACCTGGATGGCTCCTGGAATGCCTCGCTGGTGGGTACGCTGCCCGTGCCGCTGGACCCGGTCCTGGGCCTCTGAGCTGTCGGCGCGTGGGGGCGTGTACAGTCCGGCGTTCTGCCTGCTGTGCACCGCTCCATGAAGATACTGTTCGTTCACCAGAATTTCCCTGGCCAGTTCAAGCACCTGGCGCCCGCCCTGGCCGCCCGTGCCGGGCATGAGGTGCGGGCCCTGGCCATGGGGCATGCGGATGCGTCTGCGCGATGGCAGGGGGTGTGCGTGGAGCGCTACATGCCGCAGCGGGGCAATGCCCCGGACATTCACCCCTGGCTGCTGGATCTGGAGAGCAAGGTGATTCGCGGCGACGCTGCTTTGGTAAAAGCTGTTCATCTGGCTACCGAGGGGTTTGCGCCCGACCTGATCATTGCCCACCCCGGATGGGGTGAGAGCTTGTTCCTCAAGGAGGTGTGGCCGAGGGCGCGGCTGGGCATTTACTGCGAGTTTTATTACCACGCCCGGGGCGCGGATGTGGGGTTCGACCCGGAGTTCCCGTCGCCGGGGCCTGGTGAGGCGGCGCGGTTGCACATGAAAAACGTGAACCATTTGCTGCACATGGAGGTGGCAGACGCCGCTTTGTCGCCCACGCAATGGCAGGCCAGCACCTTTCCGGCGCGCCTGCGCGAGCGCATTGCCGTGATTCATGACGGCATTGACACGCAGGCCGTGGCGCCCAACCCCCAGGTCCGGATCAGACTGGGCGCTGGCTTGGAGTTGGCGCATGGCGACGAGGTGGTCACCTTCGTGAACCGCAACTTGGAGCCATACCGGGGTTACCACGTGTTCATGCGGGCCTTGCCCGAGATCCTGCGGCAGCGTCCGTGCGCCCAAGTGCTGATCGTGGGAGGCGACGGCGTGAGCTATGGCGCCCCCGCCCCGCAGGGCAGTACGTGGAAGCAGATCTTCATCGACGAAGTTCGCGGCCAGGTGCCCGATGCCGATTGGGGGCGAGTGCATTTCCTGGGGCAGTTGCCGTACGCGCAGTATGTTGCGCTACTGCAGGTGTCTGCTGTGCATGTGTACCTGACATACCCTTTCGTACTGGGCTGGAGCCTGCTGGAGGCCATGAGCGCTGGCTGCGCCATTGTGGCCAGCGACACCGCCCCCGTGCGTGAGGCCATTGTGGATGGTGAGACGGGCCGCCTGGTGAACTTCTTCGATGTGCAGGCGCTGGCCGGCACGGTGTGCGGCTTGCTGGACGATGCTCCCGCCCGCGCAGCCCTGGGCGTGCGTGCGCGCGCTTTTGCCCAGGCGCACTACGATTTACACCGGGTGTGCCTGCCGCGCCAGTTGAACTGGGTGCAGGCGCTTGCGCAGGCTTGATACGAATTTGCCTTCAGCCGTATAACGTCGTTGGTTCGCCTTGCGGTGCTACAGCACTGCCTGCGGCTTCCCGCCTAGTTATCCGGTTGAATGCAAACCCGTATGAGCCGTTTTGCGACGTTCAGCGCGTGAGTCCCAGTACGAC
>MGYJ01000020.1 GCA_001801685.1 Gammaproteobacteria bacterium RIFCSPHIGHO2_12_FULL_63_22 | reverse complement strand
TTGATTTCTTCCGCGGCGACAGCCGCATGTTGCGTGACCGCATCGCGCGCGTGCTGCCGGCGTGGGATGCATCCATTCCCGGCTGGCACGCCGTGCTGGGCATGCACGCCTTCGGCCTGGAGGAAACCGGCGACTACGCGCTGGCCGAAACGCAAGGCAGGCGCAGCGTGGAATTGGAGCCACGCGACAGCTGGGGCTGGCACGCGGTGGCGCACGTGCACGAGATGCGCAACCAGCCACGCGAAGGCATTGCCTGGCTGCAGCCCACAAGCGACATCTGGTCGCAGGGCAGCTTCCTCGGCACCCACAACTGGTGGCACCTCACCCTGTGCCATCTGGAACTCGACGACCACGCGCAGGTGCTGAAGTTGTACGACCAGGCGATCGGTGGCACCGGATCGGCGGTGGTGATGGACATGATCGACGCCAGCGCCATGCTGTGGCGCCTGCACCTGAGGGGCGTGGATGTGGGCAGCCGTTGGCAGGACCTGGCCGACCGCTGGGCGCCGTTCGCGCGGGCCGGCAACTACGCGTTCAACGATTTCCACGCGATGATGGCGTTCGTGGGCGCCGACCGCGACGCGCTACAGCAGGCGCTGCTCGAATCGCAGCATGAGGCGATGCAAAGCGAAACTGACAACGCGCTCTTCACGCGCGAGGTGGGCCACCCTGCCACGCGCGCGCTGCAGGCCTTCGGCCAAGGCGACTTCAGCACGGCGGTCACGCTGTTGCGCGGAATCCGCCACCAGGCGCACCGCTTCGGCGGCAGCCACGCGCAGCGCGACGTGATCGACCTGACGCTGGTCGAAGCCGCCATGCGCAGCGGCGACCCCGCACTCGCACGCGGCCTGGCTGCCGAGCGCGCCACGCTTCGCCCACGCAGCCCGCTGGCGCAGCGGTTGGTGAGCCGCGCGCAGGGCTTTCGAGGCGCACCCTAGAACTGGTCGATCGGCGTCAAGCGCCGCACCAGGTCGCCCGGCGTGTGGCCGCTACCGCTCGTGCACACGATTCCGTAATCGAGAGTCGTACTAGCCAACTCGCCGTTGCGTTCGACCTGCAGGTAATAGCGTGTATTGGCACCCCCGCCCCGCTGCTCTTTGTCGCCAAGGAACAGCCCATAGAACCTGGACTCGCCGCTGCCACCCGCCAGGACATTGCCCGTCTCGTCAAGCAGCCGCATCTCCATGCCGTTGGAATACGTCGCCGGCTGATCGATGGCGGATCGCAGTTCGCATGAAACGGTGTCAGGGTGCCGAAAGTAGAAGACGTGCGTGTCCTGGAAGTCCCCAGGTGGCAGCGAGAATGGCCGTGCCGACTCGCCCGGCAGTGAAAGGTCTGCCTTCGAATTGCTCGAGCGCAAGGCCATCACGTCCATCGGGCCGGCCCAGTCGCAGTTCGCCAGGCAGGCGCCGTACTCGGCCTTCGCGATGCGGAAATCGGCATTGAAGCTGGTGTTGTCCTGCACCGTGCAAAACGCGACGAAGCCGGCACGGCCTGAGTACGGGGGATCGGGGCCTAGCCTCATGCGCGCGTTGGCATGGTCGCCGACAGGCGCGCCGACGGCAGCGAAGACATCGAGCAGCCGGACCAGCTTGCCGGGCACGAGAGCCACCGAAATTGGCGTACCGAGGGTGTTGCCCAACGCGTCGCCGAGCGCCACCCAAGCCGTCGAAGTGGGTGTCAATCCCGACGCCGAGGGCATCTGGCCGATGAAGCAATTGCTTTGCAGGGCCGGCTGGCCGCTGCTGGCAGCGCGTCGTGTCAGCCCGCTGACCGAGGAGAACGCCGACGTAAACGCGTACCACGGCTGGGCTTCAACGGCAAAACCAGCGCCAGCGGCGTTGGACACCCGGGAAAACCCGGCGACCAGCTGCGAAGCGGCGCCGATCGGACCATTGTCGATCCAGGGCGTCACGGTGAGCATTCCGAACTGTGAGCCGGCTGGAAGCGCCGGGCACAGCAGACGCAGGCTCGAGCGAGTGCTGGAATACGCGGCGGTCAGCCCCAGCATCGGACAGACCAGCGGCTCGCCGCCATCGGCCGGATAGAACGTCGGCACGACGAAGGTGGTGGCGTCGAGCGTGCTTAGGTAGAACGACTGGGTAAAGGACGCCGAGTCGACGACGACCGGGAAGATGAGGCGCGTATGGAAGCCGTCCGTCGCCTGTGCCCGGAGCGGCGTTGGGATGAGCCAGATGGCGAGCAGGCAGGCCATTGCCATGCCATTGCACAGTCGCATTGCTTGCTCCCGTGGCGCCGTTCGCAGCCTTTCAGGCCAGCAAGCTCAACCACATTTCGAGTAACCGCAATTCAAACAAGTCTGACACCCATCCATCAGCACCAACGCCTTCGTACTGCACTTATGGCACAAGGTCGCAGTCGCCGGAAAAGAAGCTCCCTCGCCGGCTTCGGTGGCCGCCTCGTCAGCGCGTAACGCGCTGTCGGCTCCGGCACCGGCGAGGTCGCCGCTCAACTTGTTTGCGTCAGGCTTTTTTTTTGACTTGTTCTCGTAGGCTGCGCGCTTCTCGGCGATCAGCGCGCGCTGGGCGTCGCTCAGCTCGGGGTCGATGATCATGCCGATGGACTTCAGGTGTTCTTCCACCACGCTGCCAATCTCGGCAACGATGGACGGCATGTACACGCCGCCGGCCTTGAAGTAGCCGCCGCGCGGGTCGAACACGGCCTTCATCTCGTCCACCAGGAAGGTCACGTCGCCGCCCTTGCGGAACACGGCGCTCATGATGCGCGTCAGCGCCACGATCCACTGGAAGTGGTCCATGTTCTTGGAATTGATGAAGACCTCGAACGGGCGGCGCAACTCATGCGCGGTGCCCTGGTTCAGCACGATGTCGTTGATGGTCACGTACATGGCGTGTTCCACCAGCGGCGACTTGATCTTGTAGGTGTTGCCGATCAGCACCTCGGGGCGCTCGACCTTCTCGTGCATCTGCACGATATTCGATTCGGGCTCGACCACGGCTACCAGCACAGGCGCGGCAGCAGCCGCTGCAGCAGCGGCGATGGCCGCATCCCGGTCTTCGGGTTTCTGGACGCTGTAAGCCTTGATCTTCTTGTTGATCTTGATGGTCATGAAACAAAAAACTCCTGGGGGGACGTGCTTTTGAAACCTTCACCCCCTCCCGCAAGCGGGAGGGGGCTGGGCTTTGCAGCAATCGAGACAACTTATATGGATGGTGCGTGCCACGTGTAACAAACTTACTTTTTCTTCGCTGCCTTCCTGGCGGCTTTGCGAGCTGGCGCTTTCTTCGCAGCCTTGCGGACTGCCTTCTTCGCGGCCTTCTTCGCCGGAGCCTTCCTGGCTACCGTCTTTTTCGCAGCAGCCTTCCTGGCCGGTGCTTTCTTTGCCGCCGCCTTCCTGGCCGGCGCTTTCTTTGCAGCGGCCTTCTTCTTCGGCGCCGCCTTCTTCTTCGCAGCCGCCACACGCTTGCGCGCTGCGGCCACGCTTGCCTTCACCGACTTGACTGCGGCGGCGGCCTTCTTCTTCACGGCCTTGACGACAGGTGCGGTCTTCTTGGTAATTGCCGCGCCGATCTCCGACGCTTTCTCGCCCACGCTAGCCGCCGCGTTGCTGATTGAATTTCCAGATTTCTTGCCCTTCTTCATCGTACCGCTCCTCGTAAGTGGTCGATCAGAACTTCCCGTAGTACCCCTCTTTGAGGGCATCGAACAGGTTGGCGGCGCTGTGCATCTCGCCGTCGTATTCGATCTCCTCATTACCCTTGGCTTCCACCACTGAACCATCTTCCAGTTCAAAACGATAGGTGGTGTTTTCCAGATCGGTCTCTTTCACCAGCACGCCTTGGAAGGCGGCCGGGTTGAAGCGGAACGTGGTACAGCCCTTCAAGCCTTGCTTGTGGGCGTACATGTAGATGTCCTTGAAGTCTTCGTACGGATAATCCGTCGGCACGTTGGCCGTCTTGGAAATGGACGAATCGATCCACTTCTGCGACGCGGCCTGGATATCCACGTGTGCCTTCGGCGACACGTCATCGGCCGCGATGAAGTACTCGGGCAGGCGGGTGGCTTCGTCGGTGGAGAACGGCATCGCACCCTGGTTCACCAGCGTGCGGTAGGCCAGCAATTCAAAGCTGAAAACCTCGACCTTTTCCTTCGACTTCTTGCCTTCGCGGATCACGTTGCGGCTGTAGTGATGGGCGAAGCTCGGCTCGATACCGTTCGATGCGTTGTTGGCCAGCGACAGGGAGATCGTGCCGGTCGGCGCGATCGAGCTGTGGTGGGTGAAGCGACCGCCGGTCTCGGCCAGCTCCTTCACCAGTTCCGGCGCCACGCCGGCCACGCGCTGCATGTAACGCGAATATTTGGCGTGCAACACGCGACCCTTGATGGCCTGGCCGACCTTGTAGCCGTCCTTCTTCATCTCCGGGCGCTTGCGCAGCATCTCGGCGGTAACGGTGAAGTCCTCGTCCATGATCGGGGCCACGCCCTTTTCTTTCGCGAGTGCGAGAGACACTTCCCAGCCGGCAATCGCCATGTCGCGCGACACGTCTTCGGTGAAGGCGCAGCTTTCCGGCGAGCCGTACTTCATGCGCATCATCGTTACCGTGCTGCCCAGGCCCAGAAAGCCCATGCCATGGCGGCGCTTGCGGGCGATTTCGGCGCGCTGCTGCGGCAGCGGCAGGCCGTTCACTTCCACCACGTTGTCCAGCATGCGGGTGAACACGCGCACGACTTCCTTGTATTCCTCGAAGTCGAAGCTGGCCTTGTCGGTAAAGGGGTCGCGCACGAAGTTGGTGAGATTGATCGAACCGAGCAGGCAGGCGCCGTAGGGGGGCAGCGGTTGCTCACCACAAGGGTTGGTTGCGCGGATGTTTTCGCACCACCAGTTGTTGTTCATCTCGTTTACCCGGTCGATCAAAATGAAACCTGGTTCGGCGAAGTCATACGTGGACGCCATGATGCGGTTCCACAGCTGCTGCGCACGGATGTGGCCGAAGATCTTGCAGGCCACCAGGCCGTCTTCGCGCGTCACGTACATCTCGGTGTTCGGCCAGTCGCGCCACACGACCTGCTTCGGGTCGTTGAGGTCGACTTCGTCCTTTTCCTTCAGGTTCACCGGGAACACGAGCGGCCAGTCGAGATCTTTCTCAACGGCATTCATGAAGCCATCGGTGATGAGCAGGGACAAATTGAACTGACGCAGGCGGCCGTCTTCGCGCTTGGCGCCGATGAATTCCTTCACGTCCGGATGCGACACATCGAAGGTGCCCATCTGCGCGCCGCGACGGCCACCGGCCGACGACACGGTGAAACACATCTTGTCGTAGATATCCATGAAGCTCAGGGGGCCGGACGTATACGCGCCCGCACCACTCACATACGCGCCGCGCGGACGCAGCGTCGAAAATTCGTAACCGATGCCACAGCCGGCCTTCAGCGTGAGGCCTGCTTCATGCACCTTGTCCAGGATGCCGTCCATGGAATCGGTGATGGTGCCCGACACGGTGCAATTGATGGTGCTGGTGGACGGCTTGTGTTCCAGCGCGCCGGCGTTGGACGTGATGCGGCCAGCGGGAATCGCACCGCGGCGCAGGGCCCACAGGAAACGCTCGTACCAGTACTTCTGTTTTTCGGACGTGGTTTCGGACTCCGCCAGCGCCTTGGCCACGCGCTTGTAGGTGTCGTCGATCGAGACATCGACCGGGTCGCCCTTCTTGGTCTTCAGGCGGTACTTCTTGTCCCAGATATCCACCGATGCCGGTTGCATCGGGATGCCCTGTGCGGCTTCGGTGACCAAATCGGCCTTGACCGCTTCCAGGCGAACAGTGCTCATCGTGCGTGAATCCTCAATTCTGGCCCCGGCTTTACCGGTGGCTTGTTGTTATTGGCAATGGCGCGTTTGTGACGGGTGTCTCATGGAAAAGGGCAATTCCGGGGGTGAATCCGCCCGCCGGACCCCAGCCCGGAGACGCCCCCTTTTGTCCTGTAAATCGACCCCATTACGTATTTGGCTCGCGCGGCGTACCGGCTGACGAAGCCCCACATCGTGGGGCCCTCCCCCGTCGGCCACCCAACATGTTGTGTGACCGCCGGGGCCAAAAGTACCCCCCTACAAGGGCACTGTCAACCGCCTGTAACCATGATGTTTCATAAATTTTTTGCATGAGGGGCAAGGGTTTGGACAACACTCCTAAGGCGAATTATTTTTTGTGAACTTCTTGGCTCAGGGACGGGTCATCCCCATTTGTTAAGCTCGGTTATTGCTTGTTTTCAGCCTTCGGAAGCCCCTCATGCGCCCCTTGCCCACCCTGTCCCTGATCCTGCTGGCCGCCCTGGGCGGCGGCGTCGCTGCCCGTCTGTTCACCCTGGGCCCCGCCGACGACGGCTCCCCGGAGGCCCTGGTGCAGACCGCGGCCTCGGCCGCCCTGCCCGCCCTGGCCAGTGCCGCGCCGCCCACGCCGGTGGTGGGCGGGGCCCCGATGCCGACCCTGGCGCCCATGCTCGAGCGGGTGACCCCGGCGGTCGTGAACATCTATACGAAGCAGGTGGTGCGGGTGAACAACCCGCTGGCCGAGTTCTTCGGCGGCGGGCGCTTCCCGCAGGAGCGCGTGCAGCAATCCCTGGGTTCGGGCGTCATCGTTGACGCCACGCGCGGCCTGATCCTGACCAACAACCACGTGGTGGAAGGTGCCGACGCGGTGTCGGTCACCCTGTCCGACGGCCGCACCTTCGAAGCCGAGCCAATCGGCTCGGACGCCGACACCGACGTGGCGGTGATCCGCATCACCGCGCCCAAGCTGACCGCCATCCCGCTGGCCGACTCTTCAGCCTTGCGCGTGGGTGATTACGTGGTGGCGGTCGGCAATCCCTTCGGCCTGGGCCAGACGGTGACCTCGGGCATCGTGTCGGCGGTGGGTCGCAGCGGCCTGTCGGGACTGGGCTACCAGAACTTCATCCAGACCGATGCCTCCATCAACCCGGGCAATTCCGGCGGTGCATTGGTGAACCTGCGCGGCGAGCTGGTCGGCATCAACGCGGCGACCTACAACCCGCGCGGCAGCGGCGCCGGCAACATCGGGCTGAGTTTTGCGATTCCGGTGAACCTCGCCCGCGAGGTGATGCGCCAGCTGATGGCCTACGGCGAAGTGCGCCGCGGCTCGCTGGGCCTGGAGACCCCGGACATGACCGCCGCGCTGGCCAAGCAGTTCGACGTGGACATCAATCTGCGCGGCGCCCTGGTGCGGCGCGTGTATCGCGGATCGCCGGCGGAAGTGGCCGGCGTGCAACCCGGTGACGTGATCGTGGCGGTGAACGGCCAGCGCATTGACTCGGGCCAGGGTCTGCACAACATGGAAGGCTTGTTGCCGGTCGGCCAACCGGTGAAGCTCGACCTGCAGCGCGACGGCAGGCTGATCTCGACCACCGCCACGCTGAAAGCACTGTCGAAGGAAGTGGAAGGCGCGACGCTGGATCCGCGCCTGGCCGGCGCGACCTTCACCGACCTGCCGGAGCGATATCGCCAGCAGGGCATGAACGGCGTGATCATCAGCAAGGTGGCGCCGGGCAGTCGCGCAGCCCGCAACCAACTGGACGGCGGCGACCTGGTGCTGGCGGTGAACCGCCGCGTGGTGGTGGACCTCAACGCCTTCCGTGCGCAGATGTCGCCGCCACCGAAAAACCTGGTGCTGGCGCTGCAGCGCGGCGGCGCCCGCGGCGAGTTGCCCATGCAATGAATTTAAGGCAGGCTCAGCCAGCACGGCTTAACCTGCAGTACGTCCCACCCAACGCGTCTTACAGGAAGTATCGCCATGGCCAATGACAGCAACAACGGCAAAGCCGCCACCGAGAGCATCGTTGAAAAAGCTGCGCTTGCGCGTGACCAGGTAACGGTCGGCGTCGCGGATGCGGTTGAAAGCGGCATCGAAGCCGCGCGCAACGCCAAAGCCGTGCTCGACGAAAAACTCGAAGGCCTGATCGACTCCGGCAAGGATGTCATCGACCAGGCGGAAGACCTGATCCGCACGCGTCCCTGGGTAAGCTTCGGCGCTGCATTCGCCGCGGGTTACCTGATCGCGAAGCTGACCCGTTCGAAAGAATAGTCCGTGCCCGCTCTGGACGCTGCAGAGCGATTGAAGCAGGACGTCAGCGCGCTGCTTGAGGCAGGGCGCGGCGTCGCACGCGAATACGCCACCGCCGGAAGCTCCTTCCGGCGTTTGGTGCTGTCCGATATCTCGCTGGCGCGGGTTGCGCTGATCCGCGGCCTGGTGTTCTTGCTGCTCGGCGCGCTGATGCTGGGCACGGGCTGGGTGACGATGATGGTGATGATCGTGATCGCCCTCACGCAGACCGGCATGTCGCTGTTGTGGGCCTTGTTCATTCCACTGGTGCTGAGCCTGGGTATTGCGTGGTACGCCTGGCACGTCGCGCGCAAGGCGCTGGCCTTCGCCGACCTCGATGCCACACGCCGGCAACTGGCAATCATTTTTCCGCCGACGCAACCGATCTCCACCGAATCGGCCACCGGCGCGCCCAATCCGGGTCCACCTGATCCGGAAGGCAAGACTGAAGACGTGGCACCGAAGGCGCCATGAGCATCGAAGACCGGCTGAAAGTGGTGCAGATGGCCGAGATCGACTGCGAGGCGTCGGTCATTCGCGCGCGTGATTCCTGGGGCAAGCTTGGCAGCACCTTCAAGACGGCCGCGACCCCGTGGCGCATCGTGACGGTGGGCGCGATCAGCGGTTACCTGATGGGCCGCAGCAACAAGGCTGGCACGTCGAGCGTCGGCGGACAGATCTTCGGCACGGCGGCGCAGGCGCTCATTACCGCGCTGGGTGCCAGTGCGACCTCGGGCATCGCCGCAGGCGCGGCCGCCGAAGCCGCCGCCGATGCCAGCGCCAATGCCACCACCGACGCACTGCGGCAGGAAGCCGCAAGCACCGACGCAATTGTCTGAGTCAAGCGCCCCGGTTTCGTTTCCCACATCCCACTGGCGCGCCGTGCACCTGCTGGCGTTGATCGTCGTCGTTGCCTCGTTCTGGGCGGCGCGCGATTTGATCGTGCCCGTGCTGCTGGCGCTTTTCCTGGCGCTGATCGCCAATCCGCTGGTTACCCGCTTGTGCAGCTGGCGCGTGCCGCGCTGGATCGGTGCGTTCTTCGTGGTTTTTGGCGGCGTGGTATTGGCAATTGCCCTGGCCAGCCAACTGGTGGCGCCGGCCAGCGACTGGTTCCAGAAAGCGCCGCAGGCATTGCGTGAAGTCGCGCCAAAGTTGAAGTCCATCACCAAGCAGGTGGATGCCGCCAACAAGGCCGCGCAATCGCTGGTGACGGCGGCCGGCACCGCGCCCAGCAAGAAGGAGCGCGAAGCCGCGCTGGCGCAGGACAAGCCGAAGCCACCGAACCTGTGGACCTTGATCCGCGCTGCGCCGCGCATGCTCGCGCTGTTCGGCGCGGTGATCCTGCTGGCGTATTTCTTCGTGGTGTATGGCGTGGGCCTGCAACGCAACTTCATCGCCATGCTGCCCGACCGGCAGCGCAAGCGATTCACCACCGACCTCATGCACACGCTGGAGATGGAAATCTCCCGCTACGTTCTGACCATATCC
>MGYJ01000019.1 GCA_001801685.1 Gammaproteobacteria bacterium RIFCSPHIGHO2_12_FULL_63_22 | reverse complement strand
GAACAACCTCAACAGGGCGCGGCCGAGCGAACTCTTGCCGCTGCCGCTGGCGCCGACCAGGGCCAGGCATTCGCCCTGCCGAAGCTGCAGGTCGATGCACCGGACCGCATCCTCCTTGCTGCGCGGGTAGCGCACCACCAGGTTCGAGACCTCCAGTACGACGTCGCCTTGCCGTGCCGGTTGCGGAGGGGGCAGGCGATCGGCGGCCAGCAGTTCGCGGGTGTAGTCCTGCGTGGGCGCGGAAAAGATGTCTTGCGCGGGGCCGGCCTCGACCGTCCGGCCGCGTTGCAGGATCAGCAGGCGTTGCGCGTGACGACCGACCAGGGGCAGGTCGTGGCTTACCAGCAACAGCGCCAGGGATCGCTGCGCGCGCAAGCGGTCGAGCAAGCCCAGTATCTCGTCGGCCAGGCGCGGGTCGAGTGCGGAGGTCGGCTCGTCCGCCAACAGGACCTGCGGATTTCCCGCCAGCGCCAGCGCCAGTCCGACCCGTTGCCGTTGTCCGCCGGACAGTTGGTGCGGATAGCGCGCGAGCAGTGCTGCCGGGTCGGGCAGTTCGAGTTCCTCGAACAATCGGCGCGCCTGCGCGAGTGCCGAAGCGGCATCGAGTCCGCGCAACACGCGCAGGCTTTCGGTCAACTGCGAGCCGACGCGGCGCAGCGGATGCAGGCTGGCCTGCGGATCCTGCGGCATCCAGGCGATTCCGCGGCCGCGCAAGGCGCGGTGCGCAGGTGACAACAGCGGCATCGACTCGCCCGCGAATTCAAGGCGCCCGGTGGCTTTCAGTCCCGGTGGCAACAAACCCATCAGCGACAGCACGGTCAGGCTTTTTCCGCTGCCCGATTCGCCGATCAGTCCGAGGCATTGGCCGGCCCGCAGTTGCAGGTCGAGCGGGCCGAGCAGCGGCGCGTCGTGCCCGGGCGCGGTGACTTCCAACGCGGTGATGCGCAGCCGGGGCGCGCGCTCGTGCGGATCGTCGGTCATTGCGCTGCGGTCCTGCGCATCATGCCGCTTCACTGCGCACGTCCAGCCAGTCGCGCAGGCTGTCGCCCAGGAACTGGAACGAGGCCAGCGTCGCGATCAGGAAGCCGGCCGGAAACAGCAAGGTCCACGGTGCACTGTCCAGTTCCTGGCTGCCTTCGTACAACAAGGTCCCCCAACTCGCCGACGGCTCATCCACCGACAGGCCGAGGAAGCCCAGGAAACTTTCGACCAGGATGGCTTGCGGCAGGATCAGCCCGAGATACACCAACGCCAAGGGCAACAGGTTTGGCAGCAGGTGCCAGCGCAATTGCTGGCCGAAGCTGGCGCCCGCGGCCCGCGAAGCGAGCACGAACGGCGCCTCGCGCAAGCGACCTGCTTCTGCGCGCATCACCCGCGCCAGGTCTATCCAGACGTAACCGCCGATCGCCGCGAGCAGCAGGAACAGGGACCGGCCGAACAGGCTGAGCAACAGGATCACGATCAGCAGGAAGGGCAGCGCCGACAACACGTCCAGCGCACGCACCATGGCGCGCTCGGCATTGCCGCCAGCCAACCCGGCGATGGCGCCGTAGCCCAGGCCGATGACCAATGCCACGACGCTGGCCAGCACGCCGATGCCGAGTGACAGCCGGCCGCCGGCCAGGGTGCGCGCCAGCACATCGCGACCGATGGCGTCGGTGCCGAACCAGTGGCCGGACTGCAGGGACGGTGCGGCCGACAGCCAGTTCCAGTCCGGCCGATGCGGATCGAAACCCAGCAGCCACGGGCCGACGATGCAGGCGAGCGCGAGCACGCCCAGCAATAGCAGGCAGGCGCGGGCCGCGCGCGGCAGCGGGCGAAGGAAGACCATGGCGACATCGTAGCGCGACGGCGGCGTTATCATTGGCGCCAGTACAGGAGTTGACGATGGCCTTTCCGCACACCCGTCCGCGCCGCATGCGCCGCGATGATTTTTCCCGCCGCCTGATGCGCGAGAACCGCCTCGGCAGCGACGACCTGATCCTTCCGGTGTTCATCCACGAACTGAAGGGTCGTGCCCCGGTCGCGTCCATGCCCGGCGTGGACCGGCTGTCCATCGACGATTTGCTGCGGGTTGCCGAGCAGGCCGTCGCCTTGCAGATTCCGGCGCTCACCCTGTTTCCGGTGACGGCCCCGGAGGCGAAGTCGCTCGACGGCGCTGCCGCCTGGTCCAGCGATGGATTGGCCCAGCGAGCAATTCGCGCACTGAAGCAGAACTTCCCCGACCTGGGCGTGATCACCGACGTGGCGCTGGACCCGTACACCACGCACGGCCAGGATGGATTGATCGACGCCAGCGGCTATGTGTTGAACGATGAAACCAATGCCGCGCTGGTGCGCCAGGCGATCTCGCACGCCGAAGCCGGCGCCGACATCGTGGCGCCGAGCGACATGATGGACGGCCGCATCGGCGCGATTCGCGCGGCGCTGGAAGCGGGCGGCCACGTGCACACGCGCATCCTTGCCTACTCGGCAAAATACGCGTCCAGTTTCTACGGCCCGTTCCGGGATGCGGTCGGTTCGGCCGGCAACCTGGGCAAGGGCAACAAGTACACCTACCAGATGGACCCGGCCAATTCCGACGAAGCCCTGCGCGAAGTCGCGCTGGACCTGGAAGAAGGCGCCGACATGGTGATGATCAAGCCCGGCTTGCCCTACCTCGACATCGTGCGGCGGGTGAAGGATCGTTTCGGCGCGCCGACGTTCGTCTACCAGGTGAGCGGCGAGTACGCGATGCTGAAGGCCGCCGCCGGCAACGGCTGGCTGGACGAACGCGCCTGCGCACTGGAAGCGCTGACTTCGATCAAGCGTGCCGGCGCCGATGGCATCCTGACTTATTTCGCACTCGACGCCGCGCGCTGGATTCGCGAGTCGCACTGAGCGCCGACCCACCTACAAGGAAGCAGACAATGAGTCAGCAACAATCACGCTATGCAGTCTTCGGCCATCCGGTCGCCCACTCGCTTTCGCCCCGCATCCACGCCGCGTTCGCGAAGCAGGTGGGTTTGTCGCTGCGGTACGACGCCATCGATGTCGAGCCTGCGGACCTGCAGGCGGCCCTCGCTGCGTTCGCCGCAGATGGCGGTCGCGGCGCGAACCTGACCCTGCCGCACAAGCAATCGGCGCTGGCGCTGTGCGCAGGCCTGAGCGACCGCGCCCGCAATGCCGGCGCGGTGAACACGCTGGTGCGCCACGAAGGCGGCTGGTTTGGCGACAACACCGACGGCATCGGCCTGGTGCGCGACCTGACCGAGCGCAACGCGCTTGACCTGCGCGGCCGGCGAACCTTGTTGCTGGGTGCGGGTGGCGCGGCGCACGGCGTCGCCCCGGCCTTGCTCGAGGCCGGCATCGGCGACCTGTTCATCGTCAATCGCCATCCTGAAAAAGCCGATGCCCTGGCCGACGCGCTGGGTCAGCCCGGTCGCGTGCATTCCCGCTATTGGAACGACCTGGCCACGCAGGGCGCGTTCGACTTCATCATCAATGCCACGTCCGCTGGCCGCGGCCACGAAACAATGGACCTGCCGTTCGGCATCGCCGCCGGCCGCACCCTGGCCGTGGACCTGAGCTACGGCGAAGCCGCGATCGGATTCCTGGCCTGGGCGCGCAGCGCGAATTGCGCACAGGCGATTGACGGCCTGGGCATGCTGGTGGAACAGGCTGCCGCGAGTTTCGAGATCTGGCACGGGCAACGGCCGGACACGCAGCCGGTGTACCTGGACCTGCGCGCGCTTGATGTGGTGTTGAGTACCGGTGACTGAGCGGGCGGAAAATATTTCGCCAGCAACAGTCAGCTACAGCAGCCCGCCACGCTTCACCGCGAGATAGCGCTCGACCAGCGCCGCCGGTAGTTGCGCGCAGGTCACGTCGAGCACGATCACGCCCTGGCTGCGCAGGCTTTGGTGCGCGCGGTTGCGGTCTTCCAGGTAGCGGGCCAGCGCGCCCGCGCCGATGGCTTGTTCGATCGTGTCCACGGCTCCTTCCAGTGCATGGTCCAGGGCCTGTTCGCGCAGGCTGGCCACGCAGACCAGGTGTTGCCGCTGCAGCAAGCGCACGGCGGTCAGCAGGTCCTCGATGTCTTCGTCGCGAACGTTGGTGACGATCATCACCAGGGCGCGCCGGCGTTGCCGTTGCATCAATAATGTCGCGGCTTCGAGGTAGTCGGTCGCGACCGGGCGCGCCTCCAGGTCGAAGATGGTGTTGAGCAGCGTATCCACCGCGCCCAGGCCGCGTTGCGGCGCCAGCCAGCGCGCATCGCCGCCACTGGCCATCAATCCAACCGCGTCGCCGCGCCTTAGCGCGAGATAGGAAACGACCAGGCTGGCGTTGAGCACGTGGTCGAAGTGCGACAGGGCATCGTCCTTGGCCAAGAGCCGTCGGCCGGTATCGAGCAGCATCACTACTTGCTGGTTGCGCTCGTGCTGGTAGTCGCGCGAGATCAGCTTGCGCGCGCGCTGGCTGGCCTTCCAGTCGATCTGGCGCAGGCTGTCGCCGACCCGGTATTCGCGCAACTGGTGGAACTCGGTGCCCTCGCCGCGGCTGCGTTGCACGTGCGCGCCGACCACGCGCGACGCCTGTTCGGCGCTGAACAGGGCAAACCGTGCAAGCGGCGCGAAGTTGGGATACACGCGGACCGTTTGTTTAAGCGCGACTTGCCGGCGCTGCCGCCACAATCGCAACGGCGACTTCAGGCGAAGCTGGCAGCCGCTGAATTCAAAACTGCCGCGCTGCGCGGGCGTAAAGCGATAATTGAAGGTGGAGTCCACGCCAGGCGTCACCCTCAATGTGCGCGGCAGGCCGTGGACCGGCCAGTCGCCCGGCAGCAGGTCGTGCACGTCCAGCGTAACGGCATGGGTATCGCCTGCTTCCAGTTGCAGCGTGGCATCGCGCTCGACGCCGACCGGAATTACGCCGGGCAGGATCCGGCGCACGACTGGCGTGGCCAGTCGCGACAAGGTCCAGGCATCGATCAGCGCGACGGCCGCCAATGCGCCGCCTGAAATTTGCCAGGCAGATATCGGCAGCCAGCCCAGCGCGCAGGCGAAGCCGAGCAGCGACCAGGCCGCCAGGCACCAGACCAGGGTGATGCCTGGCCTCATCGGCGCGGCGCTTCCACCTTGGCGAGCAGGGCGTCGATGACGGCATCGATGCGCATGCCTTCGATCTGCAACTCCGGCGCCAGCGTGATGCGATGGCGCAGCGCGGGTTTGGCTACGGCGCGGATGTCGTCGGGCGTAACGAAGTCGCGGCCCTGCAGCACCGCATACGAACGCGCTGCGCGCACCAGCGCGAGGCTGCCGCGCGGTCCGGCGCCCAGGCTGATGCCCGGCCACTCGCGGGTGGCGCGGGCGAGGCGCACCGCGTAATCAAGCACCACCGGATCAACGGCGACCAGCGCGGTGCCTTGCTGCATCGCGGTGATCTGTCGGCGGTCGAGCACGCGCTGGACGCGGCTCAGGTCGAAGTCGTGCGCGTTGCGACCGGTGCTGACATTGCCGACCATGCGCACTTCGTCGTCGTGCTCGGGATAACCCATCAGGATCTTCAGCAGGAAGCGGTCGAGTTGCGCTTCGGGCAGCGGATAGGTGCCTTCCTGTTCGACCGGATTCTGCGTGGCGATGGCCAGGAACGGCGGCGGCAGTTCATAACTGCGGCCTTCGATGGTGACTTGTTGTTCCTGCATCACTTCCAGCAAGGCCGCCTGCGTCTTGGCTGGCGCGCGATTGATTTCATCGGCCAGCAGCAGGTTGGTGAAGACCGGGCCGCGGCGGATGCGGAAGCTTTCCGACTTCGGGTCGTAGAAGGCATGGCCGCTGATGTCGCTGGGCATCAGGTCGGGCGTGAACTGCACGCGGGCGAAACTGCAATCGAGCGCGGTGGCGAGCGCGCGGACCAGCAAGGTCTTGCCCAGGCCCGGCACGCCCTCGAGCAATACGTGTCCGCCGGCCAGCAGCGCCACCAGGATGTGGTCGAGCACTTCGGCCTGGCCGACGAAGGCCTGCGACACCTGTGCGCGAATCGCATCGACATGTCCGATCAGTTGATCGCCGGTGATGGGCGCCAGCGGCGCCGGGGTTTCAATGCTCATAGTCGGTTTCTCATTTTCACGAGGGTGGAGATGGATTGCAGGAAATGGTCGGGGCGTTGCATGCCCTGCGGCCGGAGTGCGTGGCGGATGGATTGCGCATCGAGCGAGAGTCGTTCGGACAAGGCCATCACCTGGGCTTCGCCGTCGAGCGCGGCGAGCATCGGCTCGCGGCGCGCCAGGCGCTGCTTGAACAGGTTGAGCACGGCGGTGTGCAAGGCGATCCCGCGACCGCGACGGAACGCGAACTCGCCTGCCGCCTGTACGTGTTCGAGCAGGGCGCGACGATTGCCCGCGGGCATCGGCGCCACGGGTCCGAACCGTTGCCCGCGCATCAGCAGCCAGGCGGCCAGCGCCAGCAATGCGGGAATCAGCACCGGCCAGCCGTATAGGACAAGCAGGCGCCACAGGGAGGGAATGTCGGCCGAATAGACCAGGTGGAAAGCACCCTTGCCCAGCTGTGGCGAAACTATCTGGAAGGCAATTTCGCGGGACGCGGGCGTGTCCAGGTTGTCATTGTCGAGGAAGCGCAGGTCGGACACGGTGACGATGCCCTGGCCATGGCTGATACGGGCGAAACGATAACCGCGCTTCGCATCGCCTTCGCCCGGCTGGAAGCCCGGCGCGCTGCTGGTGAAGCGGTTGTTGCAGAGCAGGTATTTTTCGCTGGGGTCATCGGGATTCAAGGGCTTGGCGCGCGAATCGATCCGGCTGCAGTAGCGGTCCCAGTCATCGCCTTCCACGTGAGCGGGCTCGGGGAGACCACTCAGGCCCAGTCCCGCGGCAAGCGCGCCGGGCGACTCGCCGAGTTCCGGGCCCGGCATGACCAGGTGGCCGCCCCCGCGAACCCATGCCAGCAATCTGCGCGACTGCGTCGGCGTGATGGCTTCGGGCTGGGTGAACAACACCAGCGTGTCACGCGGCGCGAGCACCAGTGCGGTGGGGTTGAGGCTGGGATAGGAACTGGCCGTGATGCCTTGCGCGCGCAGGCTTTGCCTGAGCGCGTACAGCGGGTTGTAGGACGCCTCGCCCTTCGCCGGCAACGAAATCTGCGAGGTGACGGGCTTGAAGAAATACAGGAAGGCGCTCGCACCGGTCGCGATAGTCACCACGACCAGCAGCACTATCAGCCAGACGGCCCGGCGGCTCATGCGCGGCCCTCGAAGTCGCGCTGCCACGATTCCAGCAAGGCATCGAACTGCGCGCTGTCGGGAAAACGCCAGGCATAGGCCGCCGCCTGCCAGGTGCGAACCACGCGAGAAAAATGCTGCTGCAATTCCGGCGTCGGAAGGCGGCGCGCGCGGCGCAGGCATTCGGCCTCGGTGGCGCCCGGCGGAAACGGCGTGCCCAGGCGTTCGGCCACGCGCTCGACACTGGCGCGATAGAGCAGCGCCAGCGCTTCGCGACGATGCTCTGCGTCCCAAAGCGCGCGCGCCGCCATGGGCACGTCGTCGGGCAGGGTGGAGGGCGCTTCGATCGGATGTTCGATGATTTCCGAAGGCGGCGCTTCCGGCCGGACCCGTTCCTGCACCCAGGGCAGCCAACGCGGCAAGCGCCAGAGAACGAAGGCCAGCAACAGCGCGGCCAGGATCCAGAGCCCGTATTCCCCGATGGCGCCGATGATCATCGCCAGGAAGCCAAGCCAGCCTGGCTTCGGCGGCGGCTTCTTGTCAGCGGGCTTGCGCTTGTCCTTGAGTTCCCATCGCGTCACTTCCTGCTTCGGTGACAACAGCGGATCGAGCATTGCCTTGTCGACGGCGCGATCGAAACGCGGATCGGGCGCCTGCCACGCGGCCTCGCCCACGTATTGCCGCGGCGTGAGCCCTTGCGCCTGGCTGGCTTTTTCCGTAGCGGCGCTGGCGAAGACGGGCGAAGGCAACAAACCGGCGGCCAGGGACAGCACGACCAGCAATACGGCCAGCGAAGACGCCGCCGCCTGTCGCGCGCGGTCGGCGAGCCGGCGGAAGGAAAGCTCCACGTCCCAGGCTTCCAGTTGCGTGCGCCGATTGAGATACAGGCCGAAGCCCGCGCCCACGTAGAACGGTTCGACCACGCTCATCGCCAGCCACAGGACAGCGTTGACGCAGATCTCGGCCCATGCCGGCGGATCGTCGAAGAACACCTGCCACAGTTCGCGCGCCGAAGCGCTCAGGAATTCGGTCGGTATGAACAGCAGGCACAAGACCCACGCCGACAGCACCAGCGCAATTTCGAAACCGATGCAGGCAAACGTGAGCCCCAAGGCCTGGCCGCTGACCGCGCGCTGCAATACGCCGTTGCGAGTGCGGCGTCGGGGCCCGGTCAGGCCTTCGAGCATATCCACCGGCAGCAGCAGCGAGCGCGCAGGATGCAAGCGCCGCCAAGTCAGCCAGCCGAGCAGGGATTTCAGAGACCACAGTTCACGCGAGCGCAGGGTCTGCCGCGTGCCGGGCACCGTGCCGAATACTGCTCGCGACAACACGAACAAGGGCACGCGATCGAACAAGGGCTTGAGCCACCACAGCAGCAGCGGCCCCAGCCACAGGATGTCGAACCACCAGCCGACCAGGTTGAAGGCCACGAAGAACGGCAGCGTGAGCAGGAACCACGGCCGCCAGATGGCGCCGGCATGGCGCCGCACCAGCGCGATGCCGAGGTCCATCGATTCCCACGGATTGCGCTGGCGCAGGGCGATGGAAATCAGGTCAAGCCGCATCGCGTCCCCCGCGCCACAGCCAATAGATGATGCCCAGCCACAGGGTCGCGCCGAAGCCGAACTTCACCAGCGACGGCATCCAGCCGATCGACGACCAGTACGCTTCGATGAAGGCGGCCAGCACCAGCAACGCAAAAATTCCCAGTGCGAGCTGCGCACCGTCGCGGCCCGCTTCCACCAGTGCACGCCGACGCGACAGCAGGCCCGGCGCGATCAAGGCCCAGCCGATGCGCAGGCCGGCAGCGCCCGCCAACACGATGGAGCTCAGTTCCGGGCCCGAATGTCCGGCGACGAAGCGCCAGAACGGACCGCCGTAGCCCACCGCCTGCAAGTGGCCGGCGACGGTGCCGATCATCACGCCATTCATCACCAGCACGAAGATGGACCCGATGCCGAAAATGAGTCCGCTGGCGAACGTGCGGAAGGCAATGCCGACATTGTTGAAGACGTAGTAGCCGAACATCTGCAGGTTGGTGCCGCTTTCGCGACCCATCGCGGTCTCGCGCGCGGCGGGGTCGTACATGCGTTCGAACTTGCCGATTTCCGATTGCGGATAGACCGAGTGGACGAGTTCGGGCATGAACTGCAGCAGCACGATCATGGTGACCAGCGGCACGAAGAACAACAGCGTCGACAGCGCGACGTAATGGCGGTGGCGGCGCACCAGGCGCGGGAAGTCGCGGTTGAAGAAATCGAGTATGCGGCGCAGGCGCAGGCTGGGCGGCCGATACAGCACGTCGTGGCCGCGCTGCATGAGTTGTTCGAGGCGGTCGAGCACCACGGTGCTGTAGCCGCGCCGTTGCGCGATGGACAGGTGCTGGCAGGCGCGGCGGTAACGCGCGGCGAACTCGATGTCGTCGAGTTCGATCCTGTCGGCGTCCTTGCGCTTGCTTGCCCGCGACTGCGACCGCGTATCGAGCCATTGTTCCAGCACTCGCCACTCGGCCTCGTAGCGGGCGACGAACGCGTCCTGCCTCATCGGCGGCCCAACAGGTAGTTGGCCAGTCCCAGCACCTGCTGCACGGCGCGCTCACCGCGCGACCCGGTCACCGGTTCGAGCAGGCTCGCCAGTTCCTGCTGTCGCTCCGGCGTCATCTGCACCATGCGTTCGGAAAATGCCACGATCGCGCGTTGTTCGTCCTGCTGCAGCGGCAGGGGCGCGGCCACCGGCGGCGCGGGCGGCGCGGGCGATCGCGCGGCATAACGTTCGGCATAGACCACCAGCGTGCCCGCGGCATGGTCGCCGAGCCGGCGCCCGGCGGGATCGAGCAGGCCGCTGACCAGGCCAAACCCATACATCACCGGCATCATGTCCACGGTGCGCAGCAGGTTGCGCACGATGGACGGAACCCAGCTGACCGGCGTGCCGTTGTCGTTCACTACCTTCAGCCCCATCGTGCGCTTGCCGATGGTCTGGCCGTCGTTGAGGACCTCGAACACGATCGGATAGCCCCAGTAGATCAGGAACATCAGCACCATCATGATGCCGCTGCCGGCGCCTTCGAGCAGGCCGAGTACGGTACCCAGGCCTATCACGCCGGCGGCGCGCAGACCGAAATCGATCAGCCATGCATAGGCACGCGGCACCATGCCTGCGCTGCGCAAGGTCAACGCCAGGCCCTCCGGCGTTTCCACGTTGCGCAACGTGTCGAGCACCGGGCTGTCGCCGGCCCGGACGCCCACGCCGAGGTTCAAAGGTATTTGTCCTTCAGCCGGACGTAGTGCTGGGCGGAATAATAGAGCTGCTCGATTTCCTTCTCGCCGAGCTTGCGCACGCAACGCGCCGGATTGCCGAGCCACAATTCACCGCTGCCGACGGTCTTGCCGGGCGGGATCACCGCGCCTGCGCCGACGAAGCCATTCTTGCGGACGATGGCGCCGTCGAGGATGGTGCTGCCCATGCCGATCAGGCAGGCGTCCTCGATCACGCAGGCGTGCACGATGGCGCCATGGCCGATGGTCACGTCTTCGCCGATCACCGTGGCCAGTCCGCCGGGCGTGCCGTACGGGCCATCGTGGGTGACATGGATGACGCTGCCGTCCTGGATATTGCTGCGCGCGCCGATGCGGATGAAGTTCACGTCGCCGCGAATGACCGTGCCCGGCCAGATCGACACATCGTCGCCCAGCACCACGTCACCAATGACGGTGGCTGCTTCATCGACGTAGACGCGCGCGCCCAACAGCGGCGCGATGCCCTGGAAAGTCCGGATGCCCATGGCGCATTGTAGCGTTGCAAATCACGGACTCGTCGCCGGCCTCGCGCTAGACTCGACGCATGACGACTACCCACACCCCCATCGCCGAGCTCCGCCCGGCCTTCGATCGACTGCGCGCTGCCCACCTGGCCCACGTCCCCAGCTACGGCGAGCGCCTGGCCACCCTGGAGCGCCTGGAATCGGCCGTACGCCGTTACCGCGACGAGTTGGTCGCCGCCTGCACGGCCGACTTCGGACGGCGCGCGCCGATTGAAACCCTGATGTCGGACACCGTGGTTACCCTGGACGAGATCAAGCACGCGCGTCGCCACCTGCGCAGCTGGATGCGACCGCAGCGGCGGTCGGTCAACCTCACTTTCAAACCCGCCCGGGGCGAACTGCGTTACGTCCCGCTGGGTGTGGTCGGCGTGATCGTGCCCTGGAACTACCCGTTCCAGCTGGCGATCGTGCCGCTGGCCAATGCCCTGGCCGCCGGCAACCGGGTGATGATCAAGCCGTCCGAGGCAACGCCCACGGTCAGCGCCCTGCTGGCGCGGCTGGTGGCCGAGACCTTTACCGCAGACGAAGTGGTGATCGTGCAAGGTGACCACGCACTCAGCGCGGCCTTTGCGAACCTGCCCTTCGACCACCTGTTGTTCACCGGGTCGACCCAGGTCGGCAAGATGGTGATGGCCGCGGCTGCGCCCAACCTGACCCCCGTTACGCTGGAACTCGGCGGCAAGTGCCCGGCGGTGATCGCACCCGGTTACCCGATCGAGCACGCGGCCGACCGCATCGCCTTCGGCAAGTGCTTCAATGGCGGCCAGACCTGCGTGGCACCCGACTACGTGCTGGTGCCGCGGGCCAGCCGCGATGCCTTCGTCAAGGCCTACCTGGCCAGCGTGGCGCGCCGCTACCCGACCCTCGCCGACAATCCCGACTACACCGCCACGGTGAATGCCCGCCAGGCCGATCGCCTGCGCGCCTGGCTGGCCGATGCGCGCGAGCGTGGCGTGGAAGTCCTGCAGCATGCGCCGCAGGATGCGAGGCAGGGCGGGGGGCTGGAGATCATTCCGCCGACCGTGCTGCTCGATCCGCCGGACGAGGCGCTGGTGATGCGCGAGGAAATCTTCGGGCCCCTGCTGCCCGTGCGCAGCTACGACAGCCACGACGAGGCCATCGCCTACGTGCTCGGCCGCGACAAGCCGCTGGCTTTCTATGCCTTCGACCGCGACGCCGACCGCTGCGAGCGCACCCTGGACCGCGTGTGCGCCGGCATGGCCTGCGTGAACGACGTGCTGATCCAGTTCGGCCAGAACGATTTCCCGGTCGGCGGCGTCGGCGCCAGCGGCATGGGCCATTACCACGGGCATGCCGGCTTCCTGACCTTCAGCAAGACCATGCCGGTGCTGTACCAGTCACGCTTGAATGGCATGAAGCTGCTCGACCCGCCGTACGGCGCGCTGGTGAACCGGATCGTTCTCTGGCTGACTGGATGATTAAGCGACGGCTGGCTGGCCGTCGCCGCGCTCCCGGGAAAGGTCTAGAGTGGATCGGCACCCAACGTCGGAGTCCCGCCATGAAGCTCAGGATCATCTTGCTGGGCCTGTCGCTCGCGCTACTTGCGCTGTCCGCCCAGGCCAAACACAACCGCATCGACTATGCCGCCTATGCCGGCGACCCGATCCCCGAATTCCGTTTCAGCCAGCTCTACAACTGGCAGCGGACCGGCGACAGGACCCTGGTCATCTGGACCAAGCCGAGCACCGCCTACCTGCTGACCACCCGCAACAACTGCGACGCGCTGACGGGCCGGGTAACGGTCGAGATCGGCGGCGTGGACGGCATCGAAGGCCGCCTGCAGGCCGGAAGCGGCGACATCATCGTCGGCCAGCTGCGCTGCCGCGTGATCGCCATCCAGCCCCTGGACCTGAAGCGCCTGAAGGCCGACCGCGTCGCCCATCGCTGAAGCAAGCCGGCCCAATCTAGGCTTGATCGAGGCTTTATTTCGCGCAGCCGCTTGAAAACAGCGGCTGCGCGCTTCACCTTTGCAGTATGACCACTGCCCCCAATGCCTTGCTCGCCGACGGCGAGCTCCCCGCCTTTTCCGCCATCACGCCCGAACAGGTCGTGCCCGCCGTCGAAAAGACCCTCGCGGACTATCAGTCGCTCGTTGACCAGCTGACCGCGTCGCCGGTCGACCCCACGTTCGACATGCTGATCGCGCCGCTCGAGCGCATGGAAGAACGCCTCGGTCGCGTGTTCGCACCGGTATCGCACCTGCATGGCGTGAATGATTCGCCGGCGCTGCGCGAAGCCTATTCCGAAGCGCTGGAAAAAATCACCGAACACGGCAGCGTGCTCGGCCAGAATCGCGAGCTGTACCAGGCCGTGCGCGCCGTGCGCGACGGCGTGGGTTTTTCCGCGCTGGACCGCGCGCAGCAAACCCTGGTGGACGACAGCCTGCGAGATTTCGAACTGTCGGGCGTGGCATTGGAAGAGCCTGCGCGTAGCCGCTTCCGCGAAATCCAGAATGAACTGAGTCGGGTCGAAACCGAATTCGAAGAGGCCGTGCTGGACGCCACCGATGCGTGGACGCGACCGGTGACCGAAGCGGAATTGGCAGGCCTGCCGGACTCCGCGCGGACCATGCTGGCGCAGGCGGCCAACAGCCGCCGACAGGACGGCTTCCTGGCGACGCTGAAAGGCCCCGTCGTGCAGGCGATCCTGACCTATGCCGACGATCGCGAGCTGCGCAAGACGCTTTACAGCGCCTACAACACGCGCGCCTCCGACCAGGGCCCCGACGCCAACCGTTTCGACAACAGCGAACGCATCGGCCGCATCCTCGCGCTGCGCCATGAAGCGGCGCAATTGCTCGGCTTCGAATCAAGCGCGGCCCTGTCGCTGGTGGACAAGATGGCCAGCTCGCCGGACCGCGTGCTCGGCTTCCTTCGCGAACTTGCCGACAAGGCGCGTCCCGTGGCGCGCGCGGAATTGCAGGCCCTGCGTGAGTTCGCCGCCAGCGAGCTGGGCATCGCCAACCTGCAACCCTGGGACATCGGCTACGCCAGCGAAAAACTGCGCGAGCGCCGCTACGATTTTTCCGAGGAAGCCATCAAGCCCTACTTCCCGCTGCCCAAGGTAATGGCCGGCCTGTTCGCGTTGGCCGAACGCGTGCTGGGCGCCAAACTGGTCGAGCGCCACGGCGTGGATACCTGGCATCCGGACGTGCAGTTCTTCGATGTGCTCGACGGCAATGGCAGCATCATCGCCGGCGTGTACCTCGACCACTTCACCCGCGAGGGCAAGCGCGGCGGCGCCTGGATGGATGTGTGCCGCGCGCCGTTGCTGGACGATGACGGCAAGCGTCTGCCGATCGCGTTTCTCACCTGCAACTTCCCGCCGCCTTCGAACGACAAGCCGTCATTACTGACCCACAACGACGTGCTCACCCTGTTCCACGAATTCGGCCACGGCCTGCACCACCTGCTGACTGAAGTGCATTGGCCCAGCGTGGGCGGCATCAATGGCGTGGAGTGGGATGCGGTCGAGTTGCCGAGCCAGTTCATGGAAAACTTCGGTTGGCAGCGCGAGGCGCTCGATGGCTTTGCCCGCCATTATCAGACCGATCAGCCGCTGCCGGACGATCTGTTCCAGAAGATGCTGGCGGCGCGGCATTTCCATGCCGGCCTGTTCCTGATGCGGCAGTTGGAATTCGCGTTGTTCGATTTCCGCCTGCACCACGAGTTCGATCCGCAGCGCGGTGCGCGCACGCTGGACCTGCTCGAAGAAGTGCGGCAGGAGGTGGCGGTGGTGTTCCCGCCGGAATGGCATCGCTTCCCGCATGCCTTCACCCATATCTTCAGCGGCGGTTATTCGGCGGGTTATTACAGCTATCTGTGGGCGGAGTTGCTGAGTGCCGATGCGTTTGCCGCCTTCGAGGAGGCCGGCGTGTTCGACCCCGCCACCGGCGCACGTTACCGGCGCGAGATCCTGGCGGTGGGCGGCTCGCGGCCGGCGCTGGAAAGTTTCATCGCATTCCGCGGCCGCGAACCGCAGCCCGAAGCCCTGTTGCGCAGCCACGGATTGCTGGCGGCGGAACCGCCGGCGCACGCCGCCTAGGCGAAAAACTCATTGAAGGCGGCGACCGTGCGCTGCACGCCGTCGTCGCTGATGTCGAGGTGCGTCACGAGGCGCACCTCGGGCTTGCTGATGGCCAGGCGGATCTGGCGCGCACGCAGGTGCGCGTCGAGCGCCGGCACTGATTCGGCCGGCACCGTGATGAAGACCATGTTGGTGTGCGGGCCTTCAACGGTGACGCCAGGCACGCCGCGCAGGCCTTCGGCGAGATCACGCGCGCGGCGATGGTCGTCGGCCAGTCGCTGCACGTGGTGGTCGAGCGCATGGTTGGCCATGGCCGCCAGCAATCCCGCCTGGCGCCAGCCGCCGCCCACCACCTTGCGCCAGCGACGTGCGCGATCGATCAGCACGCTGCTGCCGAGCAGCATCGAACCGATCGGCGCGCCGAGTCCCTTGGAAAAGCAGATCGACACACTGTCGAAGTGGCGGGTGATTTCTCGCGGCGCGACGCCCTCGGCAATCGCGGCGTTGTAGAGCCGCGCGCCGTCGAGGTGGAAGCCGAGGCCATGCGAACGCGCCAAGTCGCCGGCGCTTTCGATGTAGTCACGCGGCAGCACGCGGCCGGCCCAGGTATTTTCCAGCGCCAGCAGGCGCGATATCGCGAAATGGGGATCGCCCTGGGGCTTGATCGCCTTCGCGACCAGGTCCAGGGGCAGGGTGCCGTCGGCCGATTGCGGAATGGGTTGCGGCTGGATCGAGCCGAGCACGGCCGCGCCGCCGCCTTCGTATTTGTAGGTGTGCGCTTCGCTGCCGACCAGGTATTCGTCGCCGCGCTCGCAATGCGCCATCAGCGCCAGCAGGTTCGACTGCGTGCCCGATGCCACGAACAAGCCCGACTCGAAGCCCAACTCGGACGCCAGCCGCGACTGCAGCGCGTTCACCGTGGGGTCGTCGCCCATCACGTCGTCGCCGACCGCGGCGCGCAGTCCCGCCTCGCGCATGGCTTGCGTCGGTCGGGTGATGGTGTCGCTGCGCAGGTCAACCCAGTCCATCCGTCCTCCACGATCTCGTTCCAGGCGGCCATGATGCCACCGCCGCGCTACGGCCGCCGCCACGGTCTTTGCCGCGAAGGCGCCCGACCCGTTAGCATCCGCGAATGAAGATCGCCAGCTGGAACGTGAATTCCCTCAACGTGCGCCTGCCGCACCTGCAGGAGTGGTTGCGCGCCGCCGCACCGGACGTGGTGGCGCTGCAGGAAACCAAGCTCGAGGACAGCAAGTTTCCCGACACGGTGCTGGCCGAGCAGGGCTATCGCAGCGTGTTCTGCGGGCAGAAAACCTACAACGGCGTGGCCATCCTCAGCCGCGAGGCGGCGACCGAGGTGATATGCGACATCCCGGGTTTCGAAGACCACCAGAAGCGCGTGATCGCGGCCACCGTCGGCGGCGTGCGCATCATCAACCTGTACGTGGTGAACGGCCAGGCCGTCGGCACCGAAAAATACGACTACAAACTGCGCTGGATAGACGCGGTGCATGGCTGGCTGGCCGATGAGCTTCGCGCGCATCCGCAGTTGGTGGTGCTGGGTGATTTCAACATCGCGCCGGACGACCGCGACGTGCACGATCCGCTGATCTGGAACGATGATTCCATCCTCACGTCCACGGCCGAACGCGCCGCGCTGCGACGGCTGCAATCACTCGGCCTGCACGACAGCTATCGCTTGTTGCACACCGACGGCGGGCAATTCAGCTGGTGGGATTACCGCGCTGCCGGCTTCCGTCGCAACCTGGGCTTGCGCATCGACTTGGTGCTGGTCAGCGAAGCGCTGCGAGGTCGCGTGGTGGCGGCAGGCATCGACCGGGAACCGCGCTTGTGGGACCGGCCCAGCGACCACACGCCGGTCTGGATCGAGCTGGGCGCCTAGCTCGCCGCAAACACGCCTTCGAGTTCAACCGCGAGTTCGCGGCGGCAGACATCACCTTGCACGTACACGACCCGATCGGCGGGCAGGCCCGACGAAACAATGGCGGCCTGCGCCAGCGACAGGTCGGCCGGGTCGCGCAGGTACACGCGCAAGGCCTCGCAACCAGCAAAGCTGAAGATTCGGCCCGAACGCGCGCTGCCCTCGGCCAGAAGCGCCTCGAGATTGGCCAGGCTTTCGACCAGCTGCGCGGCAGTGTCGCCCACATGCTGCGACACGTGGCCGATGATGCTGGCCGTGCCCGAGGCCAGCAGCCGCGGTGTGTCGCTGTCGGCGTCGAGCAGGGCTCCGCGCGAAAAACCCGGTGATACCGGGCCGAACTCGCGCGGATATTGCCAGGCCGGGGTCTGGCGCGGATTTTCCAGGGCAATCGCCGGCGCGCGCGAGCACAGCGCGATGACCTGCAACATTCCCGTGTTCTCGCTGCCGCCGATGGCGGTGGCCGCAGGCGGCGGATCGTTGAAGCGACCATCCACGCTTCGCGCCCGGCCGACGCAGAAGCGACGGTA
Organism: Gammaproteobacteria bacterium RIFCSPHIGHO2_12_FULL_63_22; assembly: GCA_001801685.1. Classification (GTDB taxonomy): domain Bacteria; phylum Pseudomonadota; class Gammaproteobacteria; order Xanthomonadales; family Xanthomonadaceae; genus Arenimonas. The sequence goes on along the minus strand of MGYJ01000019.1, from coordinate 72,811 downwards.
GCGTTCGCCGTCGCCTTCGCCTTCGTTGATGGCGGAAAAATAATTCCAGATCCGCAGCAGGTAGGGATGGCCGCTGGGCCGAACGCAGGTGATCAGGCGCTCGTAGGCCTGGCTGGCCGCAGCCTCGATGTCGCCGTCGCGCTCGGGCACACTGATGGCGACCATCGCGTATTGCTCGCCATGCGCCCAGGCGGCGCCGCAGGTGTCGGCGGTTTCGGTGAGCGAACCCGCCCACCACCATTCACCTTCGTCAGGGCCGGCCAGGCGCGCGCAGGGAACCCGCAGCGGATTGTCCACGGCGTGCGTGTTGGCGAATTCGAAACGGATCAATGCGCCTTCGCACTCGGCATGGGTGATGCGAAGCCGGGCGGGGGCGCTGGACGGGGTATTCATCGACCCGGGGATTATAGCCGCAGCCCAGCGGCTATCATTCGCGCACTCCCTTCCGGTGCCCACCATGAGCCAGATCGACGCCGTTGAAGCCTACCTGCGCCAGTTGCAGGATCGCCTGTGCATGGCCCTCTCGCTGGCCGATGGCGAGGCCGATTTCGTCGAAGACAACTGGCAACGCGCCGACGGCGGTGGTGGCCGATCGCGTGTGTTGAAGGAAGGAGATCTTTTCGAGCAGGCGGGGGTGGGCTTCTCCGACGTCAGCGGCACGTCCTTGCCGCCATCGGCCACGGCGCACCGGCCGGAACTGGCCGGGGCTCCCTGGCGCGCCGTGGGTGTGTCGCTGGTCCTGCACCCGCGCAATCCGCACGTGCCGACCAGCCACGCCAACGTGCGCTTCTTCCAGGCGCAACCGCCGGGCGGCGAGCCGATCTGGTGGTTTGGCGGCGGCTTCGACCTGACGCCCTTTTATCCGGTGCACGAGGACGTGCTGCACTGGCACCGCGTGGCCCGCGACCTGTGCGCGCCGTTCGGCAGCGATCGCTACGCTGCGCACAAGGCCTGGTGCGACCGCTACTTCTTCCTGAAGCACCGCAACGAGGCGCGAGGCGTCGGCGGCTTGTTCTTCGACGACCTCGGCGGCGACATCGACGAATGCTTCGCCTACCAACGCGCCGTGGGCGACGGCTTCCTCGACGCCTACCTGCCGATCGTCGCCCGCCGCCGCGATACGCCTTACGGCGAACGCGAGCGCGAGTTCCAGCTGTATCGGCGCGGCCGCTACGTGGAGTTCAACCTGGTATGGGACCGCGGAACCTTGTTCGGCCTGCAATCGGGCGGGCGTACGGAAAGCATCCTGATGAGCCTGCCGCCGCGGGTTCGCTTCGAATACGGCTACCAGCCCGAGCCTGGCAGCCCGGAGGCCGCCCTGCAGGATTACCTGGCGCCGCGGGACTGGCTGGCCGAGACGCCGGCGGCGCCATAAGCCGCCCATAAAAAACCCCGCAAGCCAGGGGAAGCTTGCGGGGCCGGGGTTTGGAACGGGAGTGGGGAGACTCCGTGTTCCACGGATCACTCAGGGGAGGGAGTGTATCCACGACGGACGTTGCATCCGTCGCAGCTAGTTGACCACCCACCGCATTAGAAGTTCGTGAATGCGGCCACGCCCTCGAATCTTGATTCAGGCTGCGTTTAACCAGCCCGAAAACAGGGGAAAAACGGGTGAAAATCAGCGGAAAACCGTGACGCGGGCCTCAATGCGCCTCGTCCCAGTTGTTCCCGACCCCCACATCGACCACCAGCGGCACCGACAGTTCCGCCGCCGCCTCCATCCGGGCCTTCACCTCAGCCACCAGGGTCGGGACGAAATCGGCGTCGCATTCGAAAACCAGCTCATCGTGCACCTGCATCAGCATCAGGGCCGGACTGTGGGGTCGCTCCCGGCTTCCTGCCTCCCGCGACAATAGTGCATCCATGCACGTCGACTGGATCCATGCGTCCACATTGATCATCGCGCGCTTGATGATGTCCGCCGCCGTGCCCTGCATCGGTGCATTGATGGCGGCGCGTTCGGCGCCCGCGCGTTGCGCCTGGTTGCGCGACTGGATTTCCGGCAGCGCGAGCCTTCGCCCGAAAACTGTTTCGACGTAACCCGTTTCGCGCGCCTGGCTGCGGATGCGCTCCATGTATTCACGAACGCCCGGGTAGCGCGAGAAATAAAGCGCGATGTAGTCCTGCGCCTCGCCGCGGCCGATGCCGAGTTGTCGCGCGAGGCCGAACGCGCTCATGCCGTACATCAATCCGAAGTTGATCGCCTTGGCCGCGCGTCGTTGGGCGCCGGAGACGGACTCGACGCTTTCGCCGAACACTTCCGCCGCCGTTGCGCGATGCACGTCCTGCCCACTCTTGAAGGCCTGCACCAGGCCGGCATCGCCCGACAGGTGGGCCATGATGCGCAACTCGATCTGCGAATAGTCGCAGGCCACGATCTTGCGTCCCGGCGGCGCGACGAAGGCCTGGCGGATGCGCCGGCCGTCCTCGCTGCGGATCGGGATGTTCTGCAGGTTGGGATCGCTCGAACTCAGGCGGCCCGTGGCGGCGCCGGCCTGGTGGTAACTGGTGTGCACGCGCCCGGTAACCGGGTTGCGCATCAGCGGCAACTTGTCGGTGTAGGTGCTGCGCAATTTCGCCAGGCCGCGGTATTCCAGGATCAGGCGCGGCAGTTCGTGCTGGTCGGCGATCGCTTCCAGTGCTTCCTCGTTGGTGGATGGCGCGCCGCCCGGCGTCTTGATGGCGGCAGGCAGTTTCAATTCGTCGAACAGCAACTGGCCCAGTTGCTTCGGCGAATCGAGGTTGAAGGCGCGCCCGGCCACTTCATGCGCGCGCTGCTGGGCCTTCAACATGCGTTGCGACAGGTCGGCGCTCTGGCGCCGCAGTTCGTCCATGTCGATGGACACGCCGTTGGCCTCCATGCGCTCGAGCACCGGCACCAGCGGCATCTCGATGTCGCGGTAGACGCGAAGCAGCGAAGGCTCCGCGGCCAGCCGCGCCGACAACACCTGGTGCAGGCGCAGGGTGATGTCGGCATCCTCGGCGGCGTAGTCGGTGGCTTGTTCCAGCGCGACGTCCGCGAAGGAAATCTGCTTCGCGCCCTTGCCCGCGACATCCTCGTAGCGGATGGTCTGGTAACCGAGGTAGCGCGCCGCCAGGGAATCCATGTCGTGGCGCTGGCCGCCGGCATTCAACACGAAGCTCTCGAGCATCGTGTCGTCGCGGAAACCCTGCACCTCGATGCCATGCCGGCGCAGGACATGCAGGTCGTACTTGCCGTGCTGCGCCACCTTGGGCAATTTCGGATCCGACAGGATCGGCCGCAGCGCGTCCAGTGCATCGCGCATCGGCAACTGCGCGGGCGCGCCGGGGTAGGTGTGCGCCAGCGGAATATAGGCGGCGTGGCCGGTCTCCACGCACAGGCTCAGGCCGACCAGTCGCGCCTGCATCGGGTCCAGCGAATCGGTCTCGGTATCGAAGCACAGCAACGAAGCGCTGCGTACTTTTTCAAGCCAGCCATCGAGTTGTGCATGCGTCAGCACGGTCTCGTACTTTCCCTTCACCGCCAGCGACGGGTCGGGCACGTCTGCCGGCGTCGGCGATGCCGCATGCAGGTTGATATTGGGCTTGCCCGATTCAAGCGCGCGTGGCGTACCCGGCGAACCATTGCCACCCTGTACCTCGCGCAGCGCGGCATGGAAACCGTAGCGCGTGTACAGCTCGGTCAACGCCGCGACATCGCGTTGGCGAAGCTTCAGCTGTTGCGGCGCCACGTCCAGCGGCACGTCCAGCTTGATGGTGATCAGGCGCCGGTTCAGCGGCAGGCGCTCGAGCGCCGCACGCAGGTTCTCGCCGATCTTGCCGCCGATCTTGTCGGCATTGGCCATTACCGCGTCCAGCGTGCCGTACTCGGCCAGCCATTTCGCCGCGGTCTTGGGCCCGCACTTGTCCACGCCGGGGATGTTGTCCACCGTGTCGCCCATCAGGGCCAGGAAGTCGATGATCTGGTCCGGGCGCACGCCGAATTTTTCCACCACGCCGGCCGTATCCAGGACGCTGCCGGTCATGGTGTTGGTGAGCGTGATGCCGGGTCGCACCAGTTGCGCGAAGTCCTTGTCGCCGGTGGAAATGGTGACCGGGATGCCGTGGCTCGATGCCTGCAACGCCAGCGTACCGATCACGTCGTCGGCCTCGACACCCGACACGCGCAGGATCGGAAAGCCCAGGGCTTCGACGATCTGCATCATCGGCTCGACCTGCGCGCGCAAGTCATCGGGCATGGCCGCCCGCGTGGCCTTGTAGGCGGGGTACATCTCGTCGCGGAAGGTCGGGCCCGAGGCATCCACGACGAAGGCCGTGTAGTCGGGGTTTTCCTTCAGCGTCGCGCGCAGCATGTTGACGATGCCGAACAGCGCGCCGGTGGGGGATCCGTCCGGCGCGGTCAGCGGCGGCAACGCGTGGAAGGCGCGGTACAGGTAGGACGAACCGTCGATCAGCACGAGTCGGGACATGGCGGGGCTCGCTGCGGCAAGACGGCCATTGTAAGGAATCCGGGGCGGCCGGCGCCGCTTGAGGCCGGGCGCGGCATGGGCCATGCTTGCCAGCCACGGAGATTCGCATGCTAACCATCGCGCTCAGCCTGATTCTTGCCGCCGCCACCTCGGGCGACGTCCCCATTCCGAAAAAGGTGCAGGGTCCTCCGTCCGAAGACACCACGCCGACCGTCACCATCCGCTCCAGCGAGAATGGCGACCGCGTCGAGGAGTATCGCCAGGCGGGCAAGGTGGTGATGGTTCGGGTGACGCCCGCGCACGGCAAGCCCTATTACCTGTACGACGACGACGGTAACGGCAGGCTCGACCGCACCGACGCCGACAAGAACACCGTGTCGCCGGTTTACTGGACGATCTACGAGTGGGATTGACCGCGTGCGGTTGCTGATCCGCTTCGCGGATGCGACCAACGAGATTGCCGGGCGAATCGCCGCCTGGCTTTCTGTTGTGCTGGTCGTGCTGGTCGCCGGCGTGGTCGCGGCGCGCTACCTGTTCGACATGGGCTCGATCGCCGCGCAGGAATTGGTGTTGTGGTTGCATGGCGCCTTGTTCTTGCTGGCGCTGGGATTCGCGTTCAAGCATGGCGCGCATGTGCGCGTGGATGCGTTTTCCCAACGCATGTCCGCGCGAACCCGCGCCCGGGTCGAATGTGCCGGCATCGTGTTTCTGCTGATTCCCTTGTGCCTGTTCACGCTGTGGATCAGCTACGACTACGTCGCCGCCAGTTGGGGACAGCGCGAAGGTTCAAATTCCGCGGGCCTGCCGGGCTGGTACCTGGTCAAGTCCCTGATCCCGCTGTCGGCGGCGCTGCTGCTGCTGCAGGCGCTTGCCGAGCTGGTCCGCGCCTGGGCGCGCGCGCACCCGGATGCGGAACCATGAGTCCCGACAGCCAGCACCTGTTGATGCTCGGCCTGTTGTTGCTCGGGCTGCTGGCCGGACTGTCCACGGGATTTCCGGTGGCCTTCGTGCTGGGCGGCGTCGCGTTGCTGGTCGCCGGCCTGGGCGTGCTGCTCGGGAATTTCGATCCGAGTTTCCTCGAGGCATTTCCCAGCCGCATCTTCGGCACGATGACCAACGAAACACTGGTGGCAGTGCCGCTGTTCGTGTTCATGGGCATCATGCTGGAGAAGTCGCGCATCGCCGAGTCCTTGCTGGAAGCGGTGGCCTCGTTGTTCGGCCAGTTGCGTGGCGGCCTGGTGGTGGCGGTGCTGCTGGTCGGCGCCATCCTGGCCGCATCCACCGGCATCGTCGGTGCGACCGTGGTGGCGATGGGATTGATATCGCTGCCGACCATGCTGCGCCATGGCTACGATCCCAAGCTGGCCTGCGGCGCCATCTGCGCGTCGGGCACGCTGGGCCAGATCATCCCGCCTTCGCTGATCCTGGTCTTGCTGGGCGACCAGTTGGGCAACGCCTACCAGCAGGCGCAACTCAAGCAGGGCATCTACGCGCCGGAAACCGTGTCGGTGGGCGACCTGTTTGCCGGCGCGCTCATTCCGGGGCTCGGCCTGGTCGTGTTGTACGTGCTTTACGTGCTGTGGGTCGCGTGGCGGCAGCCGGAGCGTGCGCCGGCGCTGCGCGAGCCGATTCCGCGTTCGACCGCGCAATTGATTCGCGCCATCGTTCCCGCGCTGGCGCTGATCCTCGCCGTGCTCGGATCGATTCTTTTCGGCATCGCGACACCGACCGAAGCCGCCGCCGTGGGCGCCGTGGGCGCAGCGATTTTTGCGGGCATCGGCGGACAGTTGTCGTGGGCGCGCCTGCGCGAGGTCGCAATGGACACGGCGCGGGTCAACGCAATGATATTCGCGATATTGATCGGAGCGGCCTTGTTCTCGCTGGTGTTCCGCGGTTATGGCGGCGACGACCTGGTGCATGAGGCGCTGACCGGCATGCCCGGCGGCAAGGTCGGCGCGCTGCTGATCGTGATGCTGGTGATGTTCGTGCTCGGCTTCGTCATCGACTTCATCGAAATCGTGTTCGTGGTCGTGCCGATCGTTGCACCGGTGCTGTTGGCGATGGGCATCAGCCCGGTCTGGCTGGGCGTGATGATGGCCATCAACCTGCAGACTTCCTTCCTGACGCCGCCGTTCGGTTTTGCCTTGTTCTACCTGCGCGGCGTGGCGCCGCCCGAAGTGCGCACGATGGACATCTATCGCGGCGTGTTGCCCTTCATTGCCCTGCAACTGCTGATGCTGGCGGCGGTCGCCACGTTCCCGCAGATAGCCACTTGGCTGCCCGAACAGCTCTATAAATAGACTCAACCTGTGGGAGCGGCCTTGGCCGCGATATCGCGGCCAAGGCCGCTCCCACCATCACTTTCCGGTTGGCGTGGCCGGCAAGGTCTGCAGGAAGGCCCACATCGCATCGATCTCGACGTCGGTCATCTTCGAGTAGGCCTGCCACGGCATGAATGGATCGATGGCGCTGCCATCGGGACGCTTGCCTTCGCGCAGTGCGCGACGGAAATCCGCGGCGGTCCAGCTACCCAGGCCGGTGGGCGTCAGGTTGCGGGCGTTGGCGAAGGACGGCGGTGTGCCCGGCACGTGTTGGCCGGCGAAATTCGCGCCGTGGCAACCCGTGCAACCGTGCGCAACATACGCGCCGTACTCGGCCGTCGCGGCGATGGGCGGGGCGGTGCGCGAACGCGGGCTATGGTCGATGTGTTCGGCGGGCAGCAGCGGCAGCTGGCCCAGCGCATACATCACGCGGCCCACGGGACGGATTTCGAGCGGTCCGGGGTCGTTGCTGGAAGCGGGCAGGGACTGGAGGTAGGCAACGAGCGCGGCCGTGTCTTCATCGCCCATGCCCGAGTACTCGGCGCTGGGCATGAACACCATTGCATGGCCGTCGGCTTTGACGCCATGGCGAATCGACGCAGCGACCTGGTCGGCGCTGTAGGACTTCACGACACCGCCCGGGGTGATGTTGGGCGCGACCACCTTGAAGACGGGGCCGGCATCGAGCACGACCCGTCCCTCGCCATTCGCGGCGTGGCAGTCGGCGCAGCCGCGCGTAGCGAACAGATGCGCGCCGCGTTCGATCGTTGCGGCATCACGCTGCATCGCCAGCGGCGGATCGTTGACGACGTAGCTGCGTTCCAGGCCGGCGCTGGACTTGAACCAGCCAAACGCGAATATCGCGACGGCCACGACCAGCAACAGGCCCGCGATGCGAGCGACCCACTTCAAGAATTTGCGCATTTCCCGATTTCCCGACGATGCCAATGATCCGTGCGTAACCAGAACGCAGGATGGCCTTGGTTCAGGCCATCTGCGTGGCGCGCAAGATAAACATCCGCGGCCGGCGCGTCATGGGCCGTCGGTCACCCTGCCGGATGGGACGGGGTGTGCTGCACTGTCGCCGGGTTGCCGGCGTCAGCGGCGGGCGTCGTAGAACGCTTCTTCGGAAATGAGGTGCCAGGCCTTCGCCCGTGCCTGGTAGGCGCGCACCGACGCCAGCACCTTGGCCGAAAACGGGTCCGCTGCGCCAGCGGCATCGAGCACCTCGGTCGCGGCTTGCCGCAGCGCCGCCAGCACATCGGCGGGCAGGGGCAGGAACTGCACGCCATGCTGGTTGCGCAGCGTGTCGTAGGCTTCCTGGTTGCGGGTCGTGTACTCGGCCAGCATCTGCGAATTCACCGTCTGGCAGCAGATTTCCACGATCGACTGCAGGTCCTTGGGCAGCGCCTCGAAGGCCTCTTTATTGACCATGCATTCCAGCGCGGAGCCGGGCTCCTGCCAGCCCGGGTAATAACAATACTTGGCGACACGGTGCAGGCCGAACGCCAGGTCGTTGTAGGGGCCCACCCATTCGGCCGCATCGATTGCGCCGGACTGCAGCGACGAGAATATTTCGCCGCCGGGCATGTTCACCGGCGTGACGCCGATTTTTTCCATGACCTCGCCGCCGAGGCCCGGGATGCGCATTTTCAGGCCTTTCAGATCGGCGACCGACGTGATCGGCTTGCGGAACCAGCCCGCCATCTGCACGCCGGTATTGCCACCCGGGAAGGGCACGAGGTTCGATGGCGCATACAGCTCGCGCCACAACTCGATGCCGCCGCCGGCATACAGCCAGCCGTTCATTTCCTGGGCATTGAGGCCGAACGGCATCGCGCTGAAAAACGGTGAGGCGGGCAACTTGCCCTTCCAGTAATACGCGGCGCTGTGGCCCATCTGCACGGTGCCGCGGCTGACCAGGTCGAACACCTCGAAAGCCGAAGCCAGCTCGCCCGCGCCGAACACCTTTACCGTGATGCGGCCACCGCTGGCCTGCGTTATCAATTCAGCCAGGCGGGCCGCGCCCGTGCCCAGCCCGGGGAAGTTGGTCGGCCAGGCCGTGGCCATTTTCCACTTCAGCTTCAGGTCGGGGCCCGACTGCGCCGCCGGCCCGGTCTTGCCGCCGCACGCGGCGAGTCCGGCAATCGCCGTCGCGAGGCCAGCGCCACGCAGGATTTCACGTCGTTTCATCGAGGCCCTCCCCAGGGTTTGCCCAAGTCTAGCAACCGGTGCTTCCGAATAGCGCGAGTCGCGGTTAGTATGCTGAACACAAAGGGTTCGGCGGACTTGATGAATACTCGCCTCGGGCACTACGACATTGTCGAGGAACTTGGCCGCGGCGGCATGGGCGTCGTGTACAAGGGCTATGAGTCATCCTTGGGTCGCTACGTGGCCATCAAGGTGCTGTCCGCATCCATGGCGCACGACAAGGTGTTCGTCGAACGCTTCCTGCGCGAAGCGCGCGCGATGGCGACGCTCAACGACGCGCACATCATCCAGATCTACTTCATCGGCCAGGACGAAGAACAAACCTTCTTCGTGATGGAATACATCGACGGCGAGTCGCTGTCGACCTGCCTGAAGCGCGAAATCCGCCTGGTGCCCGGCGATGCATTGAAGATCCTGCTGCATGCCTCGCAGGGTCTGGCCGCGGCGCACGCGCAGGGCGTGATCCACCGCGACATCAAGCCCGGCAACATCATGATCACCTCGCGCGGCCAGGTGAAGGTGGCCGACTTCGGCATCGCGCTGGCCAACCACGATGTGTCGAGCAAGCTCACCAACACCGGCGCCTTCGTCGGCACGCCCGGCTACCTGTCGCCCGAAGTCTGCCTGGGCAAGATGGTGGACCAGCGTTCCGACATCTTCGCGCTGGGTATCGTCCTGTTCGAAATGCTCAGCGGGCGCATGCCCTTCCACGACGACAGTCCGCTGAAGCTGATGCTGGACGTCGTGCAGGCCGATACGCCCGACATCCGCGAATTGAACCCGGACGTCGACGAAGAAATTGCGCGCATCCTGAACAAGATGCTGGCGAAAGACCCGGCCGACCGCTACCAGAGCTGCGAAGACCTAAACAACGACCTCAAGAAGCATCCGCTGGTCATCCAGGACGGGCAGCTGAAACTGCGCCCGGCACCCTGGGCCGGCGCCAATGCCTCGAACCCGACCCTGGTCGGCGCGCCCACCCCGCTTACCCCCGGTGCGCCGCCGCGCGTCGCGTCGGCGCCGCCGGTGGTGTCGTCGCGCGGCCCGAGCCTGTCCAGCCAACAGCCGATCACGGGGCGGATTACCGCCGAAGTGGCCGCGCCCGCCGCCAAGAACAACACCATGCGCAACGTGCTGGTGCTGGCCGGCGTGCTGATGCTGGGCGCTGCCGGCTGGATGGTGCTGGGCAAGGGCTACGGATTCAGGAAGGATGCGGAGTTGCCGGCCGCGCCTGCGGTCGCTGCAACCGACCCCGCCGCCACCACGCCCGGCGTTCCGCCGACGCCGGCCACGCCCGCGACCCCGGCCACCGACGAAGTGCCGACCGCAACCGATGCCGCCACCGGCGAGCCGGCCGATGCGAACGGCGCTGATCCGCTGGCCGACGGCACGGTGGGCACGATTCGCTATGGCCACGGCGGCCCCAACGAGGAACGCAACCGGATCCGGGTGCGCGCCGCGAAGGAACCGAGCCCGGAAGAAATCGCGCGCGAAGCGGCGCGCAAGCAGGAGGAAGAAGCCGCGCGCCTGGCACTCGAGCAACAGCAGGCGGCCGAGGCGGCAGCCGCTGCTGCGCCGGTCGCGCAAGCAGAGGATCCGGCAGTTGCCAAGGCCAAGCGCAGCTTCGCCTGTCGCGTCTTCAAGAAATGCGATCCGCCCAAGCGCAAGCTTCGCAACCAACGCCAGGCCGAGCCCGCAACTACCCAGCCGGAAACCACCAACACGCCCTGAGCGGTTGGTGGCAAGTCCCTACAGCGGTGACAGGTTGGCGTAAGCCAGCACCAGCCATTTCGCGCCCGCGTCTTCGAAGTTCACCTGCACGCGCGCATGTGGACCGCTGCCCTCGCTGTCCATCACCACACCCGCGCCAAAGGTGGCGTGGCTGACTCGCTGGCCCAGGCGCAGGCCGCCGGCCGGCGCGGCGCTGGCGAATGAAGGCGGATAGACCGGGCGGCTGGCGTTGGCGCGGGGTCGCACCTCGCGCAGCAGGGCGGCGGGGATTTCGCGCAGGAACCTGGACGGCGTGCCGAGCATCTCCATGCCATGCAGGCGCCGCGATTCAGCGTAGCTCAGGGTCAGGTGCTGCCTCGCGCGGGTCAGTCCCACATACGCGAGCCTTCGTTCCTCTTCCAGTCGCCCGCTTTCTTCGCTCGACCGCGAACTGGGGAACAGGCCTTCTTCGAGCCCGACCAGGAAGACATTGGGAAATTCCAGTCCCTTGGCGCTGTGCAGCGTCATCAATTGCACGCCGTCTTCGCCCACTTGCGCCTGGCCCTCGCCGGCCTCCAGCGCTGCGTAAGCGAGGAAGGCCACCAGCTCGGTCATGTTCTCGTTCGACTCTTCGTCGTCGCGGCGTTCGAAACGACTGGCCACGGAAACCAGTTCGTCCAGGTTGTCCACGCGTGAATCGAGCTGGCCCTTGGACTCGGCCGTGTAATGCACGCGCAGGCCCGATCGTTCCAGCACGTGGTCGAACTGTTCGTGCAGTGGCATTTCCGGCGTTTGTGCGGCGAGCGTTTCGACCAGGTCGATGAAGCCCTTCAGCGCATTGCGCGCGCGGCCGGCCAATGGCCCGCTTTCGCTGGCCTGCGACGCGGCGCGCCACAGGGATTGCGCGCTGCCGCGTGCCAGCCGCCGCACTTCATCCAGCGTGCGTTCGCCGATGCCGCGCGGCGGCGTATTCACCGCGCGCTCGAAGGCCGCATCGTCGTCGCGATTGGCGACCAGGCGCAGGTAGGACATCGCGTCCTTGATTTCCATCCGCTCGAAGAAGCGCTGGCCGCCGTAAACGCGATAGGGCAGGCGCGCCTGGCCGAGTTGTTCTTCAAAGGCGCGTGATTGCGCGTTGCTGCGGTAGAGCAAGGCGTTGTCGCCGGCGGAACCGCCCTGGTCGATGTGTGCGCGGATGCGCTCGACCACGAAGCGCGCCTCGTCCACCTCGTTGTAGGCGCAATAAAGATCGATCGGGTCGCCGTCGGCGTCGCTGGTCCACAGTTGCTTGCCGAGGCGTTCGGGGTTGTGCGCGATGACCGCATTGGCCGCCGCCAGGATGTTGCCCGTGGACCGATAGTTCTGCTCGAGCTTGAAGGTCTTCGCGCCCGGATAATCGCGCAGGAAGCGCTGCACGTTTTCCACTTTCGCGCCGCGCCAGCCGTAGATGGCCTGGTCGTCGTCGCCGACCACGAACACCTGCCCGGTATCACCGGCCAGCACGCGGATGAAGGCGTACTGGATGGTGTTGGTGTCCTGGAATTCGTCCACCAGGATCTGGCCGAAGCGCTGCTGGTAGTGGTGCAACAGGGCCGGATGTTCGAGCCACAGTTCGTGCGCGCGCAGGAGGATTTCGGCGAAGTCCACCAGCCCGGCGCGCTGGCAGCGGATTTCGTATTCCTCGTACACGCGCAGCAGGGTCTTGGTGAAGAAATCCCCACCGGGCACCTGGATGTTTTTCGGCCGACGGCCCTCGTCCTTCTGCGTGTTGATCCACCAGACGATCTGTCGTGGCGGAAACTTCCCTTCCTCGAGTTCGAGCGCCGCGGCGATGCGCTTGACCAGGCGCAACTGGTCGTCGGAATCGAGCACCTGGAAGGACTCGGGCAGGCCCGCTTCCTGCCAGTGCATGCGCAGCAAGCGATGCGCCAGGCCATGGAAGGTGCCCACCCACATGCCGCGCATGCCGTGCTGCAGCAGCGCCTCGACGCGGTGGCGCATCTCCGCAGCGGCCTTGTTGGTGAAGGTGACGGCCAGGATGCCGTGCGTGGGCACGCCGATCACTTCATTGAGCCAGCCGATGCGATGGGTCAGCACGCGGGTCTTTCCCGACCCGGCACCGGCCAGGACCAGGTAATGGCCGGGTGGGGCGGACACTACTTCGCGTTGGGCGGGGTTGAGTTCATCGAGCAGGTGCGAAACATCCATGCGCCATTGTAACGTGGCCGATCATCGCCACTGGCGCATCCGGCAGCCCGAAACAGGCTATTTGCCGTGGGAAATCGGCTCTGCATTGCGCCGGTCGAGCGCGGCCACGGTTTCCAGGAAGGGCAGCGGCCGCGCCAGCAGGTAGCCCTGGACTTCATCACAGCCCTTGCTGCGCAGCCAGCCGAGTTGTCCCTGGGTTTCCACGCCTTCGGCGATCACCTTCAGGTCGAAGCTGCGCGCGAGCGCGAGGATCGATTCGCAGATCGCCGCGTTGTGGCCGTCGTTTTCCACGCGGCTGACGAAACTGCGATCGATCTTCAGCTTGTCCACCGGCAGGCGGTGCAGGTAAGCCATGCTGGAATAACCGGTGCCGAAATCGTCGATGGACAGCAATACGCCATGCTGGCGAAGTTCGCGCATCACCGTGATCACGGACTCGGGGTTTTCCATCACCAGGCTTTCGGTCAGTTCGAGCTCCAGGATGCCAGGCGGTACCTTGAATTCGCGCAGCAGGGCCGGCACGTCGTGCTCCAGTTCGCCGCTCAGGAACTGCATGGCCGACACGTTGACGGCGATGGTCAGATGGGCCCAGCCGGCTTCCACGAGCTTGCGATGGTGGCGGCACGCTTCGCGCAATACCCAGCGTCCCAGCGGCACGATCAGGCCGCTGTCCTCGCACACGGGAATGAATTCCCCGGGCGGCACGAGGCCCCGGTCCGGATGGCGCCAGCGGATCAGCGCTTCCAGGCCGATGGGTTCTTCGCGCAGCGTGTTGAACAGGGGCTGGAAATGAAGTTCGAACTCTTCGCGCTCCATCGCCTCGTGCAGGCGTGATACCAGATGCTGGCGGTCGGTGACCGCGCGTTCGAACTCGGTCGTGTATTCCACGCGCTGGTTGTGCCCGCGACGCTTGGCTTCATGGGTCGCCAATCCCGCCTTCTTGAACAACAGGTCGGGCGAGCGGCCGTGGTCGGGAAAGCGGGCGACGCCGGCGTTGAGGCTGAGGTAGTGCAATGTCGACAGGGCCTCGATCGGCTCGGCCAGCACGGCCAGCACGCGCGTGATCAGTTCATCCGCATCGGGCCGCGCCAGCACCAGCAGGAATTCGTTGCTGCCCATGCGGCCGATCCGGTCCGCGTCACCCAGCGCGGTGCGCAGGCGCTTGGCGATGATGCGAAGCACCTCATCGCCCACTTCGTGGCCCAGGCTGTCGTTGATCAGCTTGAAGTTGTTGATGTCCAGGTACAGCAGGGTGACGGTGCTGTCGCCGGCGGCGGCGATCAGGCGCTCCAGGCCGGCGAGCAGGGCAGTGCGGTTGAGCAGGCCGGTCAGTTCGTCGTGGGTGGCCTGGTAGGCCAGCTGCGCTTCGTAGCGTTGCCGGTCGCTGACGTCGTTCAGCACGCCGACGAAATGGGTGAGCTGGCCGTTGTCGTCGCGCACCGGCGATATCGACAACTGGTTGTAGAACATCTCGCCGTTCTTGCGGTAGTTGCGCAGCAGCGACTGGTTTTCGTAGTTGCCGTGGATGGCGGTGCGGACGGCATCCAGGCCGGCCTGGTAGCGGTCGCTGCCTTGCAGGAAACGGCAATTGCGGCCCAGCGACTCGGCCTCGGAGTAGCCGGTGATCTTTTCGAAGGCGGCATTGACGTACACCAGGGGCATCTCGTCTTCCCTTGCGTCCACCACCGCGATGCCGTTTTCGGTGGACTCGATCGCCCGGCGCAGCAGCCTCAGTTCCGCTTCGTCCTGGTGCTGGCGGCTGACATCCATGGAAAGCACCAGGCGCGCCGGCTCGCCGCGAAAGACGATGTCGGCCGAGTGGATGGCGACTTGTAGGACGCGGCCATCCTTGGTGACGTGGCGCCAGACCCGGCCGCGTCGATTCTCCGGCCTGCCCTCGCTGGCGACGCGGCGTGCTTCCTCGACGTCCTCAGGCGGCCGGATATCGAACAGGGTGAGCTGCCTGAATTCCTCGAGTGTGTATCCGTACTGCGCGACGGCCGCCTCGTTCGCCTCGAGCAATTGAAACGTCTCGCGATGGAATACCCAGAACGGCAGCGGATTTTGCTCGAACAGCAAACGGTATTGGGATTCGGCTTCCTGCAAACGGCGGTGCGTGTCGGCCAGTTCGGTGATGTCGTGGATGGTGCCGACCATGATGCGCCGGCCGTCGGCCCGGACGATGCGGCCGCGCGCGACGACCGAACGCACGCTGCCATCCGGACGCTGGACGCGGTAGGGCGTGTCCGGGAAGGAATCCTCGCGGATATGACGTTGGTGTGCTTCCACTGTCGCCTCGCGGTCGTCCGGATGGATACGGTCGATGCAGGTCTGCAGCGTCAGCGGATTGTCTTCGGCGGTGAAGGCGTAGATGGCGCGCGCCTCCGCAGAAAACTCGACCCAATTGGATTCGAGGTCGAGGTTGTACGAACCCAGTCCCGAAATCGCCTGCGCTTCGAGCAGGGTTTCGCGACTTGCACCCAGTTCGCCCAGCAGCAGGGCCTGGCGCCGATTGGCATTGAGCAAGGTACGCAAGAGCAGCATCCAGCCCAGCGCATAGATCATGCATACCAGCGCCGCAGCCGCGGCGAAGCCGTACCAGGTTCCCAGTACCTCGGCGCGTGATACGCCGACGGTAACCACCAGCGGATAGCGTTCCAGCGACCGATACGCCACCAACCGGCGGACGCCGTCCAGCGGGCTGACCAGGTCGCCCGGGCCATGCGCGGCAACCGGCAGGAGTTCGCTGAAGACGGCGGCGTTGGACAGGTCCTCGCCGATGGAATGCCCGTCCAGGGGAGCCCGCGCAAGCATCTTGCCGCGGTGGTGCATCACGTTGGTGACGCCTTTGGGGCCGGTATCGAGTCCGCTGGCGAGGTCGGCCAGGGCGGTCAGCCGCAAGTCGGCCAACACCCATCCCCGTCGGCCGCTGTGGTCGATCAACGCGGGCATCGCCAGCGGCGCCACCCACTCGCCGTCGACCTCGCGAACCGGCGGCCCGATGCGCAGTCCCTTCATGTCGATTCGATTGGCCGGGTCGCGGGCCCAGGCAACGTCCACCTGCCCGC
The DNA here is from genome assembly GCA_001801685.1 of Gammaproteobacteria bacterium RIFCSPHIGHO2_12_FULL_63_22. Taxonomy (GTDB): domain Bacteria; phylum Pseudomonadota; class Gammaproteobacteria; order Xanthomonadales; family Xanthomonadaceae; genus Arenimonas. The sequence continues at coordinate 56,842 of MGYJ01000019.1, read as the reverse complement.
TGTCGCCATCGAGGTCAATGCCGGCCTCGTCGACCAACGCCACCTCGCGCAGTTCGGCATGGCGCGAGTCCACGCCTTCCACCATTTCCCGGCGCAGCCGGCGCGCTTCCTCGGGCACGTGCTCCGACAGTTTGCTGGAATCTATCGCGATGCCAACCATCGCCCGTTCCAGGTTGCGCATCTGCAAGGTCAGCAGTCGGTCGCTGCCCATGGCGATGGCGGCGACGCGCCGTTCGGCGGCGGCGAGCCGCGCCTCGTGGTCGCGCCACAAGACGTAGAGCAGGATCGACAGCAGTGCGAAGCTCAGCGCAAGCCCATAGGCGACGGGCTTGCCGAGCGTCGGACCATTCATGCAGGCAGCGAGCCGAGTGCCCTGAGCATGTCTTCGAACGGCGCCGGCCTCGCGAACAGGTAACCCTGCACGCCGTCGCAACCGTTGGCGCGCAGCCACGCGTGTTCCTCGCTGAGTTCGACGCCCTCGGCGAAGACAATCAGGTCCTTGCCATGGGCCAGCGAAATGATCGATCGACAGATCGCGGCATTGTTGCCGTCCTCGTGCACGCCGCGCACGACACTGCGATCGATCTTGATCTTGTCGGCGGGCACCCGGTGCAGGGTGGACATGCTGGAATAACCGGTGCCGAATTCGCCGATGGCGATGCCGACGCCCAATGCGCGTACTGCGGTCAGGATCTCGACCGAACGATTGGGGTTGTGCATGACCGTGCTTTCGGACAGTTCAAGTTCGATGGCGCCGGCGGGAATGTTGAATTCGGTGACCAGCTTGCGCAGGTAATCCACCATGCCCGCGTCTTCGAATTGCGCGGTGGACATGTTCACCGACACGGTGACGCCGGGCCAGCCCGCCTCGATCAGCCGGAAGTGGTAGGCGCAGGCTTCACCCAGCACCCAACGGCCCAGCGGCAGGATCAATCCGCTGTCCTCGCAGATGGCCAGGAACACCACCGGTGGGATCAGCCCGCGTTCCGGATGGCGCCAGCGAATCAGGCTTTCGACGGCGACCGGCTTGCCCGTGGCATCGAACTCCGGTTGGAAGAACATCTCGAACTCGCCGTTGTCCATGGCCTCGCCCAGTCGGGTGACGAGTTCGTCGCGGTCGCTCATTGGTATTCCATCCTGGGTAACGGGCACGTCGAACCATTACAGACCAGAACGATAGGATGACGTTGTGACCCGACCGACAAATCGCTCACTGTTGTCTCAGCGCAGCGTGACTCAATGCTCAGAGTCGCTTTACGCCCGGCAGGTCGAGCACGTAATCGGCGCCCATCAGTTGTGATGGCGTGTAGTAGCCGCCTGCGGGGCGCGCCCCGTTCAGCAATCGCTGGACGATGCCCAATGACGCGGTGACGGTAAGCTCGTAGCCGTTGGGCGTGCTCAGCTGCGCCTTCAGTTCCTGCCCGGAGTCATCGCGCACTTCGGCCCACACGCGGGTGTCGCTGCTGGCGCGACCTTTTTCGGACGGGCCGCGGACGCGCTTGGCGACTTGTGATTTCAGCCAGGCTTGCACGGGCGCTGTGCCGAGCAGTGGACCCAGCCAGCGGATGCGGCGCAGCCGCGTGGCCGACGCGGGCGGCACGCCCATGTAGACCTCGATATTGGGAATGCCCGTGCTGATGAAGGCCGTATACACGTCGCCCCAGGGAATCGTCATCGCGAAGCGGGCCTCGCCATCCCGATCGAAGCTGCGCGTCTTCCACGCCAGCGGCACCCGGGTCATCTTGCCGTCGATACGCGCGCGACCGCCCTTGCCCAGGCCTTCCACGCCGGTAAGCGCCGTGCCCGGGCTCGGCCCGCCGGTGGCGTCGAAGGCCAGCACCAGCGAGGTGGCCGACGGCAATTCACGCTTGAGTTGCGCGGCCAGGCAGTCGGTCGGTACCACGTCGAAGCCGGTGCCCGGCATCAGCACGATGCCGCGTTTGCGCGCCACTGCATCGAGCGCATGGCAGGCGGCGAAGATGTCGATCTCGCCGGTGATGTCCAGGTAGTGCGCGCCGACATCGAGGCAGGCTGCCACCATCGGCGCGCTGGTAGCGGAAAACGGGCCCGCGCAATGCAGCACCAGGCCGATGTCCTTCAGGCCCGCACGTACGGCGGCCGGATTGTCGAGCGCAAAGGCGCGCACCGGCAGTTTCAGTTTCTTGGCCAGGGGTTCGATAGCGCCGGCGTTGCGTCCGGCCAGTATCGGCCGCAGGCCGCGGCGCGCGGCCTCTTCGGCGATCAGCCTGCCGGTGTAGCCATTGGCGCCGTAAACCATCCACTTCATCGCGGGGCTCGCATCATCTTGGCTGACAGCTTCAGCAACATGCGGAAATATAACCCCGGGAACCAGCGTTTGAGGCGCCAGCGCATCGGCTCGCGTTTCGTCGGCAGGATCAGGAAGCGACCCTTCTCGGCATCGGCGAACACCCTGTCGGCGACACTGTCGATGGTATCGGGCGCGGAATCCATCATTTTCAGCGCGAGCGCCTTGGTGGCGGGACTGCCGATCACGGTGTCGCACAGGTTGGTGCGGAAGAAACTCGGGCAGATGACGCTGACCTTGACGCCGCGCAACTCGACTTCGGCGCGCAGTTGTTCCGACAGCGCGACCACGCCGGCCTTGGCCACGCCGTAGGTCATCGCGCCGGGCGCTGCCGCCAGTCCGGCGAAACTCGCCGTATTGATTACCTGGCCGCCGCCATTGGCGAGCATGCCCGGCAGGAACAGCCGACACCCGCGCACGACGCTGAGCAGGTTGACTTCCAGGATCTGCCGCCATTCGGCCATGGTGGTTTCCACCATCTGCCCGCCGGAGGCGATGCCGGCGTTGTTGACCAGCACATCCACGCCGCCCCACTCACGCAAGATGGTTTCCTGCAGTTGTTCCATCTCATCGTCGCTGCCGACATTCGCGGCCAGCGCGAGGTGGCCTTCACCCTTCAGTCGCTTGCGGGTGACCTCGCTGCGTTCCACGCTCAGGTCCACGCAAGCCACGCGCGCGCCGCTGGCCGCGTAGCGCAGCGCCAGCGCCTGTCCCAGGCCGCTGCCCGCGCCCGTCACCAGGACTCTCCGCTGCTGCGTCATCAAGGGCTCCGGGGTGCGCTGTGCTAGGCTTTCGAGCATAGCAAGCGGCCGTGACGGTTCCGAAACAGGAGAGCATTTTGTGACGCAGTCGTTGTTTGATTTGACCGGCAAGACAGCCTTGGTCAGCGGCGCTTCGCGCGGCATCGGCGAGAGCATTGCCCGCCTGCTCGCGGCGAACGGCGCCCATGTCGTGTGCACGAGTCGCAAGCTGGAAAGTTGCGAGAAAGTGGTCGAGGCCATTCGTGCCGACGGCGGGTCCGCGCAGGCGCTGGCGATGCATGTCGGCGACATCGCCGCGATCGAGGCTGCCTTCGCCGCGCTGGACGCGGAAGGCCGGACCGTGGACATCCTGGTCAACAACGCCGCGGCCAATCCGTATTTCGGCCCGATGATCGACATGGACCTGGGCAGCTTCGACAAGACCGTGGAAGTGAACCTGCGCGGCTATTTCTGGACCACCGTGCAGGCGGCCAGGCGCATGCGCGGCAAGGGCGGCTGCATCGTCAACATCGCGTCGGTGAATGCGCGCCGCGCGGCGCCGGGGCAGGGGGTGTACTCGATGACCAAGGCCGGCATCGTCAACATGACCGAAGGCTTCGCCAAGGAACTGGCCGTGCACGGCATTCGTGTCAATGCGGTGCTGCCCGGCCTGACCGATACGAAGTTTGCATCGGCACTCACCGGCAATCCGAAGATCCTCGGCATGATGATGCAGATGATTCCGCTTGCACGTGTCGCGCAGCCCGATGAAATCGCGCCGGCCGTGCTCTACCTCAGCAGCGCGGCCAGCAGTTACGTCACCGGCAGCGTGCTGGCGGTGGATGGCGGCTACCTGTCCTGACAGCCGCCATGTGCTGATCGCGCGCGCTTACTTGAGGGTGCGCTCGAACAACTGGTAGATGCGGCGATACTCGTCGTACCAGCTTTCGGGCTGCGTGAAGGCATGCCGTTCCAGCGGATACGCCGCCAATTCCCAATGGTCCTTCTTCAACTCGATCAGGCGCTGCGACAGGCGCACCGAGTCCTGGAAGAACACGTTGTCGTCGATCATGCCGTGCGCGATCAGCAGGTGGCCGCGCAGGCCCTCGGCGAATTCGATCGGTGACGATTTCTTGTAGGCCTCGGGATCGATCTCGGGCGTGTTGAGGATGTTGGACGTGTACTCGTGGTTGTACGTGGTCCAGTCCGTCACCGGGCGCAACGCGGCGCCCGACACGAACACATCCGGCGTGCGGAACAGCGCCATGAAGGCCATGAAGCCGCCATAGCTGCCGCCGTAGATGCCGACCTTGCCGGCGTCGCCTTGCTGGTTGGCGACCATCCAGTTCACGCCGTCGAGGTAGTCGTCGAGTTCGGGATGGCCCATCTGCCGGTAGATCGCCGTGCGCCAGGCGCGGCCATAACCTTCCGATGCCCGATAGTCCATGTCCAGCACGATGTAGCCCTGCTGCACCAACAGGTTGTGGAACATCTGTTCGCGGTAGTAATTCGGATAGCGGTCACTGACGTTCTGCAGGTAGCCGGCGCCATGCACGAACATCACCACCGGATATTTCTTGCCCGGTTCGAGTTGCGCGGGGCGATAAAGTTTCGCCCAAATGGTTCCGGCGCCTTTGCTGGACGGCACTTGCACTGTCTGCGGCTCGATCCACGTGCGGGCACGGAATTCGGCGGTGCGCGTGTCGGTGAGCTTCACCGGTTCGCCACCGGCGCTGGCTACGACCGCCAGTTGCGGCGGCAGGTAGCTTGCCGAATAACGCAGCAGCAGCTTGGAATCATCGGGCGACAACACGAAACTCTCGATGCCATCTAGCGCGGTCACTTCGCGCACGTCGCCGCCCGCGGCCGGTGCGGAACACACTTCGTAGTCACCCGGACGCTTGCGGTTGCAGACGAAATACGCCGTGCGGCCGTCTGCGGTCCATTGCACCGACGACGCTTCCCAGTTGCCCTGGGTCAGCGCGCGCGCCGTGCCGTCGGCGAGCGTGTACAGGTGGGAATAACCGGTTTCTTCCGACAGGTACCACAGCGTGCGGTTGTCAGGCAGCCAGCCGAAATCGTTGAAGTTCCAGTTGATCCAGGCCGGGTCGGTCATGCGATGCGCGTTGCGCAGCGTGCCGTTGCCGAAGTCCACTGTCGCGATCCAGCGGTCCTTGTTGTCGATGGCGCGGATCTGCACGGCAAGTTGCGAACCGTTGCTGCTCCAGCGAATGGTGGCAGCGCCGCTGTTGTCGCCTTCGTTCAACACGCGCACCGCGCGGTTGCCCTTCAGCGCATCGAGCTTCTGTGCCTTGCGCATTTCGGCCAGCGGATCGACGTTGATGCCGGACAGGGAATCGAAGGCCAGGTCCGTCACCTTGCCGGTCGCCAGCTCCACCAGCTTCAGTGTTTGTGCGATCGGCCAGTTGCGGCCGACCCGCGTGCGCTGGTCCTCGAATTCCTCGTAACCCGATTCGGTGACATAACGCGGCAGTTTGCCGATGCGACCGACCTCGGCGTCTTTCGGCGAGGTCACCACCAGCAACCAGCGTCCGTTCGGCGACAGGGACGTGCCGTCGATCTTCACGCTGTCGCCCAGGTAGGCGGGCGCGGGGGCGTGCGTGGCGTCGAGCTTGCGCAGGAGCTGGCCCTGCACGCGCTGCGCATCGCGGTCCTCGGCCTGTCGCTTCAGCGTAGCGATCAGGCGCAGTTGCATGTCGCGCTGCGCGTCGGCCTTGGGCTTCTCGGCCGGGTCCTTGGCCGCGACCGCAATGGCGACGGTGCTGACCAGGCGGTCGCGCGAATTCCAGGCGAACCAGCTGTCGCCCTGGCGGAACTGCAGCGACCGGCCGTCGGCGGAATACTGCGGATCGGCTTCGGCGTCCACGCTGCGCGTGACCTGCGTCAGCGCGCCGCTGCGCAGGTCGCGTTCGAAGATGTCGCCATGGCGCACGAAGGCAAGGCGCGTACGCGCGGCGTCGTAAACCGGCGATGCGGCGTCCATGCCCGCTTGCGCGGCTTCGTCAACGCGGTTGGCGGCGCCACCCGTGACGGATTGCTGGTAAGTGTCCTGCAGGGGCGAGGCGGGGCGCTTGAGTTCATACAGCACGTGTTGGCTGTTCCAGGACCACCAGGCGGTGTTGACCGGCGGTCCGATCCAGTCTGGGTGCGCCATCGCCTGGTCGAGCGTGATCGGAGTTTGCGCACGCGCTTGCAGGCTTGACAGTGCAAGTGTCGTGAACAAGGCGGTGGCGAGGGCGGAACGAAGGCGCATGCGGACTCCAACGTGAATGGATCAGGCGTGAATGGGTTGCGGAAAAACCGGCTGGCTAGCGTAACAAAGCCACCGGCGCTTTCCCCGCTTCGGTTTTGCGGCGACAATCGGGCAATTCCAGCACGCGCGCACCATGCACGCCTACGTCTATAAGTCATTGCGCAAACCCGACACCTACCTGTACCTGCGCGAGAAGGATGCCTTCGGCCTGGTGCCCGAGGGCGTGCGCCTGCCGCTTGGGGTGCTGAGCTTCGTGCTGGACGTGGCGCTGGAGCCGGGCCGTCGTCTCGCCCGCGCCGATGCCGAGGTGGTTCGGGCCAACCTCGCCAGTCGTGGCTTTTATTTGCAGGGCCCTGAAACCGTCCTGGATCCGCTGGTGGAAGGCGGTGTCGGCGATGGCTGAACGCACCAACTTGCTCCGCCCAGCCGCGCTGCTGGCCCTGGCCGTTGCCCTGGCCTGGCTGCCGCTGATGTCCGCCTCGCGGCTGGCCCTTGCCGGCCTGCTGCTGGCGCAGCCACTGATGGTGCTGGCCTGGAGCGGTTGGCGCGGCAGTCGGGACCTGCGCCAACCGCGCAGCCCCCTGGTCGCCGACATCGTGGCCGTCACGGCCCTGTGGTTGCTGGCCTTCGGGCTGGAAGCACTGATCGTGGCCTGGCCGCTTCGGGCCCTGCTGGACAATGGCGCGCTGGTGCCGGCGCTGGTGCTGAGCCTGTGTGCGGGCTTCGTGGTGCTGGGACTGTGGCGCCTGTGGCCGAGCTTCGCGCAGGCCGCGCGCCATGGCCAGAGCCTGGCTGGCGTGCTGGCAGCGGCAACGCGGACGGCCAGTGCGGATCCCGGTCGCGGGCTGGTCATCACCGCGCTGGTGTTCGGCCTGCTGTCGCTGGGACTGGCGCTGATCTGGCCGGGTGTCGTGCCCGAGGCGTGGCGCATGCCCCTGTTGCTCGCGTTCCCGGGGCTGAGCCTGCTGGCGCACATGGAGATCCATCGCCGTGCGGATCGCCAGATTCAGTCCAGCTCATCGGTGCTGGATTCGCTGCCCATCGAAGAAGCGACGGGAACACCGAGCCCGCCCGCCGAACCCATTGCCGGCACGCCCGACGAGCGCCTTTACGCCGCCTTGCGCGCGGGCCGCATCGACGCCGCGCTGGAAGCGCTGGACGCGGGTGCCGACGCGCATGCCCTGCCGGCCGACGAAGACCGCGACCAGCGCACCCTGCCCATGCTCGCGGCCTTGCAGGGTGACCTGCGCCTGCTGCGCCAGCTGATTGGCCGCGGCGTTGACCTGAACCATCGCCACGGCGGCCTCACTGCCTTGCTCGCCGCCACGCGCGACAGCTGGCATGGCCGGCCCGAGGCGGTGATGACGCTGCTGGCCAATGGCGCCGACGCGCGCAGCGCCGACAACGAGGGCAATACGCCCTTGCACCACGCCGCGCGCAGCACCGACCCTGCGGTGGCGGCGCTGCTGCTCGATGCCGGCGCGCAAGTGGATGCTTTGAACAGCGAAGGCTTCAGCCCGCTTGCCATCGCCTGTGCTTCGGGCAATTGGCGACTGGCGCGTTTCCTGATCGAACATGGCGCGCGTCCCGAACCCGCCGGTGGGCAACCCGCCTTGCTGGCGGCGGTCGCCGGCGACGACGACCCGGGTGGCGCGCAGTTGCTGCTTCGGCACAAGGCGCGCGTGGATGCGCGCGGCCAGGACCAGCGCACCGCGTTGATGCAGGCCTGCGCCGCCGGCAATGCCGAAGTGGTCGCTCTCCTGCTCGATTCGGGCGCGGACCGGAACGCGCACGACGCCCATGGCCTGACGCCGCTGCTGGAAGCCGCGGGCCACGGCCATACCGCAGTCGTGCAACGCCTGGCCGCAGCGAAACCCGATGTGGCCGCCGTCGACAGCCAGCAACGCAACGCGTTGATGCTCGCTTGTATCGCCGGTGCGGAACCTGGCCTGTTGCGGCAGTTGATCCAGATGGGCGTGGACCCATCGCGCCGCGATGCCGATGGCAAGCGGCCGATCGATATCGCCATCGAACACGGTCGCTGGCCGCAGGTATCGGTGCTCGATCCCGATTACGTGTTGCCGGCCAGCGTGGCGGAAGGCCTGGCCGACGGCGAGGCCGGGCGCACGCCGCGGCAACTGTTGCAGGACGCATTGGCGGCACACGATCCAGATGCCGCGAGCGCGGCGCTGGCCTTGGGCGGTGGCATCGGCCCCGACGTGCTGGTCGAATTGCTGCTTGAATTTTCCGTGGAAGAAGACCTGTGGGCCTTCGAGTGGTTGTGCCGCCACGGCGCGCCCGCCGATCGCACGAGTTCCGGAAACGACAGTGTGGTATTCCGCCTGTTCGACGGTGGCGCGGCCCGCCCCGCGCCCTTGCTTCGCCTGCTGGAACGCGGCGTCGCCGTGTCCGGACGCGGCGGACTGTCGCGATTCCTCGGCGCCTGCCTGAGTGGCGAGCAGACCCGACGTGGTGCTGAGCAGATTGCGCTGGCCTTGCTCGAGCGCGGCGCCGATGCCTTCGCGGCCGCCGCCGGGCAGGACGCACCACTGGTCACTGCGATCCGGCTCGGCTGGCAGCGGCTGGTGGATGCGCTACTGGCGCAGGGCGTTGATCCGAACGTCCGTGACGCGCGCGGCCATGGCGCAATCCATATCGCTGCGTCGCTTGGCCGCGAAAATGCATTGCGTTCCCTGATCCGCGCCGGCGCCTTGCCGCAGGCGCGATCGCCTGACGGCCAGACCGCGCTCGGAATGGCGTTGGCGGGCGGTCGAAGCGACCTGACTTATTGGCTGGAATGGCGCAACTGGAGTTTGCCGGGCCGACCGCTGTTGCCGATGGATTTGCCCGCCGCTGCGATGGCTGGCGATGCCGATGCCGTGCAGCGACTGCTCGACCTGGGCCTGCCGGTCGATTCGATGGACCCGCAGGGTTGCACCGCCTTGTTGCGCGCCGCAGGCGGCGGCCAGGCCGAAATCGTCCGTCGCCTGCTCGAACGTGGCGCCGACGCCAGCGCGCGCGCGCGAACCGGTGCGACGCCCTTGTCGGCGGCGATCAGCATGCGCCATGCGCCCGTCGTCGAATCGCTGTTGCAGGCTGGTGCCGATCCCGACCAGGCCTTGCCCGGTGGCGTGACGCCCTTGATGCTGGCCGCGGCGCTCGGCTTGCCGGAAATCGCCGGTCGCCTGCTTACCCAGGGCGCGGCGGTGGATACCGTGGACGAGCAGGGATTGAGCGCACTGCATTGCGCCGCCTTGCATGCCTTCACCGCACGCGACCGGCAGCGCGTGCTGGCCTTGTTCGATTTGTTGTTGCTCGCGGACCTGCCGGCCGATGCCGCCAACGCCAGTGGCCACACGCCGCTGCTGCTGGTGTTGGGTGCGCGCGCCGAAGCCGGCGCTGCCTGCGACGAGGAAGTGTTGCTGGCCGTGCTCGAGCGCCTGTTCAACGAAGGCGTATCGCTGGACGCGCAGGACCAGCGCGGCCTCTGCGCGCTACACCTGGCGGCGATGCACGGACTGTTGTCGGTGGTGCAGCGCTTGCTGCGCGAAGGCGCCAACCGCGGCCTGCGCGATTCGCTGGGGCGTACGCCGTACGACTTGGCTTTGCTGCGTGGTTACGTGGACATCGCGTCCGAGTTCGAGCCGGCGCGGCCCCCGCCGTCGCTGGCGCGTTTCCTGCGCGAGCCGCGCTGAGCTTCGCATCGGCCAACCGCCGATCTGGCTATTTCCTGTCGGCTTCGAACAGTTTTTCCAGGTCCTGCCGCGCCTGCTGCGACGAGGCGATCAACGCCGCTTCATCGTCATAGACCAGGTGCTGTTCGCGCAGCATCTGTTCGTCGTGCTTGCGGAAGCGCTCGCGGCGTTCCGCCGCCACGTCCGGCGGCACGCCCAAGGCTTCCAGTACCTGTTGGCCCATGTCCAGGCTGGAATGGAAGGTCTCGCGCACGATCACTTCCACGCCGAGATCCATCAGTTTGAAAGCGTGCTGGCGATTGCGCGCGCGGGCAAACACCCTCAAATGCGGGTAGAGGCGCTTGAGCAGGCGCGCGGTGCGAATAGTGGTTTCGGCATCGTCGGTGGTGAGTACGAAAACCTCAGCCTGGTCGGCATGCGCTGCGCGCAATAGGTCGGCGCGGGTCGGGTCGCCGAAATAAATCATCGTGCCGAAGCGGCGCGATTGTTCGACTTGTTCGACGCTGTGTTCAAGAGCGGTGAACGGCACGCCCTGCGCGCGCAGCATGCGGCCGACGATCTGTCCCATGCGGCCGAAGCCGGCGATGATGACGCGCGGATTCTCATGGTCGATCGGGTCGGCTTCCCGCTCCACCTTCTTCTCGGGATGTTCCTGCAACCAGTTCGACGCGGCCATCACCAGCAAGGGCGTGGCGGCCATGCTCAGGCCGATGACGGCTACCAGTCGGTCGCGCAACACCGCGTCGATCAATCCAACGCGGAACGCATCGCTGAATACCACGAAGGCAAACTCGCCACCCAGCGCCAATACCGAGCCCAGCATAAGCGCCTCACGCGCGGGCAATTTTCCCGGGCGCATGCCGATGCCGAACAGGATCACGCCTTTCAGTGCGAGCAAGGCGACCACGCCTGCGGCGATCAGCGCCGGCTCGGCCATCACCCGGTTCAGGTCGATGCTCATGCCGACCGCGATGAAGAACAAACCGAGCAGCAGGCCCTTGAAGGGTTCGATTTGCGCCTCGAGTTCGTGCCGGAATTCCGAGTCGGCCAGCAGCACGCCGGCCAGGAACGCGCCCAGGCCCATCGACAGGCCGCCCCATTGCATCAGCCAGGCCGTACCGACCACCACCAGCAGGGAAGTGGCGGTGAATACTTCGCCCATCTTGGTCCAGGCGACGGCGCGAAAGAGTTGTCGCAGCAGCAGCCGGCCTCCGATAACCACGAGGGCGATCATGCCGACCGCGCGCACCACGGCGTCCAGCGGCGGCGCCGATTGCGCAGCGGCCTTTGCTTCGCCCAGCAACGGAATCAGCGCGAGCAGCGGAATGGCGGCCAGATCCTGGAACAACAGGATCGCAAACGCCATGCGCCCGTAACGCGAAGTCAGGTCCTTGCGCTCGGCCAGCAACTGCAAGCCCACTGCGGTGGACGACAGGGCGAGGCCGAGACCGACGACCAGGTTGGTCTTCCATCCCAAGCCCATCATCGCCGTCGCTGCGCCGATCGCGAGCGCGGTAATCGCCACCTGCAATCCGCCGATGCCGAACACCTGGCGACGCATCACCCACAAACGCGAAGGCGACAGTTCCAGGCCGATAACGAACAGCAGCATCACCACGCCCAACTCGGAGAAGGTCAGCACGCTGGCAGGGTCTTTCACCAGGCGCCATCCGAACGGGCCCATTGCGACGCCCGCCACCAGATAACCGAGTACGGCACCGAGGCCCAGGCGCCTGAACAAGGGCACCGCGACCACGGCCGCGATCAGGAAGATCAGGAAGAGTTCGAGATTGCCTTGTCCGTGCATGGGGGGTCTCCGCGTTAAGGCAGATTATGCCCTGCGCCATCCATTTTCGAGGAGCGGCGCGGTTAGACTTGAATCCAATCAGCAATGGGGAAGTTCCAGCCATGCACGTTCGCTCCCTCATCGCGTCGTTGCTGCTGTGCCTGGCCGCGGGGCTGTGCAACGCCAAGCAGGCAGCTTCCGTCGGGCCGGAGCTGGAGTCGGTTGTCATCATGCGAGTTGATGGCAGCCTCGTGCTCGACCCGAAGGGCGGCGTGGTCAACTACTCGGTGTCCACGAAGGTCACCGACGAGTTGCGGGGCATGCTCGAGCTTGCCATTGGAAAGTGGGCTTTCGAGCCTGTGCTGATCGACGGCGTGCCGCGTGAAATCCGCACCGAGATGCGAGTGATGCTTGCGGCTCGGCCGGTGGAGGGGGGATTTCGCATCGACGTCGACAATGTGTTGTTTCCGGGCACGGAAGGCGTGCTTGCAGACGATGCCAAGGCAGTTGAAGGTTCCATGAGCGGTCGCAAGCTTTCCCCTCCGTACTATCCGCAGGAGCTTGCCGTGGCCAACGTGAGGGGCACGGTGCTTTTGGCGATCATGATCAGCGCGGAGGGCAAGACGGAAGAGGTGGCCGTTACCCAATCCATGCTGGTGGATGTGCGGGGACAGCCGAGGCTGATGAAACAGGCCTTGCGGGCGTTCGAAGCTGCCTCGATCTTCGCTGCGAAAGGTTGGAACTTCAATATCACCCCGGAGCGCGCGCGCATGCCTGGCGCGGAACGAACGGTCATCGTGCCGGTGGTGTTCGGGGGCAGCGACCACAAGCCGGGGGAAGTCGAGGTGGATGGCAAGTGGCACACCTTCATCCGCGGGCCCATGCGGCCAATCAGCTGGCAGCAGCAGGATGAAGGCGCCCAGCACATCGGCGTTTCGGACGTAGCACAAGGCGAAATCATTCCGCTGACTAGCGCAGTCGCACTCAAGTCAAATGTGGTGGGCGCGCCGCTGTTATAGGCTGCTCCACTGCCCAAGGAGAACATCATGTATCGTTCGAGACGTCGTTTGCTGGCCGTCGCCGTGCTGGCAGCTGTGCTCGTTGCGGGCACCGCCGGCGCAAACCCGGCAGACAAGCCCGAGCTCATGTTGTTCAGCACCCAGGCACGCCTGGATGTCGACAGCAGTGGCCAGGTGGTGAAGGTTGGCGCCGACCCCGCGCTTCCCGCGGCTGTGCGCGATGCGATCGAAGCCACCGCCAGGCGTTGGCGCTTCGCTGCGCCCTCACTCGAAGGTCGCCCGGTGGCGGGCGTTACCTACGCGATGATCGATGCCTGCGCCGCGCCGGCGGATGGCCAGTACCGGCTTGCGGTCAGGTACCGCGGCAATGGTCCGGCCCATGACGGCCAAAAATTCCCCGTGTTTCCGCAAAAGCCGTTGATGCGTGGCGACTCGGCGCTCGTGAAAGTCGAGTTTCGGGTGATGCCCGATGGCACCGCGGTCATCGACGACATGCAGTTCGAGCGGGGCAGCAAGTCCTACCAGGGGCAGTACCGGCAATCGATCGAAACGTGGTTGATGTCGGGTAGCTATCGGCCCGAGCAACTGGACGGCCGGCCAGTGGTGACGCGCCTTGCCTTGCCCGTTGAATTTGTCGCCGGCGAGAAGTTCAAGGTCAATTCCAAGGCCGAATCCATTGCCCTGGCCAAGGAACAGCAGCGGCAAAGGGCCGCCCGCAATGAGTCCTGCGAGATCGCCATGGGCTTGCGTGACAAGGCGGACCGGCAGGTCGCGCTGGATTCACCCTTCAAGCCGTTGTTTACCAACTAGGCGCGCAACAAAAAAAGCCCCGCAATTCGGGGCTTTTTCATCATGGCGCCGGGGACTCAGCGCTTCATCGAACTGAAGAACTCGTCGTTCGACTTGGTGGTCTTCATCTTGTCGAGCAGGAATTCCATGGCCGACAACTCGTCCATCGGATGCAGGAGCTTGCGCAGGATCCAGATCTTCTGCAGCAGGTCCGGGTCGATCAGCAATTCTTCGCGGCGGGTACCCGAGCGATTGATGTTGATGGCCGGATAGACGCGCTTTTCGGCGATGCGACGGTCCAGGTGCACTTCCGAATTACCGGTGCCCTTGAACTCTTCGTAGATCACCTCGTCCATCTTGCTGCCGGTGTCCACGAGGGCGGTAGCAATAATCGTCAGCGAGCCGCCTTCTTCCACGTTGCGGGCCGCGCCGAAGAAACGCTTCGGGCGATGCAGGGCGTTGGCGTCGACGCCGCCGGACAGGACCTTGCCGGAACTCGGCACGACCATGTTGTAGGCGCGGGCCAGGCGGGTGATGGAGTCGAGCAGGATCACGACATCGCGCTTGTGTTCGACCAGGCGCTTGGCGCGCTCGATCACCATTTCGGCAACCTGCACGTGGCGTGCCGCAGGCTCGTCAAAGGTGGAGGAAATGACTTCGCCGCGCACGGTGCGCTGCATGTCGGTCACTTCTTCCGGGCGCTCGTCGATCAGCAGCACGATCAGGTGCACGTCGGGATGGTTGTGCACGATGGCTTGCGCCACATTCTGCATCAGCATCGTCTTGCCGGCTTTCGGCGGCGACACGATCAACGCGCGCTGGCCTTTGCCCTGCGGCGCCATCAGATCCATGATGCGGCCGGTGATGTCTTCGCTCGATCCGTTGCCGCGTTCCAGCGTGAAGCGCTTGCGCGGGAACAAGGGGGTGAGGTTTTCGAACAGCACTTTGCCCTTGGACGCTTCCAGCGGTTCGCCGTTGAGCGTGTCGAGCACGTTCAGTGCAACGTAGCGCTCGCCATCCTTCGGGCTGCGGATGCGGCCGGAGATTTCATCACCGGTGCGCAGGTTGAAGCGGCGGATCTGGCTCGGCGAAATGTAGACATCGTCGGGGCCGGCCAGGTAACTGGCGTCGGCGGAACGAAGGAAGCCATAACCGTCGGGCAGGATTTCCAGCACGCCGTCGCCGGCAACGCCGTTCGGGTGGCGGGTCAGCACCTTCAGCAATGCGAAGGTGACGTCCTGCTTGCGCATGCGCGCCACGCCTTCATGCAGGCCCAGCGTTTCCGCCATTTCCAGCAGTTTGTGCGCGGGCATGCGCTTGAGTTCGGTCAGCGTGTAGCTGGGGAAATCCGGCGGCAGCTGCGGCTGCTGGAAACCCTGCGGCGGGCGGTTGTCGCGCTCGCCTTGTTCGCCACCGTCATCGGGACGTCCACCGCCACCACCACCGCCACCGCGATTGCGGTCGCGATCGCGGAAACGGTCGCGGCGATGCCGGTTGCGGCTCTGGAAGTCGCCTTCGCCGCCCTGGTTCTGGTTTTGATTCGGGTTTTGGCCGGCGTTCTGGCCGCCATCGCGTGGCTCGCTGTTGTCGGCGCCGCCCGGATTGCGATTCGCCGCCTGGCCGGCATCTGCCTGCGGGGCTTGCCCACCGTCATCGCGGCCCTGGTTGCCGTTGTTGCCATCGGCGGGACGCGATTCGGGCTGCCGCTCGGCGGCGGGCGCTGCGCGCTCGGGTGCCGGGGCACGTTCTGCGCGAGCTTCAGGCGCACGCTCGGCCACCGAAGCAGCCGGTGCGGAAGCAGGAGCGTCTGCGGCGTCGCCGCGGGGTTTATTGGGAGCACGCGGCTTGCGCGGACGTTTCTCGGCAAGGCTGCCGGTTTCAGTTTCGTTTTCGGACACGGAGTTCCTCGCGAATGCGAGTGAGGGGAAGAGGGATGTTGCAGATAGAGCGGTGCGCGGGGCACCTGGCTGGCGACTACGCTAACACTGCCGGCCGGCAATTCACAAGCGGGGCGGTGCGCATTGGTTCAGTTCAGTCGATGGTTGTGGGAGCGGCCTTGGCCGCGATGACTCTCGCCGGGTCAGGAGTCGCGGCCAAGGCCGCTCCCACAAAAGCTGCTCCCACACAAAGCAGGGGAGATCAGACCGCCTTGTCGACGAACGAAGTCAGCTGCGACTTGCCGACCGCACCGACCTGGGTCGAATGCACGGCGCCGTTCTTGAACATCATCAGGGTCGGGATGCCGCGCACCGCGTACTGGCGCGGGATTTTCGGGTTGTTGTCGATATTGATCTTCACGACCTTTACGCGGCCCGCGTAGGTGCCGGCCAGTTCGTCGACCATCGGCCCGATCATCTTGCACGGCCCGCACCACTCGGCCCAGAAGTCCACCAGGACCGGGGTATCGGACTTCAACACCTGGGCGTCAAAGTCGTCGTCGCCAACATGCAGCACCTGGTCACTCACGGGCAAACTCCTGATTTGTCTAATGATGCGCGGGGCCGGGAAGGCCGCGGATTACGGTAAACTGGGGGCTGACCCTGCCGAAGACAACCCGGCAACCAGCCCGAAGCACCGGCGCAGTTTGCGACCCCCGGGCAAGACGCGCAAGCGCGGCCAGACCGCGGACAAGAGACCCCATGACCGACAAAATGTCTGATAAACCCCTGACTGATATCGCTTTTTCCAGCTTTGACCTGCATCCGGCCATGCTCGCCGGCCTGGAATCCGCCGGTTTCACCCGCTGTACTCCCATTCAGGCGCTGACCCTGCCGATCTCCCTGACCGGGCGCGATGTCGCCGGCCAGGCCCAGACCGGCACCGGCAAGACCCTCGCCTTCCTGATCACCTTGGTCCAGCGCCTGATGACCCGTCCGGCGCTCGCCAACCGCGGTCCGGCCGACCCGCGCGCCATGATCCTGGCGCCGACTCGCGAACTCGCCATCCAGATCCACAAGGACGCCGAAAAATTCTGCGCCGGCCTCGGCCTGAAATTCGCGCTGATCTACGGCGGCGTCGATTACGACAAGCAGCGCGCCCAGCTGACCCAGGGTTGCGACGTCATCATCGCCACCCCGGGCCGCCTGATCGACTATGTGCGCCAAGGCGTCGTGCACCTGCACGCCTGCGAAGTCTGCATCCTCGATGAAGCCGACCGCATGTTCGACCTGGGCTTCATCAAGGACCTGCGCTTCCTGCTGCGCAAGCTGCCGCGCCGCGAAGAGCGCCAGACCCTGATGTTCTCCGCCACCCTCAGCCATCGCGTGCTCGAGCTGGCGTATGAGCACATGAACGAGCCGGAAAAAGTCATCGTCGAAACCGAGACCATCACCGCCTCGCGCGTGCGCCAGGTCGTGTACTTCCCGTCCAACGAAGAAAAGCTGCCGTTGCTGATCAGCCTGCTGTCGCGCACCGACGCCAACCGCACCATGGTGTTCGTCAATACCAAGGCCTGGGTCGAGCGCGTGGGCCGTGCCTTGGAAAAGGCCGGTTATCGCGTGGGCGTGTTGTCCGGCGACGTGCCGCAGAAGAAGCGCCAGAGCTTGCTCGCGAAGTTCCAGCGCGCCGAGCTGGAAATACTGGTGGCCACCGATGTCGCCGCCCGCGGCCTGCACATCGATGCGGTCAGCCACGTGTACAACTTCGACCTTCCCTTCGATGCCGAAGACTACGTGCATCGCATCGGCCGTACCGCGCGCCTGGGCCTGGAAGGCGACGCGATCAGTTTCGCCTGCGAGATCTATGCGCAGTCGCTGCCGGAGATCGAGGCCTACATCGAACAGAAGATTCCGGTGGAAGCCGTTACCGCCGAATTGCTGACGCCGATTCCACGTACGCCGCGTGCGCACGTGGCCAGCGCCGATGGCGAAGCCAACGAAAGCATCGCCGACATTTTCCGCGAAGCCCGCGCCGAAGCACTGGCCAGCGGCCGCGGCCCGAAAACCGGCGGCAGCCGTGGCGGTCCGGGTGGCTCGCGCAGCGGCCCCGGTGGTTCGCGCAGTGGCAGCGGTTCGTCCAGTGGTCCGCGTCGTCCTGAGGGCGAGCGTCGCCCGCATGCCGGCGGCTCGTCGTCTGCCGAAGGCGCCGCGCGTCCGCCGCGTGATCCCAACGCGCCGCCGCGTCCCCCGCGTCCGCCACGCGATCCGAATGCACCGCCGCGCCCACCGCGTGCGGAAGGCGATCGGCCGCGTCGCGAACGCGGCCCGCGTCCGGAAGGTTCCGCGCCTGCCTCGGTGAACATCGCCGCGAAACAGGCGCCGGCCGCTCCCGCACCCGCGCAAACCGTGTCGAAGGAAAGTTTCTTCAAGCGATTCGCGCGCCAGGTCAAGTCACTGGTCGTTCCCGCCAAGCCCTGATCCATCCGCTGGAGTTGGCATGGCACTGCTGCGTTTCGATGCTGTCAGCAAGAACTATCCGGGCGGCCATGCCGCGTTGACCGATGTCGGATTTTCGGTCGACGCCGGCGAGATGGTATTCATCACCGGCCATTCGGGTGCCGGCAAGAGCACCCTGCTACGCCTGATCCATCTCAGCGAAAGGCCCACGCGCGGCACCGTGCTGGTGTCGGATCGCAATCTTGCGAAAGTGCGCGGTCGGCAGGTGGCGATGCATCGTCGCCAGGTCGGCGTGGTGCACCAGGACCATCGCCTGATCCTCGAGCGCACCGTCTTCGAAAACGTCGCGCTGCCCCTGTTGATCAGCGGCACGCCGTCGCCTGAAATCGGCAAGCGCGTGCGCTCCATGCTCGACAAGGTGGGGCTGGGCGCGCGTGAACGTGCGAGGCCGTTCGAACTTTCCACCGGTGAACAACAGCGTGTCGGCATCGCCCGGGCGATGGTGGCGCAACCGCTGGTGTTGCTGGCCGACGAACCCACCGGCAATCTCGATCCGACCCTCGCCGCCGAGATCATGCAGTTGTTCGTCGCGATGCAGGCGCAGGGCACGGCCGTGCTGGTGGCCAGCCACGACCTGGGCCTGGTGCGCCGACTGCGCAAGCGCGTGCTGGTGCTCGACCATGGCCGCCTGACCGACGACATCTCGCCCGAGGACCTGGCGGCATGAGGTCGCCCGCCAAAGGCGACACCCGCGCCGCCCCCACCGCCGCCCGGGTAACCCGGGGTGGCGTCGGCAAGCGCTTCCGCGCCTGGCGCGAGCAACACGCGTATTCCCTGGTGTCGAGCCTCGGCCGTTTCTTCCAGCGCCCGTTCTCTACCCTGCTGACCGTCGGCGTGATGGCCGTGGCAATGGCGCTGCCACTCGGGCTCGCCCTGGCACTGGCCAACGTCGAGCGATTGTCGGGCAGCGTGCGCGAGTCGCGAGAGATCGGCGTGTTCCTCAAGGCCGAGGTGGATGCGCGGGCCGCCGAACAGTTGGCAGCGCAACTGCGCGAACGCACCGACGTCGCTTCGGTGACGCTGAAGACGCCGGAACAGGGCATGGCCGAGTTTCGCGAGTTGAGCGACCTGGCCGGCGCGCTGGAATTGCTTGATGAAAACCCGCTGCCCACCGTGCTGGTGGTGCAGCCAAACGATGATGGCGCGAAGCTGGCGGCCGACCTGACGACGCGGCCCGAAATCGAGCTCGTGCAACACGACGCCGTGTGGCGGCAACGACTCTCCGCGTGGCTCGGATTCGGCAAGCAACTGACCCTGGTCGTAGCCGGGTTGCTCAGCCTTGGCGTGCTGTTGGTGGTCGGCAACACGGTGCGCCTGGAGATCGGCGCACGTCGCGACGAGATCGCGGTGCTGCAACAGTTGGGCGCCACCGACGGCTTCGTTCGCAGGCCGTTCATTTACCTGGGGGCATGGTACGGACTGGCCGCAGGACTCGCCGCGCTTGGCCTGCTGGCTATCGCCGCTGCGTTATTACAGCCGAGCCTGGCGTCGCTGGTGGGCAGCTACGGCAGTCGCTTCCAGTTCACCGGACCGGGTTGGAAGTGGGTAGTTGTGATCGTGTTCACTACAACGATGCTTGGATGGCTGGGTGCGTGGCTCGCCAGCGGTCACCATCTGAGGCAGACTCGTCCAACCGACATTTGAGCGTATTGATGAGCACCCCCGGCTTCCGACTATCCGAGACGACAACCCCACGCATCATGGTGGTGGATGGGTCGAAGGTTGTCCGCAAGATGATCGAGGGCGTGCTGCGGCAACAGTTGCCGAGCATGGAGTTCATCGGTTGCGAGACCGGCGAGGAAGCCAAGACCGCGTTGCTTACCGGCGCCTTCAGCCTGGTCACCACCGCGCTTCGATTGCCCGACATGGACGGCCTCGCGCTGGCGCGTTACCTGCGTGAGCACACGCCGCAGGCCTACATCCCCATTATTGTTGTTTCCGGCGACGTGCAGGAACGCCTGGAAAGCCGCAGCTTCAACGACATCGTCACCGACTATTTCGACAAGTCGCTCGGCTTCAACGCGTTGGCTGCCTTCATCAAGGGCTACGTGGCGCCCGAATCGGAACCGGGCGGCGAAGTGTTGTACGTGGAAGACAGCCGCGTCGTCGCATTGGCGACCCGGCGCATGCTGGAAAAACACGGCCTGCAGGTCATCCATTGCACTTGCGTCGAAGACGCCGTCGCGCACCTGGAAACGATGAAGGCGCAGCAGCGCATCCCCGGCCCCGACGTGGTGCTGACCGACGTGTACCTGAAAGGCGACCTCACCGGCAAAGACCTGGTGCAGTCCATCCGCAATACCTTCGGTTATCCGAAGGGCCTGCTGCCCGTGCTGGTGATGACTGGCGACGCCAATCCCGCCAACCAGACCGACCTGTTGCGCGCCGGTGCCAACGACCTGGTGCAGAAGCCCATCGAAGAACGCCTGCTGGTGACCAAGCTGCTGTTCCAGCTTCGGGTCGGCCGGCTGATGCGCGAAAAAGTCGGTGTCCCCGCGCGCAAGCGCGGCGCCGCGTAAGCCTGGCTGAGTGCCGGCCGCGCAGATCAACCTGGATCCGTCCTGGCGCGACAAGGTCGGCGACTACCTGCTGGCCCCGCCGATGCAGGCGCTCGCCGAATTCCTTCGCGAGGAAAAGGCCAGGGGCAAGCGCATCTACCCGCCCGGCAACCGCATCTTTGCCGCGCTCGACGCCACGCCCTTCGACCAGGCGAAGGTGGTGATCCTCGGCCAGGACCCGTACCACGGCCCCGGCCAGGCGCACGGCCTGTCCTTCTCGGTGCCGCCGGGCGTGGACATCCCGCCGTCGCTGCTGAACATCTTCAAGGAAATCGAGCGCGACCTTGGCTTCGCCAGGCCCCGGCATGGCTGCCTGGAGTCCTGGGCGAAGCAGGGCGTGCTGTTGTTGAATGCGGTGCTGACCGTGGAGGCCGGGCAGGCCGGGTCGCACCAGGGCCGGGGCTGGGAGGGCTTCACCGACCACGTGGTGCAGACCCTGGACCGGGAAAAGGACGGCCTGGTCTTCATGCTCTGGGGCAGCTACGCCCAGGCCAAGGGCAAGATCATCGATGCCCGCCGCCACTGCGTGCTGCGGGCCCCGCATCCCTCGCCCCTGTCTGCCCACCGGGGTTTCATCGGCTGCGGCCACTTCTCGGCGGCCAACCGCTGGTTGGCCGGGCGCCAGCTGGCCCCTATCGACTGGCGCCTTCCCGAGTTGGCGGCAGTCAATTGTTAAGCGATTGCTAGCTTTCGTCACACAGGCCTACAACTTCGTCACACGACGTTTGTCGGCCAATTAACACTCCCTTAGCGTGGCGCCTCGAATCACCTTAACGTGACGGAGATCGCCGCAAATGAAAGAAATCAGAAGCAACCAGTTGCGCAAGAGCGCTCTCGCACTTGCGCTCACCATGGGCCTGGCGGGCCAGGTCCAGGCGCAATCCAACTCGACCGGATCGATCGCCGGCACGACGGATGCCGGCGCCGCGGTAGTGGTGGAAAATCCGGCGACGGGTTTTCGCCGTGAAATCACCGCCGGCGCGGACGGGAGCTACCGCATCGGCTCGCTTCCCACCGGAAGCTACACGGTTACTTCCGGCGGCAAGTCCCGCACCGTAACCGTGACTATCGGCGGTACCGCCGAGGGCACTACCACTCTGGACGTGGTGCAAGTCCGTGGTGCGCAGATCAATGCCATCGACGTGGCTTCAGTCGAATCCACCACCATCCTGACCGCCGAGCAAATCGCCAAGATCCCGGTGCCGCGCGACATTACCGCCGTGGCCTTGTTGGCCCCGGGTACCGTGAAGGGGGACGCCGCATTCGGCAACCTCGCTTCCTTCGGCGGCGGTGCTGTTTCCGAAAACCAGTACTTCGTCAACGGCTTCAACATTTCCAACTCGTTCCAGAGCATCAATTTCGCCCAGATCCCGTTCGAGGCGATCGCCGAGCAGCAGGTGAAGACTGGCGGCTATGGCGCCGAGTTCGGTCGCGCCACAGGCGGCATCATCAACGTCGTCACCAAGCGTGGCTCCAATGATTTCAAGGCTGGCGCAAACCTCTTCTTGACGCCACAGTCCCTGCGCGGCAGCAACCCGAACGTCTACTTGAACGGCGGCTATAACGTGAGCACGGGTGCAATTGATCCGGTTGCGCTGCGTGCTGACAACAGCCAGGACGAGGCGGGGACGCAGACTTCTGCGGCCGTCTGGGCCAGCGGCGCCCTGGTGAAGGATCGCCTGTTCGGCTACGCCTTGCTGCAGTATGGTCGTCGCACCGGCAACGAGGTGTATGGCACCACGCAGTCCGTCACCAACATTTCCAGCTCCGACCGCGACCCGACCTGGCTGGTGAAGCTCGACTGGAACATCAGCGACGACCACCTGCTCGAACTCACGGCCTTCAATGACACGAACAAGAACGAGTTCGACGTTTATAGCAGTCTGCCTGGCAGCAATGGCCTGGGGCGGGGCGCGTTGCTCGGAACCAGCTTCACCGAGACCGGCGGCGTCGGCAAGGCACTCAAATACACGGGCTACCTGACTGACAACTTCACACTTTCGGCTCTGTACGGCCAGGCCGAGTCCAAGCGCAAAAACTATGGCGTGACTGCCGGTGGTGTGACCGAGTCGTACAACGGCGTGGTCGGCGACTTCAACAACCCGTCGCTCGGCTGCCCGGACGTCATCGACTCGCGCGTCGGTGTGGCCCAGGGTACCGTGGCCCCGATCCGCGGCTGCGGGTTCCTTAGCGCCATTGGTAGTCTTGCTGCAGTCGATGAGCGCGAGCAGTTCCGCATTGACGCCGACTGGCAGCTGGGCGACCACAGTCTTCGCTTCGGCATCGACCTCGACGACTTCACCAGCTTCGACGCCACTACCTACGAGGGCGGCATCCGATACATCTATACCGGCACCCCGAGCAGCCCGAGCACCTTGCGCGTGACTCGCCGGCATTTCATGACCGGCGCCGAAGTACAAGTGAACTCAAGCGCGTACTACATCGAGGACCGCTGGCAGGTCACGGACAATTTCCTGGGCTACGTCGGCCTTCGCTGGGACAACTTCGAGAACATCAACGGCGATGGCGGCAAGATTGTCGAGATCAAGAACCAGTTCGGCCCGCGTCTCGGCTTTTCCTGGGATGTCAATGGCGATTCGAGCCTGAAGGTCTATGGCAACGCAGGACGATACGCGTTGCCGCTGTCCGCCACGGTGGCAGTACGCGGCGCCAGCGCCTCGCTGTTCGACACCCAGACCTGTCGCTACACGGGCGTGGATCCCATCACCGGCGCACCGACGGGAGTGAGTGGTTGCGGTTCGCTGCGCTATCTGAACAACGAGTTCGGCGTTACCAAGGACGCCAGTACCATCGCTGACCAGAATCTAAAGCCGATGTACCAGGACGAGTTTATCTTCGGTGTCCAGGGCAAGTTGACAGATAACCTCACGGGTGGCGTGCGTGGTATCTACCGCGACCTGAAGTCGGCCATTGACGATCAGTGCGATTACCGACCGATCTATGCGTACGCCCACGACAATGGCTTGCCCTACAACCCGTATACGCCGGGCTTTGCCTTCTGCCACCTCTACAATCCGGGCAGCGACGCGACGTTTCTCGTCGACGTGGATGGGGACGGCACGCTGGAGACCGTGCAACTCGACGCCGATACCCTCGGTCCGGACGTGGAGCGGACCTACAAGGCATTGGAGTTCTTCGTCGAGGGCAGCTGGGACAAGTTCTTCCTCCAGGGCTCCTACACGTGGTCCAAGAGCTACGGCAACACCGAAGGCGGCGTGAAGTCCGACAACGGCCAGACCGATACCAACCAGACCACGGACTTCGACTATCCGGAGCTCACCCTGGGTTCGCTCGGCTACCTGCCGAACGATCGTCGCCACAGCTTCAAGCTGTTCGGCAACTACGAGATCACCGACGAATGGGCGATCGGCGCCAACCTTCTCATTCAATCCGGCCGCCCGATCAGTTGCCTCGGTGTGCTGGGTAATGATCCGGGCTACGGTGCGGGCTACTTCTCCTGCGGCCAGGAGGGTGATTGGGTGGACACGTTCCGCGGGCCGCTTACCCGCTACGACAACGGCACTACGATCGTGCCGCGCGGCAGCGTTGGTCGAACCGACTGGAGTCGCACCGTCGACTTGAACCTGTCCTACCAGCCCAATTGGGCTGACGGTCACCTGACCCTGAAGGCGGACGTGTTCAATGTTTTCAACGAGCATGCCGTGACCGAGGTCTCCGAGCTTGGCGAGAACGGCGTCGGCCAGCCGATCACCTCTACGACCTATCGCACGCCAACGGCGTTCCAGGCGCCGAGGTCCTTCCGCTTCATGGTCCAGTACGACTTCTGATGCAGGTGGGCGCCGGGCGACACGCCCGGCGCCCGAGTCCCCCTTCCGGCCCCGTCGCCGTGGACTTTTCCACGAACCCCACGACGGGGCTGCTTTTTGTTTCGGGCTCGAAGACGGGTTGGAGGAAGTGACCCATGTTGAACGCCGTCCAGATGGTTCCTGCCACCGGTCGGATGCGCCCTGGTTCTCGTCCCGGGCCACATCCCGAACGGGTGTCGGTCCGGCGGATGCAACCTGACGATTACCCCATGGTTGCCGAGCGCGTCGATGCCTGGTCGGGCGGTCGTTTCCTGGGCGTGGCGCTGCCACGCTCCTTCCTGCAGCACTTCGCCGACACCAGCCTGCTGCTGCTGGAAGATACGCAGCCGGTAGGGGTATTGGTTGGTTTCAGATCGCAGACTTCTGCAGAGATCGCCTACATCCACTACGTTTCCATCTCGCGGGCATGCCGCCGGCGGGGACTCGGGCGAACCCTGTTTTCACACTTCTTCGACCTTGCCGGGTCGATGGGTTGCACCGAGGTACATTCCATCGCTTCGCCCGTCAGCAGTTCCCTGATTGCCTTTCACCGCCAGATCGGATTCGAGGTGGTTGATGGGGGAGGGTTCGCCCACGGCATCGCCGTGTTTGCAGACTACGCCGGGCCCGGGCAGCACCGCGTACTGTTTCGCAAGCGCCTGGCGGCGGTACCGACGCCAACACTGGCGGGATGACTACTCCTGGATGGAGCAGCCTTTGCCGTCCTTCAGCTCCAGGCGCATTTCACCTTCCAGCCCTGGAAGGCTGAGATCCGAGGCAGCGGCTTGGGCGCCGAAGCCGTAAGTCGGTTGGTCCGCCAGCAATCTTGCCGCGCGTGCGGTTAGGTCCGATCTCACCGATTCCTTCAGCCCGCCTTCTGCATCCCGATTGGCTGGATCGGCCAGTGCGTCGGCCATCAACTTGCGGCTGCCGGTCTGATCGCGCGCCATTCGTTCAAAAATCCAGTTGCCTCCGCCGAAGGCTCGAGGGTTTGGAATGGCGTTTCCTAAGCGCTGAGACGTGCTCATCTCACAGGTGCAAAGATTCGCCCGGCACTCGAGTCCCACTTTCCGGCCCCGTCGCCGTGGACTTTTCCACGAACCCCACGACGGGGCTGCTTTTCGCCTGGGAGTCGGTCTCGCTGGAGAACGATCTCGGTACCCTGGTCGACTAGTCCTGGCAGGCCTCGCCTGTCGAGGATTCCTTTGCCAACTCCGACTCCAGCCCAGGCATGTTGAGTTCGTAGGCCGCAACCTGGGCACCGAACCCGTAGGTGAGGTGACCCTGGAGCAAGTTCGCCATGCGGGCGGCGAGGTCAGCTCGAACGGTTTCCTTCAGGGCCCCATCGGCCGCACGGCTATCGCTAGCGGCTAGGGATTCGGCCATCAACTTCCGCATCGCGCGCACTTGCGCGATGTTGCCTTCAAGCACTGTGTGCAGCGGTGCCGGGTCGTAGTGGCCCGAATAGGCGATGGTCGACGCCGGATAGTCCCGCCCGAGCACGGCCAGTCCCTTCAGCACCCGGCAGGAACGACCTTCGCCGACGAAGACCATTGCGCGGAACACCGTGGCATCGCCCGTGAATAGCGCGCCGGTGTCCAGGTTCTCCACCACGGCGTTGTCTCCCGCCTCCATCGGGCCCAGGTCCCGGAAGCGGAACCGCATGCCCGCCAGGCTGAACTCCTCGCCCGAAGCTGGTTGGTGGTCCGGGACCACCGCAACAGTCGGAAACTCATCGCCAAAGGGCTTGGACCACGCGCCTGCCCGGGCCTGGCTCAGGACGCGTTCGATGCGCGTAGCCGTCTCTCCAGTCGAGTAGACGGGCACCGGGCCGAACGCCTCGCGCAGAAGCGGCACTCCACCAAAATGGTCCACATGTGGATGGGTGATAAGGATGCCCGCCAGGGGTTTGCCCGTGCTGCGGATCGCGCCGATAAGTGGACGCACGTCCGAGCCGAGTAGCAATGCGTCCACCAGCACGATGCCCTGGTCGGACTCCAGCCAGTAGGCGTTGACGCCCCAGCTGTGGTCGGTCGTGGCGTAGCGGTGGATGCGCACGGCCGGCCCCTCGGGATCGGCTAGTGTCGAAGTGCTGGCCGCGAGAGCCGCGACCAGAAGGGAAGCGAGTAGATTCTTGCGAAGCACGGGCGACTCCAGTGGCTGAAACCAGCATGGTTCCCGCGCGGCCGCCGGGGGACAAGCTTGGTGGGACGAGTCGTGCCCGGCAGGACGTGAGTGGGACGACGAGCGAGCACCGAGGGACGAAAAGCCGCCGCGATGTGAGCAACGGGAAGGCGGCGGCCCCTGACGGGGCCTATGATTCAACCATGGCTACCATTCATGCTGTGACCCACACTCCGCCGGCAACGATGCCGGCGGCGGGCCTGTCTGCCGCTGGCACAGCGGCCAGGGGTCGTGGTCGGGTGCTGGCCGTTTCAGCGCTCGCCTGGACCGCTGTTTGCCTATTCCAGTCCTTGGCTTCGTACAACGACATGGCCCGCGCGGGTTCCCGCCCGGATCTGCTTCTTGTCTTGCTGGAGACCTCGCGGCTCTACCTGCCTTGGGTGCTATTCAGCTACGTGTCGTACCTGTGGCTGAGCAAGACATCCCTCACGCTTACCCGGCCGTCGGTGTTCGCGGCGATCCTGGCGGTGGCGTCGGTCGGCTTCATGGTGCCGTACGAGATGTACCTGGTGCTGCTCGGGATGCTCGACCGGGGTCTACCCCTTTCGGACTTCGCCACGCAGCTATCCCGGCATCCGGCGATGTTCGTCTTCATCGATTACGTGCTCTTCCTGGGCGGCTTCGCGTTCATCTATGCGCTGGTGGTCTTCCAGCGCGCACTTCGCGACGAGCGTGTGAGACGGCAGATCCAGGCGGAAAACCTGTCGCTGCGCCTGCAAGTGGAAGAGGCGAAGATGGTTGCGCTGAAGGGCCAGCTTGAGCCGCATTTCCTCTTCAATGCGCTGAATGCAATCAGCGCCCTGGTGCGAGGCGGCGAACAGTCGAAGGCGTTGTCCGCGATCCAGAAATTGAGCGAGCTGCTTCGCTATGCGATCGCGGCCAGCGACCGGGACTGGACTACCCTGGCCGACGAAGTTACCTTCGCCCAGGACTACATCAGCCTGCAGAAGATCCGCTACGGCGATAGCTTGCAGTGGAGTGTGCAAGGCGTCGATGACTCGCTGCGCAAGGTCGACTGCCCGCCATTCATGATTCAGCCGCTGGTGGAGAATGGATTGCGGCACGACCTGGAGGCGGGTGGCGGGCGTTCCGACATCCGCATGGTCATCGATGCCGGCGAACAGGTGATCGGCATCACCCTGAGTAATCCGATCCATGCTGGGCCCGGCAGCAACGGTGGCACGGGCATCGGCCTGCGCAATACCCGCGGCCGCCTTGCGCTGGTGTATGGGGACCGCGCCCTGCTTTCCACCCGCGCCGTGGATGGCCGTTTCGTCGTCGAACTGCGGATTCCCCGTCATGCAGGCGAATAGCCCGGACGAGGCTGCACAGTCCGCGGAGGGAGGCGGCGAGCCCCCGGCCGTACGCGTCGCCATCGTGGACGACGAGGCCCCCGGGCGCGCCAACCTACGCATGGCCCTGGCGCCCTTCACGGGTTGGCAGATCGTTGCCGAATGTGACAGTGCGTTGTCGGCGCTGTCCCTGCTGGAGCGCCAGGCAGTCGATGTGGTGTTCATCGACGTGCAGATGCCGGTGCAGTCCGGACTCGACCTTGCGCGCCTGTTGTGCGCGATGCCGGACCCGCCCTTGCTGGTGTTTGTCACCGCCCACAGCCACTACGCCATCGACGCCTTCGACGTCCACGCATTGGACTACCTGCTCAAGCCGCTGGACGACGAACGCCTGGCGCAGACCCTGCGCCGGGCCGAGGCCCTGCTGGGACTGCAGCAACGCAGTGGCTATGCCGCCGCCGTGCGTGCCTGCATGGAGGATGCGGCAGACAGTGAGGCCGGCCGGCACTTGCCGTTCCTCAGGCGCTTCAGCGTGCGCTCCGTCGGCAAGCTCGAGGTGATCGACCTGGCCGACGTGGACTGGGTGGCATCCGCGGGCAACTACGTCGAGTTGCAGGTCGGCAGTCGTAGCGTGCTCCATCGAATTCCCCTGTCCAGGCTGGAACCGCGCCTGGACCCCGCGGAGTTCCTGCGCACGCACCGAACGGCCATCGTTCGTCGCGAGCAATTGCGCGAACTGCAGGTGGTCTCGGATGGGTCCTACCTGGCCAAGCTTCGCTGTGGCGCCTGCGTACCGGTGAGCCTGCGCCATGTGGCTGCGGTTCGCGAGCAGATGTCACGAGGCGTTGCCTGAGGCGAAAGCACTTGATAGGCCGACTGCTGCTCGGCCTCGTCTTTCTCGCCCAGGCGTCCCTCGTCGATGCGGGCAAGCAGTCGATGACGCGAAGTGACAAACACCGGAATCCACGTGACGGGATGCAGGCACAGGGTCACGAGCTGCTGCTAATGTCATCTGACGGTGCCAACCTCTTGCGCACCCAACATCCCAACCGATTGGCAACATAGTTGAACGGAACGAGGGCCTATATCGATGTCCAGTAAACCACGCAAATCGACCTTAATCCTGCTTTTGTGCGGCGCTCTCTTTGCGTCCTCGGCGTACGCCTCGCGCGTAATTTTCATCGTCGATCTTACTGGCGCAATCTGTGGTGCCCCGGGCACCTGCTATATCGATGAAAAGGGAAATGTGGTCTCGCCGGACGACAACGATTAGCGCAGTGTTTTTATCCATGGCAGTGCCTTGCTCGCGCGATACCCGGTGTATCAGATCACCCAGGCCGAGCCTCGCGCTTGAGTGAACACCGGACATTCTGACGTCTAGCATGGTGAGTCCATGGCTTACGGCCGCCGTGTACGACAAGATTGCCGAACACTGGGACCATCCCGGCTTCGATCACTCGAACGGAATGGCGCAGCACCAGCGCGCGCTAGCGTTCGCGTCGACCGACGGTTCGGCGTTGGACGTGGGCTGTGGCCCGAACGGACGCATCGTCTCCCTGCTGCTGCAGCACGGCTTCGAGGTCACCGCCCTGGATCTGTCCGCGGAGATGCTTCGGCGCGCCCGCCAGCACAATCCGGCAGCGACTTTTCACCAGGTGGACATTTGCACCTGGGAAATCCCTCGCCCGTACGACTTCATCTCTGCGTGGGACAGCATCTGGCACGTGCCGCTGGACCGGCAGCTCGCGGTCATCCGGAAGTTGTGCGACGCGCTTTCCGCACGCGGGGTGCTCATCTTCTCGACAGGCGGAGTCGACCAGCCCGAAGAGGTCACCGCAACCTGCTACGGTCAATCGCTCTACCACGCCGCCCCCGGCATCCCCGCGATCCTCAGGACGCTGGAAGCAGCGAACTGCCAGTGCCGCCATTTCGAGTTCGATCACGGCCCAAGCGACAAGCATGCCTATCTCATCGCCCAGCGGGCTTGAAGCGCGACGTCCTCTTGCCCCGCGCCCTTTCGTCGCCAACATGCCGTCAAGGAGCCTGATCCAATGAAACGCGCTGCGCTGGTGTTGTTCGCACTCGGGCTGCTCGCCTACATCGCCGCACTGACCTCGATCGGAACGGCCCGCAGCGAGATGTACTCGGACATTGGCAACGCGCTGCTGCTGATCGCGGCGGTAGGCCTGTTGCTGCGCCTGCAGCCTCCCTCAGTACAGTGAAAGCCGAGGCAGGCGGATGCGGGAATCGCGCGCGCAGTGGCATCACGTGGTGAGCCGTATGACACGCACGGCCATCCTGCTCCTGCTGGTCGGATCGGATCCGTCCGTCAGCGCAGTTGGCGCCAGCCAGGCACCGAGGGAATCCAGGTCCCGCGCACCCGTCAGCGGGGAAGGAGCCTCGAAGCCCCTCGCGCAGGGCGACGCGCCTGCAGAATTTCTTGCTGCGCGCCTGACGCGCACGCTCGACGCCTATGTCAAGGAGCACGCGTTCAGTGGCACGGTGGTGGTTTCACATCGCGGCCGAGTCGAGTTTTCCCGATCGCATGGGATGGCTGATGAGGGGTGGAGAATCCCCAATGCCCCCGACACCCGCTATCGCATCGCCTCGATGACGAAGGCATTCACCGCGCTCGCGGTGCTCAAGCTGCATCAGGAGCAACGGCTGGACCTTGACAGCCCGATCAGCCACCTCGTTCCCGGCCAGGACCCGCGCATCACCATCCGGCATCTGCTCCTGCATCGTTCCGGCCTTGCGCGCGACCCGACTGACCTGTCGGACAAGGGCATCACGTCGCGCTTCACGCTCGCGGAGATCGCCGGAATCGCGGCGCGCTCGACGCTGGCGTTCGAACCCGGCACGGACTACGCGTATTCCAACATGGGGTATTCGCTGCTTGCGGCGGCGATCGAGGCCGCGACCGGGCAGCCCTACGAGGTATCACTCCGCACGCTCGTGCTCGATCCGATGTCCCTCGGCGAAACGTTCAACGAGCCGTCACTCCGGCCCTTGCCCCACCTGGCAAGTGGCTACTTCCTGCTTCCGGATGGACTCGCGGACGCGAGCCTGGAAGACAAATCGCATGTGCTCGGCGCGGGCTCGCTCACGTCCACCGCGGGCGACATGATCCGTTTCCTCGACGCGATGGAAAGCCATCCCGGATTTTCCGCTGAGACTCGCGGGCTGTATCTGACCGAAGCCGCGAAGAACCGCTCGCACGGCCTAGTGACCTGGGAATACAAGGTCTCCGACAGCAGTGGGCTTGAGCCGCGGCGGGGGAGGGTGGTGATGCACGGCGGCAGCGCCCCGGGGTACGAATCGGCGTTCGGTCGTTTCCTCGACCACGATGTTTCAATCGTGGTCCTGGGCAATCACAGCCCGTTCCCGGCGGCCAGTTTGTTCAATGCCCTCGGCAACGCGATGCTTGGCTTCGATGCGCTTCCCGAGGTCCACTCGAACCTGCCGTGGTTCAAGCAGGCCATCGCATTGGGTCCCGAGGCTGCCATTGCGCAGAACCGCGCATCGACGGAGGGCGCATCGGCGCCGAGCGAAGGTGAGACCAACCGCATGGGATACAACCTGCTGGGGGCAGGCAGGGTCGCCGACGCGATCGCGGTGTTCCGACTGAATACGCTTCTGCACCCGGACTCGGCGAACGCGCACGACAGCCTTGGCGAGGCCTATCTCGCAAACGATCAATCCGAACTTGCACTGGCAACTTATCGGCGGGTGCTTGAAATCAATCCCGGCCACCCCACCGCGATCAGGGCCATCCGTGTGATGGAAGGAAAACCAGATGAGTAGTCCGATGGCCACCGGTCAAGCCAATACCGTCAAGCAGTTCTTCAGCCGGCGGACCAGAGTCGCCATCGATATCGATGCACCTGCAGAAAAAATCTGGGGATTGCTGGTGGATTCAGACAGCTACCCCTCCTGGAACTCCACCGTGCTTGAACTCTCGGGTCGCATCGCCCTGGGCGAACGAATCCGCCTGCGTTCGTCGCTGGCGCCGACCCGGACGTTCAAGCTGAAGGTGAAGGTGTTCGAGGGGTCATCGCGCCTGTGCTGGGGTGATGCCATGGGCACACGGGTGTTCGACCTGAAAGCGAATGCACGGGGCGGTACCTGCTTCACGATGTCGGAAACCATCGGGGGGCCGCTGTTCCCACTGTTCGAACGAATGATCCCGTCTTTCGATGAGTCCTTCGGCCAGTTCGCACGCGACCTGAAGGCGGCGGCGGAGCGAGGGTCGCCTGCATGAAACGCATCTGTGTGTTGGCACTGATCGTCGTTGTGATAAGCGCCTGCGCTTCCGTGCCCCCGCGTGCCCCATCGCAGGTTTCCAGATCGCTGGTCGGACTGCTGTCGGAACGGCCGCTGCTGGTACTTGGCGAGCGCCATCGCGATCGCGAGTGGCATGTCCAGGTAAATCGACTGCTGCAGGATCCGATGCTGTTCTGCGCGCTGGATGATGTCGTCGTCGAGTTTGGCAATGCGCGACATCAGGAACTGGTCGACCGTTACGTCATCGGAGAGGACATCCCTGCCGAATCATTGCGGCGCGTGTGGCGCGACACCACGCAGTGGCTGGTGTGGGACTCGCCGGTTTATGCCCAGTTGCTGTCCACTGTCCGCGACATGAATGCCCTGGGGTATTGCGACCACAGCGTGCGGGTGCTGCTCGGCGATCCGCCAATCGACTGGTCCATGGTACGGACGCCGGTCCAGTACGAGCCTTACTCCGAGCGGGACGACCATTTCGCGAACGTGCTGCAAAAGCACGTACTGGCGCAGGACAGGCGCGCACTGATCATCGTCGGCTCTGCTCACACCTATCGCCATCAGCCAGAAGACCGGCCGCAGAC
This sequence comes from Gammaproteobacteria bacterium RIFCSPHIGHO2_12_FULL_63_22, assembly GCA_001801685.1. Lineage (GTDB taxonomy): Bacteria > Pseudomonadota > Gammaproteobacteria > Xanthomonadales > Xanthomonadaceae > Arenimonas. The sequence continues at coordinate 24,093 of MGYJ01000019.1, read as the reverse complement.
GCTGGTGGAACGAGTGGAAGCGAAGTTCCCAGGCACGGTCAGCACGGTCACTCCCGTCAGCGCGACGGCGGCCACCGAACTTGGCATCGATGCGGGCGCGACACCGCACCTGGTGCGCGTCCGCGACCTTCCATCAGCGCAGCGCTCGTTCTCGGTCCTGATCTCGCCGCGCACCGCCGTACAGGTCACGCGCGATGGCGAGAAAATGTGGATGCCCATACGCGATTTGCCGTGGCGAAGCATTGCCGAGACTGTCGATGCATTGCTCGTGCTGCAGGACAGCGACGATGGCGTCGATCCTGATCCTGCAATCTATCGTGACCCGGCCTACCAGGCCGAGCTTCGGCGGCGCGGCAGGGTGCTGGAGGCCTTCTATGGCTTCGATTTCCTTTCCGATCTCGAAGCACTGCTTGGAGCAGAGTCGCAGGCGGGACTGCTGCACTTGAAGGTCGATGACGGTCAGGCCCAAGCCGTGCTGGCGCTCGCGGATGCATCCATGCGAGGCGGCCACATAGGTGCCGACGACTGGCAGCGCCTTGAGACGAGTCCAGCGTATCTCCGATGGACGGAACGACAACGAGGCATCGGATATCCGGTGGACAAGGCGGCCTTTAGGAACTTCGTCCAGTCCGCGGACCTACGCGATCAACTCGAGCCCTTGCGCGCCAAGGTAGGAGAGTGGTCCGCCCTCGATCCATCCACGGCGGGAGCCATGGCGGCAGCCTACCTTCCCGCGGGCGCGCGGCTACGGGCGACCGTCTACCCGCTGATAAAGGCGAGCAAGAACACATTCGTCTACGACCTGCATGGAGATCCTGCGATCTTCTTTTCGATCGACACTTCGGAGACCGCGTTTGCGTTCACCAACACGCTCGCACATGAGCTGCATCACGTCGGCGTCGCCGCAGCGTGCGCCGGAGACGAAGAAGTCACTACAAGAGGGCGATCCGAAACGGTCCTGAAATGGTTGAGCGCGTTCTCGGAGGGGCGCGCCATGCTTGCTGCCGCAGGTGGCCCGGATTCTCACCCGCATGTGACCAGTTCGGCCGACGCCATTGGCCAGTGGGAGCGCGACCTGAAGAAGGCGTCCGGCGACGCGCCAGGCTTGGAGGCCTTCTTTACCGCGTTGATGGACGATAGCCTTGCTGAAGATGCGGCCACGCGCCAGGGCATGACCTTCATCAACGACAAGGAAAGACCGCAGGGGCCGTTCTACACCGTCGGGTGGTTGATGGCCGCTACGGTTGAGCAGGAATTTGGCAGGGATCGTCTGGTTGCCAGCACTTGCGCGCCCGAACGCTTGCTTCTGGACTACGACGACGCCCTACGGCAACGTGAGGTTCGGGGCATCGACGTGACGGGGCTGCCGCGGTGGACGGAAACGTTCTTGAGTCGCCTGCAACAGATCGCCGGCCATGGCGAGACGCGAGCCAGTGCACCATGACTTGGTTTCTGGTCAGGATCCGTATCCGCAACTACAGCCATTCTTTCGAAGGGCTGCCACCGGATTGTGGTGAAGGGAAACACTCGTGATTCGCCCATACACCCCTTCCGACTGCGAAGGCCTGCTCGATGTCTGGGCCCACGCTGCGGCGCGGGCGCATGCGTTCCTGCCGCGAGCCTTTCTGGAAGCAGAGCGCGTGAACATCCCCAAGGTCTACCTGCCCGTCGCGGAGTCGTGGGTGTGGGATGAAGATGGGCGCGTCGTGGCCTTTATGTCGCTGCTCGGAAACGAGATTGGCGCCCTCTTCGTAGATTTCCGGTTTCAACAGCGCGGGATTGGCCGCGCCCTCGTCCGGCACGCCCAGGCGAGATGTGGTGCACTGGAGGTGGACGTGTTCGAGCGCAACCACCAGGGCCGGGCCTTCTACGCGCGTCTCGGATTCGAACAACTTTCCCGGAGCACGCATGACCAGACCGGCTTCGAGGTGCTCCGGCTGACCCTCGCTGCGGACCCCCACCAGCCCCTTGATGACGAATGGCGGAACCGATGAATCGTCTTCACACCCTGACCCTGATCGTCACCTCCATGCTCGCCGCAGCAGGGCCTGCCAATGCCGCGGAGCCGCCCCAAGGCCGATGGTCCGGCGCCGCGCGCAGTGCAACCGAAAGTACTGCAGTCGCCATCGAACTGAAGCAGGACGGCGCCAGCCTGAGCCTGCCGCAGGTCGGCGTGCTCGACTGGCCGGCAAGATCTGTCAGCGTCGATGGCGAGCGGATCGTGCTGGAGTTCCAGTCCGATTCCGGCACGCAACGGATGACGCTGGCATACCGCGATGGCAGGCTCGCTGGCGCCTGGTCGGATCCCCGGTTCGGCGAGGACGCATCGATGGCGATGACGCGGGTGGATCCCGCGCCGGCGCTCCGGGAACAGCGCGTCATGATCGCGAGCGCGGCGGGGCAGCTGGGTGCCTCGCTGCTGCTGCCCGAGGGACCCGGTCCGTTTCCCGGCGTGGTCTTCCTGCACGGCTCTGGCCCGCAACCGCGCGACGCCAATCGCTTCAACGCCCGTGCCTTGGCCGAGCGCGGCATCGCGGCCCTCATCTACGACAAACGCGGCGTCGGCGAATCTACCAGTACGCCGAAGCCACCCACGTTCGACGACCTGGCAGCCGATGCCACCGCAGCCGCGTCTTGGCTGCGCGCTCAGCCCGCCATCGCACGGGTCGGCTTCTACGGCCATAGCCAGGGCGGCTGGATCGGCCCATTGGCGGCGAGCCGTTGGCCGGACACGGCCTTTGTCATCGCGAGCTCCGCCCCGCTGGTCAGCCCGATGCGCGAATCGCAATGGGAGGTGGTGCGCAGGATGCGCGTCGCCGGTGCGAGCGAGGCGCAGGTCGTACGTGCGCGCGGCATCATCGCCGAGTGGTACGCCGCGATGCGGTCGAACGAGTGGTCAGGCTTCGACCAGGCGATGCAGGCCGTGCGCCGCGAAGCGTGGTTCCCGGCCTCCGGCCTGGGCGACTTCGCCGAGCACCCCGATGCGACAACCGCCGCCGTCATCCTGCCCGATCACGACTACGACCCGCTGCCCGCTTTGCACCGCATGCAGGCGCCTGCCCTGTGGATATTGAGCAAGGACGACGAAAGCATCGACGCGATCGAGACCGCCGCGCTGCTCGGGCAGGAGATTGCTGCCGGGCGCGAGATCCGCGTCAAGCGGTACGACGGCCACGACCACTCGCTGCGGCGGCTCGGCCCGGATGGCAGCAGCCTGCGTTGGCCGCAACTGCCCTCGGACCTGTTCGATGTGCAGGCCGGCTTCGTCAAGGGCGCCGGAGGCCACGGCACGTCGAGTGCCATTTCGGCCGACTACCTCATCGAAAACATCAGCATCGTCGATGTTGAAAAAGGTGCAATCCAATCCGGCAGATACGTGGCCATCGCCGGGAGCCGGATTGTCGGCATCTACGATCACAAGGTGTCCCTTCGCGGCGGCGGGCAGACCATTGATGGGTCGCGCAAGTACCTCATCCCCGGTCTTTGGGACATGCATTTCCACTACAGCCTCAATCACCAATTCTCCAACCCGCTGCTGATTGCAAACGGCGTCACCGGCATCCGCGAAATGTGGGGCGTCCCCAGCACGATCGAGGAGATCAGGGCCAAGATCGCGTCCGAATCGCTGATCGCCCCAGACCTCTACGCGTCCGGGAACATCGTCGATGGCAGTCCGCCCAGTTGGCCGTGGGCTTCAGGCGTCAAGAACGCCGAGGAAGCCCGACTGGAGGTCGCTGAACAAGCCAGTCAGGGCGTGGATTTCATCAAGGTCTATAGCCGCCTGTCACGCGATAGCTACAAGGCAATTGCAAGCACGAGCAAGGAACTCGGGGTTCCGTTCGCCGGGCATCTGCCAGACTCGGTTTCCATCTGGGACGCCATCGAATCCGGGCAAGCGAGCATCGAGCACCTCGGCGGCATCCTGGAGGCGTCCAGCAGCAAGCCGCAGGATCTCGCCAAATTCACCAGGGACCAGCGCATCGAGAAAGCGCGATTCCTGGTCGATACATTCGACAGGAAGAAGTTCGAGGCCGTGGCTGACGCGCTGGCGCAGAGCAACACGTGGGTTTCACCGACACTCACCGTACTGGATAGCGTCTCCCACCGAAAAGGGACCACCGACCTGGCGGACACGCGCATGCGATACCTGCCGGATTCCGTTCGGAAGATGTGGAACCCGGGTGCGGGCAGGAGTCCGGAATACTACGAAGCCCATGAGCGACTGTTCGAACTGCAACTCTCGCTGCTGGGAGAGTTGTCGAAGCGCCAGGTGAAATTGCTGGCGGGAACCGACGCACTCAACCCCTTCTGCTACCCCGGCTTCAGCTTGCACGATGAAATGCAGTCGATGGTGAAAGGCGGAATGACGCCTTCGGAAGCCTTGAAGACTGCCACGCTGAATCCCGCCTTGTTCATGGGGAAAGCGGATGAATTTGGCAAGGTAGAAACCGGCCAGGCCAGCAGCCTGATTATCCTGGATGCCAATCCGCTCGACGACATCCGCAATACCAAGTCGATCAATGCTGTTTTTGTCAGGGGCCGATACCTGGGTCGAATGCGCCTCGATGCGATGCTTGAAGCGGCGATGCGGGCGCAAGAGGGCGGTGACTGACGGCAGTGGCACAGCTGGTCGGCATGACCCTGTGCGTTCGCGCGAACTGCGCCATCGGCGTTGTCGATGCGAACACGATGCAGCGCTTCCGCCAGCGCGGCCGAGTCGATGCGGGTAGTTCGATGTACCACGCGGAGCGCCGCAACGAGAGGAGAGCCCCTTGAGACACCACACCCTGATCTTGGCCCATCTGCTGGTGCTGTGGGTGGCCTGCGGACAACCCGCGGCTGAAGCCATGACGGAGGACCCGCAAACGATGGCCGTCCCTTTGCGCTACGACCTTTCCATTGTGATCGAACCAAAGGAAGGCGAGGCGAGGGTGCGCGCCCGGGTAACGATCCGCAATCCTGGCATATCACCAATATCGAGCATCAGCCTGCTGCTGTATCGGCTCAGCAGCGTCGAGTCGCTGACGGTGCCGGGCAGCGAGGCCAGCTTCTCGGACCAACTGGTTGGGCTTCGGGAATTCCCGAACTTCCAGTTCCGGAGACTCCAAGTCTCGCCACGGGAGCCTGTCAGGCCAGGCCAGGCCATCGTGCTCGACATCAAGTACACCATCGCCCTCCGGGGTTATGCGGAGGTACTGCCATACCTGAAGGACTCTATTGACCCTGGCTACACCTTGTTTCGCCCGGAGACGGCCTACTATCCGCTGGTGGGAGGGAATCGCTGGGCGGAATATCTCGCCGCCCAGGCGCAGCCGGTGGACTACACCTTGTCGGTGGACGCTCCTGCCGGACTTGCGGTGGCGAGCGGCGGCCGGCGGTTGGAATCCGGTCCGGTGGGCGAGCGTGTCATCCACCGGTTCGCATCCCGCGGCAAGTCCTCGCGTATGGACATTGCCGTCGCGCCCTTCGAGCAGGTCGAGCAGGAAGGCCTGCTGGTGCATGTGTTGCCCGGCCACGCTGCCGGTGCGCGCCGACTGGCGGTCCAGCTGGGCGCTGCCCGACACTACTTCCAATCACGCCTCGGCGACGTGGCGGGCGGCGAGTTCCAGGTCATCGAGGTTCCCGCGGGCTTTGGATCACAAGCCGGCGACGGCTACCTGCTCCAGGAGAGTGCCGCGTTCACCGACGCTGCCAGCCTGCACGAACTGTTCCACGAGTTGGCGCATGGCTGGAGGATCTCCACTTCGAGCGACCTCGCGCGTACGCGCTGGTTCGACGAGGCCGTCGCCACCTATCTCGAGCTGGGAGCCACTCGCGCGCTCCAGGGAGACGAAGCGGCCACGGCCCTGGCCAACGGCCTGCGAGCGCGATTCGCCAAGGTGCTCTCGAAACGACCAGAGCTGGGCGGCGCCTCGTTCCGGGAGTACGGCACGCTGGAGCTGGGCGACGCCAGCTACAGCAAGGGCGCGTGGTCCCTCCTCGTCATGGAGCAATTGATGGGAGAGGCGGCGGTCGATCAGGTGCTTCGCGGGCTTCTCGCGAGGGATAAGGTGGCTTCGTTCGACGCACTTGAAGACGAGGTTCGCGCCCGCTGCCGGGGCGTATGCGATGCGTTCCTTCGCGATTGGTTCGGGAATGGCAAGGCATCCACTGAGTTCATGCTGGGACGCGAGTCTGCAGCCGAGCTGGCGGAGCGGTATCGCAGGACGTCATCCACTGACCAGGCGTCGCACCGCGCGGTATTCCCGCAGCCATTGGCGACGCAGCCTGCCGCTCAGCCATAGCGTGGCGCCGAACCACACAACGGCGGATGCCAGCAGGAACAGTCCCGCGTTGTGCCAGTCCGGGCCGGCCAGCAGCCACGCCACGACGTTGGCGGCCAACGCATAGGCGAGCAGCGCCCACGCGGTTGCGCGCGCAAGCCAGAGGTCGCGCAGTCCCGTGCGTAGCTGCGACAACCTCAGCCTGGCGTAGGTGCTGGCCCGCTCGCTGGCGTCCCGCAGATGTCGTCGCGGCGCGCGCAGCACGATGGCCCAGGCGATGGGCAGGAACACCACGAAGAACGGCATCAGCAACCAATGCGAAGGATCGATGCGTTCGCTGACCAGCGCCTGGCCGAAGAGCAGCACCGCCACCAGGGTCAATGCCACTTCCGCGGCACGCTGCAGGCGATGACCGTACTGCTGCCGTCGTGCGCGACGTGTAAGGTCCTGAGGCGGCGAGGGTGGGCGGCTCTCGGCCAGCCATGCTTCTTTCAGCAGCTCGTCGAATTTCATCAGGTGTTCTCCTGCGTGGACAGCGCCTTCAGGCGTTGGCGGGCGCGATGCAGGCGTACGCCCACGTTCTCGGCGCTGATTCCCAGCATGTCGGCGATTTCCTGGTAGTCGAAACCCTCCAATTGCAGCATCAGCGCCTGCCGGAGGTTGAGAGGAAGCGTTGTCATCGCCTCGAACAGCCACTGCGTGTGTGCACTGCCGCCACCGGAGTCCGCTACGTCGTGCAAATTCTCGTCAAACGGCACTGGCAGGGGCATGCGTGTTTCAGAACGCACGTGGCTGGCGCCCAGGTTGTGGGCGATGCGCAGCACGAAGGGAAGTAGCAAGGCCGGATCGCGAAGCCGCGGCAGGCTCTCCCAGATCGCCAGCAGCACGTCCTGCAGCAACTCCTCGCGCACGGCGGGATTGAGCTCATAGCCGCACACCGCGCGCCAGAGCTGCGGATGGAAGGCTTGGACGTTTGGCCAGAGTGGATGCATGCGGCGTTCTGGATAGGTGGGGAAGGGACCGGCCAAAGGGCCGCCTGTGAACCCTAGTCGCTGCCAGGGAAACGTTTCTTACACCGGGGGAGAATATTCTTTTTGCGTAAGAAATCCCCCCGCACTGCTGACTAAGGAGGCGAACCCACTCAAAAGGACGCATCGACGATGCGACGCTCCAACCCTGTATGGCCACTGCTTCTGGCTGCATTTTTGCCCGCGCTTGCGAACGCCCAGCCCACCGAGGGCGCGCTGGCCCTCAACAACGTGCACATCGTCGAGGCCGAACACAATCGCGTCAGCGCGCCCCGCTGCGTGCGGATGGAAGGCAAGCGACTCACCCGCATCGCCAAGGCGGGCGACAAGGCCTGCTTGCGCAATGCCCGCGCAGTGGATCTGCAGGGCCGCTACGTGATGCCGGGCCTGATCGACATGCACGCCCACCTCACCCTGGGCCCTTTGGAAATCAAGCGCGAGCGCGGTCGGGCCACCATGCAGGCGTTGGCCGACGACGGCATCGCCGAACACAACGCCAAGCGCCTGGTCGCATTTGGCGTCACCACGCTGCGTAACCCCGGCGGCGACCTGCAAGCGGCCGCCCGCTACAAGGCACGCCTGGATGCGGCGGAATGGGTCGGGCCGGAATCGTTCGACGCCGGCCCGGTGATCAACAACGCCGATTTGCCTGGATTGGCCACGGCGGCGCGCAGCCCCGGGGAGATTGAGCAGGTGGTGAACGCACAGGTCGAGGCCGGGGCCGCCTGGATCAAGCTCTACGCCGGTTTGTCTCCGGAGTTGTTGAAAGCAGGCATCGACGCCGCGCATCGGCATGGCCGCCCCGCCGTCGCGCACCTGGACAATATTGCGTGGCCCGATGCGCTGGCGATGGGGCTGGACGGCATCGTCCACATGATGCCGTTGAGCCCCGACCTGTTGGCGCCGGAACAGCGCGCTGCCTGGCAGGGCAAAGCGCGCGCGGGTACCTACTCGTTCTTCGAATGGTGGGAACACTTCGATCCCGACGGCCCCCAGGCCGATCGGCTCGTGGCTGCCTTCCAAAAGCACCGTCCAGTGTTCGACGCCACCCTTGTCGCCTTCCACGCCGCCTTCGTCCAGGACCAGGAAAACCCGTACCAGGACGACGCACGTCGCTATGCCCATCCGCGCCTGCTGGCCAACTGGACCGGGTGGTTCACCTTCGCCATCGGCTGGAAGTCCGAGGACTTCCAGCGCGCCCGCGCCGTGTGGCCGAAGGTGCAGCGCATGGCAGCGCGGCTTTACGCCACCGATGCGCGGATGACCGTGGGCACGGACATGAGCAACCCGTGGATTGCGCCCGGCATCAGCCTGCATCGCGAAATGCAGCTGCTGGCCGATGCCGGCGTGCCGCCATCGCGGATCCTGTTGGCCGCAACCCGTAATGCCGCGCAGGCGCTGGGCGCCGGTGATCGCCTGGGCCGCATCGCCCCCGGTTTCGAGGCCGACCTCGTGGTGCTCGATGCCAATCCGCTGGACGACATCCAACGCACGCGCGGCATCCACGCGGTCGTGCTCGACGGCCAACTGCTCGCCACCGAGGCGATCAACCGACTCAAGGGAGAGTGACCATGAACCTGACGTTCCATCGCATCGTGACCCGTCGCCTGCTGGCCGCCGGCCTCATGCTTGGCCTGGCCGGCACCGCCCATGCAGCCCGCTCGGACTGGGAATCCCCCGAGGCCATCGTGCAGGCGCTTTACGAAACCATCTCCGCCGATGCCGGCGCAAAACGCAACTGGGATCGCTACCGCGCGCTTTTTCTGGAGGGTGCGCGCATGTCATTGGCGATGGACTCAAAGATCGGCAGCGGCATCATCGGCATGGGCAGCGAAGACCTGGTCACCCAGACCGAAACCGCCTACGCGGCCACCGGCTTCCACGAGATCCCGCTGGTCACGCGCGTGGAGCGGCACGGCCTGATGGCCTCGGTGATGAGCAGTTTCGAAATACGCCTGCGCCGCAGCGACGAAAAGCCATTGATGCGGGGATTGAACCATTTCCAGTTGCTCAACGACGGCGAACGCTGGTGGATCGTGTCCAACGTCGGCATCGTGGAAACGCCGACGTCGCCGCTGCCAAAGGACCTGTTGCCGGCGGATGCAGCAGGCGACGATTGAGCCCCGGCCGAAAGCCGGTTGCGCTCAAAGCACTGGCTGCCAGCCGTAACTGAGCTTGAGGAAGACGTTTCTGCTGTTCCCGTACAGCTCCTGCGTGTCGATATCCAGCATCGCGCCATAGGAGCCACCTGCGTACAGCGCAGTACGCGGGTTGATCTTGTACGAGTACACCAGCTGCGCCGCATAGTTCCGGTCTGCAAGCTCGTCGAAGCGACGCAGTTCGCTGCCCTGTAGGGTCAGGCGCAGGCGTTGTCGCGGATCCAGTTGCCAGCTACCCCCGGTATTCAGAACGACGGCATCAACGGCATCGCCGCCTTCGCGACGCAGGCGCGGATTGCTGATGTCCCAGTCCAGGCTCAGTCCACGCCCGATATTGGCGCTTCCCCAGAAGCCGAGCTGCGCGCGTCGCCCTGTCTTGGCCGCGCCCAGGTCGAGCTGCTGGCCAAAATTCATATTGACGCCCAGCTGCAGATTGGCAAACGGGCGGAAGACGCCGAACAGGTTGAGGTTGTGTTCGTTGAACATCGCCCCTTGCCAATAGCGGACGTGCGTGCGCGGGCTGAAGCCGAATCGGCTCTGCTTGGGTCCCTGGAAGCTGACGCTGAACTCCAGTTCGCGCTCCAGCAACTGGCCATCGAAGCGGTAGGTGATATCCCAGTCGGCATAGACGGTTACGCGGTTTATGGACTTGCCATCGCGGTACCAGGAGTACCCGCCGCCGACGATCGTCTGGTCGTAGCCCACCTGGCCCATGAAGCCCAGGTCCGCCCGGAAGCCGGCATCGATGTTCGTGTGCGACACATCGAACTTCCAGTTACGGCTCGAGAATCCGTAGTTGCCGCGCCAGGCGCTGCCGGCCGGAGTTGCATCATCTCCGAGTTCAGTCCTATAGACATCGACGACCGAGTCCGGGTATTCGGACTGGCTATGCAGAAACTGCGCTGTCGCGGTGTGCACGCCGCTCTGCCAACGCGCATCCACCCCGGCGACATTGTTGGCGTACTCGTTGCCGGCGCGAAAGGTTCCGATCACGCCGACGCTGGCATGCTCGTTTACGTCATGGCGGTAGCGGCCGACGGCAACATTAGCCGTCTGCGAAAGTTCGATGAAGCTGGAGCCGAGCACACCGGGAACAAGCACCAGCGTGGTGGCATCGCGCGCCACGATCGCGCCATAGGTCTGGACCCCGCTGCGCCCGGTCACGCGCAGGCCGAAGTCCGGCTCGGCAATCTGGCGGGTATACAGGACGTTGAACTGGGTGTTGAAGTAGTCCGACCCCTCCAGGAAGAACGGGCGCTTTTCCTGGGAGAAGAGGGCGAAGTTGTCGTTGAGATTGAGCTGCAACTGGTCGGATTCGACCTGCGAGAAGTCCGGATTGACGGTGGCGTTCAGCGTCATGTTGGGCGATGGCGCCCAGCTCACGTCAACGCCTGCCTCGACGGCTGTTTCCCCGTCCTGCCAGGGGCTGCGCGGCGCGGCGCGGGACTGGGAAAGTCCAAGAGCCAACGTCGGCGCGATCTCCAGGTTGCTTCCTTGGCGGATGCCGGAGAACCCGTCCAGCTTGGTGAACGTGCATTGCATGCAAGCCGCGCCGCGCTCCATGCGGTTGCTCGAGTACTCCGCGCGGAATTCCCGCGGGCGGACGCGACGGAAGGTCGCGGACCAACGACGCGCCTGGGCAGTGTCCGCGAAGCGCAGGGTGGCGAACGGGATCCGGATCTCGACGTCGTAGCCGTGCGCATGCATCCGGCCTGCGCTGCTCCAGATTCCGTCCCAGGAATCGTCCTCGTCGCCGGTTGCCTCCTCGCGTATCAGGTCCGCCTGGATGCCAAGCGGATTGACGAAGAACTCGTACGCACGACGCCCATCGTCGAACGTGTCCAGCAACAGGCCAACGTAGTCGTCCGCATACAATGCATCGCGGTCGCGCAGGAACGCGCGGATCCTGCCAGGATCCGGATCTTCCGCGCGGAATCCGATGAGCAGCGCATCCTCGGCATAGGCGATGTAGGCCGTGGTCTTCACCGGCGCGAGGGTGTTGTCTGCCGGGTCGACTTCATAGGCCAGGTCGATCTGCGCCGCCTGCTGCCATACCGGTTCGTCAAGCGCACCGTCCAGGCTTATGGCGCCCTCCACGCGTGGAATCTCCAATTGCCCAGGCGGCAGCGTGGATGTGGCTTGTGCCGACACATTGCTGGACATGGCCAGCAGGCTGGCACAGGCGAGGGCCCGCATCGAAGTTCGGAACATGAAGTACCACCCTTGAAGTGCCAGGAAGCTGAGAGCGTTCATGGTTTCGGCTTCGACAACGGCAGCGCCAAAGTTTCACCGCGCACACGCTGGCCGCTTGCGTCTTGCAAGCACAGGGCAACCTCCCGAGCCTCCCAGTCGACGAGAACCATGCCGAAGTTGGCGGGGAAATAGGGCTCGCCCAGCCGTGCCGGATCAGGCTGGCGCGCCGCGGCCCAGGCTTTTTCCGGCATCGGGAAATTGAGCGAACTGGCGGTCAGCTCGTACAGCGGCCAGGGCGCCGCCGCGTCATTGCGATAGTAGGCTCCGAAGTGGCTGTCGCCCGACAGGATGACCAGGTTCCCCGTGCCGCTCTCGCCGATGAGCTTGAACAGTCGCTCGCGCTCCTTCGGCCAGCGCCTCCAGCCTTCGCCATCAGCGGCTTCCATCAACACCGGGATGGACGAGACGAGCAAGCGCAAGTCTGCAGGCTCACTGAGAACTTGCTCCAACCACCGCCACTGCTCGTCGCCCAGCATGGTCTGCGCAGTGCGGAAATAGCGCGTGTCCAGCATGATGACTTGCGTGCATTGTCCCTCCGGACCGATTTGCTCCCGGTAGTACACGCCGCTGCGTTCCGCGCGTGCGTTACCGGGGGCCACGGCCCAGACATGCTTGAACAAGGCCTCGGATTCGAGCCTGGCGGGGAACTCGGCGCCGGCATTGTTCATGCCGTAGTCGTGGTCGTCCCAGGTCACCATGATCGGCGTCCGGGCCCGCAACGCGGCAAATGGGCGATCTGCGGCGAGCGCGGTGTAGGCATCCCGCAACTCCCGCAGTTGTGGCCTACCGTTTTCTTCGCTCTGGTAGACGTTGTCCCCCATGTAGAGGAACAACTGCGGGTCCTGCCGAGAAACGGAATTCCACACGTCTGCCTTTTCGAACTGCGGGACGTAACACGAGCCCAGTGCGATCCGTGTCAGCGAAACGCTGGCGTCCAGCGCGGCTGACGGCATCGGCGGTGGATATGGAAGCGGCTTGCCAGCCGACGCGCCGGCGACCGGCCGGACCCACGCGGCGGCCAGCGCGGTGTTCACCGTGGTCAGGAAATCACGTCTGTTCATGCGGGACCCGATCTAGTTGGCGCTTGAAGCGGAACGGGCGAACGCCTCGGTGTGTCCCACGATCCACTCGTCCACAAGGCGGACGATCCTGCCCTTGTCATCGCGCGCGAAACGGGTGCGAAAGCCGGATACCTCCTCGTGGACAAACGTGTCGGGCGATACCATCTGCATCCGCTTGGGGCTGCGGCTCGCCCGCTGGTAATAGAGCCCGTCGTGTTCCCACCAGATCCTGCGGTCGCCGAATCGGCCAACATAGGCCTTGGCATCTGCCTGCTTCATCGTCAGGGGCCGCTCGGCGGCTGACAGTTCCTCCTCGGCCCACAACAGTTCCTTCTGCCGTTGTGGATCGGCTTCGTGTTTCGCCAACGCCTGCAGGGCCAAGCGATGGGCATGCGGCAAAGCGTTGCCCTGGCCAAGCTCGACGTCCGGCTTGACGCCTACGTCCTGCCAGTTCGTGCCGGTGATGGGGTTCTCCGTTCGCTTGTTGGAAATATTCGCGTAGAAGCCCGAGCCGATCTCGAACTCTTCCACCGGCAGTGCCGCGCCGATGGTTACCTGGCCGACGATCCGTGCCCGGCCGATCGCCTGCAAGTCGTAGGCGAATGCTTCGGCCGCCGATCCGGTCTTTCGGGACGTCAGCACGAACACCGGGACCTTCGGCATCCGCTGGCCAGGCACGTAGGGCAGAGTCCACGACTGGCGTACTTCGTTGCTTTCCCCTTTGCGCTGGATCATGCGCATGAGCTCGACGGGCCGGGTTGCCGGAACCAGGTAGCTGATCAGCAACTGCACCATCGAGGGTTCGCCACCGGTGTTGTTGCGAAGATCGAAGATCAGCGCGTCGGCATTGGAGACGGTCTTCATCGCGGCGACTGCGGCGTCGCCCGCGTAGGAGGCGTCGTGGAAGGTCTGGATCTCCACGTAGCCAACATTTCCCGGCAGGACCTGCACCTTGTTGAAGCCGAAGTTGTCCCGCCTTGCCCAGGCGATCACCTCCGCGAGGGCCTTGGGGTCGGAGTCATGCATGGGATCAACGGGATGAACTTCGCCCGGCGCGGTCCAGCTCACGAAGAAGTGGCGGTCGATCGTGCCCAGCTTGGCGCTGAGCGCGCCGGCGAAGTCGTTCGGATCGCGGGCGTCGCGAAACTCGCCGGCCTCCATCCAGGAACGGAGTTGTTTGCCAATCCCTGCACTGAGTTCGGGCCTCGCATAGTTCTGCGCGATCAGTTCGGAGAGCCGGTTCACGATCGCGGTCTGTTCTTGCTCGGTGAGCGTCGGGTCGGCTGCGAGAATCGGGCCAGCCGACAGGCACAGGACCAAGGGAAAAACGAGGCGCGAGACCCTTTCCCGAAGGGCATGCCTGAGCTTGCGAACGTGTGTCATGGTGTATCTCTTTGTGTTGATGCGCCCAATCGTGCGTGAAATCGCCAGCCGGATGCCCCTTCAATCCCGGCACGGGTGACCAAGCTCCAGTTCGGCGTGATGAACCCCCTCGGAGGCGGGAACGGGGCCGTCACTTGGCAGATATCGCGGGATGGCTGGCGTCTCCGAGCCACGGGCCAGCAGTCGCGCCAACGAGTGACGAAGGCCGGCATCCATGGTGTGGATGGAGGCGACCCGATCATCCGACGCAGCGTGCCGCTGGGATACTGGGCTCCAGCAGGAGCAGGGCATGCAGATCAGCCAAGAAACCACCGAGAAGTCCGATTTCAGGCTGCGCCGGATCATCGATGCAGCCGACCTGCGTTGGGAGCCGGGCGAGTGGTTCTTCCACGAGTTTCGACATGCGCAGCTCGCCACGCAGTTGCGTCCGGATGCCCTCGCCCTGGCAAGGGACGGCGATGGTTGGAGCCAGTTGGTGCCGGTGGGTATCGACGACGTGCCGATCGAGCGCATGTCGGTGTGGTCATTCCATTTCCCGGAAGGCGCCGACAACAGCGGATTCATCGGGTGGCTTGCAACGCACATCAAGCGCGCCACCGGAAGCGGCGTGCTTGTCGTCTGCGGCTACAACAGCCAGCGTGGCGGCGTGTTCGACTACTGGGCCTGCCCGATTGCGGCGGAGGCCAAGGTGCGGCGCCTTCTCGTTGACCTGCGCAAGCGGCGCGCAAGGACGCCGGCCGATGTCCCGTGCCTTGACGGAGCGCGCATGCGCGCGATTGAAACCGGATCGGGCGGCGTGGTGAACGCCGACACCATCCTGCAGTTGTCCCAGTTCGGCGATACGGTGTGCGGCCGATATGAAGGCGGCGCCATCGATGTGGGCTACCTGGTCGGGCGCTTCGTCTCCGGCCAGCTAATATTCCGATACGCCCAGCGCGGTCGCGATGGAAGCCTTGATGCGGGACGTTCCCAATGCCAGATCGACATTCTTGACGACGGCAAGTTGCGCCTGGTCGAGCACTTCACCTGGAATAGTCGCGAGGGAAGCGGCATCAATGTGTTCGAGGAGATCTGAGCAGACCCGGCCCCCTTCTGGCCATGGCAGGCATCGGCTTGCTTGCCGCGAGGGGTTTGCCCTGACCAGGCTTCCACCTTGCGTGCTTCCCGATCCCTATTTCGCCTTTCTCAAGGAAGGGTCCATATCTCTCCGACCCAGCAACTGGCTGCGTCGATTGAGTTCCCGCCAATAGTCCTCTTCGGCATACGTCGCCGCCTCTGCGTCGGGGAAGGTAAGACTGCCTTGGTTCCAGGTGATGACCGCATCGACCAGGTCACCCAACCGCGCGTTCGGGTAGGAATCGACCGGTGAACCGTCGTTCTTGCGCAAGGTGTGGGTCTTGTTGGCAGGGATACCCGCCAAATCCTTCCTTGTCGCCATTGCATGGAACTCAGGCGCGCCAGCAGCGACCAGCTCGTTCAGACCAAGATCGCTGGCCCTGCCCATGGACTGCACCGAATAGGTCGAGCCCGGATGGTAGAAATCCAGCCAACCCACGGGAGTCTGCTCGGCGGTGACAACGCCATTCCTGTTGAGGAACGTCCGCGACCGGTGCGAAACATGCAGTCCCCCGGCCAGGAAAAGGCAGTTGCGCCCCAGTTCCAGCGATTCGCTCCGGACCACGTCCGCCATCGACATGGCCCGATCGAAGTAGGGCTTCAGGTCAGCCACCGTTCTGACCTCGGCCCAGTCCACCGGAGAATCGGCCAGCAGCACGCGGTACCGCGACGTTGCGGGTAGATGCGCGTTGATCCTCCTCACTGCGCTGAAGAACGCTTCGTAGACAGGCGCGTCCCATACAGTATTTGGCGACACGATCGTGTTGCGCCATACCTGGACCAGTTCGGCACGGCTTACGTCTTGGCCCGAAACGTACCGATCAGCCACCTCCTGATACTTGGCATTGCCCCACTCCACGGCGATGTCATTGATCACGCCCGGGGCTTTGGGACTTTCAAGCACCTCGATCACCAGCGAATGAAACTCCTGGTGCCCATGACTTTCGCCTAGCGCAACCACGCGTGCTCCGGAGAATGCCTCGATGATCGCGCTGACGGGATCGCCTGGCGCCGACACCTGTCCCTTGGCCGGCGTTCCAGACTCCGCGGTAGCGCCAAAGGCTGGTAGACAGGCGAACACCAGCGTCAGCGCGAGCAGGAATTTTCCGAACGCGCGCGAAGCGCCGGTCATCCCCGCATGGGCTAGAGTGCCCCGCCCTCCGTCTTCCCGTCTCACAAGTCCTCCAACGCCTTGCGCGCATTGTCGCGCAGCATCGTGCGCGTTTCCGGGATCAGCTCGGTCGAGCGCTCCGCCAACTCCAGACTGCGTTGGTAGCAGGCCTTCGCGCCGGCCTTGTCACCTGCCGCCAGCTTCGCCTCGCCCAGGCTGTCCCACGCATTGGCTGACGTCGGGAACAGCTGCGTCACCATTTCGAAGATGGCGATCGCGTCCTGCGGCTTCTTCTGTGCGCTGTACTGGTAACCCATCATGTTCAGGCGCCCCTCGCGGGCAGGCGGGATCGGCGACTCGGCATGCGCCGCGAGCATGGCCTTGATGCCGCCGGCGACCTCGCCCTCCCGCAGTTGCTTCAGCGCCGCGGATTCGGCGGCGGACGGCGGCACGCGCGGCGCGAGCGATTCGCCCGGCACGATCTTGGCCGCGATCAGCATCCGCACCAGTGCACCGAACTGGCCGGACGAGACCTGCGCCGGATCCAGTCCTTCTCCGCCATCAGGGTCGGTCTTGTGGGTGATCACCATGTCCAGCGCCGGCAGCACGGTGATGTACTGGCCGCCCGCGCCCATGGCGCTGTACGCGCCTGCGAACGGGCCCTTGCTGGCGGGCGCGTCCCACACCCACCACATGTAGCCGTAGCCCCAGCGATCGCCGGTGGCCAGGCTGCGGTAGTTCGGCGGGTTCATTTCGTTCATCGGCGTGACCAGGCCGGTCGACTTGCGAACCCAGTCTTCCGGAATGACCTGGTCGCCGTTCCAGCGACCGCCGCGCAGCATCAGCAACCCGAAGCGCGCCATGTCCCGCGTCGACAGCGTCATGTGGTACGCCATGTGCTCGGAGCGCGAGGCATCGCCCAGCTTCTGCTGCAGGTCCAGCTTGAAGTCCTGCATGCCGATGGGCGCGGCGATGTCGGCTTGCAGCGCCGCGAACAGCTCCTTGCCGCTGAGTTTCTCGAAGATCGTGCCGGCGACGTTGAAGTCCCAGTTGTTGTAGAGGTAGAAGTCGCCCGGCGACTGCGAGCCGCGCGGCGGCGCACTGCCGGTGGAGTCGCCGGGATTGGAGGCCGGGTGGTAGACGCCGGATCGCGCGCCCAGCACATCCCCGATGGTCGCCGTGGTTTCGCGCGGCAACAGCCCACCGACGTCAGTGATGCCCAGCTCCGCAAGGGATGCATCCAGCCGGATCTGCCCACTGGCAACGTACTTGCCGTACAGCGCCGCCAGGAACGACTTGCGTGCCGACGCCAGGTAACTCTGGTGGCCCAGGTCGCCGTACTCGAACAGCGTCTTGCCGCCCAGGCTTACATGCACGGCCGTGGTGTCGATCGATTGCAGATAGGCCGTCACCGCCTGCAGGCGCCGGCTGGAGTAACCCACCGACTCGGGCGATGCGACGCGTTGCCACTCCTTGCCCGGGAAGGTTTCGCGGGCGCGGGCCGTATCAACTTCCTGTACGGGACTGGCAAAGCTGGTAGCGGAAATGGCCAGCACGGCGACGCCGAGAATGGCCTTCAACACGATTGACGGGAACTTCATTTCCAGGCGATTCCTTCTGCACCAAGGGGAGATCGGAGCCACCGCGTTGGCGACGGCAAACCCGATATTCAATGGATGCCCAAGGTAGGCCAGTGGTCGCGCGCCTTCCGCCGGTTTGGTCACGGCGTTGCGGGGTTTCGTACCTTGGTGGGTGCGTGGTGAGACGGAAGCACGAAGGCGGGGCGTTCGGGGGCCTCGAATATCGCCAACCTCAAGGAGTCATCGATCCTTCCTGGCCTGCGGCAAGACGACCGGGCGGTTGGCCTCCTGGATGCCAGGAATGTAGAAGCTGGCAAGCTCGTCCATGAATCGCTCCGGAAACGCGCCCTGCAGATTGGTCAGCACCACGATCGAGAGATCGTCCTGCGGATAGACGAACATCGCGGAGCGCCCGCCACCTATCGCTGCGATCGCGGGGTGTAGCGCACGCCCCACGGTCGGCCAACCCATCGCGTACCCATCGAAAATTCTTCCAAATCCGCCGGTATGGCCATTGTTGAGAATGGCCGGCGTCCACAACCGCTGCAAGCTACCTGGCTCCGAGAAAAGCTTTCCTTCCTGCAACGCGATCAACCAACTGGCGAGTTCCGTAGCGGTTGTGCTCATACCCGCTGCCGTACGCAGCGACGGTGGGAAGGATTCGTAGACACCGATCACCTTGTCGCTGTTGATCGTGCTGTAGCCGCGCGCGGAGTGCTGGACCACCTCGTCGTAGTGGGCGAACCCGCCTTCGATGGTGCGACGCATGCCGACGGCTTGCAGCTGATTCTCGACGATGAAATCCGTGAACGGCTTCCCGCTCTGCTTGGCGATGATCTTGCCAAGCAACAGGTAATTGGTCTGGTTGTAGGAGAATTTCTCATTCGGAGAAAACTCCATCGGCTGTTGCTGCACCCACTTCCAGGATTCCTCCTCGCTGTCACCTCCGACAAGCCTGCCCGTATTATTGTTCATGATGTTCGGCAAGCCCGATGTGTGCGACACCATCTGGGCAATGGTCACCTCGGCCCAGTCCGCGGGAAGATCAGGCACGAACCTGGATACCCTATCCGTGAGGCGCAGCTTGCCTTGCTCCACCAACTGCATTACGGCGACGCCAGTGAAAGCCTTGGTCATCGAATTGATGGCGAACAGCGTGTCGTCATCGACCGCAACCGAGTCTTGCAGGTTGGCCACGCCGTAACTGGCGGATTTGACGACTCGACCGTTCCGGACTACTGCGACCTGCAAACCCGGAATATGCCTCTCCTTCATCTTCCCAAGGAGGAATCCATCGACTTCATCGTTCCCAGCCGCGCTCGTGTCATCAACAGCGACATTGCCTTGTTCACTTTCAACTTCGACGGGCTGAGTGAGGGAGCTAGGTCGGTCCGCGTGACCAGTGTTGCCGGACGGACCGGTCGCCGGAGCCGTCAGTTCGAGCTCGTCGCGCGCCAGGATCGCTCGCGCCGCGCGGCGTAGCGCGTCGGCTTCGGCCTCCGTCCACGTGGCAGCCGCGCGCCAGGGGCCGTGGCCCGGCAAGGACTTGTCCAGTGCCATCATCACGCGCTGGTTGGCGTGGCTGTGGGCAAGCGCCGAATCGTCGCTGGTGTTGCCGGCGAACACGGCAAGCAGGTCCGCCTGGCGCTCCCGCGCCAGCGTCAGCTCAACCAGCTTGGCCCGGTACTCCAGCTGCCAGGGCGGCAATGCCTGCGCGCCGGAGAACCGCCGCTTATCGCGGAAGTGCTGCCCTTCGTGGGCCAGGTAGCTGACGCGGTAGTGTTCGCTGCTGCGATCGTAGGCGTCGGCGACGGCATGCAGGCGATCCGTGCCGGTCCAGCCGCCGGCCGAGCTGCGCCCGCAGGTGGCGTAGTGCGCCCAGCCGCGGCTCTTGAAGTCGCTCATGAAGACGACGCGTACCGCCTCCGGCCCGTCCGGCAAAGCTGCCTGCTCGTCCTCGATGTGCTCGTCCGCCCACACGATCAGCTCCCGCAACGGCGGCGTGATGCCGCGTAGCACGTGCCAGCCTGCTGCGTCGAACTCCCGACCGACGCGCTCGTCGATGCGATCCCAATCGGCATCTCCTGCTTCGCCAAGCACACGGCGCAGATCGGATAGCAAGGCCGTGGACGCCGCCTCCAGTGCCTTCGGGTCAGCGCCGTCCAGCAGGGCACCGTGCCAATAGCGTTGATAGCTCTGGATGACGGCATCGGCCCGCTTGGAGGCAGCGGATTCGCGGCGTGATGGCGCCGCCGCCACCGACACACTTCCGAAACGCTCGCGCATGCACGCCAGGGTCGCTTGCATCGACGGATCCAGCGCGACCGCATCGATGGCCTGCAGCGAAGCCATGGCCTCGCGCGTACGAAGCTGCAGTGGCAGCAGCATGGCGTCGGCGTAAGCAGACGCGGCTGTTTCCGGGCACATGATTTTCGAGCAGGCCGGCAGCGCCACGTAGACTTCGTCGGTGGCGAAGCCCTCCACACCGATACCTGATGCGGCCAGGCGTTGGCGAAGTGCTTCCAGGGACAGGCCCGCATCGAGGGCACGAAAGATCTCGCTCGCGCGGCCAGCGCTTCCCTGGTCCAGGGCGGCCAACATCGCAGCACCATCCATCGGCTTGCCGCCCAGGTGCTGGAGCCGGCGCAGGGTGTCGCGGAATGCCAAGGGCGAATCATTCGAGAGGCTGGCATCGAGCAGCAGCGCGACCATGGCGCCACCGCCGTATACCAGCTCCCAGTTGTCATGCTTGCGCTCGCCGGCTGCGAATAGTCCCAGACCCGGAGACAGGCGCTGGCCCAGCCGGTAGCGCCGGATCAGGTTCGCCACGCGCTGTGCCGCCATGGCCTGGTCGATCAGCCCGGCCTGCCGCATCAACTTGATGGTCAGGTAGTCGGTGAAGCCCTCGGTGAACCAGGCATGGCTTCCACCGGGAGCACGGCCAATACCGTCGTTGCTCTGGTTCATCCAGATGTGCATCAACTCGTGCGCAAGCGTGTGCGACCAGATCGCCGCCTCCGACTCGCGCAAGGGCGTATCCAGGCGCATCGCGAAACTGTTCTTGAAGGCGCCGCCGTCGGTCATCCGGTCGGACAGCAGGAAGATGTTGAGCCGGTCGCCCGGCGTGCCACCCCAGAACTCGGTGTAGGTTGCTGGAAGACGTTCGAATAGTGGCGCCATCCTGGCGCTCGCCGTGGCAACGCGCGAGTCCGCAAGCCAGGTCAGTCGCAGGCCGCCGATGTCGACCGTACTTGGCAGGTTGCGACCCATGGCAAATGCATTGCTTCCAAGCGCATCCGGATTCGAGGCGAAGAATCTGTTTCCCGCGCCCGACCACGGCGAAGTGACTTGCCATCCGGCGGGCAGATCGAACTCCAGTTCGATAGGGGACTTTTCTCCTTGGTAGTCCACCAGGAAGAAGGCATCACCGACGAAGTAGAACGTGTCGTCGAAGCGCGAAGCCACTTCTTCTTTTCCCGCCCGCCAGGTAACGGCGTCATGGTCGGCCACCAGGTCGTAACTGACCCGACCGGCAGTGCCTTGCTTCATTACCCAGGTGCCGTCGCCGATGAACTCGATGGCAATCGGCTTGCCCTTGGCGTCGTAGGCGCGCAGTTCGCGCACCGACGCGGACTGCCCGGTCGGTCGCCCGGTCGCGCCGTGGTCGCTGAGGTCCAGCCGCGTGACGGGTTGGGCGAATCGGGCCTCGACGTGGAACCGGTCATCACCCAGGTATTGCACCTGATAGCGCGTGCTCGTCGCCTCCTGGCACAGTGCTTGTGCGGCGAGCAGTAGCAGGCCGGCCCCGAGGCAGAGTCGTTCGGTGGGTATCTTCACTGACTTGGAAATCCATATGGGCGGACAAGGAAGTTGGTCGCTCGACTGGCGTTCGACCTCTTTGCAGTAGTTGTTGCCACGCGAGGGAAACAGGTTTGAACCGAGGGACGAAACCGACGTTCGGCGTGACCAATTGGCATAACCGATCTTTCGCACGCGGTGTCTGATCCATTGGCAGGCGTGCTGATCGTCGGCACGCCCCGCGCCATCCGTATCCGAGGACACCACCATGAAACGCACGGCATACCTTGCCCTTGCCTGGCTCTCAACGCTTGCCACCGGCGCTTTGGCCGCATCCGATTCCGGGCACGCGCCTGCCTGGAACCCGAGCGAGGTAACCGCGGCGATCAGTGAAACTTTGCGCGGACATGTTTTCGACCCAGCCCAGACCGCCAGTCCCGCCTACCTGCAGACGATGGAACGCGTGCAGGTGTTGGCAAGCAGCCAGCCCCATCGCGAGGCCTACGTGAAGGAATTCAACCAGGCCTGGGGCGAAGGCCCGTTCTCCCATGTCCGGCTCGCCGTGGCGCGCGCCAACGCAGCGCAGACGGCTGACTACCTGGACCAGCTGCGGGTGGGTGGCGGTGGCGCGTCACTGGCATGGCAGGGCGACGTTGCCATCCTCACCGTCAATACGATGATGGGCGTCGACACGATCGAGCAGATCGGGGCGGCCTACCAATCCATCTCGGAACGAGGGGCCCGGGCGCTGGTGGTCGATCTTCGTGGCAACGAAGGCGGGGCCTTCGCCGTGGTGCCCCTGGTGTCCCACGTGTTGGCAGAGCCGCTGGAAGCAGGGGTTTTCCTGGGTTCGGGGTGGTTCGCGCGCAAGCGGCCGTCGCCGCTGATGGAGGAAATGGAGGCCTTGCCGGCGTGGCGGGGTTGGTCGCTGAAGGCGTTCTGGGCAGACGTGGAGAGCCAGGGCATCCTGCGAATCCGCTTCGAGCCGGCCGCGCCCGCCTTTTCAGGCCCGGTATACGTATTGACCAGCCGACGCACCGCCAGCGCCGCAGAATTGGCGGCCGATGCGCTGCAGGCGCGGGGACGGGCTCTGGTGATCGGGGAGGTCTCGGCCGGCCAGATGCTGTCGCAGAAGATGTACGACGTGCCCGGCGGCCTTCAGCTTTCCTTGCCGGTGGCCGACTACGTCTCGCACCACGGCGGCCGGATAGAAGGCCAGGGCGTGAGTCCCGACGTGGTGGTGCCGGCCGGCGAGGCGCTTGAACGCGCCCTGGCGATGGCCCGGAGCCAGGACGATTCGCGCCCGGCCAGGCAGCCGTGACCCTTGGCGGCTGCCTGATCTGGCGGCCGCCCCTTGAAAACTCCCGGTTCGTATCCATTCAGGAAAGATCGTTCCACTACCGCAACACAACGGAACTCCCGTGGCCTTTAGCCCTCTAAGCCCCCGAGTGCTAAAATCCACTTCATGAGCAGAAGCCCGATGACTACCGCGTTGATTGCCAACAACCTGCCGATCCCGAGCGCACTCGGTTCCCTGGACGCCTATATCTCGGCGGTCAACCAGGTGCCCGTGCTGACCGTCGAGGAAGAGCAGGCGCTTGCGCGCGCTTACCGCGATGGCGAAGACCTCGACGCCGCCAAGAGCCTGATCATGTCGCACCTGCGTTTCGTGGTGCACGTGGCCCGTGGTTACCAGGGCTATGGCCTGGGCATGGGCGACCTGATCCAGGAAGGCAACATCGGCCTGATGAAGGCGGTCAAGCGCTTCGACCCCGACCAGGGCGTTCGCCTGGTCAGCTTCGCCGTGCACTGGGTGCGCGCCGAGATGCACGAATTCATCCTGCGCAACTGGCGCATCGTCAAGGTCGCCACGACCAAGGCGCAGCGCAAGCTGTTCTTCAACCTGCGCAAGTCCAAGAAGCGGCTGGGCTGGATGAGCGCGGCCGAGCGCACTGCCGTCGCGAAAGACCTCAATGTGTCCGAGCGCGAAGTGCTGGAAATGGAATCGCGCCTGTCCGGCCGTGACGTCGGTTTCGACGCACCCGCCTACCAGGACGACGACCATGCGCCGCCGTCCCCGGCTGCGTACCTGATCGACCACAACGACGACCCGGCGCTGACCTACGAGCGTGACAACCACGAAGAAGGCCAGCTCGAGCTGCTTCGCGAAGGCATGTCCGACCTCGATCCGCGCTCGCGCGACATCCTGAAGCGTCGTTTCCTGGGCGAGCCCAAGGCGACCTTGCAGGAACTGGCCGACGAATACGGCGTCTCCGCCGAACGCGTGCGCCAGATCGAAGCCAACGCGCTGAAGAAGATGCGGGCGTTGTTCGTCGCCTGA
>MGYJ01000018.1 GCA_001801685.1 Gammaproteobacteria bacterium RIFCSPHIGHO2_12_FULL_63_22 | reverse complement strand
TCTATTCCCCCTTGCCCAAGCTTGATGTCGGCGCCGAACTCATCGTCGGCAACCGCGAGCTGGAATCGGGACAGGACGGCGACCTGCATCGCCTGCAGATGCACGTGAAATACAACTTCTGACAAGGAATCCACCATGGCCACCGTCGCAATCGAAGCAACACCCGCGCCACTGGACCAGAGCCACAAGAAGGTCATCTTTGCATCGAGCCTGGGCACTGTATTCGAGTGGTATGACTTCTACCTTTACGGCTCCCTCGCCGCGATCATCGCCAAGCAGTTCTTCTCGGCGCTCGATCCGACCAGCGGATTCATCTTCGCGCTGCTCGCCTTCGCCGCCGGTTTCGCGGTGCGCCCATTCGGCGCACTGGTGTTCGGCCGTATCGGCGACATGATCGGTCGCAAGTACACCTTCCTCGTCACCATCGTCATCATGGGCGCGTCCACTTTCCTGGTCGGCATCCTGCCCAGTTACACGACCATTGGCGTCGCGGCGCCGATCATCCTGATCGGATTGCGAATGTTGCAAGGTCTCGCGCTGGGCGGTGAATACGGTGGCGCCGCCACCTATGTCGCCGAACATGCGCCCATGGGCAAGCGCGGCCTGTACACCAGCTTCATCCAGACCACCGCGACGCTGGGCTTGTTCCTGTCGTTGCTGGTCATCCTGGGCTGCCGCTTCGCACTGGGCACCGAGGCGTTCGAAGATTGGGGCTGGCGCATTCCGTTCCTGGTGTCCGTCGTGTTGCTGGGCGTGTCGGTGTGGATCCGCCTGCAGTTGAATGAATCGCCGGTGTTCCAGGAAATGAAGGACGAAGGTCGCCTGTCGAAGGCGCCGATCAGCGAGAGCTTCTTCTCGAAGAACGGCAAGATCGCCTTGCTCGCCTTGCTCGGCGCCACTGCAGGCCAGGCCGTCGTCTGGTACGCGGGCCAGTTCTACTCGCTGTTCTTCCTGACCCAGACGCTGAAGATCGATGGCACCACGGCCAACCTGCTGGTCGCCGGCGCACTGGTCATCGGCACGCCGTTCTTCATCCTGTTTGGCTGGTTGTCGGACAAGATCGGACGCAAGCCGATCATCATGGCCGGCTGCCTGATTGCCGCACTCACGTACTTCCCGCTGTTCAAGGGACTGACGCACTACGGCAACCCGGCGATGGAAACTGCGGTCGCGACCAGTCCGGTCGTCGTGGTTGCCGATCCGTCCACCTGCAACTTCCAGTTCGACCCGGTCGGCAAGAAGGTGTTCACCAGCAGCTGCGACATCGCCAAGGCGGCACTCGCCAAGGCCGGCGTCAGCTACAGCAACCAGGACGCACCCGCAGGCACCATTGCACAGGTGCGCGTCGGCACGACCAGCGTCCCGGCCTTCGAAGGCACCGGAATGGATTCCGCCGCGTTCAAGACCAAGGCCGAGGAATTCGGCAAGGCGCTGAAGGCTGACCTGGGCACGGCCGGTTACCCGGAGAAAGCAGACCCGGCTCGCGTCAACAAGCCGATGCTGCTGGTGCTGCTGAGCATCCTGGTGATCTACGTGACGATGGTCTACGGCCCGATCGCGGCATGGCTGGTGGAACTGTTCCCCACGCAGATCCGCTACACGTCGATGTCGCTGCCCTATCACATCGGCAATGGCTGGTTCGGCGGCTTCCTGCCAACGATCGCCTTCGCGATGGTGGTGGCCAGCGGCAACATCTACCAGGGCCTGTGGTATCCAATCGCGATTGCATCGATGACGCTGGTGATCGGCACGCTGTTCCTGCCGGAGACCAAGCACGTCGATATCCGCGACTAACCTTCGCTCTTTCGTGACGCAAAAGCCCGCCTCTCGGCGGGCTTTTTTTATCTCTCCCAAAAGCTCGGACCATAGCCAACGCTCGCCGGCGCCGGGGGGTCGGTCCGCCCTGGTCGCCCCGGCGTAGCCGCTCCATGCGGACTCAGGGTCGACCGGCCGGCCATCCCTGGCCGGCCTCCTGTGCGAACCGACCCCCCGTCACCAGCAAGCGTTGGGGTGGAGTATTTGAATCGGAAAAGAAAGCGGGCGACGGAGAGGGACTTCTGCGTCACGAAGATCTATTAGGTGGGAGAGATGAAAGCGCACTTTCTCTTCGACTCTGAAGGTCGGGAAGATGGGAAGTGTTCGTTCTGATTTGCCGGAATCATGCGGGCCGAAACAACGGCTAGACCAGACGCGCGTCGACAATTCTGCGCGTTGGAGAAACCATCGCGTCTTGGCGAACTCCACCCCAATGGTGCTGTATTCCCCGCGCGATGCTGAGCGGCGGCGAGGGTGGGGTTCGCACAGATGGCCGGACAATTGTCCGGCCGCGGCCATGGATGGCCGACCGGTCGACTCTGAGTCCGCAGGAGCGGCTACGCCGAGTCGACCAGGGCGGACCCCACCCTCGCGGTCGTTCAGCATCGCAACGCGGAACTTCGGCTCTCAATCAGCCGTGGTGCGGCACCAATGCGTAACCCTTCAAGCGCGCAGAGAAGTCTTGCAGCGCCTGGATACCGGAAGCTTCGGCTTCGTGGCACCAGGTGCGCAAAGCTTCCATCTTCACCTCGGCCACAGCCGATTTCATTTCGTAGATGGCGAGAAGGCGTTGCCGGTATTCCACCAGCGTCGCCAGCTGCGGACGCGATGCCACAAAGGCTTGCAGGCGCTCGCGATGCGCGGCATCGAGCCAGCGGCCTTCGCTGCGAAAGGCGCGGCGGATGCGGCGCGGCAGGTCGCCGGCGTCGAGCTTGATCTGCGGCTTCAGCACCGTCTTGAAATAATCCGTTGCCACCTGCCAGCGGTGCACCATCATCGCGTGCAAGGTATCGCTGTCGGGCACGGCTATGTTGGGACGGACGTCCAGCTTCGGCGCCACGCGCAACACTTTCGCCAGGCGCAACTTCTGCAGCGTCCACACCACCGTCCAGCCGATGTCCACCTCGAACTTGCGCAAGGCAAATTTCGCCGAGCTCGGGAAGGCGTGGTGGTTGTTGTGCAGTTCTTCACCGCCGATCAGCAGCGCCCACGGCGTGAGGTTGGTGGCGGTGTCGTCGGTGTCGAAATTTCGATAGCCCCACCAATGGCCGAGGCCGTTGATGACGCCGGCCGCGCAGAACGGCATCAATGCCATCTGCAAGGCCCAGATCGCGATGCCGGGAAGGCCGAACAGGGCCAGGCTCGCGAACAGCAGGATGATCACGCCGGCCGTTGAAAAACGCGTGTACAGGTTGCGCTCGATCCAGTCGTCGGGCGTGCCCTTGCCGTATTTCTCCAGCATGTCCTTGTCCAGCGCCGCCTTCTGGTAAAGCTCCAGGCCACGCCACAACACGGTGTTGATGCCGGCGAAGCGCGGGCTGTGCGGGTCTTCGGCGGTTTCGCAACGCGCGTGGTGCTTGCGATGCACGGCCACCCATTCCTTGGTGACCATCGCGGTGGTCAGCCACGACCAGAAGCGGAAAAAGTGGCTGACCGCCGGATGCAGGTCCACGCCGCGATGGGTCGCGCTGCGATGCAGGTAGATGGTGCTGGTCATCATCGTTATCTGGCTGGCGACCAGGAAGTACAGGACCATCTGCCAAACGCTGGCCTGGCTCAGTCCGGCCAGCAACCAGTCGATCAAATCGGGGGGCATCGTTGACTCCAGGGGGCTGCCGCGATGGACAGCCGATAAAAGACACGGCGCGCGCCGCACCGTTGAAAACATTATGGAGGCCGGACATTGCAATGCAAGCGACGGCCGCGATTTCGGTAAGCTGTCGTAGTGCCTGAACTTCCCGAAGTAGAAACCACCCGGCGGGGCCTGGCGCCCCACCTGCAAGGTCGCCGCGTGACGGGCGTCACGTTGCGTCGGCCGGACCTGCGCTGGCCCATCCCCGCCGAAATTTCATCCCTGCTTCCGGGCCAGGAAATCATCGGCCTGCGCCGCCGCGCGAAATACCTGCTGGTGGATACCGCGCCCGGCAGCGCCCTGCTGCACCTGGGCATGTCCGGCAGCCTGCGCGTATTGCCGGCCAATACGCCGGCCACGGCGCACGACCACGTGGACGTGGCGCTGGACTCGGGCAAGGTACTGCGCTTCAACGACCCGCGCCGTTTCGGCTGCCTGTTGTGGCAACCGGCAGGCAGCATCCACGACCTGCTGCGCAACCTGGGGCCGGAACCGCTGTCGGACGACTTCAGCGGCGACTACCTCTTTGATCGCAGCCGCGGCCGCAGCGCCAGCATCAAGACCTTCCTGATGGACCAGTCGATCGTGGTCGGAGTCGGCAACATCTACGTGGCGGAAAGCCTGTTCCGGGCCGGTATTGCCCCGGCCCGCCAGGCCGGCCGTGTCTCGCGCGACCGGTACGGCGCGCTGGCTGCGGCGGTCCGCGCCATCCTCGCCCACGCCATCCAGCGCGGCGGCACCACCCTTCGGGATTTCATCAACCCGGACGGGGCGCCCGGGTACTTCGAGCAGGAGTTGTTCGTGTATGGGCGCGAGGATGAGGCCTGCAAGCGCTGCGGCCGGGCCCTGAAGGGCAGCCGGCTCGGAAACCGGGCTACGGCCTGGTGCAGCCACTGCCAGAAGTGACCAAATGCGGGGCAGTTCACTATTTGAGGCGTGACAGACGTCACGTACGAGCTATGATGCCTGCATCAGCCCGCGCAGACGGGATCGGGGAGTCATGAGCGATACCGCCGAAATCACCCAATGGTTGAGTGCTGCACGCGATGGCGACCGGGTCGCCCTCGACCGCGTGCTGTCGACCTTGTATCGGGAGCTGCACAGCATGGCCCGGCGCCAGCTGGGCAACCAGAACGGCCATACCCTCGACGCGACCGGCCTGGTCCACGAGGCCTACATCCGCCTGGTCGGCCGCGCCGACGCGCAGTTCGAGGACCGCGCCCACTTTTTTGCCTATGCCGCCTCGGCCATGCGCAGCGTGGTGGTGGACTATGCGCGCCAACGGCTGGCCGTGAAGCGCGGCGGCGACCTGCACCGGGTCACCGACCTGCCCGAAGACGTCGGTGGCGGGATGCGCATCAACGAGGAACTGCTCGGACTCGATACGGCGCTGACCCGCCTTGCCGACGTTGATTCCAAGCTGGCCCAGGTGGTTGAATTGCGTTACTTCGCAGGTTTGTCCGAAGCCGAGATCGCGACGCTGCTCAAGCGCTCCGAGCGCAGCGTGCGCCGCGATTGGCAAAAGGCACGCCTGTACCTGCTGGCTTCGCTGCAAGACTGAAAGTTGATGGGCGGCCTATGGAAGGCACTCGCTGGTCCACGCTTTCCCCCCTGCTCGATGAATTGCTGGAGCTGACCGGGCACTCGCGCGCGAATCGCCTGGCGCAAATCCAGGGCTCCGATCCGGACCTGGCGCGCGAACTCGAAAAGCTGATGGCGCTCGAGGAAGAGCGCCCCGATTTCATGTCGCAACCGGTGGTGAATGCCAGCCTGTTCGCCGCGCAACCCGACCAGGAAGTCGGACCCTACCGTCTGGTGGAACCCATTGGCGAGGGCGGCATGGGCCAGGTCTGGCTGGCCGTGCGCGCCGACGGTCTTTACGAACGCCGCGTGGCGCTCAAATTATTGCGACCGGGCCTGGGCGATGTCGGCCTGCATGCACGCTTCACCCGCGAACGGCAGATCCTCGCGCGCCTCGGCCACGCCCACATCGCGCGATTGCTGGACGCCGGCATCAGCCAGGACGGCCAGCCCTACCTCGCGCTGGACTACGTGCGCGGCGATCCCATCACCGACTACGCGAAGAAGCGCGCGCTGGACGTGCGCACGCGGCTGCATCTGTTTGCGCAGGTGTGCGCGGCGGTCAGCCACGCGCACGCCAACCTGGTGGTGCATCGCGACCTGAAGCCGTCCAACATCCTGGTCACGTCGTCCGGCGAAGTCTGCCTGCTCGATTTCGGCATCGCCAAGTTGCTCGACCAGCAGGACCAGGCGACGGTCGACGAGATCACGCGCACCGGCAGCCGCACCTTCACCCTGCACTACGCGGCGCCCGAACAATTGCGTGGCGAGATCATCACCACGATGACCGATGTCTATGCCCTGGGCGTGGTCTTGTACGAGCTGCTGACCGACTGCAAGCCCTACGGACTCAATCGCCCCAGCGATGCGGCCTGGGAAGAAGCGATCCTCGGTGGCGAACCCGGGCGGCCTTCGCACGTGGCCGCGCGCATGGCGCGCGAATCGGGCTCGGTATTCGACAAGCGTCGCGCGCGATCGCTGGCGGGCGATCTCGACAACATCGTATTGAAGGCACTGAACAAATTGCCCGAGCATCGCTACGCGTCGGTCGAGGCGCTGGCGCAGGACCTGCGACGACACCTTGACGGGCAACCAGTGCACGCGCGGGCGCAGAGCCTGGGCTATCGCGCGCATAAATACCTTCGCCGACACATGCTGGGCCTCGCGGCCGGCGGCATCATCACCGGCGTACTGGGCGTGTCGCTGGCGATCGTGTCGTGGCAGGCCAGCAAGGCGGTGAAGGAAGCGTCGCGCGCGCAGGCGATGCAGGATTTCGTGGTCGGCATCTTCGAAGGTTCGGGCACGGCCGGCAAGGACCAGGGCCTGGACGTGCGCGCCTTGCTGGACGCCGGCGTAACCCGCGCCGATTCGGAACTGGCCATGCAACCGCAGGCGCGCGCCGAGTTGATCGGGTTGATTGCGAAACTGCGCTCGGGTTTGGGCGACGACGAACAATCGCTGCAGTTGCTCGATCGCCAGCAGGACGTGCTGCGCACGCTGGGCAGCAACGCACCCGCCAACCTGGTGCTCGACTCGGCCGCGCTGCGTGCCTACAGCCTGCGCGAACTGGGGCGCAACCAGGAGTGCCTGGACAAGGTCGGCCCAAGCCTGGCCATCGCCCACGTCGCCGCCGACGCCTATCCGCTACCCGCTGCGGAGTTCCTGTCGCAACTGGGTCGCTGCCACGCGGCCCTCGCCGGCCGCGCGGTCGCGCGTGACCTGTTCGGCCAGGCGCTGCAACTGCGCAAGGCGCACGCCGCCGCCACGGCGCTGACGGCAGAAAGCGAAAGCGACCTGGCCATGTTGCAGCTGGCGGAAGGCCGGCCCGATGCCGCCGTGCGCGGCCTGCGCGAGGCGCTCGGGCATCTTCGCTACAACGGTGGCGAACAGAACGCGCTCGGCGCGGACATCTGGTCCGGCCTCGGCGCGGCGTTCAAGGCACAGGACAATCCGGCCGAAGCGGAGGCCGCCTATCGCCAGGCCCTGGACATCGCGTTGGGTCGCTTCGGCGCAAGCCATCCACGCACCGGCGCCATCCAGTCGTCATTGGCATCGGTGTTGATCGGCAGCGGCAAGCTGGCCGAAGCCGCACAACTCCTGTCACAGGCCAGGGATGGCATCGCAGCGCGCTGGGGCGCCAACAGCCCACAAGTGGCCGACCACGAAAGCCTGCGCGGCATGGTGGCCCTGGAACGCGACCAGCCGGCCGAGGCCGAGGCCTTCATGTCCGACGCCATCCGCATCTGGCGAAGCCGCGGCACGATTGGCAGCCACGCCTGGAACCTGTGCCACCTCGCGCAGGCACAAACCGAACTCGAGCGCGAAGCGCAGGCCGAAGCCAACCGCCGCGAGTGCCTGGCCTTGCTGAAGGCGCAGCCCGATGCCAATGAAGTGCCCGCCATCGCGGCGCTGGTGCAGGCGGCGCTGGATCGTTCCGACACGATCAGGGCGCGCGCGTGGCTGACGCAACTGCCACCGGAAAAGACGAGCGCCGGACCGGAGCTGTTCCTGGCGCGCGCGCGGCTGGCGCAGATGTCGGGCGAACCCGATGCGGGCCCGCTGATCGATGCGCTGCTCACGCAACTTCCCGACGACCGCAGGCATCGCCGGCTGCGCTGGCAAGCCCTGTCCATGCAGGCGGCGCAGGCTTGCCTGGGCGGAAGGAATGACATTGGCGTCGCGCTGCGGAACCGCATCGCCTCGGAAGCCCAACTGATGGAACCCGAACACCGCCGCCAGCTACGCCGGCTGGCCATGCTGGGCGCGGCCTGCCAGGCGCGGGGTTAGATCCGGCCTATCGCCTAGTCCGGCGCATCAAAGGGCAGCGTGGCCTGTTGCAGGTCGATGTGCCCTTCGTCGGCCATGATCTTCTTGAACTCCGCGCGCGACACCGACACATAGCGCTCGTTGCCGCCGATCTCCACCTGCGGCCCGTCCTTCACCGCGCGGCCGTTTTCGTCCACGCGCACCACCATCGTCGCCTTCTTGCCGGTATGGCAGATGGTCTTGATCTCGATGAGGTTGTCGGCCAGCGCCAGCAGGTAGCGGCTGCCTTCGAACAACTCGCCGCGGAAATCGGTGCGCAGCCCGTACGCCAATACCGGGATGTGCAGCTTGTCCACCACGTCGCTCAGCTGCCAGACCTGAGGCTTGGTCATGAACTGCGCCTCGTCCACGAGCACGCAGCCCAGCGACCCGCGTGCCGCGATATCGGCCTGCACCAGCGCCATCAGGTCGTCGTTGCCATCGAAAACCGTGGCGCGCGCCTTCAGCCCGATGCGCGACGCGACCACGCCTTCGCCGGCGCGACGGTCCAGGCGCGGCGTCAGCACCAGCGTGCGCATGCCGCGCTCGTGGTAGTTGTACGCGCTCTGCAACAGCGTCGTGGTCTTGCCGGCATTCATCGCCGAATAATAGAAATACAGTTTGGCCATGGAGATAGGTTGGGCTCGGGTCCGCGTGGATTCAAGATGCCGTGGTGATCGGCTCGGGCAGCGACAACAGCGCGAGCGCCTTCAGGAATTCGCGGTCCAGCGGCGCGGTCACCAGCACCGGCAGGCCGGACACGGGATGCGTGAATCCCAGCGTCCATGCGTGCAACAACATGCGATGCACGCCTTGCATGCGGAAATTCCTGTTGTGCCGGCCGTCGCCGTGGCTGGAGTCGCCAATCAGGTGGTGCGACAGGTGCTTCAAGTGGCGCCGGATCTGCCGGAAGCGTCCGGTCAGCGGCGAACATTTCAGCAGCGCATAACGCGAGGTTTCGTGAGCGCTGCTTGGCATTGATATTTCGGCCGTGCCGAGGCGCGTGAACTGCGTGATCGCCGATTTCTTCTCGGGCTTGCCCGGGCCGCCATCCAGCGGATAGTCCAGCAGCAATTGTGGTTCGGGCCAGCCGCGACAGATGGCGAGGTAATCCTTGCGCACCTCGCGCGACATGAAGATGCCGCCCAGCGCCGCCGCCGTCGCCTGGTTGAAAGCCACCAGCAGGCAGCCACTCGTGGCGCGATCGAGGCGATGCACCAGGTGCACCGGCCGGCCGAACTGCAGTCGCAAGCGGTCCACCAGGAAATCATCCTCGCCGCGCGCCATCGCGCTGGCGTGCGCCATCAGTCCCGCGGGCTTGTCCACCACGGCCAGGCAGTCGTCGGCATACAGCACGGCGATGGCGACAGGCTCTGCCGATGCCGACGTATCGCCCGCGACCACCGCGTTCATCGACGACGCGGCCACGCCGCCATGAACGCGCCAAAGGCGCCGAGCCCCGCAATCCAAACCGCGCCATGCAGGCCCAGAATCTTCGGACCCTCGGCGGCCAGCGAATACAGCACGGCCGCCGCCAGCAACAAGCCGGTGCCGAGGATCGCGTAGATGGTCTGCCGCTGGCCGTCGCGCGAGATGCGCGCGAGCTCGGCCAGTTCCGGCGAGCGCATGTTCAGTGAATGCGTGCCGGCCACTTGCTGCGCCAGGAAATCGCGCAACAGGCGCGGCATCTCCGGTGCGTGGGTAATCATTTCCGGCAGCCGCTTGCGCATTTCGTCCATCAGCGCCTGCGGGCTGTAACGCTTGCGCAGGATTTCTTCCAGCACCGGTTGCGCCACCGCCCAGATGTCGAGCTTCGGGTCCAGCACGCGGCCGACGCCTTCCACGTTCAGCAGGGTTTTCTGCAACAGGATCAGTTGCGGCTGCACGGTCAGCTGGTAACGCTGCGCGGTGCGGAACAGCTTGATCATCACCTCGGCCAGCGAAATTTCCGACAGCGGCCGGGTGAAGTACGGCTCGCACACCGACCGGCAGGCCGCTTCCAGTTCATCGATGCGGATGTTGGACGGCATCCAGCCGGCTTCCACGTGCAACTCGGCGATGCGCCGGTAGTCGCGCTGGAAGATGGCCATGAAATTCTCGGCCAGGAAATACTGGTCGCGGCTTGGCAGCTGGCCGACGATGCCGAAATCGAGCGCGATGTAGCGCGGATTGTCCTTGCGCGTCGCGTCCACCCAGATGTTGCCGGCATGGGCGTCGGCGTGGAAGAAATTGTCGCGGAACACCTGCGTGTAGAACACGCGCACGCCCTTGGCCGCCAGCGCGCTGCGGTTGATGCCCGCCTCGTCCAGCGCGCGCACGTCATCGGACCCGATGCCGCTGACGCGTTCCATGGTCAGTACGCTTTCACCGGTCAGGGTCCAGTGCACCTCGGGCACGTACAGGTCGTCCGAGTCCAGCCACAGGCGACGCATCATGCTGGCATTGGCGCCCTCGCGTTGCAGGTCGAGCTCGGCGTACAGCGTGTTCTCTATTTCCGACACGACTTCCTGCGGCCGGATCTTGGCGGCGCTGGGATGGTGGCGATCGGCCAGGCCGGCCAGGGCGCGCAGCAGGCCGATGTCGGCCTCGATCTGCACGCGCACGTTCGGCCGCAATACTTTTACGACGACCTCGCGGCCATCGTGCAGCGTGGCGGCGTGCACCTGCGCGATGGACGCGGACGCCAGCGGCGTGACGTCGAAGTTCGCGAACAATTCCGAGACCGGCTTGCCCAGGCTGCGTTCGATCTCGTCGCGCGCCAGCAAGCCGTCGAAGGGCGCGACTTGATCACGCAACAGGTTGAGCTCGTCCGCGACATCGGGCGGCAGCAAGTCGCGCCGCGTGGACAGCACCTGCCCAAACTTCACAAAAATGGGGCCGAGTTCCTGCAGCGCCAGGCGCAGGCGCACGCCACGCGGCATCTTGTCTTCGTCACTGGCGCGCGGGGTGAAGGGCCGCAGCAGCCACAACCATTTCCCGAAGGCCGTGTCGATCAGCAGCCCGTCGAGGCGATGCTTGAGCAGTACGCGCGCGATGCGCAACGCGCGCAGGCCGCCGCGAAATCCGCCGACCACCATGCCGGAGGGTGCCGGCGCTTCGGAGACTGCGTTCATGCGCCTGCGTCGCCTTGTGTCGGCAGTCGCGCCACACGCGCGATCAAGCGTTCCGCGCGGTCGCGAAGTGCATCCACGTCATCGTGGAAGGCCTCGAGCTCGGCCTTGGCCACCACATCGCGGCTTTCCTCGGTAACGAACTCCGCGGCATCTCGCGCCATGTTGCCGGCCACGCGCGTTGCGCCGCGAAATGCCTCGCGAAACACCCGAGCCACCTGCGGCCCGAAGATCGGACCCAACGCATCAGCGAAGGGCTTGTCCCAATCGGGATCGAAACCCTGGCCGAGCTTCTGCAGCGTGCGTGCGAGTTCGGCATCGCCATTGATGCGCATCTTGCCGACCGGCGGCGCATTGCTGGCGCGGGCGAAGGGTAATTGCGACAGGATGCCGCCCAGGGTCGCGCGGATGCCGAGGTCGGCTTCCGCGTCATGGTCTGGAGGACCGATGCGCAGCTTGCCGTCCTGCGCGGTTACCGACAGGGCAATGGCGGGGGCTTCGAGTTCGAGCTGGATGCGGCGGCCTTCCAAGCCCTTCAATGCGGCCCGCGTGTCCGGGTCGAGCACCAACAGTTGTTCCAACGCCATTTCCAGCGCGCGGCCCGCAATGGGTTTCAGGCCCTGCAATAGCGAGGGCGGCTCGAGTCCGGGGCTGTTCATGACGCCATTCTACCGGCTGCCCACCAGTCGGCGGTGCGGCGCAGCCCTTCGGCGATGCTTACTTGCGGCCGATAGTCCAGGTCGCGCGCGGCCGCGGAGATGTCGTACCAGTGCGGCGTGGACAGCTGTTCAGCCAGGAATCGGGTCATCGGCGGCTCGCCCGACAGCGAAAACATCCGCCAGGCAGTTTCGAGCACCGCACCCGCGGCATAGGCGACGGGATAGGGAATGCTCTTTTCAACCGTCGGCGCACCGGCCGCGCGCAGCAGCGCGTTGACGATCTCGCGCGACTCCATCGGCTCGCCGTTGCTGATGAAGTAGGCACGGCCCGCGCAGTCGCCGCCCGGCCGCAGGCGCAGCAGCGCAGAAATATGCGCCTGCACCGCGTTGTCGATGTAGGTGGTGTCCATGCGGTTGTGGCCGCCACCGATAAAACGCAAACGTCCCGCGCGCGCGCGCTCCACCAGGCGCGGCAGCAACTGGGTATCGCCCGGACCCCAGATCAGTCGCGGCCGCAGGGCCACGGTGGCGAGGCTGGCATCGTTCGCGGCCAGCAACATTTTTTCCGCGATCAACTTCGTCGCCGGATAGGGCGCCTTGAAATTGCTGCCGTAGGGCGTGTCCCGTTCGTTGCCGCCGAGCACCGGCGTGCGCCCGCTGTGGGTAACGCTGGGCGTGGACGTGTACACCAATTGCCGAATGCCATGCGCGCGACAGGCGGCGATGACATGTTCGGTACCGCGTACGTTGGCGTCGTAATAACTTTCGTAGCTGCCCCAGGCGCCCGCCTTGGCGGCGTTGTGCATCACTGCGTGCTGGCCTTCGCAGGCGCGATGCACGGCATCGGCATCGGCCAGGTCTCCCAACACCTGGGCCACGCCCATCGCCTCCAGCGCCGCTGAATGATTGCGCTGGAAACTGCGCACTTCATCGCCGCGCGCCAGCAGGGCCCGGCACAAGCCCGTGCCGAGGAAACCCGCACCACCGGTGACCAGCACTTTCATTCTGCTTCCGCCAACTTTTTCGTCGTTTTCTGCCGGGCCAATTGCTTGCCGGCCCATGTCGCCAGGATCTCGCGTCCGATCTTCGCGTTGTGCCGGATGTCCACCGGGAATTTGTGATGCACCAGGAAGGTGTCGATTCGACCGGTGTGCGCAAACCCCTGCCCGATCTTTTCCAACTCGGCCAGGATGCGCGGATGCTCGGCCGTGTCCACGCCTGCGCGCATCTCGACGCACAGCACCGGCCGTTGCTGGCCCTTTTCGCCCACGCCCACCAGGGCCGTGCGGCGCACGTCCGGATGCACGTTGAACACCGGTTCCACCTGCTCGGTATACAGGCCGCCCAGTTCGGTCAGCACGCGATGCGACTTTCGTCCGCAGAACCACAACCGGCCCTGCGCATCGAACCAGCCCAGGTCGCCCATGCGATGCACGATGCGCTGCGTGCCATCGGGCAAGGCCTCGTGGATCTTCGCCAGCGCGGTGGCCTCGGGCCGGCGGAAAT
This sequence comes from Gammaproteobacteria bacterium RIFCSPHIGHO2_12_FULL_63_22, assembly GCA_001801685.1. Classification (GTDB taxonomy): domain Bacteria; phylum Pseudomonadota; class Gammaproteobacteria; order Xanthomonadales; family Xanthomonadaceae; genus Arenimonas. The sequence continues at coordinate 18,902 of MGYJ01000018.1, read as the reverse complement.
ATTCATCCGTGGTGGACGGCCCGACCACGGTGATCTCGCCGATCGCGCCCTGCGTCACTTCCAGAGAATCGTTCCACTCGGGCAAGGCGCCATCGCTGATGCCGATGATGCGCACGATATTGGGCGGCACCGGCCGGCCGACGCAGGTGCCGGCGCCGTGTTCGGTGTCCTCACGCGTGCTCTGCAATTCGCGGCCTTCGATGACGGCCACCGGCAGGCATTCGGTGGCGCCGTACGGCGTCCAGAAATTCGCGTCTTCCGGCAACAGCGTGCGCATCTTCGCAACGACGGCCGCAGGCACCGGCGCCCCAGCTGACGTCACTCGGCGAATGGTCGGCAAGGGTGCACCATGGTTTGCCAATACTTCCATCAAGGCCGGTGAACCGAACAACTGGTCCACGTTGAAGCGCTCGATGGCACGCAACAATTTGCGCGGATCGGCCGCTGCGGGCCGGATTGGATCCATGTCCGGAATGATGGAGGTCAGGCCGAGCGCCGGATCGAACAAGGCAAACGGCGGAAACGTCGGCAGGTTGACGCCGCCGGGCTGCACGTCGAAGGCCTCGCGCAACAGGTCCACCTGCGCCACGAAATGACGATGCCGATAGACGACGCCCTTGGGCAAGCCCGTCGAGCCGGACGTGAACAGGATTGCAGCCATTTCATCCGGCGTCGTGTCGGCCAATTGCGAGCTTGCGCCCGCGCCGATGGCTTCCACTTGCGCCAGTGTCGGACCCGACCAGAACCAGCGCCGGCCGACCGTGATGTTGATGCGCGAACTGCGCGCCCAGCCAAGCAGCTTGCGCGCGGCGTGGGCCAGCGGAATACCGATGAAGGCGGCCGGTTCCGCTTCGGCCAGGCAGCGCTTCAGCGCGGAACGCGCAATGCCCGGATCCACCAGCACCGGCACCGCGCCCATCTTGAACAGCGCGAACATCAGCAGGAAGAATTCCGGCGACGGCCGCACCATCACCACCGTGCGCATGCCGCGCGCCACGCCCGACCACTGCAGCCCCGCCGCGATCGCATTCGAGCGATCCTCCATTTCCTGATAGCTCAGCGTCAGGTCGTGGCGCGCAAAGCCGTCCAGCCCGCGCGAGCCCGGGCAGCGCATCGCCACCTGGTCGCCGCGTTCGGCGGCCATGCGCGGCAGGATCGCGGCAATGTTGCAGGCGTCGGTCATGGTTTCATTCTAAACTTCATCCACCCGCACCGGCTGCGGGCAGTCGCAGCGAGGACCCGATGCCCGGTTCAGTGCAGGCCATCAAACGCCAATTCGCCGAGCTTCGGCGCCGCCGCGTATTCCGCACGATGGGCGCCTACCTGGTCGTCGCCTGGCTGGCCCTGCAGGTGGCCGACGCCACCTTCGAACCGCTCGGCCTGCCGCTGTGGTCCCAGCGCGCGCTCATCATCGCGGTGATCGTCGGCTTCATCCCCGCCGCCATCCTCGCCTGGGCGTTCGACATCACCCGCCGGGGGCTGGTGCGCACCGAGCCGGCCACGTTGGCGCGCCGCGCAAGCGACGGGCCCGGCGGCAGCCGGCTGGCCACGCCCGTCATCGCCGGCCCGATGTCGGCCATCGCCTCCATCGCCGTGCTGCCCTTCACCGACCTCAGCCAGGCGCGCGACCAGGACTGGTTCTGCGACGGCCTGGCCGAGGAAATCATCGATTCGATGTGCTGCGTGCGTGGATTGCGCGTGGCGTCGCGCACCGCCTCGTTCCGATTTCGCGACGGCAGCGTGGACCCGCGCGAGATCGGCCGGCAGTTGAACGTGGACGTGGTGCTGGAGGGCAGTGTGCGCAAGGCCGGCGACCAGCTTCGCGTCACCGCGCAACTGGTCGATGCCAGCAGCGGCTTCCACCAGTGGTCGGAAACCTTCAACCGGAAAGTGGAAGACGTGTTCGCCATCCAGAGCGAGATCGCTCAGCACGTCGCCGAGGCGCTGAAGATGACGCTGACCGGGCCCGGCCTCGGCCGCGCCGTGCGCTATGCACCCCAGAACCTGGACGCGTACGAGTTCTACCTGCGCGGACGCCAGTTGCTGGGACAGGTGAATGAGGCGGCATGGCGGCAGGCGCCGCGCATGTTCCGGCGCGCCATCGAACTCGACCCCAACTACGCGCAGGCCCTGGCCGGATTGGCGGACAGCCTGGCGCAGCAGATCCTGTGGCGATTCGAACCTGCCGCTGCGGTATTGCCCGAAGCCACGGCCGCCGCCGCCAAGGCACTCGACCTGGCGCCGGACCTGGCCGAGGCGCACGTCGCGCAAGGCCATGTGCGGTCGCTGTCGGGCGACGGCGAAGGCGCGCGGCGCGCCTTCGAACGTGCGCTGGAATTGAATCCCGGCCTGTTCGAAGCCTTCTACTATTACGCCCGCCAGTGTTATGCGCATGGCGACTACGCGCGCGCAGCTGAACTTTTCCAGCAGGCATTTCGCATCCGGCCCGATGATTTTTCCGTGCTGGCGCTCGCCGTGGCCGCCGTCGATTCCACGGGCGACAGCGCAGCGGCGGATGCCATCGCGCGACGCGCGCTGGACGGCCTGCTGCGCCAGATCGAACTGGAGCCGGACAATATCCGCGCGCTGTATATGTCGGCCGGGCTGATGCAGCGCCTGGGCCAGGGCGAAGAGGGGCTGGCGCAGGCCGACAAGGCCTTGCGCCTGCGCCCGGACGACTTCAGCACGCTATACAACGTGGCCTGCGTCTACAGCATTGCCGGCAAGGTCGAACGCGCGCTGGACCTGCTGGAGAAAGCCATCCAGAACGGCGGCGGCAACCTGGGGTGGATCGTCAACGACTCGGACCTCGCCTCGCTGCGCAGCTCGCCGCGTTTCCAGACGCTGATCGCATCGCTGCGCGACAGGCCGGCCGCTGAAGCCAGCGACTGAACGCGACGACGAACGCGCGCGATCAAACCAGCGGGTGCGAATCCAGGAACTTGCGGATCGCCGGCACCAGGTCATCGGCCTTGTCTTCCAGCACGTAGTGCCCGGCATCGGCGAACACGTGTTTTTCGGCGTTCGGCAATTGCGTCTCGAACACCTTCAGGAAGTGCTTGTCGAACACGAAGTCCTTCAGCCCCCAACCGATGAACACCGGCCGGTCGGCGTATTCGTGCAATTTCTTTCCTGCCGCTTCCACCAGCGACCAGGCGCGGTCGGCGGGCGACAGCGGAATGTCCTGCACGAAGCGCAGCGTGCTGATGCGGTTGGCCCAGCTGTCGTAAGGCGCGTTGTAGGCGGCGCGCACATCGTTGGGCATCTTGTTGATGACGCCAAAGCGCGTGGCGCCATCGGCGAAGGCATTGAAACCGCGGATCAGGCCCGCGCCCAGCAAGGAATCGCGGCCCAGCTTGAGCTGCCAGGGCATCGCCTTGGCCGGCGGCAGCGGGAACGAGGCAGTGTTGAGGATGACGATGCGCTTCACGCGCGCACTGTGCTTCAGCGCCCAGCCGAATCCGATCATGCCGCCCCAGTCGTGCACGGCCAGGGTGATGTTGTTGCCGAGCTTCAGTGAATCAAGCAATCGGTCCAGGTCGTCCACGCGCGATTGCAGCGTGTATTCGTACTTGTCGTCGCCCGGTTTTTCGGAAAGCCCCATGCCGATGTGGTCGGGCACGATGCAGCGATAGCGGTCGCGCAAACCGAGCACCAGCTTGCGCCAGTAGAAACTCCACGACGGATTGCCATGCAGCATCACCACCACGTCGCCATCGCGCGGGCCTTCGTCAAGATAGCTCTGGCGCAGGCCGCTGGGTTGCACGTAGGAGTTCGGGGTGAAGGGGTAATCGGGGAAGGTCATGGGCACGGTCACGCGCCCTGTGGGCGATTCGATGGAATGACCGGCATTTTACGGGCAGATGGCTCGAATGGGGTCTCGCAACCCGCCAATGCCTGCATTTCGCCCGATTCGCGGGAGCCAAGCTAAGCTTTCCCGATGAAATGGATCATCACCGGCCTGGGCGGCACGCTGGCGCCCCATCTGGCGCGCGCCGCGGCCTTGGCGGGCGTGGAGGTGGTGGGATGGGATCGCGCCCAGGTGGACCCGGACGACGCGGCCGGCTGCGCCCGCTTCCTGGCTGCCGAAAAACCTGATGCCATTGCCCACCTGGGCATGGGCGGCGCCGATTGGGCGGGCAGGCTGGCGGCCGAGGCGAAAGGCCGGCGCATCCCTTTCGTGTTCACCAGCACGGCGATGGTGTTCGACTCGGTCCCCGATGGACCGCACGCCATCGATGCCGAGCGCAATTCGAAAGATCCGTATGGGCAATACAAGATCGCCTGCGAATCCGCCGTGCTGTCCGCCTATCCGGATGCGTCGGTTGCCCGGATCGGCTGGCAGATCGATCCGCAACAGCCGGGCAACAACATGCTGAAGGCACTCGATGCCTGGCAGGCGAAGGAAGGGCATGTGGCTGCGAGCAGCGCTTGGACGCCTGCGTGTTCCTTCATGCAGGACACGGCCGCCGCATTGATGAAACTACTCGAGCGGCCAACGCCCGGCGTCGTGCACCTGGACAGCAATGCCGATGAAGCGCATTCCTTCGACCGCATCGTCGCCAGCCTGAAGCTGGCGTTTGCACGCGATGCCTGGGTGCTGCGTGTGCACGAGGATTATCGGCATGACCAGCGCTTGGTCGGGAGTGCGGGATGGATGCCTCCGCTGTCGGATCGGCTGCCGTTGTTGGCTGACTGAACGCAGCGCCACCAAACATTCAGCGCACATTTTCCAAGCCCGGCGTAATTTTTCATTCCCCCAACCACGGATGGTGCGGCCATGAAAAAGACTTCATACGACAAGGCGCAACTGAACGAGTTGCTTTTCCAGGCACTGGAAACCGAACAGGGCGGCGTCAGGATTTACGAAACGGCGCTGATGTGCGCGGTGAACGATGACCTGCGCAAGGAATGGTCGGAATACCTCGACCAGACCCGCACCCACGTCGAGGTGCTGACCCGTGTGCTGGAAGCGCTGGATCTCGATCCCAACGAGCTCTCGCCGGGACGCAAGGTGGTCGGGCACATCGGCAAGTCGCTGGTGCGCGCGATGGAACTGGCGCTGGAATCGGGCGACCCCGCGGCCGCCGAACTGGTGGCCTGCGAATGCGTGGTGCTGGCCGAAACCAAGGACCACACCAACTGGGAACTGATCGGCCACGTGGCGACGCATGGCACCGGCCCCGAAGCCAAGATCCTGAAGGCCGCGCACGAAGCCGTCGAAGATGACGAGGACCATCACCTCTACCACACGCGCGGCTGGTGTCGCGAATTGTGGATCCAGTCGCTGGGTTTCCCCGCCGTATTGCCGCCGCCGGAAGAAGTGAAGCAGGTGCAGACAGCCATCGGCGCCTCGCGCGCTGAAAAGGCCCGCGACCAATTGCTTCGTCAGTAGACCTGTCCTCCGACCGGGCTGCGCCTGCCAGGGCAGCCCGGCGCCGGACTTGCGGAACCCCGGTACTTGCGCCCGGTCTGAGGCCGGGCGCAGACTGGATTCGCATGAAACGGCCCTACCGCCCCTTCCGGACACCGTTGGCCCGATGGCTGGCCACCGCGCTGGTCACGCTGGCGCTGCTGGTCAATGGCATGGCGATCGCCCACGCAGCGACCGCCCCGATGAAGGACGACTGCTGCGCCGGCATGGCCGGGCAGCACGGTGACCAGGCGCCTTGCCACGAAAGCGGCAATCCGTGTGCACCCTCGGGCCAGGATTGCGACGACCAATGCTTGGCGCGATGCCAGGCCAGCACTCCGCTTCCTCCTGCGATTCCAGCCTTGCCTGGTTACTTCCAGCGCCAATCCGCGCAGCCTGCAGCGATCGCGCGCGCCTTCAGTTCACCACCGCCCAGCCCCGGCTTGCGACCTCCGATTTCCGCCTGACACCGACACCTGATCCGCGGCGCCCTCGGCGTCCGCGCGTGTTCGCGTTCACCGGAAATCGCCATGAAAATTTCCTTGATTGCCGCCCTCGGGCGCAAAGCCGTGTTGTCGCTCGCCGTGCTGGCGATGCTGGCGACCCTCGTCTCGTGCCAGCGCGATGCGCCCACGCCGCCTGCCGCCGAGGTGAAGCGAACAGCTGAACCCCGCGTCCTGTACTACTACGACCCAATGCGCCCCGAGGTGCATTTCGACAAACCGGGTCCATCACCGTTCATGGACATGGCGCTGGTCCCCAAGTTTGCCGAGGCCAATGAATCGGACGGCATCGCCGTCAGCCCGTCGATCGTGCAGAGCCTGGGCATCCGCATCGGCAAGCCGGTGGTTCGAACAGTTCGACCCAGCGTTCGGGTTCCCGCTCGCGTGGTTTCTGATGCGAGGGCACAGGCCCGGCTGCAATCACGCGTCAACGGCTGGGTCGAGCGCCTCGCGGTGCGCGCGGAAGGACAATCCGTTTCGGCTGGTGCGGTGGTCGCTGAAATCTATTCGCCGGAATTGGTGCAGGCACAGGAAGAACTGTTGCTCGGTTCCGATATGGCCGCGGCCGCCACCGAACGACTGCGCCGCTTCGGCATCGCCGATGGCGACATCCAGGCGATTCGTCGCGCCGGCAAGTCGTCCCGCCGCTTGCCACTGCGCGCGCCGGTGTCCGGCATCGTTACCGAACTGGGCGTGCGTGAAGGTTCCAGCATATCGCCCGACACACTGATCGCCGATTTCTCTTCGCGCAACGCCGCCTGGATCGAAGCGCAGCTGTTTCCTGCGCAGCGGGTGATGTTGGGCGAACCACTTTCCGCGCGCTTCACCGTGCCCGGCGCGCCCGGCCGCGAATGGTTGGGAGACAACGGCACCTTCGTTCCCCTCCTCGATCCCGTGACGCAAACGCAAGCCCTGCGCTTTGCCATTGCCGACGCGCGCGCGCTGCCCTTGGGCACCCTGCTCGATGCGGTGGTCGAAGGCCAGCCGCGCGACGATGTGCTGCTGGTTCCCGTATCCGCCGTTATCCGTACCGCGCAAGGCGATCGCATCTTGCTCCAGCGCGCCAACAAGCGCTTCGTGCCGACTGCGGTGCAACTGGGACAACGCTACGGCGATGACGTGGAGATCGTGGGCGGACTGGTCGCGACGGATCGCTTCGTAAGTTCCGGCCAGTTCCTGCTCGATGCGGAAGCAAGCCTGCAGTCCGGACTTGACCAGATGGATGCCGATGCGATGCCGAAACAAGGCGCATCGCCATGATCGAACGACTGATCCACGCCTCGCTGGCCAATCGCGGCCTGGTGTTGGCGCTGGCCGCGCTGCTGGCGGTGCTCAGCATCGTCTCGGTGCGCCAGTTGCCACTCGATGCCATTCCAGACCTGTCCGACGTGCAGGTCATCATCCGCACGCCGTATGCGGGCCAGGCGCCGCAGATCATCGAGGACCAGGTCACCTATCCCATCACCACGCGCATGCTGGCGGTACCGCGCGCCAAGGCCGTGCGCGGTTTTTCGATGTACGGCGATTCGTTCGTATACGTCTTGTTCGAGGACGGCACCGACCTGTACTGGGCGCGGTCGCGCGTGCTGGAATATTTGTCGCAGGTACGCAGCGACCTGCCCGAGGGCGTCGAACCGCAACTCGGGCCCGACGCGACCGGCGTCGGCTGGGTCTATCAGTACGCACTGGTCGACCGCACGCACCAGCTCGACCTCGCGCAATTGCGATCACTGCAGGACTGGCGCCTGCGCTTCGAACTGCAGCGCGTACCCGGCGTGGCGGAAGTGGCCAGCGTCGGCGGCTTCGTCCGCCAATATGAAGCCGTGGTCGATCCGCGCAGATTGCAGGCGTATGGCATCGGCTTCAACCAACTGATCGCGGCCATCCGCGCAGCCAATAGCGAAACCAGCGGCGCCCGGCTGGAAATGGCCGAGAGCGAATACATCGTGCGCGGCGTCGGCTACATCCGCTCGCTGGACGACCTGGGCGCCGTGCCGACCGGCGTGATGAAGGACGGCAAGGCCGTGCTGTTGCGCGACGTGGCGGAATTGCGCTTCGGCCCCGCGCCGCGCAATGGCATTGCCGAACTCAACGGCGAAGGCGAAGCGGTCGGCGGCATCGTGGTGATGCGTGATGGAGAAAACGCCAAGGCCGTGATCGATGCGGTGAAGCTGCGGCTGGAAAGCCTGCGCGCGAGCTTGCCACCCGGCGTCGAGATCGTGACCGTGTACGACCGCTCCAACCTGATCGAACGCGCGGTGGAAAACCTGCGCGGAAAACTCGTCGAGGAATTGTTGCTGGTGTCGCTGGTCTGCGCCCTGTTCCTGTGGCATGTGCGCTCGGCGCTGGTGGCCGTCATCAGCCTGCCGCTGGGTGTGCTGGTGGCGCTGGCGATCATGCGATGGCAGGGCATGAACGCCAACATCATGTCGCTGGGCGGCATCGCCATCGCCATCGGCGCCATGGTCGATGCCGCCGTGGTGATGATCGAGAACGCACACAAGCACCTCGAGGACTGGGCCAAGGCCCACGAGGGCAAGCCGGCCGAGGGCGCCGACCATTGGCGCGTGATCGCCGCCAGCGCCGTCGAAGTCGGGCCTGCGCTGTTCTTCTCGCTGCTGATCACCGCACTGTCCTTCCTGCCGGTGTTCGTGTTGCAGGCGCAGGAAGGCCGCATGTTCGCGCCGCTGGCCTGGACCAAGACCTGGGCGCTGGCCGTGTCCGCGGGGCTCGCCGTCACGCTGGTGCCGGTGTTGATGGGCTACCTGATTCGCGGGCGATTCGCCGATGAATCGGAGTTCCGACTGACGCGCTGGATCGTGGGCGCGTATCGCCCCGCGCTGGCCTTTGCGCTGCGTCGGCCGAAGACCATCGTGTTGCTCGCGCTGCTGGGCTTGCTCAGCGCACTGTGGCCCTTGAGCCGCATGGGCAGCGAGTTCATGCCCGAACTGGAGGAAGGCGACCTGCTTTACATGCCCACCACCCTGCCCGGCCTGTCGCCCGGCCAGGCGCTGGCCGTTCTGCAGCGCACGGATCGATTGATCAAATCAGTACCCGAAGTCGCAAGTGTGTTCGGCAAGGCCGGGCGTGCAGAAACGGCGACCGATCCCGCGCCGCTGACGATGCTGGAGACGACCATCCAGTTCAAACCCGAAGACCAGTGGCGGCCCGGCATGACGCGTGAAAAGTTGGTCGCGGAACTGCAGCAGAAGCTGGCCTTGCCCGGACTGACCGCCGCGTGGGTGCCACCCGTCCTCAACCGGATCAACATGCAGGTCAGCGGCATTCGCACGCCATTGGGTGTACGCGTTACCGGGCCGGACGTCGCCACCATCAGCAAGGAAGCCGAACGCATTGCATCGATCCTGTCGAAGGTTCCGGGCACGCGTTCGGCCTTTGCCGAACGCGCCGCCGATGCACGGCAGATTGATGTCGTGCCGGACCGGGAGATGCTCGCCAGACACGGCGTGTCCATGGAGGACGCGCAGGCTTGGTTGGCATCGGCCATCGGTGGCGAGGCCATCGGTCGCGCGGTGGAAGGACGCGAGCGCTATCCGATTGCATTGCGCACGCCGCAGTCGTGGCGCGATTCACCGGAAGCGATTGCCGCGCTGCCGGTGGTGACGCCATCGGGCGCGCAGTTGCCCTTGGGTGCGTTGGCGAAGGTTTCGTTGTCGGATGGCCCGCCGATGATCCGCAGCGAGGATGCGAAACTCGCGGCCTACGTCTTCATCGACCTCGATGAAAAAGACCTCGGCCGCTACATCGCCCGAGCCGAAGACGCCCTGGCCGCGCATGCAAAACCCGCGGCCGGCGTCACCTGGCAATGGGCCGGCAGCTACGAACACCTGCAACGCGCCGGCGAGCGCCTGCGCATGGCCGTGCCCCTGACGCTGGTGATCGTGTTCGGACTGTTGTTCGCCGCCTTCCGACGCGTGGCCGAAGCCAGCCTGGTGATGCTGACGGTGCCGTTCGCACTGGTCGGCGGCCTGTGGTTGCTGTGGCTGCTGGGCTATTCGTTTTCGGTGGCGGTGGCGGTCGGCTTCATCGCACTGGCCGGCGTGGCGGCCGAATTTGGCGTGGTGATGCTGATCTACCTGGATGCCGCGGTAAAACGCGCGAGTGCGAATGGTGAACTGAAAACCACGGCCGACCTCGACCACGCACTCAGCGAAGGCGCATTGCGTCGCGTCCGGCCCAAGGCAATGACCGTGGTGACCATCGTTGCGGGCTTGTTGCCGATCGTGCTCGCAACCGGCGCAGGCGCCGCCACCATGCAGCGAATCGCCGCGCCCATGTTGGGCGGCATGTTGAGTGCGCCGCTGCTGTCCTTGATCGTCATTCCCGCGGTTTACAAACTTTGGCTCAGTCGCCGATTGCGGCAACAAGAAGGAGAATCGGCATGAACGATGTCAGGGTTTCCGTGCTGCTGGCACTGTCGCTCTTGGGGACCGGTTGCGCGACGGCGCCGCCGCAGGCGAATGACTCGCAGGTGGCAACGGCAGTCATCAACGCGGGCTCATCAACAGCGCGACTACCCGCGCCCGACGACCCATACCTGGATCCGCGATTCCTGGAAACGGGGTTGACCGCCAATCGCGCCGTGCAAGCCGCGCTGGTGAACAATCCGCAGGTTCGCGCCCAACTCGCCCGGCTGGACGCAGCACAGGCCGAACGCGTGCAAGCGGGTTTGCTGGCCAACCCGATGCTGGACCTGATGGCGCTTCGCCCGGACGGCGGCGGCCGCATCGAACTGCAATACAGCCTGATGCAGGACCTGTTCGACTTGTTCACGCGCTCGCGCCGCATCGCTGTCGCCGACGCTGCCAGCCGCGTACTTGAAGCCGATGTCATCGGCCAGTTGGTCGCCCTGGTGCAGGACACCAAGGCGGCCTACTACGAGGCCATCGCTGCACAGGCTTTGCTGGCGTCGGTGCGCGATGGCTGGGCGCTGGAAAATGAAATCCTGCAATTGCGCACCGGCGAAGCCAGGCAAGGCGCGATTCGGGCAAGCACCATCGCCGAACAACAGGCGATTGTTTCGATGCAGGCCCACGAGTTGCAAGCGGCCGAGGCGGCTTTGGCAAAGGCTCGCGCGGCGCTCGCGCTTCAACTCGGGCTGCCCTCCTCGGCAGGCATCCGGCTGCCCACGTCGTTCCCGGCCTTCGTCCTTCCTGGAATCGACGAGCCGGCATTGCAAGCGTTGGCATCAACCCATCGTGCAGCCCTGGCCGCCGCCGATGCCGGCGTGCAACAAGCCCGGCGTGATCGGGAGCTGAGTACAGGCGTATTGCGCGCCACGCAACCGTCAGTGGGCCCGGCTGGAATGCGCGAGACCAGCGGCATGAACTTTGCTGGCGCAGGTTTGCAACTCGCGCTGCCCATCTTCGACACGGGCAGGGCGCGCCGCGATCTCGCCGATGCACAAGTCGCGCAAGCACAGTTTTCCGCCGAAGCGGTTCGTCGCCAGGTGCCGCTGGAAGTCGAACTCGCCATCGCCAACCTGGTGGCGGCCGACCAGGCCGCCGGACACGCAGACCATCACCTCGCCCAGCAGACACGACTCGAAACGCTGGCGCGGCAAACCTATCGCCAGGGCGCTACGGATTCGTCGGCAGTTTTCGACGCGCGTCGCGCGCGCCTGGCGTCAGTAAAGGACAGGATCGAAGCACAGCGGGCGCGCTGGGCAGCCGCTGTCGATCTTGAGAGAGCTACCGGCGTCGCCGTGCTGGACGCGGCTGCAGGCCGGCCATGACGACCGGCTTTACCAGACCACTTCGGCCATCGAGCAATTCAAGCCCGAGCCGATGCCGAGCAGCGCAACGCGGCTGCCCTTCTTGAGGCGGCCGAGGTCACGCAACTTGCTCAGCACGATCGGCACGGAAGCAGGACCGATGTTGCCGTGCTCGTGGAAGATCGTCAGCACTTTCGCCGGGTCGATGCCGAACGCCTTCACCATTGCATCGGTGTGCACGCGCGACACCTGGTGGATGACGAATTCGTCGATCTCGCCCACTACCCAGCCCAGCGCAAGGCGCGCGGCGGCAAAAGTCTTGGTGGCCAGCTTCAGGCCTTCGATCAGCAACATGCGGGTATCGGTGACCATGCGATCGAGGTTGCCGCGGCACAGGCCGTTCCACTCGGTGGCGGCCTTGGTCACGCCGCCCTTGTAGCGCGGCGCATCCGGGCACAACTCGCTGCGCGACAACACCATCGCCGCAGCGCCACAACCCAGCGTCAAGGATGCGAGTTCGCTGCGGAATTGTTCTTCGGTCACATCCGGCGCCAGCATGCGCTTCATGGTGTTGGCGTAGACCAGGTTGGCGGTTTCGCCATCCACCACCAGCGCGTATTCGATTTCGCCGCGTTCGATCATGCGGCTGGCGATGTCCATGCCGTTGAGGAAGGCGAGGCAGGCATTGGCCACGTCGAAGTTCTGGCAGTCTTCGCCCAGGCCCAGGTTGCCGGACACGATGCTGGCGGTGGACGGCTCCAGGAAATCGCGACTCACCGACGTATTCACCAATAGCCCGATCTTGTCGCGCGAGATGCCCGCATCGAGCAGGGCTTTTTCACCGGCCATGGTGGCGGCGTCGGAAGCTTGCGTTTCCTTGTCCCACATCCGTCGCGAGTGGATGCCGGCAATGTCGCCCAGCACGTCGGTACGGATGCCCAGGCGGTCCATGGTCGGCTTGAGTTGGGCATTGATCTCGGCCGAACTCAGCGCATGGGGCGCATCGATATGGGCGAGGCCTGCGATTGCAACGTGCTCGAACAGCATGGATTTGACCTGGGGGGAAACCCTTCCAAGTTACCCGTTTTGCCCTTTGGGCTCAATGGCCGCAGTGCTTAATCGTCCAGCGGCACGGTTTCAGCGCGGTCTTTTGGCGGGTCCGTCACAAGCCTGGCGCCGTTGCAGCGGTAGGCGATGAAGCGTTGCGCGCCATCGGCGGGTGCCGACTTGGGCTGGATGGTGTCGCCGGACACGCTGGGCGCCTCGTTGCGCGCCAGGGTTTCCAGTTCGTCCTTCACTCGCAATTCGTCGCGCTCGTAGGGGCCCAGGCGGTCCTTCACGGACACGTCGATCTCGCCGCGCTTCTCGCAACCGGCGGGCGGTGCGCCCTGGGCGATCACGCGAACCTCGTCGGCACCCGGACCCATCTTCACGAAGGTGCAGGCCGACAAGGCCAGGGTTGTTGCAGCAACAAACAGGACGATGCGCATGGAACTCTCCAAACCGGGCGGCGACGAACGCGATTGTGGCCGCGTCCGTCGTGAACCGTTTATGAGCGACGGTTCTTGTCGAACCAGAAGGCGGCTTTAGCCGCCTGATCAGCGAACCAGCTTGCCGTCCGCGTCCACCACCTGCACCGTGCCGATGTTCAGCGCGCGAATGCCGGCCTCGATCTTTTCCAGGTCGCCGACGATCACCCAGGTCATCGACTGCGGCACGAAGGCCTTGGCCGCGGCCTGCACCGTTTCCGGCGTCATCGCCTCGATCTTCGCCTTGCGCATCTGCACGTAGTCGTCGGGGCGCGAGTAGCGGTTGATGCCGGCAATCGTGGCCAGCACGGAGCGCGCGGTCTCGAACGAGCCCGGCAGGCTGCGCACGGTGATGGCCTGGATGCGCTTCACTTCCTCGGCATTGGCCGGACGCCTGGCGTTGGCGTATTCGTCGATTTCGCGCTGCACTTCCTTGATGGCCTCGATGGTCTTGTCGCTCTGCACCGGCGCGGCGGCCGTCCACAGGCGCTGGCCCAGCGTACTGGTCGCACCGCTGCGGGCGCCGTAGGACCAGTGCTTGTCCTCGCGCAGGTTCATGTTCAGGCGCGAGGTGAAGTCGCCACCGAACACGGCATTGGCGATGTCGAACTCGATCGAACCCGGATCGGTCACCGGCGCCACCAGTTGTGCGGCGACGATGTTGGACTGGATCGCACCCTTCTGGTCCACCAGGAACACGCGCGGTGCGCTGGCGATCGGCGCGGCAGGAATCGCCTCGACCGGCTTGCCGGCATCCGTGGCCTTCCAGTCACCGAAATGCTTTTCCAGCAGCGGGGTGATTTCAGCCAGCGTGGTATCGCCGACGATCATCAGGGTGGCGCGGTCCGGACGCACCTGCTCGGCATGCCAGGCCAGCATGTCTTCGCGGGCCAGGCCGGCGATGTCGGCCTCATAACCGGTGCCCGACGACGGGATGGCATACGGATGACCGGCGCCGTACATCATCGGCGACAACACGCGCGACACCATGCCGTTCGGCGAAGTTTTTTCCTGGCGGATGGCGGCGAGCCAGGTAGCGCGCACGCGCTCGATCTCGCCCGTTTCCAGGCGCGGGCGGCGAATCACGTCGCTGTACAGCGCGAGCGAATCGTCCAGCTTTTCCTTCAATGCCGACAGGCTGACGTCGGCTGAGTCCACGTTGGCGCTGGTGCCGATGGCGGCGCCCAGCGACTCGATGCGGTTGCCCAGCGCGATCACGTCGTAATCGCCGGCGCCTTCATCGAGCATGCCCATCGTGAAGCCGGCGGTGCCGACCTTGCGGCCGCGGTCGGACGAGAAGCCGCCCGGGAACTCCATGCTCATCTGCACCACGGGCACGTCATGGCGCTCGGCCAGGATCAGCTTGATGCCGTTGCTGAGGGTTGCACGCTGCATCGCCGGCAACTTCAGGTCGGGAAACTGGTCGGTGATCGGCACGCCCTTGCTGCGATCGAGGTCGCTGGCGATGGTCTTGAACTTCTTGTCCACCGGCGGCAAGGCGGCCGGCTTGCCGTCACTCACCGACGGGTCTTCCACCGTTGGCGTCACTTCGCCGGGGCTGACGGTCAGGATGTGGTCGCCGGCGCGCAGCCACTGGTTGGCGGTGCGGGTTACCTGCTGCGGCGTGGCCGTGGCGATGCGCGCCAGCTGGTCGCGGAAGCAGCCTGGATTACCGGTGTATACGGTGCATTCGGCCAGTGCGTCGGCCTTGCCGCCGAAGCCGCCGATGCGCTCGATGCCGCGCACGAAGCCGGCCTTGAACACAGTGCGTGCCTGGTCGAGTTCGACTGCGGTCGGACCTTCTTCCAGCAGGCGGGTCAGTTCTTCGTCAATGGCTTTTTCGACAAGGGCCGGATCCACGTCTTTCTTGACGGTGGCGACGATGTCGAAGGTGCCGCCGAGTTCGGCCCCGTCCATCGAGGCGCTGATCGAATCGACCAGCTTGTCGCCGAAGGCCAGGCGCTTGTCCAGGCGCGAGGTGCGGCTGCCGCCGAGCACCTGCGCGAACAGCTGCAGGTTCTGCACGTCGGGCGAGCTGTACTGCGGCACGTTCCAGGTGCGCACGATGCGGACCTGCGCAACGCGGTCGGTCATTGCGTCGCGCGTGGTGGTCTTGCGCGCGGCGATCATCGGCGGCTTGGGCTTGAGCGAAGCCGATGCCGGAATGTCACCGAAGAATTTCTCGGCCTTCGCCTTCGCGGTGGCCAGGTCGATGTCGCCGGCCAGCACCAGCACGGCATTGTTCGGGCCGTACCAGCTGCGGAACCAGGACTTCACGTCTTCCAGCGACGCGGCATTCAAGTCATTCATCGAACCGATGACGGTATGGCCGTAGGGATGCGTCTTCGGATAGATCTTGGAGACCAGTGCGTTGTAGGTGCGGCCGTAGGGCTGGTTCTCGCCCTGGCGCTTTTCGTTCTGCACCACGCCACGCTGTTCGTCCAGGTCGGCCTGGTCGATGGCGCCGAGCAGGTGGCCCATGCGATCCGATTCCATGAACAGCGCGGTATCGAGCGCCGTGGTCGGCACGTTCTGGAAATAATTGGTGCGGTCGGTATTGGTCGTGCCGTTCTGGTCGGTGACGCCGACTTGCTTGAAGGGCGCGAAGTATTCACCCGGATGGTTTTCCGAACTCTGGAACATCAGGTGTTCGAACAAGTGTGCGAAGCCCGACTTGCCCTGCGGTTCGTCCTTCGAACCCACGTGGTACCAGATGTTCACCGCGACGATCGGCGCCTTGCGGTCCGTGTGCACGACCACGCGCAAGCCATTGGGCAAGGTGAATTGCTCGTAGGCGATGTCCACGCCGATCGGCGCAGCGGTAGCGGGGGTCTTTGCGAAGGACGCGGGAATCGTGCTGACGGTGCCGAGCGCGAGGCCGAGGGCAAGCACGAGATAACGGGCGCGGTTAGGGCGCGACAGCTGGGTCATGGGGCACACCTGGGAAGGGACGGATGGAAAAACGCCCTACATCCTAGCCGCGATTTACGCCCCGTACACTAGGCCGATGGGCATAGTGCGGCATGCACCCGGCCTTCACACCCCGCTTATGCGCCCTGTTCACGGTCCTGTTCGCGGGCCCGTCGCTAGCGGCCGACGACGCGCTGCGCTTCGAAGAGGGCGTGGCGCGCAACCCGTCCACGGCCGCAGAAATGTATCGGGAACAGCACTGGGTACGCAGCCAGGCCGGCCGCCTGGTCGAGCGACTGGTCCTGTATCGCTGCCCGGATGGCACGCCCTTCGCACGCAAGCGGGTGGACTATCGCAGCTCCATCATTTCACCGGCCTTCGCCTTCGAAGACCGCCGCTCCGGCCATCGTGAAGGCCTGCGCCGCGCCACCACGCCAACCTTGTTCTTCCAGGCGCCCGGCGCCGCCGCAGAGCGCCTGGCGCGCATCGACAAGGCCGGCTTCGTTGCCGATGCCGGCTTCGACGAGTTCATCCGGCGCCATTGGTCCGGGCTCGCGACCGGGCGCGCCATGCCGCTCGAATTCGCCCTGCCTTCACGCTTGCGCAGCCTGCCGTTCTCGGTGCGGCGCCAGGGCTCGGCGATGGTTGCCGGTGAAAAAGCCTGGGTGTTCCGGCTCAAGCTCGACGGCCTGCTCGGGCTGGTCGCACCCAGCATCGATGTCAGCTACGGCCAGGCCAGCCAGCGCCTGCTGCGCTTCCAGGGCCTGAGCAACCTGCGCGACGACGCCGGCAAGGACCAGCTGGTGGCGCGCATTGATTTCGCGAAACCGGCCGCGGCTTCCGACGAAGTGCGCTGGCAGGCCGCCGCCGCGACACCCCTGTCCGCCTGCCGGACCGGACGCTGAAGCGGACGCCATTGACCGGGAACGGACACCGACCTGGCCAGTCATGTCACTGATTTAAAGGGATTTTCTGGGTGGCACGGTTCCTGCTAATTCCCTGTTGAACCGATGCAACAGGAGCCCGCCATGAACCTCTCAACTCAACTCAACCGCGGCGCCCTCGCCCTGCCGATGCTCGCCATGTTCGTGCTGCTGGGCTTCATGGCCGGCGAGCCGGTGCACGCCGAAACGGAAGCGCGCGTCGCCCGGATTGCGCACGAGCGCCTGATCAACGGCTTGTGCCAACTGGACGCCAGCAAGACCCGCATCCTGGTGGTGTCGCAGGCGCCGGCCGACCTCGGCCAACTGGTCGTTCGCTGGAAGGCGCCCTGCCGCGCGTAAACTGCAGCATGTTTCGAGTCCTGTTGTGGCAACCGGAAATTCCGCCGAACACCGGCAACATCATTCGCCTGTGCGCCAACACCGGCGCCGAACTGCACCTGATCGGGCCCCTGGGTTTCGAACTCGATGACGCACGCCTGCGTCGCGCGGGCCTCGATTACCACGAATTCGCCAACGTGCGCGTGCACGATTCCCTGCCCGCCTGCCTGTCGGCGCTGCATGGGCCACGCGTGTTCGCCTTCTCGACGCGCGCGTCGGTTCGCCACGACAAAGTGAAATACCAGGCGGGTGATGCTTTCCTGTTCGGCCCTGAATCACGCGGCCTGCCAGACGATTTGCTGGAAGGCATTCCTGCATCGCAACGCGTGCGCATTCCGATGCGCGCGGGACAACGCAGCCTCAATCTTTCCAACGCCGTGGCCGTCGCCGTTTTCGAGGCCTGGCGCCAGCACGATTTCGCGATGCCCGACCTGCCGGCGGCATGACCTTCGGCAGGTTTGTGCCAGCGCACGCTCGCGTATCCTCCTCCGCGGCTCGACACGAGTCGGCTGCCACGCCCACTGGACGTGGCATTTCTTTTTTCAGGATCCTAAAAAAATGAAGCGTTCCCTTATTGCACTTGCCCTGGCCGCCATCCTCCCGATCTCGGCCCAGGCCGGCGAACTGAACTACAACTACGTTGAAGCCAACTACATCAACTCCCATTTCGATGGCGAGAGTGGCGACGGCTTCTCCTTCGCCGGTTCGGCCGCCTTCAATGAAAATTTCTACGGCACGGCGTCCTACCGCCGCGCCAAGAATGACGACTTCGGCCTCACCCTCGATGAAACCACCGTCAACCTCGGCTGGCGCCACGCGCTGTCCGACAAGGCCGACTTCATCGCTGAAGTGGGCTACGTGGACGTCGGCGCCGACATCGACGGCCTGGGCAGCGACAGCGCCAACGGCTACCGCGTGGCCGCCGGCTTCCGCGGCATGCTCGCGCCGAAGTTCGAAGGCAACATCAAGGCCTACTACACCGACATCAGCGACGCTGATTGGGGTGGCAGCGAGTTGGGCTTCCGCGTTGGCGCGCAGTACAACATCAATTCGACCTGGGGCATCGTCGGTTCGTACGACACCACCAAGTTGTTCGATGAGTCGATCAACACCTGGGGCCTCGGCGTCCGCGCCAGCTTCTGATACCTGCAGCATCGTTTGAGGAAAAGCCCGGCGAAAGCCGGGCTTTTTTCATGCGCGCGGGAAACATGGACGACGCGATTCATGAAGTTGTTAAGGATTTTTTCCTGCGCGAAGAATTTAGTTCCCCGTTCAGGATCATGCAGTTAAGTGGAAATTGCAGATGGGCTCGCGACACTGGCGCCGCTCCCCTGGGAGTCCATGTTTTGAAATCAAGGAAAACGATCATGAAGAAGTCGCTGCATGCACTGGCTCTCGCAGCCGCCCTTCCGTTTGCTGCGCAGGCGCAGGAAAAGGAGCTCAGCTACAACTGGGTCGAGGGCAACTACGCCAACCTCGACAACAGCACCG
>MGYJ01000017.1 GCA_001801685.1 Gammaproteobacteria bacterium RIFCSPHIGHO2_12_FULL_63_22 | reverse complement strand
CGGCGGCGTATAGGGGGCGGGCTATCAGCCAAGCGAGCATCAGCCAATCCCCTGTGCCGCTGGCGCAACCCGCAGCGCGTAGTCGGGCTGCAACGCCGCGCCAACGTCAATGCCATGCCTGCGCAGTTCGGCTCGCAGAAGCAGGTTGTCCAGTTCCAGCGCGTGAACCTTGTTCTCAGCCTGCCGACGCGCCTCACGCTCTTGGTCAAGCCCTGTTTCCACCGAGATAATCCGCGACTCTTGGGCCGCGATGCGCTCGGTCAGCTGTTGGACAAGCAGGTCGCTGCCCTTGCCTTCCTTCGTGAAGAATCGCTGCCATGCCATTTGGCCAACCGCAGCCACTACGCCTAGGCCGCCGACGATGTAGCCGATGTTGCTGCCCGACTCCCCGATCATGCGCCTACGGCCTCTTTGCACATGGCCCACAGCTTCAAGCGGTCGGCGTAGCCATTCAGCCCGCCATTGATCTTGCGGGTGAGGCGTTCAAAGTCGCCAGCGTCAGCAATCGCGTTCAATTTGCGTGAGTCCCAATAGTCGCCCGCGCTCATGGCGGCCCACTTGAAGTCAGCCAACAGTTCAGGGTTGGCCTCGAAGTCAACGCCTAAGCGTCGGGACAGGCTGCGGTAATTCGCTCGCCCGGTGATTTGCAGCAGGCCACGGCCCCGGTATCGGAAGCCATCGCCGCTTTGTGTGTTGCCGAGATCCGCCCTGCCCTCGTATCGGGCCTGTGCGGGCGTTGGCCCCCATATCTCGGAGACGTAACGCAACCGCCCCGACTCATGCCCGACTTGCGCCAGGAAGGCCGCTTGTCGCGCCTTGGTCGTGATGCCGTAATGCACCATTGCCGCGTACAGGTGCGGGAACCACGCCCTAGCCCGCTGGTCGGGGATGCCGAGCGCGGCGGCCAGAACTAGGTGGCTCACTGAACGCGCTTTAGGCCGGGCCGATTGCTGCCCATGTCCAAATCAATCGGGCGCAGCTTCTTGCTGGTCTTGTCCAGCACGTATAGCCCGCCTTCCTCGGTCATCTGGCAACCGTAGGCGTTGAAGGCTTCCTCAAACTCGGCCATATCGAAAATCACGAACGAGCCGCCTTGCACGAATACCTGCTCGGGGACGTATTCTTCCGTCTCCTCGGCTTCGTCTTCGGGTTCGTCAGCGATCACAAAGTTACCTATGCGGGCCGTTTGGCGGCGTTAAGTTAGTTTCGGGCGAATGGTGAAAGCCAGTTACCGTCGTCTGCTAGCCAGAACATTGTCTGGCGGGTTAGCGGCAGCCCTTCCGGCCCAAGTAGTGCGGGCAGCCAGTGGAGCCGATCTCTCTGGCGGGCTAAAGCCCTCTTACGGGCTGACTCGCCATCACGGCGGTTTGTTGGCGGGAGGGAGTCTTGCCCCCATAGCTACTGACCCTCGGCTGCCTCTACGGTCACCTTGGCCGCCAAACTAGAACCCGAGCGCCCTATTGGTCTGACTCGGGCGGGAAATCTATATCCCGTAATATCAACATAGCGCGGATTTTTCGGGCCAAAGCGTCTAAGGATCAGGCGATTAAGCGGCCTTGGCGCTGTGCGTCCTCAATCCTTCGGCACGCAATGTCAAAGTAGGCCGGTTCGCGCTCTATGCCGATGAACCCTGCCTGCAACTGCATCGCGGCGACCCCCGTGCTGCCCGACCCCATGAACGGGTCAAGGATAGTGGCGGGAAATCCGACCTGCTCGCAGCTCCAAACCATCAGGGAAACCGGCTTCTGTGTCGGATGCTCCGCGCCGTCCGTCATCAACTCCACGCGGTTGATGGTCTTAATTCGTAATGCCCCCCCCCTAGACGTATAGGCAAGCTCGCCATCGGATTGGTTGATGCGCTGCCCCTTATCCCATACCAGCCACTTCATTGATGCGGGGAGCAGGTCCGCGAAGTAGTTGCCGCCCCAAATCACATGCTCTGGCGCTGCCGCCAGTATCAGGTCAAAAATCTCCTTGTCCGGCCTGATCGCGTCCCAGCCTCGGAACTCGTAAGCCTTCCTGCCGCCGTTGCCGCCCGTTGTTCGCTTCTGTCCGTCCTTGCCAATCCCGTAGGGCGGGTCAGTAATGACCGCGCCCACCCTCGGGAGCGTCGGCAAAATGTCCCGACAGTCTCCGCAATACAGCGTGGCATTGCCTATGACGACCGGCTCAACCATGCTTCTGCACCTTCACAGCCCACTCCAGCGCCGACTCGTACTGCTGCATCTGCAACACCACGCAGCCAGCCACCATGCCGCGAATCCGCCCGTATGCCCGCAGGACGCACCCGAACTGCTCGGCGCGGCTCTCTAGCGTCGGCACACTCCCCTTGCCCCTCAGCGCCAGCACAAGCCCGTCCAGGGCCGCTTGGTCGCCCCAGTCCTTGCGGTAGCTCTCCACCAGCAATCTGCGGCGCTTGCCCAGCAATGGCTTCAACGTGGCCGCAGTCTCGGCCAGCCCCTTGCACCACTCGGCAAGCTCGGCCATGTGGCAATCGGTGTCTGCCGTGTCCGTGATCCACGCCTGATAGCCGATGTGATGCTCGGGCAGCGTGGAACTTGCCAGCGACAGGCACCAAATGGCTTGGTCGCCCAAGGGTCGGCGGCAGAATGGCGCGTATAGCTGGCGAAGGTCGCGGCCTTTGATTTGATAGTCAGCCTGAAGCTCGAGCGCCTCCTCAAGCCCGCATCGCACGCTGCGCCCCATAGTGCCCTGAATACTCATGCCGCTCCCTTGGCGAATTGGCCGTGCAGCGACTTCGAGGCAGCCGCGTAGGCTTCGGCAGCTTCCGCGATGGTGTCAAACAGGCCGACGCTGACACGCTTACCGTTTAGGGCGATCCTGGCCCGCCATCTGTTTGACTTCTTGCACCATCCGACCCCCTTGACTCCCGTTCCCGATAGCGGACTAACCGGCCTGTTCATCTGGTTCTGGCTCTTGCTCGCCTCCCGAAGGTTGCAGGGCCGGTTGTCGTCGCGAACCCTGTTGATGTGGTCAACCTCACCGACAGGCCAGCGGCCATGCGTCATGGCAAACACGATCCGATGCGCCGGGATTCGCTGGCGCTGAATCATCAGGACGATATAGCCCTCGTCGGAGCGCGTCCCTGCCTGCTCGCCCACCCGTATCCGGTTGGTATTACTCACCAGCCAAAAAAGGCGGCCCGATTCGTCAAGGCGAAAGGACTCCCGCAGCGTTTCAATGCTGACCAACGGAGTCGTGTAGTCGGCCTGTACCTGTACGGCTTCCTGTACGGTCATGCCGCCTGCCTTGCCACGGAGAATCGAGCCTTGGCGTTGCGGTAGCGCCGTTGCATGTAGCGAGCGAGGCTCGTCCCCTCGTACTTCCGGCACAAGTAGTCCAGCGTCAGCGGCATTTCGCTGAATCGCCCGTTGCGAACTTCGTTCAAGACGATGGCGCAGCGGTCATGCGCGTTAGCCGCGCCCTTGTATGGCTCATCGTGGAGGTAGCAGCTACCGGCGACGATGCCGCGAATCACTCGCCCCGTTGCGTACTGGCGAGTGCCAATGTCATAGCCCTGAACGTGGCCCTGCACGAAGGGCGAGCCGATGGCCGCCAGCTTGTACGTTGCGGTGCCGCCGATGGGCTTGCCGGTGTTCGGGTTGGCGAAGTAATGGGCGAAGGAAATGCCTTCAATGTTGATGACGCCGGGCGCACCGTGTTCAAACGGCACAACCTCCCACTCGGAATCGTTCAGCAGGTGAAGGCCGATGATGCCCTCAAGCACCGGATTCAAGTCCAGATAGCGCGACGAGCGGTTTTCATGATTTCCGCGCAACCGCACAAGTCGCTTCGGGCGGAATTTCCCCATGCTCGCAAACAACAGCCGGTCAGCTTCCTGCGCGGCCTCAATGTCAGCCAGCAGGCGCTTGCCTTCCTTTTCTGCCGATCCTGGCGGGCTGTGTGTGGACACGCTCGGGAAGTCGGCGTTGTCGCCCAAGTCCACAACAATGTCCGGCTCATAGCTGGCAATCGCAGCGCCGAGCCAGCGGTTATGGTCAAGCGGTACGCCGGGACGGGCCTGCCGATCAGGGATGATGAATATTCGTTTCATGCGGGCTTGTCGTCCTCGTAATTCGGGATGTATGCAACGCCGCCGCCAAGGTAGATGGCGCAAATTAGCGCGGCGAGCGACCCGATACCCCTGCCCCCATCCCAGCCGCCGACCCATGCCAGCGCCAACACCGCAGCGGCAACACTCGCCCCCGCCACCACTCGTTTCGTGTTACCTGTCATGCGCGAAGTCCTTTTCGTTTTTCCCGCCGCCCATCCAGCCACCCAAGACACGCGGCCCAAATCGTCAGGCCGATGAACACCGCAATGCCCAGCAGGCAGACGGTTATCAGGCCTAGGAAGTAGTAGTAGGCGATGGATAGGAGGAAGGCGGTCATTCGCCTGTCACCAGCAGGCCGCGCATCCACGGAACAACCGTGATGTTTAGCCCAAGAATCCGCCGCCCGTAGTTGTATTCCGTTCGGAACGTCATGTAAGGCAGCGCGTCCTTGTCCATCATCAGTTCCTTGAAATCCTCTGCCCCGATAAACAAGCGCGACGGCTCCTCATTCAGCGCGTCCGCAACTTCGCTGTGCTGGCGGAAAAGGGCCTCCATGACGCGGCGCGGGTCAATCAGAACTCGCGCAATCTTTTCTTCCTCGCCCCAGTGATGACAGCCCAACTTGCGGAGCGTCCAAAGGCAGGCGCGTTGCAGCCAGTGAAGCCGCGCCTTCGGGTTGAAGGTGAAAACGTCCGGAATCATCACGGGCGCGTAGCTTCGGCGGGTTTCGTAAACGTGAACCTCAAACGGCTTCATGACTCCGCCTCCCCCGCCTTCAAGTCGCCCGTGTTGTCCGATTCGTCACGCAGCGCCGGATGCCCCTCGGGGACTTCGGGCGGCTCGTCTGTTCTCAAATCGGCAACATTTGTTCCAGTTCTGACAACGTTCCGCGCTCCCGGCGCAATCGGCGCACCGTTGGCCTCCAGGTGCTTCTGCAACAGGGCCAGCGCCCGCCATGCCATGCCAGCGTAGTCGCCTTCCATCAGGTGCCGCAGCAGCGCGTCGGCCTCGTCGTCGGATTTGGCGCGGTCCCATTGAAGCGGCGCGTCACCATTGTGCTGGGCGTTGCTGGCGTAACTGTGATGCGCGACCGCTGCGATGGCGCTCGGAAAATATGCAAAGAACCCGGAATAGATCGGGTACTCCTTGCGGGCTGCGGAGTCGGCGGGGAAGATCACTCGACCGCCTCGTAGGTCGCCGCGAAAATGTCAGGCTTGCAGGGATAACGCTCGCCCTGAATGCCAGTGATAATCCAGTCGCCCTTGCTGATTTCGTGCCGACCCTCCAGCGTCTTGATTGCTGGAATGCGGTTCATCGCTCTCGGCACGGGGCCGGACTTGTCGTAGTAGCGCCCATCCACCACGAAGCCATCTTCCATGCCGAACTCGTACTGCACCGCTTCGATCACAACGGGTTTCTTGCGAAACTTTGCCATTCCCCTGCCCCATGCGCGTCCGATGACGCTTCTATGGGGATGTAGTTTCAGGCCGCGTCTGTCAACTCAGTAGGGGGAAGTTCTTGACACTCTGAGGCGAGTATCTGGCGCACTTGTTCGTGGCTCATGCCAACCTCACGGGCGATGGTGCGGAGGCTCTTTTGCTCGGCCCGCTTGTCCACAATCGCAGCGCGTACACGTGCCTTGGACACGTTCAAATTGTGGTCAGGAACGTACATGTATTCGCCCTGCGGCAGCTCAGCCACGAAGGCGGCATATTCCTCGGGGGTCGGTTGTCGGTGAAGTAAGCGCGAAAGACCGATGATGATTCTCGCGCAGTTGTTCATCGGTCAGCCCCCGGTGGCCTGCACGGCGCGTTCGACCTGTTCTGCCGCGACTTCGGCCAGGGACTCGGCCAGCGCCCTGCACGCCTGCGCCGAAAATTTCGACAGCTTGACCCACTCACCCGTGATTCTGCTCTCGCACATATGCTTCAAGAGCGCAGCCTCTACGTTCAGAGCCTCTTGCCGGGTATGTAGTGGGATGGTGAACGTCCAAAGGCGGTTCATCGGGTTATCGGTGTGTGCGCCACTCATCCGCTTACGGACGTTCTTGGCTACGCCGACCTTCATGTAGTCGGCCCGGTCTTCCATGCCCCAGAAGCTCATGTAAACGTAGGTCAGGTCAGCGTCTGGCTTCCCGACCATCTGCAACAGTTCCATCCGAATCCCGGCGATGTAGGCGGGCGGAAGCACGGTGTTGCTTAGGATGCGCGACACCCATTCAATATTCAGAACATCATGGTCGCGTGTGCGCTTCTGCATCTTGTCCAGATACATGTACACGTTGACCCACTTGTCGCCAAACTTGTCCGCCTCGTCCATCAGTTCCTTGAACTCGGCAACTTCCGTCTCATCGAGCATTACCCTCTCCCCGTTAGTCGAATTTGCTAACCGCTGCGATTGCCTCGTCCACGCTCCGCACCACGAACACATAGCAATCCTTGTGCTTGGCGTGCCATGCGGCTTGAAGGTCGTTCAACTTGCCCTTGTCCGTCTTGATTTCCAGGACGTAGAACGCCCCACGGTATGCAACGAGCAAATCAGGGACGCCCCCGCCGACCCGTGACAGGTCTGTGACCAGCGCCCCGATCTTGCGAAGGGCGGCGCATATTTCCTTGTGGTTCGCGTCCGTGCGGAGTGGTCTCATGCGGGTATCTGCCAAACCCGCACAGGCGCACGAATCGCTGTGATTGCCTCGATGTAACAGGGCAGCGCTGGCCCGGCCTTCCAGAACTGGAGAGCATCCCATTCGATAAGGCTCAGGCTTGCGAAGTGAAGCAGCGTCTCCTCCAGAATCGGCGCGTCGGGCCAATCAACTAGCGGATAGGCACGGCAATGGAACCGGAGCAGCAATTCGATTTCGTAGGGGGTCATGCCGCCACCTGCTGAATTGTGATTTGGCTTTCGTCAACTTCCGCCTCAAAGTCAAGGCGGCCACCGGAAAGCACCATCCAAGCAAGCCTGATTCGTGCCGACCATCCGATGACACTGGCCTTCATCTGTATTTTCACGCCGCCTTCCTCCCCCAGCCCCGACACGCCTTGCACAGCCTGTCGAAATAAATGCCGCGAATGACCTTCCGCCGAAACTGTGCCGGGGCTTTCCACTCCCGGCACTTCAGGCATTGGCGCTCGATGCCGCACATCAGAAGTCGCCGTAGCAAGTGGCGAATGGGATCGAATCGTCCGGAAACGGCTCATCCCCACGACTCGGCGCAGACGATCCACCGCCGCCTCGGGATTCCTGGCGCTGCGGTCGCTCGCCGCCCTTGCTCTCCGGCCTCCATGTATCAATCGCCGCGTACCACCTCCCGCCCTGCGAAACCTTCACATCGGCATTGATCCACTCGTCCGACTTCGTTTGCAGGAACGCGATCAGCTCCAGGCGCTTGATGGACAGCTTCGCCTTGACGTACTCCGGCGCTTTCTCGTTCGGGGCCTTTACGATCAGGCCGCTGATAAACTCCGCTTCGTTCGACATTGCATTTTCCTCTGTTGGTGAATCGTTAGCCCGCGATATAGCGAGCCGCTTTTTTGTCCAGCACCAGCTCGCCATACCTGATGGCGCTCTCGATTTCCTCCGCGTCCATATCGGCGCGAACCGTTGCCCCGGATTGCCACACAAGCACCCCGTCGCGGATGCCCTGCCGCAGCACTTCAAGCGCGTGGCCCATCTGCGGCCCGTGCGCCAATTCCCACTCGCGCCAGCCACGGTCATGCAATGCGCGATGCTCGGAGTCCGTGAGGGGAATGGCGAAATAGTCCGAAGTCTTGAGCGTGGAATAGCGATTGCCGATTGCGTGGTGTGCAACACAGCCGCGCATACCGCTGATGACGCTGGGGAGCGATCTTATGTATTGCAGCCATTCGGGCGAACGAAGGGCTGGCAGGGGCTTGGGGATGGCGTTCATGCGAACATCCTTTCTTGGCGTTGCGCGTCTTCTATGCGGCGGCAAGCGAGGTCGAAGTAGCGGGGGTCGCGCTCGATGCCGATGAAGGCGCGCTGCAATCGGTGGGAAGCAACGCCCGTTGTGCCCGATCCCATAAACGGGTCTAGAATCACCGCGCCCGCGTCGGTGAAGTCCGCCACAAGCGCCTCCATCAGCGGCACAGGCTTTTCGGTTGGATGGCCGCCGTATCGCCCGTGGTTGCAGTTGAACTCGTACACCCCGCGCTTGCCGCCCGCGTTCCAGCGACTTTTGCCGCCACCGCACCACGACGCAGATATGCACTCGTAACCTTGCGCTGGCCCCTGCCCGTTAAATTGCGGGCTGCTGTCTGGTTTCACCCATGCCATTGACCGGCGATACTTCGCGCCTGCCAGCACCATCGCGTCACGCCAGCTTGAAGTGGCCTCAACCTGACAGAACAGCAGCGCCCAGCCGTGGCATAGCCGAACGGTCTCGAGCGCGATGGTTTGCCGCGTAGTTTCGTCCATCGCGTCAAAGTCGATTACATCGTTTTCACCTGACCGGATGCTTTTGTTCGTGCGGCGCATGGCCGTGTGGGCCTCGGCCTCATACGGCGGGTCAGTTATCACCGCGTCCACCTTCGGCAAGGTCGGCAGGATTTCCCGGCAGTCGCCCCAGTAGAGCGTGGCGTTGCCGATGACTTCAACCCGGCTCATGCTGCGGCCTCCAGTGGAAACGAAAGAATCACGCCGCGCTTTTCAAAGTCGTCCTGCACGGCCTCCAGGTACTTGCTCAGTTGCGCCTTGCTCATCAGCGAAGTGACCGGCAGCAAGCGCATAACCTTGAGCTTCTGCTCATACGTCAGCCCCTTGATGGCCGCGTCATACGCCTCTCGGAACTCGTCAGACTCGGCCCGCAGAATCGGAACGCCGTGGTGCAGCTTGCAGTAGCACTTCCAGCCAAGCTCGTCGTCGTCGCGCAGTTCCGTCGCCAGTTGCGCGTACCACGCATGGCTAATCGCGTTCTGGTCGGTGCTGCGCGGCTTGTTGGTCGTCCATGTGCCTTTCACGAAGCCATGCGCGGTGAAGGCTTCGCGTATGTCGCCCAATACGCGGGACAGGGCATCGGCGGAATAGGCGGTGAAGGCGCTCATACCCCCACCAGCCCGTAAACCACGGAGCCGCCGAAAGTGATGCCGATTAGGAAGGCGATGGCGATGGCCCACCACGGAAACTGGCACGAACAGACCGGCATCATCACGATCTGGCCGGGACGCGGTAGCGAATCCTCAAGCTCAAGAATCCGCGCCGACTTCGCAATCAGCCCATCAGCCGAAATCGCCAGCCAGTCGCGCAGGGATTGCTTGCGGGGTTGGAGCATTATGCGGGTCATGCGGTTAGCTCCTGCCATGCGCGGCGGACCACCGCCGGAACTTGTCCATTGCCAATGGCTTTAAGTCGGTCCATCCGATTGGCCAGCCCATTAACCATTCGACCCACGCCGGATTCAGGCTCATCCCCTGGGTCCGAGGCCCACCATTCGACGCCTGCGCTGCAAGTGTTGGCGTGTTGCGGTTGAACTCCGAAGGGGCCGCGCACTCCTTCGCGTTGTGCGCCGTTGGCGTGGGCCATGACCGACGAACCGCCTCGTTCAATGTCACCTGGCACTTCTTGCCTTTGTGATACGCCGTGCGGTCGCTGCGCCAATCGGTTACATGGGCCAAGCTGCGCCCGCCGTTCGGCACGTTTGGCGTGGGCCACAATCCAGAGTCGGTCGCGCTGGTGGGGCGCTCCGGTGTCTCTAGCCCCAATAACGCCCCATCGGCCCACATACCCCATTTCGGCCAGGTCACCGATGACGGTTCCAAGGTAGCCGCAGGAAACAAGTCCGGGGACGTTTTCAAGCTCCACGGACCCAGGCTGTACGTCACGAATAACGTCCCGAGTTGCGGGCCACATGTTTCGCTCGTCTTCTGCGGCAAGCTGGTTTCCGGCAACGCTGAAGGGCTGGCAGGGAAAGCCCGCAGTAACCACGTCCGCAATTCCTCGATACTGCCTGGCTGCACCGGACTGAACGAACTCACGCACGTCAGTGAAGATGGGCGCTGCTCGCAGGTATCCGTCACGGATTCGGGCGGCAATGACTTTCTGGCAATACTCATTCCATTCGACATAACCGCACGTCTCCCAGCCAAGTAGATGTGTTCCAAGCAGGCCACCGCCTGCGCCAGTGAAAAGCGAAAGCTCTCTCACGCCTCCACCCCCGCATGAGCCACGCAAGCCGATTTAGCCGCGTCCGATGTGTCGAAGTCGCCCAGTTCGGTGATGCGTGGCCGATGCCATGCGAGAAACCGCCAGCCGCCATTCAGCGCGTAGGCCGTGACTGCGTACTCGCCGCACGTCCAGCAGTTGTAGGAGGTTTTTGTCCAGAGCCAGGTCATGCGCAGGCCCTTTCCTCGCGCCAGTCACGGCCAGCGCCCATGCCTTTCGGAACACGAAGCTGCGTGTCTCTCGGCTTCGGCCATTGCCAGCCCATCGCGTCGAAGTAGTGAGCCAGCAACCGGAAGGCTGTGGCGCGGGAGACCTCCCAGCGCACCATGACGTCAGCGGCATCCAAGTGCCTGCCTTTGTCGCGGCACGATTGCGCCCAAATCAGAAACCGAAACGCTTGGCCGGGATTCATTTCGTCCCCCGGTGGCTCTGCCAGTCGAAGGCCACAACCGCCCCGCACTCGCGGTATCTGTCCATCACGCGCTGCCCGAGAAACGCCTCCAGGTCGGCGGCGTTCAAGTTGGAAAGCAGGATGGTCGGCAGGCAGTCCTGATAGCGCCCGTTCAAGATTTCAAACAACAGATTCTTTTCATGCTCGGAGCCGATCTGTACCCCGACCTCATCCAGAATCAGCAAGTCGAAGCGCAGCAGGTCGGCTATGGCTTCCGTTTCGGTGCGCGGCGAATCCTTGCGATAGGTGTCTTTCACCGTTCGCAACAACTCCAGCACCGTGCCAAAACAAACCGACGCCAAGTGGCCCTGCATCAGCGCGGAGCCGATAGCGCAGGCAAGGTGCGTCTTGCCCGTACCGGGGCCGCCTGTGAAAATCAGGCTCGTTCCCTTTTCGCGCTGTTCCGGCCAGGACTCCACGAACCGACGCGCCACATTCAGCGCCCGCTTCTGGCCGGGGAGTTCGTGCCGGTAGTTTTCCAGCGACCGCGCTTGAAACCGAACGGGGATGCCAGCGGCATAGTTCAGGTCGGCAACACGGCGGCGGCGCTGGGATTCGGCCTCGGCCACCTTGCGGGCCGCTTCCGCGTCACGGGCATCCTGCGAACATTGCGGACAACTCATCGTGAGCTTGCGCCCGCCAATGTCGGTCATATCCACTACCCGAGCCTTGTACGCGCCGTGCTTGGCGCATATCGCGTCAACGGTTTCCACTGCCTCAGCGGAGGGATTCGGGGAGGTCATCGTCTGCTGTGCCTGCATAGGTCTTTCCTCGGAAGTCGTCGGTTGCGGAGGGTTTAGCGGAACGCGCAGCCGAAGCTGCGGCGGCTTTCACAAGCCACGGGATAGGGTCGGAAATGTCTTGGGATTCGGCGACGGCCAGGATTGCCCCGGCTCGGAAGTCATCGCCTACCGTCTTGCGGAACTTGCCGAGATAGCTACGGGCCAGCGGCTTATCCAGACCCTTGCGAACAAGGAAGGCCAGCCCCGTGTCCCAAATCGGGTCAGCGGGTTTCTTGTCAGGGACGCCAGCGGCGTCAGGTACGTTAGTACCTGTTAGCTCTTGATTTACTGAAGAAGAAGAAGCAGAAGAAGAGCCGTCACCTTGCCGTTCACCAAAGGGGGGCTTTGGTGTGGCCTTTGGTGCTGGCTTAGGTGGCTGATTGGTGCCAGAGAATTGCGATGCCTTGCCGCGCTGGTGGCGCTTCCATTCGTCTTTCACGAAGCGGGAGCAATACCAGCACGGGCCGTCGCCCACGGACACCAGCGTCACCGGCTCGCCATACTTGCCAGCGTGAAACGGCGCGTAGGTGTAATCCGTGCCGCCCTCGTCTGCGCCCTTCAGGACGCCCTTGGTGGCGAGTTCGCGCAGTAGCTTGATGGGGAGCCGCACCGAATGGGCAATGTCGGCCAGGGGCCAGCGCAGGACGCCGTATTCGTCCGAGTCGTGGAGGATGCACATAACATCCATCCATGCGCCCCTAGCCTCAATGCTGCACCGCTGGAGCTTGGCGTTATTGCGCCAGTCCTTCGGGTAAAACTGGAACGAAGGCCGGTCAGCCACAGGATTCCTCTCGTACTGCTTTAGTGGTCGCCAGGACATAACCCTGAACATTCAGCGGCTCGTCTTGCAGGCGCTCCGATTCCTTGGGCGGGCAGTCGCAGGCTTCGATAGCTGCGGCGAGCTGCTGGCGCGTCCTGCGGTCTCTGTCGAGCATCAGGGCGATGCGGGGGTTGGCGGGCGTCGGGCGCTTCATTCCGTTCTCGCGGAATCGCTACGCTGGGCGTCCAGCTCGGCCAGCAGTTTTGGTATTTCGAGACACAGAAGCCGCTGCTCTGGCGTCAGCCCCTTGGATTCGGCCTCAAGGTCGAAAGCCCCAAAGCAAGACACGCAAGCGCGAACGTGCGCGGTAATCCGGCGAACATCCTCAATGTACGGCTGCAAACTCATGCCAAGGCTCCAATGTTTTGTCCGGTGTCGTGCTTTCCGCATCGGGAGCAGCGGCGATAAATCAGCCACGACCCCCAACGATGTATCCCAAGCCAGCAAAGCCAGTTCATGCTGCCCTCGCCTGTTGCGCGAGACGCATCACCGCGTCCCGCTGGGTTTCGCCAGCGGTAATCCGCAGGGCGCGTTGCAGTTGGTCGTATTGCAGAATTGCCTTGCTGCCCGTTGCGTATGCGATGGGGGTCAGCATCCAGCGCGGCATCGGTTGCTTGTCGTTCAACAGGCGCGACATATGGCCGCGTGACTTCACGCCTAGCCGCTGCGCAAGCCACGAATCCGACCACGGGCCACCGGGCTTGAGTTGCAGCGAGAGACGCGCAGCCATGCCGTAGCTGGTGCATTGCGCGATGACGTGCGGAAGTTCCGAGCGCGGCTCAGGAACCGAGGAAATCCACGGGAAACTACGCTGTTTCATTTACTGCGCCCCTATGTTTCCGAATGTTTCTTTTCGCCTCGTGGTACAAAAAAAGCCGCTTCCCTGCGGCTTGACGAGGTAATCAGTGATTCGTTTTTGCGTAGATATCGCTCATCGAAACTTCGCCGCCCGTGGCCGCGACAATCTCGTTGGCCTTTTCCGGGCGTGGATTGCGTTGTCCATAACGCCAGGACTTGATCGTGTGGATGGATACGCGGAACAGCCTCGCGGCTTCGTCCTCGCCCTTGGTCTTGATGTAATCGGAAAGGTTCATGGCCTACATTATGTAGGGATAGAAAACCAGCCGTCAAGTACTATTTGTAGGGATTGCGTTCGTGTACGCTTCGTAGGTGGGCACGGGGTAAAATCTGTTCAGTTACACCCCCCAGCAGGTCTTACCCCGTGAGAAGTTACCGCCTGATACTTAGTGCCGCGCTGAAAGAGGCGGGACACACCCACAAGACGATTGCCAAGGCGATGGGCTGGGACTCAGAGGCCACCGCAGGGCATAAGTTACGTGGCCGGAATGAGTTTAAACCGGGGGAATTGGCGCGTATGTGCGAACTTGCAGGAATGACTATTGCCAGCTTGGCGGCCATGTCGGATGACTTGCATCTGACCAAACGAAGCGAGGCTGTCGAGGGCGCTGTGATCCTGGACGATCTGCCGCCCGACCAGCTCGCGGCGATGATGAACACCCTCCGCGCCATGAAGGCTGCCAACAACAAGTAGTCGAAACCTGAACGGCCGTCACAGCCCGTTCATAATTTTCTTCTTGAAACCTACGTTTTGTAGTTGACACTACGTTTCGTAGCGCGTACATTTGTCCCGTGGCCCTACTAACCGTAGGCCAAACGCAACGGGGCGCGGCCAGTCCAAACCCCAACCGAACGCCGGATATGTCTCCGGCATGACTTGAGGGAATGGCAATGGGCACTTCTGATACCGGCGAGTTCTACACCGACCGCACTCCGCACATGCGACCGCTGACGTGGTTCCTGCTCGCCGTGCTGATCGCGCTGATTTGCGGAGCGTATCTCTAATGGCCGCCAACCACGCCCGCGCCGAATCCCGCCGCAGCAATGCGCAATCGGCCTACGACTCGCAGGAACCGCAGTACGAAACCGACGCGGAACAGGCGTTGCGCGAGTGGGTGGAAGCCTGCCCGGTTTCGCTGACGGGCTTTCAGGAACACGACATTTTGCAGATTGCAGGGAGGGGTTGGTGATGGGTGCATACATGAGCCACGGCGAAGTCATGGCCCTGCAAGCCGCCGCAATCAACCGTGCGCTGCATTGCATGGAGCGCGGCCAGATTGGCGAGGCGCAGAGTGTTTTGTTGACTGCGCAGGATGAGGCTGCACCGGCATTGACCGACCGCCAGAAAGACCGCGCCGAGTTCGATGCGCTGATGGGGCCGCTGCCGTTCCTTTTGGGGCCGGTGAATCCGCTGACGGACGATGATTTGGTTCCAGGTTCCGAGGACTTGGGCGAGTCGCATCCGGTTAGCCAGCAAGGGGGCGACTAATGAACTGGCAGCCGATTGAAACCGCGCCGATTACCGAAGACGCTTTCGCCCCAGCCGTTCGCTGTCTTGTCTTTACTCCGCACTTCGGGGCCACGGTTGGCAGCGTCCGTCGATTCTCAGACGGCCAGATATATTCGTCAATTGAAGGCCAGTGTGGCGAATGGCACGTAACCCATTGGATGCCGCTACCGGAGCCGCCGAAGTGACCGCCGTAATCCGCAACCCCTACACGCAAGGAATTGCCGCCTACGTCCAGCGCGAAATGGAGCGCCAATACGCGACCAAGACGGTTACGCCGCCGATGAGGCCGGATACCGAGCGGATTCCTGGCCGCGACCCGCTAGACGACGACGCGGTTGACGACAGCGGCACACACAAACTTTCACAGAACGAGGAATAGACCATGACCGAGATTACCGAAACCGTCGCCCGCAAGGTGCTGACCAATATTGACGCCGGGCTTTGTTCCGGCTTGGGCGAGCCGATACCGGGCCGCATGTGCATCATGGCCGCGATCAATCACGCGATGGGTAACGCGCACGGCGACAAGCCGAACTGTGTGCATCCAGTCGTTCGTGCCTTCGACATTCGCTTGAATGACGCTAACTGGTCGAGCAATGAGGCCCGCGCCAAAGGGATGCGCCGTGAAGGCATCGCCAAGTTGGGCAGCACGGAAATTGACGGGCTGAAATTCGCCAAGGCCGTCGCGCTGGGCAGCATTCGCCACATCCTGCCCATCGTGCTGCGCCTGGCCGCAAGCAAGGGCGGAAAACATGCCGCCGAGTTGGAATCTAGCGCGAAGGATTGCGAGTCGGCCACGCATGAAAATGCTTTGGTTGTAGCAAGGGCGGCGCGAAGTGCCGCCTACGCCGACGCCTCCGCCGACGCCTACGCCTACGCCAAGCGCGACGAAATCCTGGCGCTGTCCGCTGAGATTGCCTGCGAGGCGCTGATTGAGTGCGGCAGCGAGGGCGCTAAGTATCTGTGGCTTTGCGACGAGGTTGCAGCATGACCCGCGCCGCCGCCCAAGAATCCGCCCGGAAATTGCTCTCACCCAACCGCGATCTGGCGTTCCTCATTTCAGCCCATACGCGGGGCGGGAGGGTGCCGACTGCGGAACAGGCGAGGGAATACGAGCGCCAGGAGCTTCTGGACAACGCACCGTCGCTGGATAGCGGCGACTACTTTGAGGAAATCGGCTATGACCATTGAATTGACGCTGGCGCAGAAGTTGGAATTTCCTTTCCCGCCTGCCGCCGTTTCCTGGCGCATCGGGGCCAAAACCGCCGACAAGAAGAAAGCCCGGTTGCTGGCCTACATTGATGCGCGGGACGTTATGGAACGCCTTGATCGGGCCTGCGGTTTCGACGGCTGGCAATGCCGCTACAACATCGCGGACGCCGGGCTGCTGATTTGCGAGATTGGCATTCGGGTGAAGGGCGAATGGCTATGGCGGGCGAACGGCGCAGGGGACACCCAAGTCGAAGCCGAAAAGGGCAAATGCTCCGACGCCTTCAAGCGGGCCGCCGTGTTGTGGGGCGTGGGCCGCTATCTCTACGGCCTGCCGTCGCCCTACGTCGAAATTGACCAGTACGGCAAGTGGGACAAAGACCCGACGCTGCCCGTGTTCGCTACTCCATCCGGCTATATGGCCGCGCTCAAACAGGACAAAACCGCATGAACGGGGAACATTGGTATCAGCAGGACGGCTCGCCGTTCTATTCCATCATCGGGGCGAATGGCAAAGAGCGCCCGGTAACGCTTCGGGATGCCCGCAAGGTCAACGCAGTACCGTCCGTGACCACGGTTCTGTCTGTGCTGGCAAAGCCCGCGCTCACGACTTGGATGGTCAAGCAGGGCATCATGGCGGCCCTCACGTTGCCCCGCGTGGAAGGCGAGCCGGAGGATTCTTGGATTGCTCGCATCATGGGCGACTCCAAAGAGGAAGCGAAAGCCGCTGCCGAGGAAGGAACCCGCATTCACGATGCGCTGGAATGGGCGTTCAAGGGCCAAGCCTACCCGAGCCAATACGCGCCCCACGTTGCCGCCACGCAAGCCGAGATTGCCCGTTTGTTTCCTGGCGTGACCGACTGGCGAGCCGAGGACTATTTCTGCCATGCGTCAGGATTCGGCGGGAAGGTAGATTTGCACTCGCCGTCAACCGGCATCGTCGTGGACTACAAGGGCAAGGCGGGCGATTTCAGCGACGGCAAGAAGCTGGCCTATGACCAAAACGAGCAACTTGGCGCATATCAGGCCGGGCTGAATTTGCCGAACGCGCCGGGGGCAAACATTTTTGTGAGCCGAACGCATCCCGGCAAGGTCGCTGGTCACTTGTGGGCCGCCGAGGAAATGAAGGCCGGGGCCGATATTTTTCTAGCTACGCTCGCTGTCTGGAAATTGCGCCGGGGCTATAGCCCCGAACGTGCCGCACAAGCCCTGGCTGCTTAACCCCGCCGACATTCAAAGGAATTTCGAATGAACTGGTTGCCGATTGATGATGCTCCGAAAGATGGCCGCCCCGTGTGGGCGCGTGGCAATAACTTTGGCGATGCCGCGCAGGGTCAGCATTTCACTTGGGCCTATTGGAACGGCCATGAGTGGAACGCGCCGATTGACGCGACCAACACGCACGGAAGCCCGCTAAATCTTGTCTACCTGACGCATTACGGAGAAGCCAAATGACCGCGCCCGTGGCTTTGCTGGCGTTGCCTGAGCCGAAATATCTGGCGAAATTGTCAATGGACGGCGAGTGGGCTGAGCTTGTGCCAACAGATGATTGGCGCGTTCAAATGTGGGCATACGGCACAGAGGCTTGTTACACCGCCGAACAGATGAAAGCCTACGCCCTCGCCTGCCTTTCCGCACAACCCGCCGCGTCGGAGGTGGTGGAGGTTGACGAGGCGATGCTGACGGAACTGATGCACAAGGTTCACGATTACTTCGATATTCGCGTGGAATCCTATGCCGTCGAAGGCTATGAACGCCCAGCGGCAATCGCCCGTGCAACGAAAGCCTACGACACATTGCGAGCCGCCCTCAAATCCGCGCTCGGGGGAGGGTCGCTGTGAAGTTCGAGAGAGTGTTTGGAGTCGTTTATACCGGCAAAGCCCTTGCTGACCTCAAGGCTTGGTGGGAGCGAATTTTTGCCAAGCGGCCTATCCCTTGGTGGGAGAAGCACAGGGCCATTCCGGTGTTGCAGAGCTTGGCCGCTAATCCGGTTGCCTGCGAACGGCTTGGCCTTGAGCTAGAAATCCAGTTGGACGCTGGCGAATCAGTTGGCAGCTATGTGGCCGACACAATTGCGCAGCTATGTCTTGACATGGAAATCGAGATTAGCGAACAACGCCATGCCGAACTGCTCAAGAAACAGGCCCACCCCACCCACAACGGAGACGACAATGGGAAGTGACATTAAGCGATATGCAGTTTTGTCTGGCGGGGTAGAGGAAGACGGGTCGCTGTCAACCTGCGTCAATTCTGACAGCGGCGTACTCTGCGTTCCGTATGGCGGGTTTGTTCGCTACGAAGACCACCTTGAGGCCATGCTCGCAGCCACCCCGCCAACCGATTGCAGAGTGGATGACGCGATGGTTCTGCGAGCAAGGCAGGCAATTCTGCATGACCCGCGATATGCCGGTGGTGGGCTGACATATGACGCCATGCACGCGGCCCTGACCGCCGCCCTCTCCACCCGCCTCGCCCCGGTGGATGGGTTGACGGAGGGAGAGTTGGCCGCGTTGAAGCGCCTTGAACTTGGCTGGAACGTTGACTATGGCAACGACATTCAAGCCGTATGCGCAGCAGTTCGTCGCCTCGCCGCAGCACAGGTGCAGGACAACAAGGAGATTGAATCGTGAGTGACCCGAAAGCTATTGCTGATTATGCGCTAGTCGTCGGGATTATCTTGACGGTGTTCGGATGGTGGGCAATCTCTGAGACTTCCGATCCGTTAGGTTACTCGCCGCCAAACGCTTACTGGCCCGCGCTGATCGGCTTGATTCTAATTATTGGCGGCATTCTTACAAAGGTAATGTCATGACCAACAAAACTGCAACTGATCGCGCGCGATATTTGGCTGAACTTTCAGAGCCGATTGGCTGGGTTTACCAGCACGAAGATACTGGCCGGATGACGTTCTGCGAGAATGACGGCATCAATACGCCGGAAGTTTTCCAGCGACTGAATCCCCGGCACACGCTTTGCGGCCCAGCCTACGTCACGCCCCGAGCCCTGCTTTTGCGAGTATCGAACAAGTTTCGCGAAATTATCGCCCTGACGCAAAAGCTCGCCCCCGATGGTTGCGATGACTGCTATGGGGCCGCCTGCATTGCGAATAGTGCGCTGGCCCAGCTTGCGGAATCCGGCGCGATGGCCCAGCCAGCCGGTAATGGGCTTACGGATTCTGAGCGTGAGTTTCTGCGCCAACTGGAAATGCACACGCAGGGCGACGCAGACGGAAGCATGGTCGTAATGGACAAGGCAATGGCCTGCGGAATCGCAAACGCGCTTCGCCGCCTCGCCGCAGCACAGGTGCAGGACACTCCACAGGCGCAGGCTGGCGGGGAGAGTGGGTCGTGAGCGCGCAGGACGTGCTTTTGGATGCCGTCATCCGCGAGGCCTTCAAGCTGGTTGACCCGTTCAGTCCGCCGCCAGCCGGAAGCTATGCGCGAGGCCACCACGAAGGAATCATCGCCGCGCTCAAAACTGTGCGCGACTTGTACCCGCGAGCCGTCGCTCGCACCTATCCGTTTGCCACCCTCCCACCCACTCCGGCGCAGGACAGCCGGGATTTTGTCGGTGAATGGCATCGCCGCGCTGTTGAACTTGGCTATGACGGTGTTTCCGAACTGATCGCATTTGCGCTCCCTTGCATCGTCAATAGCGGAGGCGACGAACGCGCCACCCTCACCCAGCCCCAGGGCGGCGAGGTGGTGGCTTGGCACTTCAAGGACTCGGCAGGATACACGCACACAACTTGGAGGCCGAAACTGCCGATGTATGCGCAGAGCGAAATCGTGCCCCTCTACTCCCGCCCACACGACAGCCGCGAGGCGGGGGATGCGGAACGGTTGGATTTCTTGCTTACGAACATGACATACGTTGGCACAACCGATTCGGGCTTGTTCGCTATGCGTGACTGGCAGGGCCATGTGTACGGCAACCACTACCGGACACCGCGCCAAGCCATCGACGCAGCCATCGCAGCCCGTGGGCAGGGGGATGGAAATGGATAGGCTCTTGCGGTTCGTGGCTGGCTTTGCGGTTCGCGTATTGACCGGCCTGCTGGTCGTGCTGGCACTGGTCGCGCTTGCCGTTATCGGGCTTGCTCTGATGGCAGCTAAGCAGGGCTATCCCGTTGCTTACGCGGCAGTCGTGATTGTGCTGGCGCTAGCCGTGCTCGGGGAAATTGTCATGGGCACATTGAGAACGCACGAATGAAACCCCTGGCCCAGCGAATTGACGAACACCAACAAACCCAATCCACCACCGGCAAATTCGGAAGCTGGCACCAGGACAGCGCGGCCCGGTGCTTGGACTTAGTGACGAGCGTGATTGAGCCGGAGATTGCTGAGAGGGTGGTGGGTGATACGAAGCGGCTTGACTGGCTGCTGGACAGCCATGCGAACGTGGAAACAGACGGCGCGGGTAACTGGCGGGTAGTGCTTGATTGGACTTGTCCCGAGACCTATTACCCCTACGCCAAGGGCCGCCGCGCAGCAATTGACAAAGCCATTGCGCGTGATGCCATCCCCACCGACCAGCGGGCGGGCGAGTGAGCGCCGGGGAGTTCAGCACGTTCTGGCTGCTGTTTGGCCGCTACGGCATGGCGATGAGCCTGGAGGCATTGCGCGACCAGTTCTATCCGTCGCGGTCGCTCAAGACGATGCAGAACCGCCTGAGTGCCGGAGACTTCCCGCCGATGGTGGGCGAGGTATTCGACACTCGGGCCGTGGCCGACTGGTGGGACAAACAAGCCCGACGCGCTGCGTGATGTGCCGAGAGTGTGCCGTCGCCGCTGATACGTTGCTACAACGCGGCTTCCCGCCCATCCATCATCGGGGCGACCGAAATTTTCGGGCTCATCGGAATGCGGGGCTCACTGGGCGACGATTCGGAATCAGGACAAGCCTACTCGGTGGCGGGGACCTTGAGTGGCCCGACATTCACCTGGCCCTTCGGCAACTCCTTCCAGTCTTCCGCCTGCCAGGCCCAATAGGCCTCGGGCTTCCAGAACTTTTCCTGGAAGTACTGGCTGCCATCGAGCGTGAGATCGCCCGACGGACCGGGGATAGTGATGGTGACCGCGCCGACAAAACCGGTGCGACTGCCGACCGAATTGCTGCGCGCATTGCGAAGCAAACGTTCGAGCCGTGGCTTGGCGACCTTGTCGCCGAATTCTGCGTACACCGGTTGGCCGACGATGACCGCCTGCTCGCGCTCGGCTTCGGTCAGCGCGTTCCACAGGCGCTCGCGATTCACCAGCATCGTCTTGAAATGGCGCTCGGCGGCAAGATCCATCCAGGCGTAGCCGAGCGGCTTGTTCACCGGCACGCCCTGCCCGTTCCAGTGCATCTCGGCGATCATGCCCTGCGAGGGCTTGTCGGCGTAACGGGCTGCGCGCTTGAAGTGGATCATCGCCTTCGCATAATCCGCTGCCTGGTAAGCCGTCAGGCCGAGCAAGCGGAAACGCAGGTCCGGATGGGCGTTGAGGAACGACTCGGTATTCATGATCTGCCGGTCAAGCTGGTTGGCCGTGACCGACTGGGCGTTGACGCCAGCGGCGGCCGCACAGGCGACAAGCGTAGCCAGGCCCATTCGAATGAGGACGATCATTTTCACGTGTCGATATCCGGGAAATGCGAGACACGCATCGTAAGGCAATTGTTGCCGGTCGCACCGTGTTTCGGGAGTGACGATGGTAATGTTGACTTACCCAAGAGCCAGGAAACGAGATGCGCCCAAACACACCGCTGGTTGCTGCCGTTGTCGTGCTGGCGCTGGCTGTGGTTTATCTCTTGTGGCAACGCGGCGACGGCCAGCAACTCCGCGGTACCAGCGCGTCGGCGGTCGGCGAGGCGGCAGAGTCGTCGAGAAATGATGCGGCGAGCCAGTCCGCAGTTGCCCGGGACGCCGGAATCGATCCACGCGCGGCGGCCGCTCAAGGCCCGTCGGAAATCCGCATCGAGGCCATGCTTGCCTCTCCCGTGCCTTCCGCGGGCTCTCCCGGCGCGCTCGAACGAAGCCTGGTGGATTTCCAGCACAAGGCGCTGACGGCGCACGCGGCGCGGCTGACGGTCTCGCCGAACTTCAACGAATACGCAGCGAAATTGCAGTCAGACGCGGATGCCGATGCGGTCAAGCGCATGCGCGACTACCGCGACCTGTTCGACGAAACCCTGGCCGCGCTTCCCGGAGGTAGGTCCGTGAATCGACTGGCCTGCGGAGTGAAGATGTGCATGGCCTCCATCGTCGCCGACAAGGAGTGGCCGGACTTCTTCAACTGGCAGGTCAGCCTGCACGATCTGTCGGACTTGCCGATGCAGGCCACGGCCGCGGATTGGGTCGATCGTCCCGGGGGCGGTGTCGAGTACCGGATGATCTTTACCACCAGCCGCGAATTCAATGCGATACAAGGCGACGCCAGCCGGCCCTGACGCGAAGTGGTCGTGGCCGGATAACGCCCGACTTGCCGTTCTGGGGGAAATGGGGGCGGTGTTGTCCGCCGGGGAACCAAGAATGAAACGAAGCCTGATTTGCGCCGTGCTGATGGCAACGGCAGCGCTGGGTGGCGCAAGCGCTTGCGAGCCACTGGAATACGTAGCCATCAACGGCAGCTTCTGGGAACGCGGACAAGACCGTGCGCAGCTGGTGGCGCGGCTGGCCCCGGGCGAGAGTCAGCGTTTCGAAATCAGCGGCCAGCGTTCGGTTGAAATCGCACGCAACAAGGCAGGCAGGTCGACGATCAAGCTGCGGGATCCAAAGGGCCACGCGCTCCACTTCGCCTGGCTGGCAAGCCCGACCGAACCATTCCGGCTGGCCGTCTGCGACCAGCGCATCGAACTCACCAGCCCCGCAACCAAGGGCAACGCCATCTGCGCTGCGCGCGGCTAAGGTTTACGCTGGAACACCAGCGCGTCTGCCCGCTCGCCCGTCAGGATGCTCAGGCGGTCGCCTTCAAGCCTCATCTGCCCGGCGCCGCCGAGCAACTGCAGGAAACGCGTCTCCTGTTCGTTCAACGCGGCTTCCGCACAGGCCATGCGGGTCACCGCGATGGCATTGGGCGCGCTGAGCACGAGCTTGCCATCGGGCGTCACCTGCGCCGAGCCGCTGTATCGATTGCATGAAGCGAAGCCGGCGATACGGCCCGGCTCCGGGAAGGTAATCGTCGGCTTGTTGCCGCTCTCGATCACCGGCGTGCCGCCCAGGCTTACCAGCTCCCATTGCGAGCCCTGTACCGACGCGGCGTCGAAGCCCGCGTCGGCACCATCGCTGCCGTTCGTGCTGCACCCCGCTGCCAATGCGGCCAGGCCCAGGATCATTGCCAACGGAATGCGTGCCATCACTTCTCCATGAATTTGCGGTAGGTCAAACCAGCGAGTATCGCGCCGGCAATCGGTGCAACCCAGAACAACCATAACTGCTGCAGCGCCCAGCCGCCGACGAAGATCGCCGGGCCCGTGCTGCGTGCCGGGTTGACTGACGTATTGGTGACCGGAATGCTGATCAGGTGGATCAACACCAAGGCCAGGCCGATGGCCAAGCCGCCGAAACCCGCAGGCGACCGCGAATGGGTCGCGCCGAGGATGACGATCAGGAACATGAAGGTCAGCACGACTTCGGTGATCAGCGCCGATTGCATCGAATAGCCATGGGGCGAATGTTCGCCGTAACCGTTCGATGCGAATCCGCCGGCGGTGCTGAAGTCGGCATTGCCCGATGCAATGAGGTACAGGATGCCTGCGCCGGCAATGCCACCCAGCACCTGCGCAACGATGTAACCGGGCAGGTCAGCTGCCGGCAGTCGGCCCGCCGCCCAGCAACCAAACGAAACCGCGGGATTGAAATGCCCGCCGGAAATCGCACCTAGTGCATAGGCGCCCGTAACCACGGTCAGGCCGAAGGCCAATGCCACGCCGGCGTAACCGATGCCCACGTCGGGCACGCCCGCTGCCAGTACCGCACTGCCGCAACCACCCAACACCAGCCAGAACGTACCCAGGAATTCCGCGAACAATTTCTTGCCCATCTCCCCTTCCCCTTCGCTGTTTGGAAACTGGTCTTCCTCAATCCATTTCGACGCGTTGGCCTGATGATAGTCGGGCCAGTGTTTCGGTGTAGAGGGCGTGATCGCTCCGGGTCGTGCTGGTGTCCTGGGCAATCTTCAACTGCCTGCGCGCCTCGTCCAACTCGCCCAGATGGTAATGCGCCAGCGCCAGCCAGAAGTGAAATTTGTCGTAAAACGCATCACGATGGATGGCCTTGGTGAACATCCGCTTGCCCTCGGCGAAATCGTCGCGACGCATGGCCGCGACCCCCAGGTCGAAATAGTGGAAGGGCGGCACCGGGCGGATCTGTTTCAGCCGCGCCTCGACGACCGCGGCGTCAGCCCTACGCCCCATCGACCTCAAGACCAGCATCTTGTTGGACATGGAGATGAAGTTGTCAGGTTCGGCTGCGAGGATCGCATCGAACACCGACAGTGCATCGTCCAGGTCTCCGTGCTGCTTGTAGACGACGCCCAGCGTGTTGTGCGCAGGCAGGTAGTTGGGCTGGTTGACGATGGCGGCGCGCGCCCACCAATAAGCGCGATCGAGTTGCCTTTCCGCGAGCAGTTCGGTGGCGCGATTGTTCATGTACATCGACACGAGAGTCTGCTCGGAAATCACTCGCGTCCGGCGCTTGGCCAATTCATCGGCGGGGACGAAATCGATGGTCAGTCCCTTGCCTTCCAGCTCGCCGGCCCGGACACCTGGGCGACGCGGGCCGCCCAGGGTCACGTTGACGTGTTCGTTGAGGACTTCCAGCCCGTTGTTGCGCGTCCACGACTCGTCCAGGAAAACCAGCTGGAAGTGCACGGCCAGGTCCAGTTCCCGCGCGAACGCAGCCGTCAGGATCACCAGAGACAGGCAGTTGCCCGATCGCGCCTCGAAGGCTTGCGCGGCGTTGCGCGTCATCGTGGAGTCGTATTCCAGGGTCAGCTCGCCGCGTTCGTACATCGCGTCGAACAAGCCCTTCTGCTTGCCCTTGGTTACAAGTTCGGCCGCGATTTCGGTTTCCAGATAGCGCTGCATGGCAGGGCTGGCCGCGAAGATGTCTTCGGTGCGAATGGCTTCTTCGGGCGGCGCAAAGGAGGCGTCGTTGAATCGGGAATCCAGGCCGCGGTTTGGCGTCGTCGCGCAGCC
This sequence comes from Gammaproteobacteria bacterium RIFCSPHIGHO2_12_FULL_63_22, assembly GCA_001801685.1. Taxonomy (GTDB): domain Bacteria; phylum Pseudomonadota; class Gammaproteobacteria; order Xanthomonadales; family Xanthomonadaceae; genus Arenimonas. The sequence continues at coordinate 86,223 of MGYJ01000017.1, read as the reverse complement.
GGCGAGGGCCAGGGCCAATCCGACTACCCACGATCCGCGGACCCACCTGCCAGCCATGCCCCAGCACTCCGGTCAGCCAGGCTCCAGCCTAAGCCCAAGCGGCTGGCCGTCCAAATCGGCCGTCCCGGCACTTGACACATAATTAAATTTGCATTTAATATGCGCCCATGCCAACCCCACGCACACCACGCACCCCGAAACGCCGCCCCCGACGCCCGGGTCGCCCCGCCGAGAACGCAGCCGACCTGCGCGAGCGACTGCTGGACGCCGCGCTGGCCTGCTTCACCGCCGCCAGCATGGCCTCCACCTCGCTTAGCGCCATCGCCAAGCGCGCAGGCGTCACGCCGGCGCTGGTCAACTACTACTTTGGCGACAAGGCGCGCCTGGTCGAAGCCGTGGTGCAGGAACGCCTGATGCCGGTAGTGGGCGAACTGCAGGCTGCGGTCGGGTCGCCTGCTGCGGACACCTCGCAGGTGCTGCGCAGTTTCGTGCAGGGCGTGCATGCAGTCGTCGCCCGTCATCCGTGGCTGCCGGTCATCTGGGTCCGCGAAATCCTCACCGAAGGCGGCGCCCTGCGCGGGCTGATGCTGACGCAAGTCGCACCGATGCTTCCGCGCATGCTGTCCGCGCGGCTTGCCCAGGCGCAGCAGGCCGGTGCGCTCAATCCCGCGCTCGACCCGCGCCTGACCGTCGTTTCACTGATCGGCCTGACCTTGTTCCCCCTGGCAGCGGAATCGCTGTGGCGACAGATCTTCGACGCCAGCGACATCGACGCCTCCCATTTGCAGGACCACACGCTTGCGCTGCTCGAGCGCGGGCTGGAGTTGCGCCATGCGTAGACAATTGACTTCAATCGCCGTGCTGGTCTTGCTGACGGCCTGCGGCAAACCCGAATCGAACGACCTGCTCGGCACCCTGGAATGGGACCGCATCAGCGTGCCCGCCGAGGCCAGCGAACCAGTACTGAGCATCGCCGTCGTGGAAGGCGCGCAGGTAAAAGCCGGCGACCTGTTGCTGACGCTGGACGGACGACGCATGGACACACGCATTGCCCAGGCCGAGGCAGCCGTCGCGCAACAACAGGCGCGCGTGTCGGAACTGATGAACGGGGCGCGGATTGAACAACGCGATGCCTTCCGCGCCGCACTTGCCAGCGCGCAGGCGAGCCAGGTGGAAGCGACGCGCCAATACACGCGACAGTCCGAACTCGCCGCGAAACAGTTGGTCGCGCGGTCCACGCTCGATGCCGCGCGCGCCACCCGTGATCGCGCCACTGCGCAAGTGGCGGCGGCGCAGGCGCAATTGCGCGAGCTAACGGTCGGCACGCGACTGGAACAGGTGGAACAGGCCGAGGCGGCATTGCGCGGCGCGCAGTCCGCCGTGGACGAGTTGACCCTCAGCCGCGCCCGTCTCGAATTGCACGCGCCGCGCGCCGGGCGCGTCGATGCCCTGCCCTTCAAGGCCGGCGACCAGCCGCCGCTCGGCGCCAGCTTGGCCAGCCTGCTGGTAGGCGACGCGCCCTATGCACGCGTCTTCATTCCCGCCAGCGAACGCGCGAATGTGCGCGAAGGCCAGGCCTTCCTGGTGCGCGTGCAGGGCATCGATCGCGACCTGCATGCCAAGTTGCGCAGCGTGTCGCGCGACCCTGCCTTCACCCCGTATTACGCACTCACCGGCGACGACGCCAGCCGCCTGGTCTATCGCGCCGAACTCGTGCTGACCGATGCCGAGGCACGCACCTTGCCAGCCGGCTTGCCCGTACAAGCACGCATCGTTCGCTGATCCCGATATGGCGATGAACACCTCCGGCTTGCCCACCGCGAACAAGGACAGCGACGTCGCCATTCGCGCACGCGGCCTGACCCGGCGCTTTGGCAGCCTGGTTGCCGTGGACCACGTGGACCTCGCCGTTCCGCGCGGGCAGGTCTATGGCTTCCTCGGCCCGAATGGTTCCGGCAAGTCCACGACGCTGCGCATGTTGTGCGGACTGCTGACACCGAGCGAAGGCGAGGTGGAAGTGCTGGGCCTGCGCATTCCCGAGCAGGCGGAAGCCCTGAAGCGCCGCATCGGCTACATGACCCAGAAGTTTTCGCTGTACGAAGACCTGACCGTGATGGAAAACCTGCAGTTCCTTGCGGCCATCCACGACCTGCCGCGCAACGAGGCCAAGCCGCGCATCGCCCACATGATCGAGCGCTTCGATTTCGGCGACCGGCTCAAGCAACTGGCCGGCACCCTGTCGGGCGGCCAGAAACAACGGCTCGCCCTCGCCGGATCGATCCTGCACGAACCCGAATTGCTGCTGCTGGACGAACCCACCAGCGCGGTGGATCCGGAATCGCGGCGAAATTTCTGGGCCAGCCTGTTCGAACTCGCCGATGCCGGCACCACCTTGCTGGTGTCCACGCACTACATGGACGAAGCCGAGCGCTGCCATCGCCTGGCCATCCTGGAAAGTGGGCGCATCGTCGCCGATGGCACGCCGAAGGAATTGTGCGATGCCCTGCCCGGCCGCGTCTGGTTGCTGCGCAGCGAAAACACGCGCGCGGCCGAAGTGGCGCTGCGCAAGCAGCCGGCCATCCTCGGCGTGGCGCAGATCGGCACCGACCTGCGCGTGCTGGCCGATCCGGGCCTCGACGAACAGGCCCTGCAGGCCTTGCTGCCGGGCCGCGTGATCAGCATCGACGCCGTCGCCCCGAACCTGGAAGACGTGTTCGTCGCCGCCACCCGCATCGCGCGAGAACCCGGCAAGGCCGCCGCATGAACATCACCCGCCTGCTCGCCATCATCGTCAAGGAGCTGCGCCAGTTGCGCCGCGATCGGCTGACCTTCGGCATGATTCTCGGCATCCCGACCATGCAGCTGTTGCTGTTTGGTTTCGCGATCAATCTCGATATCCGCCATCTCGACGCGGCCATCGTCGACCAGTCGCAGACGGCGCACTCCCGCGAGATCGTCGCCACGCTGCAGGCCACTGGCCTGCTCGACCTGAAGGCGTCGGCGACCACACCTTCGCAATTGCAGGACCTGCTGCGCACCGGAAAGATCAGCGTCGGCATCGTGCTGCCGCCGGACCTGGAAGCGCGCCTCGAACGCCGGGACCGTCCGGCGATGCAGGTGATGGTGGACGGCTCCGACCAGACCGTGCAGGCCGCCGCGCGACAACTGTCGGCGATTCCGCTGCCGGGCGGCCGGCCGGTGTATCAGGGCGTGGAAGTGGTGAATTTCTACAATCCGGAACGGCGCGCACCGGTGAATTCGGTGCCCGGGCTGATAGGAATGATCCTGACCATGACGCTGGTGATGTTTACCGGCATGGCGCTGGTGCGCGAACGCGAGCGCGGCAACCTCGAGATGCTGATAGCCACGCCGGTATCGCCATGGGAGCTGACGCTCGGCAAGATCCTGCCCTTCGTCGCCATCGGCCTGGTGCAGGTGACCGTGGTGTTGTTGCTGGGCAAGCTGGTGTTCGCCGTGCCGATCCGCGGCAGCATCCTGGAGGTCTATGCCGCCTCGCTGCTCTTCATCATCGCCAACCTGTCACTGGGCATCCTGATTTCCACCCTGGCCAAGAGCCAGTTCCAGGCGATGCAGCTGGCCTTCTTCACTTTCCTGCCGCAGATATTGCTGTCGGGTTTCATGTTCCCGTACGCAGGCATGCCGCGCGCCGCGCAATGGCTGGCCGAGATACTGCCGATGACCCATTTCGTGCGTTTGATCCGCGGCATCATGGTGCGCGCCGCCGGCCTTGGCGACATGCCGATGGAAATGCTGGCGCTGGCCATCATCGGCGCGGTGTTGCTGACCATCTCGACGCGCCGAATCCACAAGCGCCTGGACTGATCGCCCCGGATCAGCTGCTGGACAAGTGCGCCAGCGATGCAGCGTTGGCTTCCCAGTTGCTGCCGTCGAAGGGTTCGACCGTGATGGAGTCGTAGCTGCCTTCATCCAGGCAGCGCGCATTGACATCCACCCCGTCGGGGTTGGAGCGTGGGATGTAAAAACTTTTCACGCCACACACGCGGCAGAAGCGATGCTTCGCCACGCCGGTGTTGAATGTGTATTCGGTGATGAATTCCGCGCCGCGCAACAGGCGGAAACGCGAGGCCGGCACGATCAGGTGCCAGAAGCCGCTGCTGCGGCACATGGAACAATTGCAGTCCTGCACGACCAGGTCGCGCGGCGCGTCCACTTCAAAAACAACGCGGCGGCAATGACAGCCGCCGCGATGGGTTACCAGTGCTTGATCCGTTTCAGGCATGCAACATTATCGCTCAGGGCTTGTTGCCGTTGCCCTTGCCCTTGTCGGAATTACCCTTGGCCTTGTCGGACTTGCCCTTGGCATCGTCAGACTTGCCCTTGCCCTTGTTGTCCTTGTCGCCGTCGTACAGCAGGACACCGTCGTCTTTCTTGCCCGAATTACCCGGGCCGCCCTTGTGCGACTTGAACTTGCCGCTGGACTTGCCGACCTGGCCCTTCAGCGCATGGAACTGCGCGGAGCCGGGCTTGATGCCCATGCGCTGCGCAACCACGCCCCAGCCCTGGCCAGGGTTCTGGTCGTACTGCTTGACCACGTCGCCACACGGACGGCGCAGCTGGTAAGCCAGTGCACAGGCGTAATAGACGTCACCCGGATTCCAGCGGCGCGTATTGAGCAGGTCGTTCACCAGGTAGCGCGGGGCACCGAAGCTGTTGACCACGTCGTCCACGAAATAGTCGCGGTTGCCGCCACGGCCGTAATCATTCATGTAGCCGAGCTGGCTGTCGAGATAGACATCGCCAGTGCGCGGGTTGTAGCTGATGACCTGGGATGCGGCTACGCCCGAAAGCGACAGGCCGAGGGCCAGGGTAAGCAGTGCGTTCTTGATTTTCATGGCGTTGCTCCTTGAAGTGGGGCTAGTCTGAACGTAGCGCCTGAATTCCCCCTTAAGGGTTTTCAGAGCCGCTGCAGGCGGTAGTCCACGGCCTGGGCCGAGGGACGACCCTCAGCGTCCAGCAGTTCCAGGGCGCCATCGGGGCGCAGCACGAAAATCTGCGCGCCCGCGCCGGGGTCCAGCGTATAGCTTGCCAGCGATTCGCCATCGACGACATGCACGCCCTCGATCCATTCGCCGCTGCGCGAAAATCGTGTCTCGCCCGGACCGCCAATATAGGTTTCGGTCAACTCGAAACGGCGTCGTGCCCCATCGATCCGCAGCACCAGGCGCGTGTCCACGCCGGCGCAATCGCTACAGGGCAATACCCCCGACCAGATCCGTTCGCTGCCGTCGGCCAGCGGTTCCGCGCCGGGCCCGGATGCCGACCCGAGGCCGCGCGCATCCGCTGCGACGGGCGCCGCTTCCTGCCCGCGCTGGCAGGCGGCCAGCAGCAAGACTGCCAACAACAGGATGCCTCGGTTGGGTGTCATGAACCCATCTTAACCCCACTCGGCGCATCGACCCGTTCAAGCCTGTGACCCACCACCGGAGAACGCCATGCAACTCGCGCACGCCCCGTCCCGCCCAATGTCCCTGGACCCCAAGCGCATCGCCGCGACCAGCGCGGCCATCGTGGTGCACGTGGCGGTGTTGATGATGCTGATGATGCCGGCGCAGGTCGCGCCGTCAAAGACCGTCAAGGACACGCCTCTGGTGGCCACGACCATCGAGCGTGTCATCCCGCCGCCGACCCTGCCGCCACCCGACCGCACGCGGCCGAGGCCGGTCACGACCCAGACGCCGCTGCCGCCCGCACCCGTGCAAGTGATCGTGGAAAACGCCGAGCCCCGGCCCGTCGACAACTACGTGGAGCGCACGACCACCGAGGAAGTCGACACTACCGCTTTCTCGGAGCCGACCACCCCCAGCTTCGCCCAGATCCGCGCCGACTTCGCGCCGGCGCCGCCCTATCCGCCGCAAGCACTGCAGCGCCGGCTGACCGGACTGGTGATGCTGCGCATCCTGGTGGATGAAACCGGCAAGCCGATCGATGTCGTGGTGGAAACCAGCAGCGGCGTGCGTCTGCTCGACGATGCGGCGGTGAAGTTCGTGCTCAAGCGCTGGCATTTCGTGCCGGCCACGCAGGATGGACGCGCGATCCAGGCTTACGCGCTGGTGCCGATCAGTTTCGAGTTGCAGCGCTGACGAAAAGCCGCCTGGACGCTCAGGCCAACAGCAGGCCGAGCGTCCAGGCGGCAAGTCCGAGCGCCAGCATGGCGAAGGCCACGGCGGCCACCATCGATCCCAGGCCCAGCACCCGCGCCATCACCCGCTGGCGCGGGCTGAGCACGTGGTAGTCGGTGCCATAGGCGGTACCGGCCGACAAGCCGAGCATGGCGAACATGGCGCTGGCCATGCCCGCGGCTATCGCACCGATTCCCCAGGCCCACCAAGGCATGTCAGCCGCCTCCCGCGCGATAGTGCATGGACGAGTTCAGGGTTTGCGGCGCAATTGTGCCGCATCGGCGGCATCGAGTGCGGCCATCACATCGATCAGCGCATCAGCCACCGAGAGGAAGAATTTCGGTTCGATGTTTTCGAAGGTATCGCCGGGGCTGTGGTAATCGTCGTGGTCGGCCACGCCGAAATACAGGAAGGGAATATCGCGCTGGTGGAAGGCGCCGTGGTCGGACTGCATCGTCCAGTCCTCATCCACGCGGAAGAAGCCGGGCTTGTCATGGCCATAGAGGATGGTGGGGACGCTGGTGACGCGAACCTTGTCCAGCACGAGCCGCAAATGCGGATTGGCATACAGGCCGCTGGCGAAGATCTCGCCGTCTGCGTTGCGCGACACCATGTCGAAGTTCACGTCGAGCAATATCGACTGCAGGGGCACCGGTGGATTGTCGACGAATGCCGACGCGCCCCACAATCCTCCCTCCTCGGCGTCGAAGGCGGCGAATACCAGCGTATGCCGGGGTGGATTCGCCCGGAAATGGCGGGCAACCGCCAGCATGGCCGCAACACCCGAGGCATTGTCGTCGGCGCCCGGATACAGCTTGCCCCGGCGCAGGCCCAGGTGGTCGTAGTGGGCGCTGACCACGATCACCGAATCGGGATCGACGGTTCCGCGAATCTGCCCGACCAGGTTCACGCCGGGCACGGGCTTGCGTTCTTCCCAGAATTTAGCGCGCCAGAAACGAATGCCGCGACCGGGCGTGAAACTGAAAGCATGTTCGAAGCCCGTTCCCACAGGTTCGAGCCCGACCTCGCGGAAGCGCTGCAGCAGGTAGTCCCGGGCCTTCTTTCCGCCGGGCGTGTTCACGGCGCGCCCCTGCATGGCCGGGTCGGCCAGGGTACGCACGTCCGCGAGCAGGCTGGCCGAATCCACGCTTGACGGTTCCGTAGTGCGATCGCGTTTCGACAACTCGGCCCGCTGCGCGGCCAGTTCCTTCGGCGTCGTGTCAAGTTTCTTCGACAGCGGCAAGGCAAGCACCACCAGCGCAATCATCATCACCAGGCGCAGCGCCCACTTGCGCTTTCGATTCAGGGGTTTCATCGGCTCAGCCTTTGCGTGATTGCAGCAATGACAACGCGGCGGGGATTTCGCCCGGACCGGCGACATCCATGTACCGGGGATGCTCGCCGGCCAGTCCCGTTTCCATCTCGTGCGCCCAGGTGATGTGGTACGGCATGTACACGCCCCAGCCACCCAGGGCCACGACCGGCTCGATGTCGGAACGAAGCGAGTTGCCCACCATCGCGAATTGCACGGGCGCCAGCGAAAACTCGCCGAGCACGCGCTGATAGGTGGCCTCGTCCTTCTCCGAAACGATTTCGATGCGATGGAACAGGTCTGCCAGGCCCGAACGCGCGACCTTGGCCTCCTGGTGGAACAAATCGCCCTTGGTGATCAGCACCACCTGGAAATTCCGCGCCACCTCGACCACCGCCTCGCGGATCCCCGGCAACAATTCAACCGGATGCGACAGCACCTCCTTGCCCAGGCGCAGCAATTCCTGCACGTCGGTGGCGCTGATGCGCGCGTCGGTAATTTCGATCGCGGTCTCGATCATGGACAGGGTCATGCCCTTGGCGCCGTAACCGAACAAGCGGATGTTTCGCTTCTCGGTTTCCAGAAGGCGCTCGTGCAGTCGCGCATCGGCCAGGTCCACGTAGGCGCCGACCAGGCGCTCGAACTGGTCGTGTACTGTCTGGTAGTAACCCTCGCTATGCCAGAGGGTGTCGTCGCCGTCGAATCCAACCAGTTCGATCATGGGTGTCGCGCGTGTTTGGGAACGGCGAATTCTAGCAGGCAAAAAAAACAGGCCGGGGAACCCACGACCTGTCCGTTTCAAGGGTGCATGCCGACACCGTGACAGGGCAACCCGTTCGACGAGGGTTTGCCTGTCTATTTCAACGTGGCAGGGCATGACGAGCGGCCATCGAGTGTCGCGGCCCGGTTCCGCAAGACGAATCAGTCGGGCAATTTGTCCAGCGTCCAGGTGCTCGTGTTGCTGGCGGTTCCGGCCTCGACCCGCCGCTGGTGGGTGAGTTTCAGGGGCAGGCCTGACTTGCGGTCGACGACCACGGTCGCTTCGTCGGTCAGGACGAAGCCTTTCGGCAGGGCTGCGGTCACCTTGTCGGGCATCGCCTGTCCCATCAGCGTTTCGACGATCTTCCACATGATCGGCGCCCCTTTCACCGGGTCGATCTCCTGTTTCCACAGGATGGTCACGGTGCCTGCGCGCTCATCGGCACCCGCCAGGCGGAAGCTGCCCTTGGTGGGAATCAGGTCAGCCGACCACGGACTGGGCAGGTAATCCTCATAGACGGTCGGTTCGCCGACCTTGAGCGATGCCGCCGTGAAAAAGTTGTAGATGGCGATGTTCTTTCCCAGGCTATTGGAGATGGCCTGTTCGTTGGTCATGCGCTCGAGTACCGGCCCGAATTTCTCGCGCAACTGTGCCTCATCGGCCTTGGCAAGTTCCTGCCTGGCCTTGGCCTGTTCCACCATGGCCGGCAGCATCACCTCGCGCATCCGCTCGCCCAGTACTTTCCAGTTGCGCAAACGCAGATAGGCGCCGTTGGGTTCGAGTTCGGCTTCCAGGGACAGATTGCGAAATCCCTCCTGCAATTGCGTGACCAGTTCCTGGTCGGCGGCGGAGTTTTCGCTCTCGCCGGTAATCGCCACCTTCGACGACTCGACATGCCAGACCTGCAGGAAGCCTTTCGGCCCTGCCTCGGCAATCGTGATCTTGTCCACTTCGCTCGTTTCGATGCGCTGCGTCTTTCCGGCGCGGGTCTTTTCCTGCACGTTCACCGACTGATAGCGATGCGCGTCGCCAAGCTTCCAGGGAAGGGGCAGCGTGACGCTGGCAAGCGCCAGCGACGGGAAGACAGGCACGACGAGCAACATCGACAGGCAGATTTTCGGCAAACGCATCGTCCATTCCCCAGGTTTGGTGCTTGCGCAATCGGCCTCTAGAGGCGCGCTGGCGCACATGGTGACATTGTTCGCGCAGCGCGGCGAGACGCGCTGGTTCACCACACAGTCAGCGTGGCGCGCCCTCCGTTCATAATTGCTCGTGCATCCTCCGCCCAACTCAAGGCAAGCAGGAAGCTGACAAATGGATCGCAAGATGCAAGTGAGTGCAATCGCCCTTTCAATTCTGCTCGCGCCATCGGTAATGGCTGCGGCGCCGGCACCTGCCGACACGACGCTTCGCGCCCAGGTCCTGCTGGATCGCGCCTACTTTTCGCCGGGCGAGATCGACGGCGCCGCCGGTTCCAACCTGCGCCGCGCACTCAACGGCTTCCAGGCAAACCGCGGGCTGAGCGTCACCGGCGAGCTCGATGCTGCAACGTGGACGGCACTCAATACCGATGCCGCGCCGGAGCTCGAGACCTACACCATCGATGCGACCGACGTGGCCGGGCCGTTCAAGGCCATCCCGATCGACATGATGAAGAAATCCAAGCTGCCTGCGCTCGGCTACACCTCGGCGCTGGAAGGTCTCGCTGAAAAATTCCATGCCAGTCCGGCGCTCCTCAAGAAGCTCAATCCCGGCAAGGACCTGTCGCGTGCGGGCGAAGAAATCGTGGTCCCGGCGGTAACGCCGACCGCGCCGCTGCCGGCTGCTGCGAAAGTGGTGGTGGACAAGTCCGACTCGACCGTGTCGCTGCAGGATGCCGCAGGCAAGACCATTGCCCAGTTCCCGGCGTCCACGGGCAGTGAGCACGATCCGCTGCCGGTCGGCGAATGGAAGATCCAGGGCGTCGCCCGCGATCCGGTCTTCCATTACAACCCGGCTTTGTTCTGGGATGCGAATGAAAGCCACGCCAAGGCGAAGATCCCCGCAGGCCCGAACAATCCGGTCGGCGTGGTCTGGGTGGACTTGTCGAAGGAACACTACGGCATCCACGGCACGCCCGAGCCCTCGCGTATCGGCAAGACCCAATCGCACGGCTGCATCCGGCTGACCAACTGGACCGCCCTGGTGCTGGCCAAGGCCGTGTCCCCGGGCATGACGGCGCTGCTCCAGGACTGACATGAGCCGGCTCGCCATCCTGATCCTGGGCATGGTCCTGGGCGCGGCCGCGGTCGTCCTGACGTTTTCGCTCTGGCTCGATCCAGGCACGACGCAGGCCGACAGCCGGGTGCACGCAACGATGTCGCCAGGAGAGTTGGCCGTCGCGCCGATGACGCCCGTTGCGGCGCGGCCGGCGCGGCCTGCGGGCTATCCACCGACCCAGGCGCCGGTGTCCGCACCGGTCGAGATCGAGCCGGACCCCGGGACGCTCGCCGAGCCGGTGGTGGGTGCGATTGCGCAGGCGCCGCCAACAACTCCGCCCGAGTCCGTTCCTTCGCAACCGATGCCACAGGCATCGGGATTGCTGGTGCCGGTATCGGGTGTCGGGCCGAAACAGTTGAGCGATACCTTTGCGCAGAGTCGTGGTGCGGGTCGCTTGCATGATGCGATCGACATCATGGCGCCGCGTGGCACGCCGGTGGTCGCGGTGGCGGACGGACGCATCGCCAAACTATTCGACAGCAAACCGGGCGGACTGACGGTGTATCAGTTCGACGTGGACGAAAAGCTGGCCTACTACTACGCGCATCTCGATTCATATGCGCCCACGCTGGTGGAAGGCCAACAGGTTCGACGCGGTGACGTCATCGGTTATGTCGGCAGCACGGGCAACGCCAGCCCGGATGGTCCGCACCTACATTTCGCCATCTTCGTGCTCGGCCCCGACAAGAAATGGTGGCAGGGCACGGCCATCAACCCTTATCCGCTGCTGGGCGGCGGATAGATCCGGCCCGGACGCAGCGGTCGAAAACACGGTTGATCACGATAGAAGTCCGCGTCCTGCACCTCGTGGTGCCAACCCGGAATTCCCGCCAGCGGCAGCGGCCGCAGATCCTGCGGATCGAGCAAGCCGCGACGCGATTCGATGGCGCCCGCCACTTGCCCGTCAATGCGCTCCGCGCTCATTCCGTCCGCGGCGACCAGCACGATGCATTTTCCAACCAGCAACATCGCCGGGTTCAGGGCGTGCTCGAACAAGGCATGTCCGAACACATGCAGGCGCAGCTCGCCATCGGTCCAGGCATCGCGCCGCTGCAGGAACAACGCCAGCCAGTCATGCCGGTCCCAGGCAGCAAGCAATCCCGGATCACGCAACACCACGATGGCGCCGGCTTCGTCAAATTGCGTGAGTGCCGCCTGTCGCCGCGTGCGTTGCAGGCTGCCCACGGCATCCATGTCGCGCACCTGCGCCTGGTTCAAGGCCGATTTGATGCGCGGGAATCGCTTCCAGACCAAGGCGTTGAACAAGTCGTGCCAATTGTCGACGCGAGTCGCTATCCGGCCGCTGCGAAAAATGCGCGCTTCGTAATTTTCCTCGCCGGCCTCCTCCGGCGCCACCAGGCGGATGGCTTGCCCGGTGATGGCGTGCTGCAAGCCCGCGACACGATCATTCAAGCGCTCGAGCGCGGGCCATTCGGGCGACAGAAGAAGATCACGATCCGCCGCGAGCGCATCGAAGATCGGCTGGTCGAACAGTCGCGCATCCAGTCCCTCGCGCGCGGGTGCGATGAAGCGCAAGCCGTTTCGCCTATTCGCTTGCGCCAGGCGTGACCTTGCATTGCTCGGCTACCCAGCGATAGATCCGCTGCATCTGGTCGTCGGTCAGCGCCAGCCATTGCTTGTCGCGAACCGAGGCGGAAAATTCCATGGCCGATTCGCAGGCCGTCAGCGGCTTGGCTTCCGCAGTCTTGGGCTTTTCTTCCTCCACCGGCTCCGGCGGCTGCGGCCGCGAGCGTCGCTCGACGATTTCCGAAAGCTCGCGCACCGTCTGCATATCGCGCAGGCGCTTGGCTTCGGCCAGCGCTGCCTGGTCGGCCGTGGGCTTGGGTTCGGGCGTGGCGTCGCGCCGCCAGACCACGGTGCTGCCCTTGGCGCAGGGTTCCGACTGGATACTGGTGACGCCAGCGGCGTCCACGCACTTGAACAGCTCGCTCTTGTCCGCCGCCAGGGCACTGGCAGGCAGCCACGACAGCAATCCCGCCGCCGCCAGGGCGCCGCACAGCATCGGCCTTCTCAGCGCTGCGACGATCGTTCCGTCATTCATGTTCATCGTCCTGTGGACCTGCCGCAAATCTTCAGTGGCGGTTAAAACTTCTTCTGCGAAATTGATGGCAAGGGGCGACGGCCAGGAAGGCCGCGTGGAACCCTTTGTGCAATCCGCAGCATTCACGCAAAGGGAATTTGCCACTCATGAGTCCTACCGTCCAGCACAGCCTTGGTGTTTCGCGCGCTCCGGTTCAGCGAGAGTTCGCTACCGCGCCTGTTTCCAGAAGCGGGCGAGTGGCCGGAATTGCGCCGCAGGCCATTGCCCTGCCCTCGCACCAGTGGCCGGTGGACCTGACCGCGCTCGCGCGCTGCCGCGGATTGTTGAACCGGCACGGAGCGTCGGATCCTTCGCTGGCCGATCGCCAGCCGCACGAATCGCTGATGGACGTACCCGTCTCGTACGACAGCTTTTGCCGCTCGCATTTCTCGTCGGTGCGCCGCACCCATCCCGAAATGACCTGGGACGACGCGCGACCGGCCTATGCCGTCGCACTGGCGGCGCATGCGCTGCTGTGCGAAGCACTGGACGACCAGCACGAACAACGCCTTGCCGCGAACTGGGAAACCATTCGAGGCCATTCCAGCCTGGACTGGTCGCAGGCCCGGCTGTTGATAGCGGACGGTTGCCGCGCACTCAGCCGGCTCGATCCGCTCGCGATGCATCGCTGATCAACCCGCGGTACCGCCCTCGCCGCCGCCGCGCCCAAGCAGGTCGGGCAGCGGTTCGCCATCGGGCGTAAAGCTCAGCGATACCGAATTCAGGCAGTGCCGCTCGCCCGTGGGTGGCGGCCCGTCGGGAAAGACATGGCCCAGGTGGCTGCCGCATCGCGCACAGACAATTTCGTCACGAATCATTCCGTAGCTTGTATCGCGGCGCACACCGACATGCGCGATGTCGAAGGGCGCGAAGAAACTGGGCCAGCCGGTGCCGGAATCGAACTTGGCGTCCGAGCGGAACAGGGGCAGCCCGCACAGTCGGCAGCAATAGACGCCGTCAAGCTTGTTGTCCAGGAACACACCGCAAAACGCGCGTTCGGTGCCATGCTCGAGCAACACACGGCGTTCATCGGCATCCAGGCCGGCCGCTAGCCGGGCATGCTCTGCCGCTGACAAGGGGCGGAGGTCGAATTGGCTCATGCCGGTTTCTCCAGTAGGGCGACACAGGCAATATGGGCGTGGCATCCACGATCGACAAGAGGGTTTCAATGATGCATCCACTGTTGCTGTCCTCCCTTTCCACACTGGTGCTCGTGCTCGGCGCCTGCAGCGCGCAAGACGGCGCAGCGGCCGCTGGCAAGGCTGAAGCACCCAAGGCCGTGGCGGCACCCTTCGCGATTACCGAAGTCGCGACGTTCAACGAGCCCTGGGCGATGTCCTTCCTGCCGGACGGGCATTTGCTGGTGACCGAAAAGTCGGGGCAATTGAAGTTGGTCGCCACCGATGGCCGAGTCGGCAAAGTCAGCGGCGTGCCGGCAGTGGCCTACGCTGGCCAGGGCGGCCTGGGCGACGTGGTGGCGCACCCGGGATTCGCAGAAAACGGATGGGTGTACCTGAGCTACGCCGAAGCCGACGACAGCAACAACCGCGGCGCCGTGGTCGCGCGGGCGAAATTGGCCATCGCCGGGAACGGTGACGGCAGCCTGTCCGAACTGTCTGTGATCTGGCGACAGGAACCCAAGATGAGTGGCGGCGGACATTACGGCCACCGCATCGCATTCGGACAGGATGGCAAGTTGTGGATCAGCTCCGGCGATCGGCAACACTTCGATCCCGCGCAGGACATGAGCGGCAACCTGGGCAAGATCCTTCGCCTCAACGACGACGGCTCGCTGCCCGATGACAATCCCTTCGCCAGCGAAGGCGGCGTCGCGGCGCAGGTCTGGTCGCTGGGCCATCGCAATCCGCTCGGCCTGGCCTTCGATGGAGGCGGCCGACCCTGGGTCGCCGAGATGGGGCCGCGCGGCGGCGACGAGCTCAACCTGATCGTGCGTGGGCGCAACTATGGCTGGCCGGTGGTTTCGAATGGCGACCACTACGACGGTCGCGACATTCCCGATCATTCCACCAACCCGAAGTACGAGGCGCCGAAGATCAGCTGGACGCCGGTGATCGCGCCGGGCGACCTGATCATCTACACGGGTAGCGAATTCCCCGCCTGGGACGGTAATGGGTTCGCGGCAGGCCTGGCGTCGGAAGCGCTGGTGCGCATCGAGTTCGATGGCGACAACGCGCGCGAGGCTGCGCGCTACGACATGGGCAAACGCATCCGCGCCGTGGAGCAAGGTCCGAAGGGCGAGTTGTGGTTGCTCGAGGACGGCGCCGGCGGGCGCTTGCTCAAGCTCAGCGATCCTTCGTCGAGGGAAGCTGCGGCTGAGGCCGCCAAGGCCGCCGAGGCCAAGTAACCGTCAAGGCAAGGGTTGTGCGCTGGGTCCGCGCACGACCCGCGGATTGCCGCGGAAATCCCTGAGTATCCTCAGGGCATGCTCGGGTGAACTGGCCTCGAGCTCCAGCAACTCGGACGCGTCCGGGCCGCGCATCACTTCCACGTAATAAGTCTGCAGTGGCGGCGGTGGCGCGTCGGATCCCAGCAGGCCGCCGGCAATCGCCTCTTCATCGGTCATCGGCGGCGCGTCGCCATCCGGCAGGACACCGCCCTCGGGCGCGGGCGAATTCGAAATGCTGTCGATTTCCTCCAGCGAAACGTCGGGGCCGACCACGTCACGCGCCGGTCCGGGTTGCAGGTCGCCGGTGATATCGCCAAGCACGCCGTCCGCACCCTGGCCGGGCTTGTTGCCGGCGGCCGTGGTCGCCGGCGTCGTTGCCTGTCCCGGCGTTTGCGCCGACGGTTGCATCGCCCACCACACCAGGAAGAACAACAAGCCGGCAAGCAATCCCGAGCCGAACAGGATCCAGGCTTCGCGATGCTTTTGCAGGGTTTGCAGGAATGGGTGCATGTCGGTTGCGTGACGGCGGGTGCGAAAGTTGATTCTCTCACGGATGGGCGCAGGCCCGTTGCTGTACCGAGCCTTTCCGGGCGTGATCGGCTTCAGCCCGAATTAATGCCGGGAATGACACCTTGGCTGCGTACTCACCGCAGCGAAGAAAGGAGAATTCCCATGAGCACTCAATCCGAGCGCCAGCAAGAAACCCAGGCCGAAACCGTCAGTGCGGGCGACCTGAAGGGCAGCGACTTCTTCCCGCCGGGCAGCGGCTGGAACAAGATGCCGCGTGAAATCCGCGACCTTGACGTCGAGCAGCGCGAGAAGGAAGAAGCCGAAGGCATCAATCGCCACTGATGCTGGCGACGGAATAAAAAAAGGGCCTCATTCGAGGCCCTTTTTTATTGCAACTCGTAGCTGAAACCAGTCCGCGATCAGGCTGCGGCGTCTTTCAGCTTCTTCAGCGGACGAACCTTTACCTTGGTGGTAGCCGGCTTGGCGGCGAACCACTGTTCTTCCTTGGTGAACGGGTTGACGCCCTTGCGCTTCGGCTTGGCCGGAACGTTGACGGCGCTGATCTTGAGCAGGCCAGGCAGCGTGAACGAACCCGCGCCCTTCTTGTTGACCGAAGCAGCCACGGCGCCCTCGAGGGCGGCCATCACGGCGCGCACGTCCTTGGCCAGGACGCCGCTGGCTTCAGCCAGGTGTGCAACCAGCCCGGACTTGCTCAGGGCTTCCTTGATGGGCTTCAACACGCCCGGCTTTGCAGCGGCTTTGGCCGGCGCTTTCTTGGCTGCAACTTTCTTGGTTTTGCTCATGTGTTTGTGTCCCGATGGTTCTTGGGTGGATGGGTGGTTACCTGGAAATCCCCTAGGCAGACGAAATGTAGGCCAAGTCAGCGCCCACGCCAAGCCTAAAATGGCTTGTTTTTGAAGTTTTTTTCAAAATGGACTGCAACAGGCAGCGATAGAACCTCCCGGATGCCCGTTTGTGCGCCGCGACTTGCCGTCGCCCACCCGCCCCGGACTAAACTCTGGCCGCAATGTCCTGAGGCTCCATGTTTTTCCGTTTGGCCATTTCCCAAGTGACAGATGACGCCTGAGACACCGCCCGCTACCCACGCGGCTCCCCTGTATGCCCGCGATCGCCTCGCCGTTATTTTCATCGATCTGCGCGGACTGAATGGCTACGAAACAACGGCCCGGAATGTGCGAAAGCGAACGGAGCGCCAACGGGGCCGTGGCTAACCTGCCCGCAGATCAAGACGATCGCGTAACGCCAGCGGCACCGCCGCCAGCGAGTTGACATGGACGCCAACGACCAACGCCACCTGCTCGCCCCAGGTGGCGTTTTTTTTGCCTGCCCTCCCGCCGCGCGCTCACCCTGTATAGTCGGCTGGCCACCTGCGGTGGTGCGCCTGGGGAGGCGGCCTGCATGGTGTTCAACTCACTCACCTTCGTGGTGTTCTTCGCGCTCGTGCTGGCGCTGCATTCGCTTCCGCTTGCCTGGAAGACGAAGAAGATCAACCTGCTGGTCGCCAGCTACATCTTCTATGCCGCGTGGAACCCGCCTTTCATCATCCTGCTGTGGATATCCACGGTGGTGGACTGGTATGCGGCGCAGAAGCTGGTGCGCGCCGAAGGCCAGGCCGCGCGACGCGCCTGGATGCTGGTGTCGGTGGTCGCCAACCTGGGCATGCTCAGCTATTTCAAGTACGGCAGCTTCGCGCTGGAAAATTTCGCCGCGCTGATGGCGACGATGGGCATCGCCTACGTGCCGCCGGCCTTCGACATCGTGCTGCCGGTCGGCATCTCTTTCTATACCTTCGCCACCATGTCCTACACCCTGGACATCTATTTGCGCCGGGCTGCACCCGCAAGAAATTTCCTCGACTACGCGCTGTTCGTGACCTTCTTCCCTCACCTGGTAGCCGGACCGATCATGCGGCCGACCGAACTGGTGCCGCAGTTCGAGCAGCCGCGCAAGGCGACCGCGACCATGTTGCGCTTCGGCCTGGCGCTGATGACCCTGGGCCTGTTCCAGAAGGTCGTGCTGGCCGATGGCTTCCTGGCGCGCGCCGCCGAAATGGTTTACGACGGCGGCGCACTGCCGGGCACGCTGGATGCGTGGATGGGAACGCTGGCCTTCAGCGGGCAGATCTTCTGCGACTTCGCCGGCTACTCCACTACCGCCATCGGTGCTGCCTTGTGCCTGGGCTTCGCGATGCCGGACAACTTCCGGTTTCCCTATGCCGCCGTGGGGTTTTCCGATTTCTGGCGACGATGGCATATCACGCTCTCGTCCTGGCTTCGTGATTACCTCTACATCCCGCTGGGCGGAAATCGCAAAGGCCCGGCGCGCACTTACCTGGCACTGATGGCGACCATGCTGCTGGGCGGCTTGTGGCACGGCGCCAGCTGGACCTTCGTGGTCTGGGGCGGCTTGCACGGTTTCTATCTCGCTGCCGAGCGCCTGTTGCGCACGCGATTCGCCAGTTACCAGCCGGGGCCAGTTGCAATGATCGGGCTTGGATTGCTGACCTACACCTTGATCAACAT
Source organism: Gammaproteobacteria bacterium RIFCSPHIGHO2_12_FULL_63_22 (assembly GCA_001801685.1). Lineage (GTDB taxonomy): Bacteria > Pseudomonadota > Gammaproteobacteria > Xanthomonadales > Xanthomonadaceae > Arenimonas. The sequence continues at coordinate 68,170 of MGYJ01000017.1, read as the reverse complement.
CACCTGGGTGTTCTTCCGCGCGGACAGTTTTGGCAAGGCCGGCCAGGTATTGACCGGCATGTTTGGCGGCAACGGCAGCGCCAGTCCCATCCTGCCGACGGTGCACCTGGTCAGTGTGGCGGTGATCGTGGCCGGCCTGGTGTTCGCGCACTGGCAAATGCGCAACCGCACGCTTGAATCAGCCGTCGCACGCGTACCCGCGGTGGTATTGGGCGGGCTCTGGGGCCTGATGGCGTTTGCCATCGTTGCCATGCAGGGGGCGGGCAATGCCTTCATCTATTTCCAGTTCTGACGCCATGGCCGACAGCGCGCCACCGCCAGATACCGCCCATCGCCCCGGCTTCGTACGCCTGACCGCCTCCGATCGCCCCGGCGTGGCGCAGCCCGTGCCCGAACGCGACATTCCGGATCGACCCTGGTCGCTAATCACCATGCTGGCCATGCTGGTATTCATCGCAGCGATGGCGACGTGGGAATGGCACTGGCGCGACTTCGGCTCCGTGCCGGGCTATCGCAACAGCGACGGCGAGTGGGCGGCCCAGCGACGGCGTATCGACGAAGGTGAAGGCGATGCCACCGTGCTGGCCGGTTCGTCCCGTGTGTTGTTCGACGTGCAACTGCCGGTGTGGGAATCGTTGACGGCGGAACGCCCGATCCAGCTGGCCATCGAAGGCACGTCGCCCGTGGCGATCATCGAAGACCTGGCGGCCGATCCGGATTTCACCGGCCGGCTGCTGGTTGGCGTCGCGCCCGATTTGTTCTTTACCGGTTTCTCGTACCGTGGCTCGGTGTTGCCGTACTACCAGAAACAGGGGCCGTCGCAGCGCAGTGGCAACTGGATCTCCGAGCACGCGCTCGAACCCTTTTTCGCGTTTTACGATCCGGATTTCGCACTCAACACGGTCGTGCGTCGGCAGGCCTGGCCGCAGCGCCCGGGCATGAGGCCCAACTCGCGCGTCCGCAAACTGATGGTGCAACAAGCCGACCGCAATTCCCGCATGTGGGACAAGGTGGTGGATGACGTTGCCTACCGCGCGATCGTGCGCGGCATCTGGGCCGAGGACTTCGGCGGCATGCCACCCTTCCTCGACACGCCGGAAAAACGGCAGAAGACGGCGGACGAGCAGATCGCCAAGGCCAGCGCGGCCGTGGCCAAACTTCGCGCGCGCGGCGTGCCGGTGGTCTTCGTGCGCCTGCCAAGCACGGGCCCGTATTACGACAACGAAAAGAAATTCATGCCGCGAAACAAGACCTGGGACCTGCTGATCACGCGCAGTGGTGCACCCGGCATCCATTTCGAGGACCACGCGCAACTGATGGGCTACGACCTGCCGGAGTGGTCGCACCTGTCCGGCCCGGAGGCCGACCGGCTGACGGCGCAACTCGTGCCCCTGGTGGAGCACGAGTTCGCGCAGCAGGCGATGAAGCAGCCCTAGTTGCCAGCCTTCGGCGCGCCGCTGGCGGCGAGTGCCGCCTTGCGACCCTGCACCGACCGCGCGCGTTCCGGCGCCCACTTCAGCGCGATGTCGAATTCCTTCACGGCCTCCGCCGGTCGTCCGGCGGCCAGCAACATTTCACCGGCCAGTTCATGCGGTGGCTTGAAGGTGGCCGGCGGGCCGAAATCGAAAGGCATCGCATCGTAGGTCTTCGCCGCCTCGGCCACGCTGGCCAGCGCGCCGTCGATGTCGCCGTTGGCCTGCTTGAGCGCGCCATCGAGCATGCTTTCCATCACCTGCAGGTACTTTGACGTGGAGGCCGATTCTTCCGCCGTCGGCGAAACGGCCATCAACGCGCGCAACTGGCCCAGCGTCTTCCCTGCACCGGCAACGTCGCCGGTCGTGGCCTGGGCAAAGCCCAGCGCAAACAGTTCCCAGCCGCCTTCGCGGCCCTTCCGCGTCGGCTCGCGTGGCGTGGCTGCGGCTTGTTTTCGATAGGCCTCCGAATCGACGATGGCCATGGCGCGCATCAGCACCAGCGACGAGGCGATGCGATCCTGCAGGACGTCAGGCGTATCGGTCGGGCCCAAGGCACCGGTCGGGTTCTTGCGGAACCAGGCCACCGCTTCGGGACCTTCGCGCTCGCAGTCGGCAAGCAGCTTGAGCGCCTTGTCCTCGTGTCCCTGCTGGAAATAGCCGTACTGCAGCCACTCCACGTAGTGGCCGCAAGTGAAGGCAAGTTGGCCGCGCGCCTTGCGTTGCGTGTCTACCGTGTTGATGGCCGTGACGTTGGAAGCCACGACGTCTTCCCACATGCCAAGCGCCATGAAGATGTGCGCCGTCATGTGTTGCGCGTGGCCGGCACGCGGCGCGATCTTCGACAAACTGCGAGCGGCTTCAAGTGCGCCGGACGCATGTTCGGGATCGTCCATGCCGTGGATCCAGTAATGCGCGGCGCCGGGATGTTCCGGATTGCGCCGGTAAACGGCCTTGGCGATTTCCGCCGCCGCCAGGAAATTGGGCAGGTCGCGCTCGCCCTGTGCCAGGCCCAGCAGGCCCAGCGAGTGGAACAACCTCGCCTCATCGTCTTCCGGATAGTCGAGCGCAATCTTTTCCATCGCCTGGGCGAAACGCGCGTCGCGCTCGCGCTTGCTGCCTTCGCCGTAAAGGATCTCTGCCGTTTCCAGCCAGGCTTTCTCGCGCGCCGTCGGCGCCTTGTCGGCGCGCGCCTGGGCGGTGGCGCCCAACTTCGCCAGCGCCGCGCGGCCGGCGGCCATGTTCTGCTGGTTCCAGACCGGATGGGTCGCGGTCATCGCTTCGCCCCAGTAAGCCAGCGCGAAGTCGGGATCGAGCGACTGCGCCTTCCGGAAGGCCAGTTGCGCGTGCTGGTATTCGAACAGGTGCAGCAACAGCATGCCTTCGACAAAGGCCGATTGCGCCTCCGGCGACTTCGCCGACGTGGGAAAGGCCAGCCGACCGAGCTCGTCGATTTTCTGGGCTTCGAAAACTTCATGCAATCGCGATTGGTGCGCCTGCGCGACCGTCGCCGGTACGGCAGAAAACGCGACCGCAATCGCGACCACGAGGAGATTCGATACAAGTACTCGGTTGGCTTTCATCACGGACCCCTCAGGCTTTCACGAAAGTCTTGAATCCACCCCAGAACATCCGCTTGCCGTCGAAGGGCAGCGATTTGGGATCCATGAATTCGGCCAGCCGTGGGTCCTTCATCACCTTGGCGTTGATGCGATCGCGACTTGCGCGCGACTTGTAGACGATCCAGGAAAAGACCACGGTCTCGCCCTTCTTCAGCTTCACGCTTTGCGGGAAGGACGTGAGCTTGCCGGGCTTCACGTCATCGGCGACGCATTCCCGATATTCCAGGGCGCCATGTTCCATCCAGATCTTCGCCCCGAGTTTCGCCATGCGCTTGTAGGCCGCGAGGTTCTTGGTGGGGACGGCCAAAACGAAACCATCTACGTAGCTCATGGGACCTCCGGATGAATGGGTGCCCCGATTATGTCCCTGCCCCGACTAACGTGCACCCATCCGGCCGCAGCGCGCCCCGTAACTGATCTGGCTGCCCTGCGTGCGGATGCCGATGGTCCGGCGCATCACCGCCAGCTCGAAGTCCATCGCAGCGCATTCGTCCAGGTCACCGGTCAGGTGCACGGCCTCGTGCACGAAGGCTTGCGCCAGCCGCGCGATCGCGTCCGCGTCGGCGCTGCGCGCATGCGGGCGGACTTCGTCACAGACATGAATGACATCCGGGCGCGCCGTCCGCACGAACAGGCTGTAGCGGCGATCCCGGCAAAGTCGGCGCGAGCCAGCCGTGGACGAAGCGAGGAATCGAACGCCGACGAGTTCGCTGATCACATGGTCGGCCAGGCGGCGATGGCCGAAGCCGAGCGTGGGTTGCGCGTCGCGCACCAGTTGCAGGGCCAGGGACCGGCTGCGCTGGTAGGTCTGCTGCTCGACGCTGTCGCGCGGCAGCGGACGGAAGCCATCGTCGGATGCCGCGGCCGGCATGGCTCCCGCCAGGCCGAGCAGGCCGACCAGGAAGATCAGGAAAGGAATCGTGCTTGGTTTCATCGTCTCGCCTGTGAGTCGGTGGGACACTCATCCATGATTCGACCACGGACCGGGCCGGGAAGTTTTCCTGCCGGCATCCCCGGCTCACCCACGCTTCAGGCGGCCCGGGGCAGGCTGCGGGTGGCCGACGGGTCCATTCGAATTCGTTGATAGACTAGATGGAGCGGCGCGTGCCGCCTGGTCGCTGGGAGAGATAGCCATGGCCCCTACTGACAAATTCGACATTCCGTTCGACCAACTGGCCCTCGAGCCGATGGATGACAAAGTGACGGCAGCCAATGCGCCCGCCGCGCCGGTCAAATTCCATGCCGACACACGAAGCGGCAAGGAACGGCGCCAGCTCGCCGACCGCCGCCAGGAAATCCGCTTCCAGGCCGAGCGCCGGTCAGGCCTCGACCGCCGACCGATAAAAACCTGGGAACCGGGAAACAATCTTTGAGCGCACGCCACGCCGCCGGCGCCTTTGACGTCACCGTGACGCCACTGCCCGCCGAAGACGGCATCGGCGATGAAAGCATCGGCCGGATGGCGCTGTCCAAGCGCTTCCACGGCGACTTGCAGGCGAGCGCCCTGGGCCAGATGCTGGCGACGCGAACACCCACGCCCGGCTCGGCCGCGTATGTCGCGCTGGACCGCGTGACGGGCAGCTTGCACGGCCGTTCGGGAAGTTTTTCGCTTCAGCACAGCGGCACGATGGATCGCGGTGCGCCGACGCTGGACATCATGGTGGTCCCGGACTCGGGCACCGGGGAACTGTCAGGCATCTCGGGACGCCTGCGCATCAGGATTGACGAAGGCCGACACTTCTACGAACTCGACTACGAGTTGCCCGAGGCCTAGTGCACGTTGGCTAGGCACCGGCTTCAACGGGCGCAGCGCGCCAGTTGTTTCGCCCGGCCGACTTGGCTGCGTACAAGGCGGCGTCCGCACGCGACATCAATTGTTCGGCAGGCAATGCGCCGGCACTGTAGGCCACGCCAATGCTGACGCTGACCGGCAGGGACAAGTCATCGATCTGGATCGGATCGCGCATCGCCGCGACGATCTTGCCGGCCACGATGCCGGCCGTCTCCGGCCCGGGATTCTCGAGCAGCACCATGAACTCATCGCCGCCCAGGCGCGCAACCACGTCATCTTCGCGCAGTACCGCCTTCAATCGGGCGGCAAATGCCAGGATGACGGCATCTCCGACGGGATGCCCGTGGCCGTCATTGATGTCCTTGAACTTGTCGATGTCCAGGCAGAGCAATGCGATTCCCTCCTCCTCGCGCTGGCAGCGCGCGAGCGCGGCATGCAGCCGGTCGCCGAAATCCCGACGATTCGAAACGCCGGTCAGGCTGTCGATGCGGGCAAGCCGATCGAGTTCCGCCTCCGCCAGCTTGAGTTGGGTGATGTCGAAGGTGAAGGCAAAAAATCCCTGCACATCCCCATTGGCGTCCCGGTCTGGCACGAAGCTGGACTGGTAATGCAGGCCCTGGCCGCGCAGGTCGATGAAGCCTTCGAAGCTGACGGCCTCGCCGCGAAGCGCAGCTTCAACATGGGGTTTTACCAAGGCATGTTGCTCCGGCCCGCGGACCTCCAGGATGGTCTTGCCCAGAAGTTCTTCGGGTTTCGTGCCGAACACACGAAAGGCACGCGCGTTCATGAAGACGTAGCGCTCGTGCTTGTCTATCCGCGAGATCAGCGCAGGGATGCTGTCGGTAATCGTGCGCAATCGGCCTTCGCTCGCTGACAGCTCCTGCTCGCTCTGGCTGAGGCGAGTTACCGCCTGGCGCAGGCGAGTGTTCAACCTTCGCTGCCACAGGAAGAAGATGCCCACCAGCACCAGCAGGCCGATGCTCATCCCGGCGATGGCCTGGGCGAATCTCTGCCGGCCGGCCGACGCGGCTTCGCGTTCGCGGGTCAGCGCCGCGCTGGCTTGCAGGCGCTGGACGTCGAACTCCTGCTGGGCGTATTTGAGTCGCGCGTCCAGGTCGTCGCCGGCCAGCATCTGGTCGCGCGTATCGAGCGTGGTTTCCAACTCGACCAAGCGGCGGGTAAGCAACGGCAGGTCCGCCGGCGGTCGCGGACTGTCCAGCAGTCCGGCCACCAACGATCGGAGCACACGGCGCTCGTCACGCTCATTGGCCTGCGCATGGAAACTTTCCACCGCCGCGCGCAGCTCGGTCTCGGCCAGCGATGCGTCACCCTCGTCCTGCGCGGCCAGTCCCAGGATCTCGTGGCCCAGGCCGACCAATTGCGAAGCGCGCAGGCTTTGCGCCAATTCGAGGATGCGACGGCCATTGTCCGTCGCGGTTCGGGTGTCGCCCTCCAGCCGTGCGATGCGCGCATGCTCGAGGTACAACTCGGCGCTGAGCTTCGGGTCGTTCAACGGGCCTGCCAACTCCAATCCCTTTTCGACCAACAGCTTGGCCTCGTTGCGCCGCCCGAGCTGCGCCAGCGCGTTGGCGCGATTGCGCAAGAGGCGGACGCGGATGGTGGGCGCCGGAACCGTGCCGAGCGCATCGAGCCCCTTCTGCGCATGGTCGGCCGCCGCCGCATGCTTCCCCAACGTGTAGCTGAGCGACGAATAGGCGAGATAGATGTCGGCTTTCATCTCGGGGAATGGGTGGATCGCGAGACGGCGCTCGGCGTCGCCGAGCGAATGTTCGCCGCGAGTGAAGTCCTGCATTGAAATTCGACCGCGTGCTTCAGCGATCAGCCCCCGCACCTCCAGCACAGGCAGTCCGCCCGCTTCGGCTGCCAGCCGCGCCTGCACGCCGGCGTCGCGCTGGCAAGTCCAGTCGGCCTTCACCCGACATGCGTTGGCCTGGGCTACGCGCAGCAGTGCCAACTCGCGATAGTCACGGGCCAGCTCGGCCTTCTTCAACAACGCTGGCAATTCGGCCAGCACGCCGGCAGGATCCACCAGCGCGCGCAACTCCAGCGGATGTCGCGGGACTTCCTGATGGACCGGCTGACCATCGGCGACGGCGAGTCCCGCCCAGCTCGAGGCCAGCATGGCGAACAGGGCGACGCTGCGGAGTCGAGGGCCGATCGGCGGCAGGCGACGCAAAACGCGGAAGGTCGTGGAGAGCGGACAGGCCATGGCCGCACACTAACGCATGGCGAGCGGGTCAAACGTGATCCAAGCTCAGTTATTTGGGCGTCTTGCGGGCATTCGGGCGATTACCCGCATTTCGAGTAGCCACAGGACAGGCAGGTCTGGCAGCCGTCCATCATGACCATGGCCTGGGTGTTGCACTTCAGGCACAGGCTGGCGCCGGGCGGGAATCCATCGGGAGCGGCGGCATCCGGCACTGGCTGCTTCTTTTCGTAGGCCGCGCGTTTTTGCTCGACCAAGGCGCGCTGCGCCTCGTCCATCCCTGGGCTGGCGATCATGCCGATGGACTTGAGGTGCTCCTCGACCACGCTGCCGATCTCGGCAACGATGGACGGCATGTACACGCCACCCGCCTTGAAGTAACCACCTCGCGGGTCGAACACCGCCTTCATCTCGTCCACCAGGAAGGTCACGTCGCCGCCCTTGCGGAATACCGCGCTCATGATGCGCGTCAGCGCCACGATCCACTGGAAGTGGTCCATGTTCTTGGAATTGATGAAGACCTCGAAAGGCCGCCGCAGCTCGTGCTCGGTGCCTTCGTTCAAGACGATGTCGTTGATGGTCACGTACATGGCGTGCTCCACCAGCGGTGACTTGATCTTGTAGGTACTGCCGATCAGTACTTCGGGGCGCTCGAGCTTTTCGTGCATCTGCACGACGTCGGTCGCCGGATCCTTCGTTGCATTTGCCACTGTGCCGGGCGCTGGCGCGCTGTCGGGCTGTGCCGGCCTGGTCGGTTCGGCAACAGAGAAACGCTTGATCTTCTGGGTAATCCTGATGGGCATCGGCCAACCCTCCGGACCGGCGATTCTACGCCGCTTGCCGCACGGCGTCGGTCCCGAAGTCCCCGACCCATTCCGGGCCGGGGACTTGATCGGCAAGGCTCGAAGGCCTGCCTGGCCCGCGCTTGCCTACTTCTTTGAAGCTTTCTTCGCCGGCTTCTTCGCGACCTTCTTGGCGGCCTTCTTCGCAGGCGCCTTCTTGGTGGCGGCGCGGGTCATGCGGCGACCGGCATTGGTCGCGGCGCGACCGACGGCGGCCTCAGCCTTGCGCACGGACTTCTTGACCTTCGCGGTGGTCTTGCGAACAGCCTTGGTGGCCTTCTTGGTCGCAGACTTGGCGCCGGTCACGGCCTTGCGCTCGGCCTTCACGAGCTTCTTCACCACGCGCTTCACGGCGGTCTTGGCGGTGACCTTGCGCGCGGCTTTCTTGGCGGCAGGCTTCTTCCTGGCCACGGCCTTCTTCGCTGCCGGCTTCTTGGTGGCCGTCTTCTTTGCCGCTGCCTTCTTCGCCGCCGGCTTGCGGGCAGGCGACTTCTTGGCAGCCTTCTTGCGGGCGGCGGCGACGCGCTTGCGGGCGCTGGTCACTGCATCGCCGACGGCGTCGCTAGCCTGCTTGGCAACCTTCGCAACCTTGCGGCGCGCCGGCGCGGTGGCCTTGGCCACGGCGTCGCCGGCATTGCGCGCAGCCTGCGAAACGTCACTTACCACCGACGATGCCGCACTGGAGACCGTATCGGCGGCGCTGGAAATCGCACCACCTATTCCTTTGTTGTTCCCGTTACCTTTGGTGCTCATGGAACCTCCTCGTAGGGTTGGTGTGCACGCAGTCAATCGGACTGTCGCCCGCAGCTTACGCGTTGCAATCCTACTGCTGAGTGAACAATCTTTACAGTGCACGCGCACAGGTCGAAACTGCAAACCATGAAAGTCCACTGCCAGGCCGAAACCTTCGTCGCCGCTCCGTTGCGGCCCGCGTTCGCCATGACGGTTGACCCGGTTCGCTTTCCCGAATTTTTCACCGGCTACGGCCCCATTGCAGGCATCGAGTCGGTCATCGTCGACGCGCCGCTGCGGCCCGGTTCGATCCGCCGCGTGCTCAGCAAGGACGGCTCGCAACTGTCGGAGGCGGTGACCGTGCTCGACCCACCGCTTCGGCACGCCTACGTGCTGACCGGCTTCGGCCGGCCATTTTCCTGGCTGGTGCGGCGTGGCGAGGCGGACTGGACGGCTACCGCATCGGGCGATGGCACCCGCCTGCGCTGGGATTACCACTTCACGCTGGCCAGCCCGTTCGCGTGGCCGCTCGCATGGCCGCTGTTGAAGATCTGCATGACGGGCGCGATGCGACGCTGCCTGGCAAACATGGCTGCCGCGCATGCGCAGCCCCGCCCGCCCGGCGCCGCCTGATGCAGGATTGGATCCTTCTCGCCCTGGCGCCGGTATTCCTCGCCTTCATCGCTTGGGAAGCCTGGTACTGGCGACACCGCCGGCCGGTCTACAGCCTGGTGGACACGGCCTCCAACATCGCCCTGGCGCTGATGCACCAGATCGGGGACGCGCTGGCTTGGGCGGCGGTAATCGGCATCTACTGGTGGGTCCATCGCTACCGACTTTTCGACTTTCCGGCCACGGGCTGGAGCATCGCGGCCTTGTTCGTCGCCCAGGATTTCTTCTACTACTTCTTCCACCGGGCGCATCACCGCATCCGCTGGATGTGGGCCTCGCACGTTACCCACCACTCGTCGGAACGACTGAACCTGTCCACGGCGTTCCGGCAAAGCCTGACCTATCCGCTCTCGGGCATGTGGCTGTTCTGGCTGCCCCTGGCCTTCATCGGATTCTCGCCGACGCACATCGTGGTGGTGGTGGCCATCAACCTGGCCTTCCAGTTCTTCGTGCATACCGAGGCGGTCGGCAAACTGGGCTGGCTGGAGAAGGTCTTCAACACCCCGTCGCACCATCGTGTGCACCACGCCAGCAATCCGCTTTACATCGACCGCAACTATGCCGGCGTGCTCATCATCTGGGACAAGCTGTTCGGCAGCTTCGTCGAGGAAGACCCCGCCGAACCGTGCCGCTACGGCATCGTCCAGCCGATCCGCTCGCACAATCCGCTGGTGCTGACCTTCCACGAATGGATCGCGATGTTCCGCGATGCGGCGCGGCCGCAGTCGCTGGGCTCACGCCTCAGGCAGTTGTTCGGCCCGCCCGAGCGTGCCCACCCGCGTGACACGCCGTAGTCGCTGAATTTGGTTATGCTCGGCGCTTCATACCCATAGCGCGGAGATTTGACATGGCATCGATGGCGGGCGACAAGGCCGGCAAATTCATCCTTCGCGTGTCGTTGGGCGTCATCATCCTGCTGCACGGCATCGCCAAGTTGAAGGGTGGCATCGACCCCATCACCGGCATGGTCACCGCGCAGGGCCTGCCGGCCTTCCTCGCCTACGGAGTGTACGTCGGCGAGGTGCTGGCACCGGTGATGCTGATCGCGGGTTTCTACGCGCGCATAGGCGGCGCGCTGGTCGCGATCAACATGCTGTTCGCCTTGTTCCTGGTGCATCGCGCCGACCTGTTGGTGATCAATCCGCAAAGCGGCGGCTGGGCGGTCGAGTTCCAGGTACTGATGTTGTGCGCGGCCATCACCGTCATGCTGATCGGCCCGGGCAAGGCCGGCATCAACGAGAAATAAACCGCCCGAGGGCCGGTTCGCAGTCCATGCGACGGCAGGCGATAAGCTTGTCGCCATGGATGAAACCGGCTCCGACGACCCGCGCAAGGCGACTGCGCCCATCAAGGGCCGCGGCTCGTCGTCGCGTCCGGCGGGCCGCTTCGAAAAAACCCTGCGCGTGGGCGAAGACGATGGCTGGGGCTCGGTGTACGAGCCCGACGATTCGCTGGCGCCGTTCCAGACCACGGTTACCGAAGAAGCCGCCCGCAGCATCATCAGCCGCAACAAGTCGCCGGACGTCGGCTTCAGCCAGTCCATCAATCCCTATCGCGGCTGCGAGCATGGCTGCGTGTACTGCTTCGCACGGCCCAGCCACGCCTATCTGGAACTGTCGCCGGGGCTGGACTTCGAGACCCGGCTGTTCGCCAAGACCAATGCCGTCGATCGCCTGCGCGAGGAACTCGCCAAACCCTCGCATGTGCCAGCGCCCATTGCGTTGGGCATCAATACCGACGGCTACCAGCCGATCGAACGGCAATACACGCTGACCCGGGACCTGCTGGCACTGCTGGCCGACTGTCGCCACCCGGTCAGCATCGTCACCAAGAGCGCGCTGGTGCTGCGCGACCTCGACCTGCTGGCGCCGATGGCGCGGCAGAATCTGGTGCACGTGTATCTGTCGGTGACGACGCTCGACAACCGCCTGTCGGCAAAGCTGGAACCGCGCGCTGCCGCGCCGCACACGCGGCTCAAGACCATTGCCGCCTTGCACGAAGCCGGCGTACCGGTCGGCGTGCTGGTGGCGCCGGTCATCCCGATGGTGACCGACAAGGACCTCGAACACATCCTGGAGGCATCGCGCGAGGCCGGTGCGGCATCGGCCGGCTATGTGTTGTTGCGCCTGCCAAACGAACTCAAGCAAGTCTGGCGCGAGTGGCTGGACCTGCACTATCCCGACCGCGCCGCACACGTGATGAGCCTGATGCAGCAGATGCACGGCGGCAAGGACTACGACAGCAGCTTTGGCACCCGCATGCGCGGCCAGGGGCCGTTTGCCGACCTGATCAAGCAGCGTTTCGACAAGGCCTGGAAGCGGTTGGGCTTCGAGCGCCTGCCGGAACTGGACGAGAGCCAGTTCATTGCGCCGCGCAAGGCGTCACCGCAGGGACAGCTGTTCTAGCCGCCCGACGTCGTGCCGGCCGTTGCGGTGCTGCCCGCTGCCGGACCGATGTACTTGTCCAGGAACAGCACCAGTCGCGCGTAGAAATCCAGTTGGTGCCGCTCCAGCACCAGGCTGTGGCCGGTCGCCGAATATTCGATCAGTTCAACCGACTGCCTGCGCTTGGCCAGTTCCGCCGCCATCAGCTTGGCATGCTTCACGTCCACGCGGGCATCGCGCGCGCCGTGGGCCAGCAACACCGGCACGCCGATCTTGTCGGCCAGGTGCGCGGGCGAATTGGCCGCGAGCTCGGCCTGGTCTTCGCCCAGCACGCGCTTGAGGTAGAGCTTGCCGAAATCGCTGCGCCGGATGCTGCCCCACTTGTACATCTTGGCCAGGTCGAACACACCGGACAGGCCGACCGCACACTGGTAAAGGCCGGGCTCGCGAATCGGCGCCATCAACGCCGCGTAAGCGCCATAGCTGGCGCCGTAGATGCAGATCCGCTTCGCATCGGCGATGCCCTGCGCGATCGCCCACTTGGTCGCGTCGGTCACATCGTCCTGCATCGCGCGCCCCCACTGTCGCGTACCTCGGTCGGTGAACTCGCGCCCGTAGCCGCCCGAGCCGCGGAAGTTCACCTGCAACACCGCATAGCCGTGTTGCGCCAGGATCTGCAATTCCGGATCGTAGCCCCAGACATCGGTTACCTCGTAGGGCCCGCCATGCGGAAGCACGACCAGCGGCAGGTTCTTGCCCGACGAGCCGGGTGGCAGCGTCAACAAGCCATGCAAGGCCAGGCCGTCGCGCGAGGCGAAGGACACGCCCTTCTGCGTGCCTTGTTTCAGCGGGTCGATCCAGGGCCGGCTGCGGGTGATGATCTTCGCCTTGCGCGCCACGCGATCGAACAGGTAATACGCGCCCGGTTCGCGATCGCTGTAGACGAACACCACCAGCATGTTGCCGTCCTTGCTGGCGCTGGCGACATCGGCCAGCCTGCCCGGGAAGGCCGTCTGCAGTTCCGCGAGCATCTTCGCGTCGGCATCGTCGGGTCGCCAGAAGTGGTACTTGGGCTGGGTCGGCCCGTACAGCGCGCCGATCAATTCCTTGCCGTCGAGCGAGCCGACATAATCTACCGGGTCGGTATCGGGATCGGCGTAAAGCTCGGTGCGCTTGCCGGTGGCGAACTCGTAACGCTCGATCACGTCCGGGCCCTGCTTGCGCTGGCTTTGCAGGAAGCCCGACGAACCATCGCGCGCCACCGCGATCGGAATCACTTCCAGCCCGGACTTGCTGCCATCGTTGATCAGCGTCCACTCGGCATTGCCGGCAGCGCGCACATACGCCTTGCTGGTGCCGTCGTCCTCCCACTTGATGGCGAAGCCGGCATTGGCCTGGCGGTTGGCAATCAGCTGCGTGTCCTTGGGGCCCGACAGCATCAGTTCGCCGCGCTTGATCAGGCGCTTGATGTCGGACTTGCGAATCTCCGGCACGTTGCAGCCGCCGCCATCGGGATGGAAGCCGCAGGTATAGACCAGGATGTGGTCCGGATCGTCCTTCACCACCGCAAAGAAATTGCCGGGCAACTCGAACGGCTTCGAGCCATCGGTGGGCATGATGACCAGGATCGGTTCGATCGCCGCATAGCCATCCACCGGATCGATTCGCGTGGCGCCGATGATCAGGCGCGAATCGTCCACCCAGGACAGATCAGTAATTGCGCCATTCGCACCCGGGTCGAAGGTGATGATGGGTGCGAAGTCCTCGCGCTTGTGCAGCGTGACGCTGGCGACCTTGCCGGTGGTGCGGGCGATGGCCAGCAGCTTGCCGTTGGGCGAGATTGATATCTGGTTGAACTCGGGTTCGCGCAGGAGGCTGCGAGTGACCTCGTCTGCGGTCACCGGTGACTTGGCGAAGGCGATGGGACCGGCAAACGCGAACGCGACAGTTAGTGCGCCAAGCAAACGAAGTGGTGGCATCAGGATTCCAATTCCAGGGCTTGGCCGGGGGTGGGGTAAACGTATAACAGGCCTGCTGCAGCGCGCGATAGTCCTTTGACCGATCGCGGGCGTCATGGATTCGCAACGGACTCCGTCGCGCGACCCGGCTACTGCACGACCACGCCGTAGCCCGCATAACGATCGGCCACGCCAGCGTCCTTCGACCTGGCTTCGGCGATGTCGGCGTCGGCGCCGGCGTTGTCAGCCAGCGCCCGCTTGGCCATGCCGCGAATCAGGTAGGACGAGGCGACGCTCGGGTCGCCGGCGATGGCCGCGTCGTAGTCGGCAATCGCTTCCTTGAACTTGCCCATGCGGAACTGGACGAAGCCTCGGCTGTTGAAGGAGTTCCAGTCCTCCGGATTGCCATCCAGGGCTTTCGTGCAGTCGGCCAGGGCCGTGTCCAGCTCGCGGACTTGCACGGCGCGAATCCAGCAGCGCTGTCCGTAGAGTCGAAAATCGCGACCGTCCAGCTCGATTGCGCGGCTGACATCAGCAAAGGCGCGGTCGTGCTCGCCGAGGTTGGACAGCACGTTCGATCGATTCGCAAAAACGATCCACTGGCCGGGGTCGAGCCGGATCGACTCATCCAGGTCCTTCAACGCGGCCGGGGCATCGTCTTTCCGAAGCTTCTGGAAGCCACGCATGAAATACAGGTGGGCCAGGGCCTTGCTGTCGGAGTTGCCCGCCGCGACCAGCTTCTCGCAGGCGGCTAGCGCCGTGGCGACATCGTTGGTCTCGCTTGCGCAAGCCTTGGTGTCGGCGCCAAGAAGCTCTTCCTGGATCTTTGCACAGCCCGTGGCAAGAAGGCCCACCAGCAGCAGGCCGAAGACGATCCGCATTTTCTTTCCCCAAAGAATTCGCGGCATTGCGCGATGCCCCGACTGTAGCGCATCCATGCCGGGCCCGGCATGGGGCTGCGGTTCATCGGCTAGGCGTAACGTTGGTTTCAACCCTCCGTGAGGCATATGCCATCGAAGCCATGACCCCTCCACCGCCTAGCCGCGGAAGCGCTGTTTCAAGCTTTCCGCCCACCATCGTTGACATGGCGGACGCCGCTTTAGTCCATTATTGGAGCGAGCGACTGGGCGCTACCGAGGCCCGGATCCGGAATGCGATGCGCGAAGTCGGCCGTGACAGCCAGCTTGTTCAGCTTTACCTCAGCCGTGCCTCGTGGCCCAAGGCCGGGGACATCAACCAATGACATCGGACCAGCCAGCATGAGCACGAAGAATTCCCGCATCCTGGTCGTTGACGACCAATTCGGCAGCCGCGACGCGCTCGAACTCTTCCTGCAAGGCGAGGGCTACATCACCGACAGCGCCGACAACGGCAAGCATGCGCTGATGAAGATCGCCGAACGCCTGCCCGACTTGATCGTGCTCGACATCACCATGCCGGGAATGGATGGTTACGAAGTGGCGCATCTGCTCAAGTCCAATTCCGACACCGCCGACATCCCCATCATCATGGTGACCGGACACTCAGGCCGCGCTGCGAAGGTGGTGGGGCTCAGCACCGGCGTGGAAGCCTACCTGACCAAGCCGATCGATCCGGCCGAGCTTGGCCTGAACGTTCGCAACCTGTTGCGGCTGCGGGCCAACTCGAAGTCCGCCGACTAAGCGCGTCGCCACCAGGGCCTGGGCGCGCTGATGGAACGCTGCAGGTTCGATCGCGCCTGCGCTTCAAACCCGTTTCGAAATGCCTCGGTGTTGAACAAGGTCTCGCGCGAAAGGAATTGCGCAAGTATCTCGCGGCGTTTGCGCCGGAAGACCCAGCCCGGAACCCACGCGTACTCCTCGCGGACCTGCGCCTCGTAGTCGTCGAAGCGCGCCGGCGCTGCACCCAGGATCGACAGGTCCACGTCCACCAGCAACTGCTCGTCGGGCGTGCGTGGCAGTGCGTCGTGGCAAGTCGCCATCACCAGCCTGTGCACGCGATCGACCACCGCCTGCGGCTGGCCGATTGCCTGGAGTTCCCGCGCAGCCCACTGCGCGCTACGCAGTTCGTTGTCCTTGCCCCTCACGTCATAGATCGCGTCGTGCATCCACAGCGCGAACTCGACTTCGCCCGGATGCTGGGCGATGCCCAGGTGCGGCTCGAGTTGCGCGATGCAGTCGGCCAGGTGTTGCAGCGTGTGATAGCGCCGTCGTGGTTCCGACCAGGCGTCCAGCAGGCGCTCCATCAATGCCAGCCCATTGCCCGGCGCACCGAGCGCCGACCACATGCGCCGCCACGATGCGCGCAAGGCGGGCATCGACTCCATTTCGAGTGTATCGGCGCCATCGCCGCGGCTGGATTGGGCAATGAGTTTCTTCGCCTCGTCGGCGACCTCATCCGCCACCCAGATCCGCATCATCTCGCCGGCAGGCAGCTCGCCTATGCCACCCACCAGGAAGCTGCCCTGCACATGCGCCTCGATGCCCGCATCGGCCAGCAAGTCCGACACGAGTTGCGCGTCGATCGGATTGGCGGCGTTGTAGATGGCTTTCATGGCGCGTCACCCTTGTTCGGCAATCGTTTCAGCGACCACAAATTGATATCGATGCGCTGCACATAGCCGAGGCGCTCGTAGAGCGCCTTCGCGCGAACATTGCGATTGCTCACGTGCAGGAACGGAAGCTCGCCGGCATCGAGACTGGCGTTGGTCAATTCCGTCACCAGCCGCTGCGCCAGGCCGCGGCCGAGATAATCGGGATGCGTGCACACCGCGCTGATTTCCTGGTGGCCGTCGAAGCCCATGCGTTCGCCCGCCATGGCAGCCAATCTGGAGCCGTCGTAGATGCCGATATATCGGCCCATGTCAGGCGTGCGCGGGCGGAAATAGTGCGGATAGACCAGTGAGGTCAGTTCCAGCAGGTCATCGCGATGTTGCGCTTCAAGCTCGATGAAGCCGGGGTCCGGCGCCGGTGCGATGCGTTGCTCGCACACCATCTGCGCAATGGGCTCCAGCAATTCCAGCTGCCAACCGGCATCCACCACGGGTGCGGGACCTACGATAAGCACCGACTCATCGGGATCAACCAGCGCGGTGAGCGCGTCCAGTTGAATGGATTGCGCGGGGTCCACCGCCAGGAACGGCGCGACGTCCGCCGGATAGCGCGCGACCCCAGCCGACACGCGCGCGAATCCGCGATGCCGCGTGTGGAGCGATTGCCAGACCGGGTTGTCGAGCGGGTGCATGCCCCGATTATCCCGCCTGTGCCGCGCCCAAGGCAAAACCGGGCAGTTGGCGTATCCTCCACACCATGACCAACAACGACATCCTGCGCAGCATCCGCTACATGCTGGACCTCAGCGACAGCAAGATCGTCGAGATCGCGAAACTGGCTGACGCCGACCTTGCCCTCGACCAGGACCAGGTGCAGGCCTTCCTCAAGAAGGACATGGATGAAGGTTATGCCGAATGCAGCGACCGCGTGTTCGCGCATTTCCTGGACGGACTGGTCGTGCATTTCCGCGGCAAGGATCCGAACCAGCCACCGCGGCCGGTGGAGAAGCGCATCACCAACAACGTGGTGCTGAAGAAGCTGCGCGTCGCCTTCGAGATGAAGGACGTGGACATGCACCAGGTGTTCGAGGAAGCAGGGTTCCCGGTTTCGAAGCCGGAACTGTCGGCCCTGTTCCGCCAGCCCGACCACAAGCACTTCCGCGCCTGCGGCGACCAGATCCTGCGTAATTTCCTGAAGGGCCTGACCCTGCGCATGCGCGGGGCTTGAATTGCGCGCGACGCCAACGCCGAGAGCCGGCGCCTAGCGGAACAGCGGCGCACACGCGGCCGCGATGCTTTCGACGTGGCGATGGTCGGTGCCGCAGCAGCCGCCCATTACATTCAAGCGCGGCATCCGGCGGGTCAGCATGGCGTATTCGGCGCCCAGTTCCGCGGGGTCGCCGATATCCAGGTCGACGGATTCGTTCAATTCGGCGTGGCTCTTGCGCGATGCGTTGGCGCGCAAGCCGTGGATCCGGTCCAGCCAGGCGCCACCGTCATCGAGCGCGTGCTCGAAATGGCTGGGGTGCGCGCAGTTGATCATGTAGTAGCTGGGATACGCGTCCGTCGCTTCGTCCACCTCGGTGATCGCCGAGCGCAGGCTTTGCCCGGTGGGCAGGTGGCCGTCGGTTTCAACCGTAAAGGAAATCGCCACCGGCAGGTGCATCAGCTCCGCGGCGCGCGCGATGCCGATGGCCTCGTTGGCGTAGTTCATGGTGATGGCGCTGGCCATGTCGGCGGCGGTGTGCGCGAAGACTTCGATTTGCGCCAGGTGATAGTCCCGCGCCTGGTCGGCCGACATCATCTGGCCGGGCACATAGCCATCGCCGCGCGGTCCGACGCAGCCGCTGATCACGACAGGTGTGTGTGCATCTTCGTAGTCATCTCGAATACGCTCCAGAAGTTCGATGGCCGCGCGATTCGCGGCGGCCAATGCTTCTGTCGTATATCCAAGCCTGGAGGCCCAGTCCGGATTGGCGCGCCAGGTGGCGCTTTCCAGCACGAGTCCGGCCGAGAATCGCTTCGAGATCCCGGCGTAGGTGCGGAAATACCTTTCCAGCGCCGCCGTGCCGTCTCGTTCCTGCAACAAGTGGAAAGCCGCAAAATCGGGAAGCTCGAGCCCGTCATGGAAGATCAGCGTGGTCTCGATGCCACCATCGGTGAGGAACAGTTCGCCATGCAGCTGTGGCAATTTTTCGCGGTACTTCATGCCCGCCCCCATTCATCGCGCGATGCAGGTTTCGCCAGCCCAGAGATTGCTGATTTTCGCATCGGGACGCGCCGAGTCAAGCACACCCGCAAGCCCGCCGGCCAGGAATTCCGTGCCGAGCGACGACTCCATGATCTCCGCGTCGTAGGCGCTCTCGAGTTCGACGCGGGTGGAGCCGATCTTCACGCCGCTGGCGGTGGACAAGGTTGGCGAGCCTGGCGCAACCGACCAGCCGGTGAATCGGGAATTCGACGACCAGACGGTCAGCCCGTTGCTCCAGCGCGCAAAGTCCACCTGGCATTCTTCGTTTTCCACGGAGACAGGCGGTTGCTCACCCAACACGCGGCCGAGTGTTTCCATCGATTGCCTGGCGTCGTCGCCAAAGGCAAGCAGGCGGGAAGCGCCCGTGTTGCTGTTGAAGATGCGCAAGCCCTCGCCATCGAGGGCAAGCACCCACCCCGGCGCGGAAACGACCGCGGGCGCCAGCTCCGGCTGTCTCGGTTGCGAGCCGCTGGCCGGCTCCTTCTTGCTGCAGGAAGCCAATGCAATCGCAAGCCAGATGATCTGGAATGTGGGGCGCATACGGCGAGGATACCGGGCTAATCGAAGCGGTGCTATCTTGCGCGAATCAGGGAGGCAACGACCATGTCGAACGTCAACTACGACCTGATCATCGTCGGCGCCGGAACCGCCGGCTGTGTGCTCGCCGAACGCCTGACCCGCTCGGGTCGACTCAAGGTGTTGCTGATCGAAGCAGGCGCCGCTCCCAACAACCGCTTCGTTTCGATTCCTGCCGGATTCACCAAGTTGTTCAAGAGCAAGCTGGACTGGGCCTTCGAAAGCGAACCGCAGCTTGCGGTGGGCGGACGCCGCATCTTCACGCCGCGCGGAAAGATGCTCGGTGGCTCGTCCAACATGAATGCCCAGATCCACCAGTGGTGCCATCCGGCCGACTTCAACGGCTGGGCAACGATGGGCGCGGCAGGATGGGGCTGGTCCGACGTGGCCGGCGTGTTTCGTGCGCAGGAACGATGGCTCGACAGCGACGGACAGGACAACCGCGGGCACGACGGCCCGATGCTCGTTTCGCCCAATCGCAACGCGCGACCGGTGTCGCGAGCGTTCGTGGAAGCCGCGCGCAACGCCGGACTGGGTGACCAGAGGCAATACAACGGCCGCGCCTTCAGCGGCGCGTGGCTGTGCGAGATCGCGCACAAGGATGGCAAGCGCTACAGCGTGTACGACGCCTACCTGAAACCGGCAATGCGACGCGAGAACCTGCAAGTGCTCACCGATGCGCAGGCGACGCGCGTTCCAATCGCAGGCGGACGCGCCGCTGGCGTGGTGGTGTCGCGCGCGGGGCTGGAGTCGAACTACGCATCGCGCAACGTCGTAGTCGCGGCCGGTGCGTTCGGATCACCCCAACTGCTGTTCCACTCCGGCATCGGACCGGCCGCACTGCTGGAACGACTCGGCATCGCCGTCCAACATGATTCGCCGGAGGTAGGCGAAAACCTGCAGGACCATCCGGTGCTGACTATCAGCTTCGGTGCGCGCAATTCGGACACACTCAAGAGCGCCGAGTCGATTGCCAACGTGATGCGCTATCTGTTGTTCAAGCGCGGCATGCTGGCGTCAAATGGCATCGAGGCGTTTGCCTTCACCCAGGTCCGGCCCGGTCCCGTGCCGGCACCGGACCTCGAATTGATTTGCGCACCCCTGGACTACCGAAACCAGTTCCTCGATCCGCCCAGGGTCCACGCGTTTTCCATCGGCGCGGCGGTCGTCGCGCCGCTGTCGCGTGGACGCCTTGCATTCAAGAGTGCCGACCCGCTCGCCGCGCCCGCCATTGATTTCGGATTGCTCAGCGACCCTGACAGGATCGATGCAGCGGTCATGTGCAAGGGTGTGCGCCTGGCGCGGGAAATCGCCGCGAGCGCGCCGTTGTCGGCGCTGGGCACGGGCGAGCTTCGCCCGGGAGAATCGGTGCAGACGGATGCCCAGATCCTCGAGTTCGCCGCTGGGGAAATGCAGACCGTGTACCACCCTTCCAGCACGTGCCGCATGGGTTCGGATGCTCGCGCAGTCGTTGATTCAAATTTGCGCGTGCGCGGCGTGGAAGGACTGTGGGTAGCCGATGCGTCGGTGATGCCGAGCGTTCCCCGCGGCCATCCCAACGCGGTAGTGGCGATGATCGCCCAGCGCGCAGCCGACTGGATCGAGCCCAGGGTCCGCGGCTTCTGACACCCCTGTCCCCATCACATTCCCGATTTCAGGGATGCGCTATCCTGCGCGCCATCTTGAGGGGATCGTGCACGCCAGTGTCAAAGCCCGCCAATCGTCCCGCTGTCGCAACGCCGGCCCTCAGCCCGCGAAACCTCAGCTCGCTGCCGCACCGGACCTATCGATTCCGGGTGCTGGGCATGGGGCTGGCCAGCTTGCCGCAGTTCGTGGTGTATTCGGAACTGCAATCGCATTGGGCCAGTTGGGCCTGGACCGCTTTCTGCTGCCTGGTGTGGCCGCACGTGGCCTACCTGATGGCGCGGCGCAGCAAGGATCCCTTGCACGCCGAGCTGCGCAATTTCGTCGTCGACTCGATGATGGCCGGCAGCTGGGTGCCGCTGATGCATTTCAACCTGCTGCCATCGGTGGTGTTGTTGACCGTGGCGAATGCCGACAAGATCAATTCCGGCGTGCGCGGACTGTGGTTGCGCTCCCTGCCCGGCATGGTCAGCGCCTTGCTCATCGTCGGCTTGGCCACGGGATTCGCATTCCAGCCGCAGACCAGCCTGATGGTCATGCTGGCGTGCCTGCCGATCCTGGTCATCCACACACTGGCCGTCAGCCTGAGTACGTATCGACTGGTGCGTAAATTGCAGCGACAGAACCAGCGCTTCGAGGAACTCAGCCAGCGCGACGGCCTGACCGGCTTGTTCAACCGCCGCCACTGGCAGGACAGGATGGAGCAGTTGTTGCTGCGACATCAGGAAGGGGGCGAGCCGGCGACGCTGGCATTGCTCGACGTGGACCGGTTCAAGGACATCAACGACCTGCATGGCCATGGTGCAGGTGATGATGTGCTGCGCGCGATCGCCGCATTGCTGGCGCAGGACTCGATGGCGCAAAACTCGCCCGTGGGTCGCCTGGGCGGCGACGAATTCGCCATCGCCCTGCCGCATTCGATGGGCCAGGCGCAGGCCGCCGCCGAACGCCTGCGCGCCGCGGTGGAAGCCTTCGAGTTCGACAACGTGCCTGGCCTGCGTTGTTCGGTGAGCATCGGCCTGGCGCCGCCGCCCGACGACGGCACGCTGGGTCTACGCGAATGGTTGGAGGCGGCGGACCGCGCCTTGTATCGCGCCAAGCACGCCGGCAGGAACCGGGTCGCCGGCCAGGACCTCGAACCCGAGGCCGACAACGTCTAGTCGTTGCTGTATCGCCGTCCATTGCAGGGCCAGCGGCGTCGAGCGTTCGGCGTTGTCGTCGTGGGTAGCGCCCTCGGTCAGCACGGCCCGCCACTGCAGCGCCTGGGGTTCATTGAGTTTCAGGATGGCAACGGCGCCATTGAAGGCCTTGGTCATCTTGGGGTTCTCACGAGCACCCAGGCTCATGAACAGATTGCTTTCCAGCGCGGGATTGGCCCGAAGGAAGCTTTCGAGTGTTTCCAGCATTGCGCCATCGTCGCGCCAGAGCGCCGGACTGTGCGCATGGAAGGCAGTGAACAGCTTCGAATCGGCAGTCAGTGCATAGACGGCAAACAAGCCGCCACGCGAGTTTCCCGCCAGGATTCGCACACCCGAGGTGCGGAATTTCCTGTCGATGGCGGGTATGAGTTCCCGCCGCAAGAAGCCGAGGAACACATCCGCCGCGCCCTCGGCGCCGTCGCGCGCCTCGGCGTCCTGCAACATTCCGGGTGGCGTGTAGTCACGTTGCCGGCCCGTGTTTCCCTTGTTCGCAATGCCGACCACGATGGCTTCCGGAAACGCGCCAACCCGCGAAAGCACCGCCGCGGTCGCGGCCGTGTGCAGGCTTTGTGAATAGCCGTCAAGTACGTAGATGACCGGATAACGCCGGAACGGGTGGCCTTCGTAGTTTTCCGGGAGATGGACGAAGTAGTCGCGATCCTCGTCGAGCAGGCGCGAGTACAGCGACTCTTGCAGCACCCCGTCGTCAGGCGGCACTTGGTCCAATACGGCCATGGCCGCAAGCCAGGCCAGCGCGACCAGGGCCAGGAGGGACAGGGGCCAACGGAGCCAGTGCCTTGCCATGATCGAACCTCCCGAAGATTTAACTGGCGACAGGCTGTAGCCGGCTCGACCCACTGGCAAGCGCGATGCGACGAAATGCCAAAAGCAGGGACTGAAACGGCCTTCACGCTCGCGCCAGCGCTGCCCGTGGCAAAATCGGGGCTCGACCAACATTGACCTTCCGCAAGCCGCGGAACAGGGGAGCTCGTGCGTAAATCGGGACTGACGTTAATCCTCGCCACGCTGCCGGCCATCGCTTCGGCGACCAGCGCGGGCATGACCAATCGCATCGTCGATGCCGCCTACAACCACGGCGAAGTCATGCAGACAGCGGCGCACCTCACCGACCGGATCGGCAGCCGGCTCACCAACTCGCCCGGAATGCGGGAGGCCGAGCGTTGGACGCAACAGCAGTTCAAGCAATGGGGCCTGCAAAACGTGCATGCCGAGGGCTTCGATTTCGGTCGCGGCTGGTGGATCGAATCCTCGATGGTGCGAATGACGTCGCCGCGCCCCATCATGTTGCGCGCCATTCCAATTGCCTGGACGCCGGCGACGAAGGGAACCATTTCCGCGCCCATCGTGGTCGCGCCGATCAGCGATGAGAAACATTTCGCCGAATGGAAGGGAAAGCTCGCCGGAAAGATCGTGCTGGTCAGCCTGCCGGCCGCGCCGAAAGATGCCACCGAGGCGCCTTTCCTTCGCATGACCGACTCGCAGATCAAGGAACTCGACAGCTTCGAGGCGCCCAACCATGACCCCGACTCGTTGAAGTCAGGCCTGAAGCGCCGCACGTTTTCCCTGAAGCTCGACGCCTTCCTGAAATCGGAAGGCGCGCTGGCCTGGGCGCGCATGGGCCGTCGGGCCAATGGCCTGGTCGGTGGCGATGGCTACAACTACAAGGTCGGCCAGACCCCGCAGTTGCCCGCGGTCGAAATCGCCGCCGAGGATTACCGCCGCCTGGCGCGCCTGGCCAAGCTCGGACCGGTGTCGCTGGAGTTGAACAACAACGTGCACTTCGAGGACGCCGACCACAGGGCCTACAATGTCATCGCCGAGATTCCGGGCAGCGATGCCAGTGCCGGCTACGTGATGGCGGGCGCCCACCTCGACAGTTGGATGGCCGCCGACGGCGCGGCCGACAATGCTGCGGGCAGTTCGGTGGTGATGGAGGCCGCGCGAATCCTGTCGCGCCTCGGCGTGCAGCCGAAGCGCACCATCCGCTTCGTGCTGTGGTCGGGCGAGGAACAGGGCACGCTGGGCTCGTACGCCTATGTCGAAAAACATCTCGCGAAGCGTCCGCCGGTCAACGATGCGGAACTGGCTGCGGGTGGACCCGGCGTCGCCAGCCGCGTCTCGTTTCCCGTCACGCCGCTGCCCGGCTTCAAGGACATGACGGCCTACTTCAACATGGACAACGGCTCGGGGAAAATTCGCGGCATCCACGCCGAGGGCAACTTCGCCGCGGTGCCTGTGCTGCGCTCATGGCTCGCACCTTTTGCAAGCCTCGGTGCAAGCGCGGTGGTCGCCAAGCCAACGGGTTCCACCGATCATGTCGGCATGGTCCGCCTTGGGTTGCCTGCGTTCCAGTTCATCCAGGATCCGCTCGACTACAGCTCGACCGTGCATCACTCCAGCGCCGACAGCTTCGACCACTTGCGCCCGGACGATTTGCGCCAGGCCTCGGTCATCATGGCGAGCCTGTTGCTGGCCGCGGCCAATACCGACAAGCCGATCCCGGCGAATGTGTTGCCTTCGCAGCCTGCCGACAGCGACCCGTTTCGCTACAGGGATCCCAGCCTAGATTGAACTGATCGGTCAGCGCGGTGGGTCGGCGGACGCACCGCCCTCCCACCCATCGTTCTGCAATGTCAGCTTCACGATGGCGACGGCATTCGCGTCGGCGTCCAGGTCGGGCAAAGACTGGTATTCCGACACCCAACAACGCCGGATGCGGTACGCCAAAGCGGGTATTCCTGCCTCGTCGCAGACTTCCACGATCAGTTCCCTTCGAATGTCCTCGAGCGAGAATTCCCGGGTCGGATCCGCATCGAATGCCTCGAGGCCATGGGTCCAACGTTCGAACTCGGGATCGTGCGTGACGCCACGCTCCAGCGTGATCGCCTTGCGGTCGAAACCCGACATCTTGCTGGCCCCGGCCACGCAGCGGCCATCCCAGCTGAGTCGGAACTTGAAGTTGCGGTATGGATCGAAGCGTTGCGGATTGACGGTTGGCTGCGGCATGGAATCCTCCTGGCACGGAGAGGCAGTCCCCGAAAAGGGAGTTGCTTCCAAATACACGGCGCACCCGCTGCAAACCGGCCAACGCTGCCAATTTCGCAGATTTGCGAGATACTCGGCGGATGAACAGACTAGTCCTGAGCCTGAGCCTGATCGCCTTCACGACGCTTGCCAGCGCCGCCGAACCGGCGGTAAGAACCCTTTACCTGATTCGCCACGGCCACTACGCGGCCGATCCCGCCGCCGATGAAAAGCTGGGCCCCGGCATCTCGCCGATTGGCGCAGCGCAGGCCAACCTGGTGGGCGCGCGGTTGGCCGGACTGCCGGTCAAGTTCGACGCGTTCTACGTCAGCCCCATGCAGCGCGCTCGCGACACCGCAGCCGTCATTTCCACGAACTTTCCGGGCAGCAAGTTCACGCAAGTCGACGACCTGGCCGAGTGCACGCCGTCCACCCGCGACCAGAAGATCACGGCCGCTGAAAAACCAGCCGATCTCGCTGCCTGCAAGGCACAGATCGACCGCTTGTTCGCCGAATATTTCAAGGCGGCGCAAGATGGCGCACGTACCGAGATGTTCGTCTGCCACGGCAACATCATCCGCTCGCTGGTCGTGCGCGCGCTCGGCGTCGATGCCGACGCCTGGCTGGGCATGTCGGCCGGCCACGCCAGCATCACCAAGATCCGCATCGAGCCCGACGGGCGCGTCAAGGTGATTTCGGTCGGCGATGTCGGCCACCTGCCGCCCAACTTGTTGACCGGTGCGAGTGGCGATGCCGATCGCAGCCTGGCGGTGCCCGCCCTGCCCTAGCGACAACGCGATACGCGTCGGCTATCCGGCGAAGGATTGCCCGCGCGCCGCCTTCTGGAATAGCCAGGCCGACAGCAGCCACATCGCCGCGAAGATCTCGATCAGCACGATCAATCCAATCTCCGACCCGACGTAGAAGGCGAAGCCGGCGATGGCTGACTGCGCGACCGCCATTGCGACCATGGCGAGCACCATGCCCGAGGCCCGGAACCGGGCGACGATCGAAGCGACTACGCCAATCGCCAGCACACCGACGAACATCAGGTTTGCCGAATTGTCCTCGCTGCCGATGATGCCCACCGCCAGGTTGACCCAGACCAGCAGGAATCCGGCCAGCACCGCGATGCCTGCGGCAAGCCGGTAGGCGCTGTTGCCAGACAACCGGGTCGCGAGTTCATACACGCCACAGGCCAGCGAAAGCAACACGCCCATCACCACGAAGTCGGACCCCGTCCAGTTCACTTCGGTCGTGAACTGCATCGCCACTGCGGGCAGCAGCAGCAGGAACGCCGCCGTGCCCCAGACCGGCAGGCTCAAGGGGTTCGATCGTTTTGCGCTGCCGCCTTCCATGTTCGCTGCCATTGCCTTGCCTCATGCGGTTCCGAAGTGGCGCCAGTGTCCGGTCCGCGGGTGAGGCGCCGATGGGCGGTGAGTGAAGTGAGCATGAAGTCAGCGCCGGCGGCGCCGAGGACAGGCGGGCCGGGATAAGATGTGCGAAGCGCCGTCCCCATGAACGAAAGCATATCCAGGGCCCCATGAAATCCATCCATCGCCGTCTTCATTTCCTCATCTTGTGCGCGGCGCTGGTCGCGACACCCTCGATGGCCGCGGACGACCCGGTCTCCGCAGTCACTGCAGGCGAACCGGTCGACGCCGACCACGTGCACTGCGAAAGCTGCGACGGCTGGAACCAAGCGCAGGCGCCATTCAATATCTTCGGCAATACCTGGTACGTGGGCACGGCCGGCCTGTCGTCGATCCTCATCACCAGTCCCGGCGGCCACGTGCTGCTCGATGGCGCCCTGCCACAGTCGGCTGCGCAGATCCAGGCCAACATCGTCGCGCTCGGCTTCCGCATCGAGGACGTGAAACTCATCCTCAACTCGCACGAGCATTGGGACCACGCGGGCGGCATCGCCGCGTTGCAGCGTGCCAGTGGCGCCGAGGTCGCCGCGAGTCCAGCAGCGGCACGAGTCCTGATAGCGGGCACGGTAGGCAGCGACGATCCGCAGTTCGACGCGGCATCGCCGGTGACTATTCCGAAAGTGCCCGAAGTGACGGAAGTCGCGGACCTGGGGACCGTCAAGGTCGGCGATATCGTCGTCAAGGCCTACGCGACGCCAGGCCATACACCGGGCAGCACGACCTGGAGCTGGACCTCGTGCGAGACCGATGACTGCATGCAGGTGGTTTACGCCGACAGCTTGAATCCTGTGTCGCTGGGAGACTTCCGTTTCAGCGGCGGCAACGGGCATCCGGATATGTCGGAACAGTTCGCCGGCAGCATCGCCCGCGTTGCCGCCCTGCCCTGCGACATCGTGCTGTCGGTGCATCCGGGGATGACCGACACGTTCAAAAAGCTGTCGGCGCGGACCGAGGGCAAGAATACTTTCGTCAATCCATCGGCCTGCTCCGCCTACGCGAGTGCAGCGCAAGTGAAGCTGCGGGCGCGGCTGGAAGAGGAAGCGAGGCCCCGTACAGATGAATAGCCTGGTCGAACTCAATCTAGCGCTGATCCTGTTCCTGCCGTGGTACGCGATCCTCGGCTTCGTGTTCTGGCGCTTTCCGCGCCAGCCACGCACCGTCGCCAGGCGCAGCTACGACATTGCATCGCTGCTGATGGCGTTTGGCCTGGCCACCGCCAGCATGCAGTGGAGCTTCCACCACGCCACCACGAATTACGGCGGCATGTGGAAGCAGGTGCTTGCCACGTCGGTGTCGTATGGAATCTTCCTGCTGGTCCTGACGGTCGCAACCGTCGTCCGCTGGCGCCTTTTCCGGAGCAACAACCATGAAAACCCTCTTCATAGTCGGGTCCCTGGCACTCATCATCTATAACCTGGGCGCCGCGCTTTTTTACATGGTAGTGGACAAGGGCGCGACCGACCGCACCGTCAACGCATTGACGCGGCGCATCGGATTCTCGGTCGCATTGTTCCTGTTGGTCGCCATAGGCATGGTGACCGGGATCATTCCCGGCCACGGCCTGCAGGTCTGATCTCGAAGCTGTTAAAGGATCTTGCGGCCGCTGATCAGGCGCACCACGATCACGATCACGGCGATCACGAGCAGGAGGTGGATCAATCCGCCGCCGACTGAGGTCAGCATGCCGAGAAGCCACAGGATCACGAGTATGGCGACGATGGTGTACAGCATGAAGTCTCTCCAGAGCGGGGTGGGTTGCGAATGTGCGTTCAGCATAGGCGAGCGAGATGAACGGTTAAGCAACACAAGCCATGGATGGGCCTGATTCCCATACGACGCATGAACGCGGCCGACAGGATTCGCGTCAATTCCGTGCACCCCGGCTTCATCAGGACGCCGATGGTCGAACACCATCTGCGCGACAGCGGTGCCACTGACCTTGACGCCGCACGCTCGGAAGTCGGCAAACTGCATGCGCTCGGCCATATGGGCGAACCCGACGACATCGCCTGGGGCGTGGTCTACCTGGCGTCGGACGAATCGAAATTCATCACCGGCTCGGAACTGGTGATCGACGGCGGGTACACCGCCCACTAGTCCACGGCAGCAGGGCTAGACCAGTGCGGAAGCGATGTAGGCCGCGTAACCCAGCACCAGCAGCGTCCCTTCCCACCGGTTGAGGATGCGGCCGCGCCACATCAGCGGGTAGATGATGATCGCCGTGCCGAGCATCATGCCCAGGTCGTGGGGCCGAAGGCCGGCGCTCGAGATCGGCCGGATCATGGCGACCAGTCCCAGCACCAACAGGATGTTGAGGATGTTCGAGCCCAGGACATTGCCGAAGGCGACGTCGGCGTCATTGCGAAGTGCTGCCACCACGGATGTCGCGAGTTCCGGCAGGCTGGTACCGATCGCGATGACCGTCAAACCGATCACCACCTGGCTCATCCCCATCGCCTGCGCGATCGTGACCGCGCCAGAGACCAGCACATGGGCGCCGACCAGCAGGCCGGCGAATCCACCCAGCACCAGCGCCACCGATCGCGCCCTGCTCGATTGCGGGTCGGGAAGCGACTGGGCGAACTGCGCCGCCACTGCCTTGTCCCGGTCCTTGCGCGCCGCCCAGTAGGTCCCCACCGTATACAAGACCGCGCCAATCGCCAGCGCTGCGCCTTCGAGTCGGCTCAAGGTGCCGTCGTAAAGAAGCACACCCAGCAGCAAGGTGACTGCAATCATCAAACGCACTTCCCGATGCAGCAGCGCGGAGCGCACGTGCAGGGGGCGCGCGATGGCGGCCACGCCGAGAATCAGCGCCAGGTTGCAGATATTGGAGCCGACGATATTGCCGAGGGCGAGGTCGCTATTTCCGCTGATGGCCGCCTGCACGCTGACGACGATTTCCGGGCTGCCGGTGCCGAACGCCACGACGGTCAATCCGATGACGAGCGGCGCAACTCCCATGCGCAAGGCAATACTGCTGCTGCCTCGAACCAGTCCTTCTGCACCCAGCGCCAGCAGCACCAACCCGGCAAGAATCGAGATCACCGCAAGAAACATCGCGTTCGTCCACCTTGTTTTCCCCAAGGCGATTGTAGCTGGCGCGGACAGGCGCCTGGTCTATCGAGTCAGCCAGACATCGAAACGGGTCTGGCCTTGGCCGTCGGGCGCCAGTCGGTAATTGAAGCCATGCCGGTTCAAGACCTCACGCACGAACAGCAGTCCGATGCCCTGCCCGCCTTTCTTGGTGGTGAAGAAGGGCGTGAACATCTGTCCGGCAGGCACATCACCCAGGCGGTCGCCGGAATCGATGACCGACAGGCGGACTCGACCGACTTCCTGGGCGATCTCGAGCTGGACCCGGCCCACATGCGTGGCGTCTTCCTGTTGCGTGGTGGCAACTGCTTCCAGCGCGTTCTTGACGATGTTCAGCAGCGCCTGCTCCATCAGGTTGCGATCCACGCGTTGCAGGCCGACGGCATCGCGACGCGTCCAGTCGATGCTGATACCGCGTGCTCGCGAGCTCTCGCGATACAACTGCACGATGTCATCGAGCATCGCCGCCACATCGGTCGCGCGCGGTTCGGCAACTGGCATCTTCACCACGCGGGTGAAGCGCTCGATGAATTCGCCCAGGCTGGCATTGCGCCGCTTCACGGCCTCGATGGCGGTACTGAAATCCTCGCTGTCGCCGGCATTTAGCTGCGGCTGGTAGAACAACAGCGAATCGAGCACCGAACCGGTCGCGGCAACCGTGTTGTTGACCTCGTGTGCAAGCACGCGCACCAGTTTTTCGTAGGTGGCTCGTTCCGAACTCTCCAGTTCTTCTGTCAACTCGTCCATCAGCAGGAAGTGCCGCGGGAAGCCGCGGTCGAAGAATTGCCCGCGCTGGCAGCGATAGCGGCGGCCATCGGTATCGGTGAGCAGGCGGCTGTCGCCCAGCGGCAGCGCCTCGAGTTGCGACAGCAGGTCGAGGCTGCGCTCGCGGCCGGCAGCGTCGATGCCTTCAATGAAATCGCCACGCGATCGCGCCCAATCCGCGAGCGTCTTGCCTTCCGGCGCCACTACGCCCAGCAGGGCCTGGGCGCTGGCGTTGACCAGGCTGATTCGGTCTTCGAAATCGAAGACGATCACCGCGCTTGGCGTGGCCTCCAGCAGCCGGTCGAGGAAGCCGCGTTGCTCGCCGAGTTTCAGGCGCTCCTGGTACAGCGCGTCGAGCATGTCGTTGAACTGGCTGACGATGCCGGCGAGTTCATCGTTGGGCGCCTGCTGCAGTCGCGCCGCGTAGTTATGGTCCTGCAGCAGGTCGCGAAACCGACGCGCGTAGTCGAGTGGCTGCAAGGCACGACCCACCAGTACGATGCCCAGCGCGAGACTGGCCAGCAAGAAGAGCTCGACCCCGACCACCACCAGCGGCTTTTCGCCATACACGAAGATCGCCAGCGCAAAGAAAACCAGATGCAGCCCGACCAGGTAGGCGATCAAGCGGTGGCGCAACTTCACGCGACATCCTCGCCCGAGTTGCCCGCCGCCAATCCGTATTTTTCCAGGCGCCGATACAGGGCAGGCCGGCTCAGGCCGAGCGCCCGGGCGACGCGGGAGATATTGCCGTGGTGCTGGTCGAGCAGGGTTTCGATCATGCGTCGTTCCACCGCTTCCAGCGTCATGCCGTCCACGCCCATGCCGGCCGGCCGGGGTCCGTCGTTTTCAGCGGGCTCCGCGAAAATGAAATCGCCCTGGTCGAGCACCGGCTTGCCGACCAGCAGCAAGGTGCGCTCAAGCACCTGTTTCAGTTGCCGGATGTTGCCGGGCCACGGCTGCGACGACAGCCATTCCAGCGCGCCGGTCGTCAGGCTGACCGGCCCAAGGCCGTAGTCGCGGGCCAGGTCCGACACCAGCTGCGTCGCGATCAGCGCGATGTCGCTGCGCCGTTCGCGCAGCGGCGGCAAACGCAGGGTGATCAGGTTCAAACGGTAGTACAGGTCTTCGCGAAACTCGCCGGCCGCGACCAGTTCGGCCAACTCGCGATTGGTGGCCGACACCACGCGGATGTCGGCTTGCTCGGAGGCGCTGGCGCCGACCGGGCGGTAGCTGTGGTCCTGCATCACGCGCAGCAGCTTCACCTGGTCGCCGCGATTGAGCTCGCCAATCTCGTCCAGGAACAGCGTGCCGCCTTGCGCAGTCGCGACATGGCCCTTGCGGTCGCTGCGCGCATCGGTGAATGCGCCTTTCACGTGGCCGAACATCTCGCTCTCGAACAGCGACGAGGTGATCGCGCCCATGTTGATCTTGACGCAGTCCTTGCCGGCGCGCGGACTGTTCCGATGGATCGCATCGGCAATCAGTTCCTTGCCGGTGCCGCTCTCGCCCAGGATCAGCACCGGTGCGCGCGTGCGGGCCACCCGGCCGACCGTGGACAAGACTTTCAGCAACTCGGGATGTTCGCCAATAATCCCGCTGAAATCGAACTCCGCATCCAGTGCCCGGCGATCCGGCCGGGTCATCGTGCGCGGCGCGGTGAGTTCCAGCGTGGTGCGAATGAGTTCCACCAGTTGCGCGTTCTGCCAGGGCTTGGTGAAAAAATCCGCCGCGCCCATCTTCACGCCCTTCACCGCCAGCGCGATCGATCCCCAGGCCGTCATCAGCAATACCGGCAAGGCCGGATGCTTCGCCTTGATCGCCGCCAGCAGCGCCAGGCCCTCCTCGCCGCTGGTGCGCGGCGAGAAGTTCATGTCCTGCAGCACCAGGTCCACCGACGCGCCGGCCAGCAGTGGCAGCACCTGCGCGGGTTCGTCACAGGTCAGCACGTCGAAGCCGGACTGCTTCAGCAGCAGCGCCAGCGAAACTTGCACCGAGCTGTCGTCGTCAACGACCAGCACGCGTTGCCTGGATGCATTTTCGGTCACGGTGTTGATGCTTTGTGCCTTGGTGTGGTCATTCGTAGTGCAGCGCTTCGGTCGGGCTCAAGCGGCTGGCCTGCCATGCAGGATAAAGAGCGCAGAGCACCGAAACCAGCGCCATCAGGCCTATTGCGGTCGCGGCGGCGCCCAGGAACAAGGGCCAGTCCAGGTTCTGCCCGAGCACGCCGGTTATCGGCAGTTGCACCAGCAGTATCAGCCCGACCGCCATGGCCAGGGAGGTCAGCAACAACTGCTCGATGATGATCTGCCGGTAGATGTCCGCCGACGTGGCGCCCGTGGCGCGTCGCAGGCCGATTTCCGGGATGCGACGCGTGGTGTTCTGCCACAGCACGCCGAACAGGCCGAACGCCACCATCAACAGCAGGAAGCCAGCGATCACCGACAACACCACCAGCGGCGTAAGCGTTTCCTGCAGCATCGACTTGCGCAGGTCGCCCAGCGGCGAGATGCGATACGACCAGTCGTTGCGGATCAACTTCAATTGCTGGCTTAGTTTGAGCTCGAAGTCGCGCGACGTGCCGGGCCGCACCTTCAGCAGCACGGTGCGGATCATGGCGTTCTCGGCCACGGGCGAAAAGCGCTTCAGCACGAAGTTGGTCGGCGACATGAACTCGCCCTTGTTCCTGAAGTCCTCTATGACACCCGTGACCTTCATCATCGTGCGCGCCTCGCTGCCCGGCTCGCCGTCACTGATGATCTTGCCGACCGGGTCCTGGCCCGGGAACAGGGTTTCAGCCAGTTGCCGGTTGATTACCACGGCGGTTTCCGCGGCCCCTTCGTCGGCTGCCGAAAATACGCGGCCTTTCTCAACGGACATGTCCAGCGTGGCGAAGAAATCGTCGCTGATATCCAGCATGTCGGTCTCGGCCTGCTTGCCGCCGTCGGGCAGGTTCACTGCGCTGCGCCAGGTGGCGCTGAGGTAGGGCGAGAAACTCGACAGCGATGCCTGCTCCACCTCGGGCAGGTCTTGCAGGCCACGCCGGAATTTTTCGACGATGGCACCGCCGTCCTTCGACCCTTCCTCATTCGGCTGTTCCAGCTGCACCGACCAGACATTGTCGTAGCTGAAGCCCGTGGGCAGGTGGTACAGCTGGTAACAGCGACCGGCCGCGGCAACGATGGCGAACACCACCAGGAAGGTCAGCAGGATCTCCAGGCTGAGCATCAGGTTGCGCGACTTGCGGCGCCAGATCGGCTTCAACAGATGGCGGAACATCAGGCGGCTCCCTTCAGGGCTTGCACGGGGTTGAGACGGGACATCTTCCAGGCCGGGATCACGCCCGACAGCAGGCCGAACACGGTGGCGAGAACCAGGCCGATGAAGAACACGGCCAGGTTGATGTCCACGTCCAGGTAGGGGATCAGGCCGGAGCCTTCCAGCCACAGCAGCACACCCTTGGCAGCCAGCAGTGCGAGCAGCCCGCCGAACAGGCAGAGCAGGATGTTCTCGATCACGAACTGGACGACCAATTGCGAACTGGATGCCCCGAACGCCTTCCGCACTCCAATTTCGGAGCTGCGCTCCATGATGCGACCCATATTGAGATTGACCAGGTTCAAGGCCGGCAACAACATGAAAAACAACATAAGCACCGCAACAATGGTCAGGAACATCGCCGCACCCGAATCAGCATTCTGCTCGTTGTTCAGCAATCCGCGCGCGAAGAAATCGAGCTTCGTATCGCCCCACATGATCGCCGTGGTCCATTCCTTCGGGTCGTCGAACTGCACGCGCTTGGCGATCTCCGCGACTTCAGCCTTCATCGCCGGCAGGTCGCTGGCATCGCGCGCCAACAACAAGGCGCTGAAGTCACCCCACATCTGGTTGCGGAATTCCGTGGACGGATCGGTGCTGATCGGCGTCCAGATATCCGAATACGAGTTGAGGTGCATCGTGTCCTCGACCACGCCAATCACCTGGAACGATTGGCCGCCGATATTCATCGGCTGGCCGACCGCCTGGATGCCGGGAAACAACTTGCGCGCCGTGCTCTGGTTGATGACGGCGACGAAGCGGCCACGCGTATCGTCCTCCACCGTGGGCAGGCGACCATCCACCAACACGAAGTCGAGCACCTTCCAGTAGTTGGCGTCGGCGCGCCGCATCTGCACTTCGTTGATGCGATCCCCTTGGTACACGGACACCGTCCTGGGGCCGGTGACCGCAGCCACCAGTTGCGCCGTCTTCATCGGCTTGAGGTATTTTTCGATCAGCTTGTAGCCGAGAGGGCTGTGGCGCGTGGCATTGCCGCCCTTGCCGATCGACACTACGGTGCCCACTTGCAGGTACCGGTCGCTCTTGCCCTCGACGCCGGTGGGATACAGCTCGTTCTGCAGCAGTGCGGTCACCACCAGCAGCACCATCAGCGTCAGGGTGATGCACAGCA
Organism: Gammaproteobacteria bacterium RIFCSPHIGHO2_12_FULL_63_22; assembly: GCA_001801685.1. Classification (GTDB taxonomy): domain Bacteria; phylum Pseudomonadota; class Gammaproteobacteria; order Xanthomonadales; family Xanthomonadaceae; genus Arenimonas. The sequence goes on along the minus strand of MGYJ01000017.1, from coordinate 33,486 downwards.
GGTTGATGGCGGTGAACAATTTGCGCCGGGTATAGACCTTCCAGGCGGTCAGCAGGTAATTCCTGATCATGGGTTTTCCTCAGGCCACCAGCTGGCCATCGAAGACGCGGATGATGTGGCTGCCACGCCGCGCTTCGCGCTCGTCATGGGTCACCATCACCACGGTCGTGCCGTCCTTGTTCAACTGCACCAGGTGGTCCATCACCTCGCTGCCCATCTGGCTGTCGAGGTTGCCGGTCGGTTCGTCCGCCAGCAGCACCTGCGGCTGGCCAACCATGGCGCGCGCAATGGCGACGCGTTGTTGCTGGCCGCCGGACAACTGATTCGGGTAGTGCTCCATGCGCGCGCCCAGGCCGACCTTTTCCAGTGCGGCGCGGGCGAGGCGACGCCGTTCGGCGGCCGGCATCTTGCGGTACAGCAGCGGCAGCTCGACGTTGTCTATCACCTGCAGGTCGTTGATCAGGTGGAAGCTCTGGAAGATGAAACCGAAGGTCTGGTTGCGCAGGCGCGACACATCCTTGTCGCGATAGGACTTCACCGCCGCGCCGTCGACGCTGACCGAGCCGCTGCCCGGCTGGTCCAGCAAGCCGATCACGTTGAGCAAGGTGGATTTGCCGCAACCGCTCGGGCCCATGATCGAGACGAACTCACCCTTCTTCACGTGCAGGTTGATGTCCTTCAGCGCCAGGGTTTCCACCTTGTCGGTCTGGTAGGTCTTGCTGATGTTTTCGAGCTTGATCATCGGTATCGCCTTTAGTTTGAGATGCGAATGCTGTCGAGGTGCTTGAAGCGGCTGGTATCGGAAACGATCAGCCGCTCGCCGGCTTTTGCGCCGGAAATGATTTCAACCGCGTTGCCGTCGCCCAAGCCGACGTCCAGCTGGCGTTTGCGCGCCACGTTGCCATCCAGCACGTAGACGTCCTGGCGGCCGCGGCCGTTGAAGGCCGGCCCGCTGTCGGCAATCAGCGCATCGGCTTTCTGGTCGGTGATGATGTTGGCGTCCACCCGCAGGCGGTTGCGCAGCAAGGGATGGTTCGGCTGGTCGAGGACTACCAGCAAGGTGACGGTGCCGTCCTTGATTTCCGGCAGCACGGTTTGCACGCGGCCCGGCAGCACCTGGCCGCTGTAGCCGATGCGCACGCGCTGGCCCGGTTCCAGGTAGCGCGCATAGAAGTCCGAGGCCGTGGCCTCGACCCGGTAATTGTGCAGCTCGGATACCTTCGCGACCATCTGCCCGGCCTGCACGCTGGCGCCGGTGTCGGTGAGCACCCAGCTGAGCATGCCGGCAAAGGGTGCGCGTACCTGGGTTTGCGCCAACAGGATCTTCTGCTGCTCGAGTTCCTTTTGCAGGATGGCTTTCTGCAGTTGCGCGCCGCGGATGCTGGTCTCGGTGGCCAGGCGGGTGTCGGCGACCGATTCGCGGTGCTGGCGCAACTCGATCTTGGTGCGCTCCACCACGAGTTCGGCGGCATTCAAATCCGAAGCGGATGAGGCGCCGATTTTTTCCAGGCGCTGGAAGCGGCCCAGGCGCACTTCGGCACTGGCGAGGTCCAGTCGCAACAGCTCGATCTGGCTGGCCAGCTGCTTCTGCTTCTGGCGCATTTCCAGCGTCAGGGACTGCACGCGAATCTCTTGCTGGGCGACTTGCTCGTCCAGGTTGTCGATGGCCAGGCGGATGGTGCGGTCGTCGAGTTCGAGCAACAGGGCGCCGGCAGCCACCTCCTGCCCCGCCTTCACGTGCACGCGGGCCAGCCGCGTCTGGATGGGGCTGGGCACCTGTTCCTCGTGCACCGGCACCACCACGCCCGAGGCGTTGATGGTGTTGGCGATGGTGCCGCGATGGACCTCGGCGATGCGGATGTCGTCGCGGGCCACGCTCGGGCTCACGATGCGGTTGACCGCCCAGGCCGAGGTGGCGAGTACGACAATCGCGCCGACCACCAGGGCGATGCGCAGCCGCTGGCGACGGGTGATGGTGCGTACGCTGATCGGTTGGTCCATGGCGCTGGAATTTGTTGAAGTCATGCCGCTACTTCAGCAAGAGCCGTGCCATGTCTGGCGCGAGAGTCTTTCCTTACGCCAATCAGTTACTTGCGCAAGACGTCGGCATTTGATGCGAGCTCCGTCGACGGTGCTTACTGGTCGGCGCTGAACACCGGTGTCCGATATCGAACAGGCGGCTCAGCACAGGGACAGTAACTGCGTCGTATGCTGTGGCCAGCGACAGACTCTCCCGGAAACATCAAGGAAAACCCATGCTGTATCGCAAAGAGACAAGCAAGTCGGTCGACCAGGTATTCGCCGATATCGAAGCAGCATCCAAGGCGCACGGCTTCGGCGTGCTGCACCACTACGACTTCAAAAAGACCCTCGAGGGCAAGGGCTTCACGCTGGCGAACGAATGCCGCGTGATGGAAATCTGCAATCCCGCGCAGGCCAGCGCAGTCCTGTCGGTGAACATGGCGCTGAACATGGCGCTGCCCTGCAGGATTTCGATCTACGAAGACGGCGGGAAGACCATCGTCGGCATGATTCCGCCGACCGCTGTGCTGAAGCTCGTCTCCGACGACCCACGCATCGAACCCGCTGCCCGACAGGTGGAAGAGACGATGGAAAAGATCATCGAGGCATCGGTTTAGGCGTCGAGAGTCCTGGCCAATCTCATTTCCGGCTGGGGGCGATCGCGATTCTGCTCCCGCAGGCGCCACGCCTGCCGCAGCTCCGCCACGGGCGTGGGAAACATTTCCTCGATGAATTCGATCGAGTGGATCCGATCAGTCCGGAAATGACGAAACGCCTGGCGGGTTTCGCACCAGGCTACGACCAGGCGCACCGTCTCGAAATACGCCACGGCAATCGGCCAGATCGTGCGCTGGCTGTGCCGTTGCTGCTCGTCGAGGTAGTCGATTCGCAGCTTTCGCTGCTCGCGAATCCATTGCCGGACCTGCGCCATGGGCAAGCTGTCCGCCACGGCGGGAACCAGGCAGGGCGCCATCAGCGTCGAGTCGAGAAGAATCGGGCGCAGATGTTCGGGTACGACCGCCTCGATCTTGGCCAGGAGGTCGCGTGCGCCGCGCGCCAGCGCCGGATCGCCACGCGCAGCCACCCATAGCGCACCGAGCAGCGCCGCCTCGATTTCGTCAGGCAACAGCATGAGTGGCGGCAGGTCATAGCCGGGCTCGAGCACGTATCCCACGCCGGCTTCGCCTCGAATCGGCACATACCGCGCGCGCAGCTCATCCACATCCCGATAGATCGTGCGGACCGAGGTCTCGAACTCCTCGGCCAATGCTCGCGCCGCGACCGGCGATCGAGCGCCGCGCAAGGTCTGGATGATCTGGAACAACCGGTCGGCGCGGCGCATGTTTCCTCGCTTGCCCAGGCTACCCGCGCCCGGGGATCAGGCCATTGTCGTCGGCGGAAGGGATTTTCGAAACCCTTCGATTTGCCCCACGCGTTGATACCAGCGCGCGATATGCGGCGAGTCGGGCGCGATTTCGGCCAGGCCCAACTGGAAGATGTTGGACGCGACCGACAGGTCTGCCAGGGTGGCGGTGGACCCTGCGAGGAAATCCCGATCGGCCAGGCCGGCATCGAGGATTGCCATCAGTTCCGGCAGGGCCGCTTCTCCGCGGGCAATCGCCGCCACATCGCCGTCCGGCCCCAGGAACACCTTGTTCAAGACAATGTCGCGCACCGTCGGAAACAGGCGGCACTGGTTCCAGTCGAGCCACTGGTCAATCTTTGCGCGCGTGGAAAGATCGCTCGGATACCACTGCGTCAGCCCGTGCTTGGCGCAGAGGTACCGACAGATCGCATGCGATTCGAACAGGACCAGTTCGCCATCGATGAACACCGGGATCTGGTGATTGGGATTGAGCGCCAGGAACTCGGGCGAGCGATGCTCTCCCTTTTCCAACGCGACGCGGTGCAGCTCGTACGGCAAGCTCGCCGCTTCCAGCAGCGAGACCACTCGCCGGGCATGTTGCGAGTAGGGGTGGTGGTACAGGGTCGGCATGAAATCGCTCCGGGTGTCAGGTGTCCCAACGCCATGTGCGCCAGGGTTTTCCCAACTTAGACCCCTGCTGCTGACAGCGTTATGTCAGCAGCCCGAGAAAGCCAAGTCCCGCGACCTCGGCTATGCTTTCCCTCATGGAATCCGGGAAGCGGTAGAGATTGAATAAGTCACGATTCAGCGTTCCAATGGCATAACGCGCTTGAAAGCCATTGGGAGGAACGACATGGTCAGCAAGAACACGATTTGCCTGTGGTACGACGGCACCGCATTGGACGCGGCGACCTTCTACGCTGAAACCTTTCCCGACAGCGCAGTGAACGCCGTGCATCGCGCGCCCGGGGACTATCCCTCCGGCAAGCAGGGTGATGTGATCACGGTGGAGTTCAATGTGATGGGCATTCCCTGCCTGGGCTTGAATGGCGGGCCCACGTTCAAGCACGACGAAGCCTTCTCTTTCCAGGTGGCCACTGACGACCAGGCCGAAACAGACCGATTGTGGAACGCCATCGTCGGCAACGGCGGCAGCGAGAGCGCTTGCGGCTGGTGCAAGGACAAGTGGGGCCTGTCGTGGCAGATCACGCCACGCGTGCTGATCGACGCGATCACCGATCCCGATCCGGCGGCCGCCAAGCGCGCGTTCGAGGCGATGATGGGAATGCGAAAGATCGACATCGCGGCAATCGAGGCCGCCCGACGCGGCTAGGCAAGGGTTTCATTGCTTGTCATCGAGCCGCGCTGGCGCGACCGCAGGCGATTATTCCTGACCGGGACGAAACAACTTTTTCTGGAAGCCCGTGACCTGCACTTTCACAGTGATGGGCGACTCGCTCCGGTTCAGCCAATACCAGCCGTGGCTGCCTTCGAATGGCGCGGTGAATGAGCCGGAGCCGTGGTCGAGGGAAGGCTCGATCCAGTAGCTGGTGTACTCGCCCTCCTTCGCATCCTTGCGCTCGCCATGCATGTCCACCGCAACCGGGGCGCTCGCAGTCCACTGGAAAACGAAGCCGGCGCCGGACTGCATCTCGGCCTTGATCTCGCCACCCTTGCCAGGCGCCAGGGTAAGGGTCAACTCGTCCGAACGAAAAGCGTCGTTGCGCTTGCTTACGTGGCTGGCATCAACGGGTTTGGCCGGCTGACCGACCGCGTCGAGTTCCGGCTCCGCCGCAGTCGGCATGGGCGCAAGCGCCGCGTCCGAGGGTGCCGCGACTGCGACGGTGGCCACGTCAGTCGGACTTTCGGTTGTAGCCTTCAATTCCGTGCTGGCCAAGGCATCAAGCCCCAGGTGCGAGCCGACGCCCGTGGGATCGATGCCGTACTCGGCGGGCAGCACGGCGATGACAAGGATGACTACTGCGACCACCAGCGACAGCAAAGTCGCCTTGATCAAGCTTCGCCGGGTCGGTACCACGGATGGAATAGTGGACATGATCTTCCTTCAGGAAATGGAATAGCCGGCGAGCTGATAACCGATCAGCACGAAACCAGCGGTCATCAGTACGACGTTTGCAGAAAATGCCTGCCGCGTGAATGCAGGGGTCCGGCGCCAGAAACCCATCACGATCAGGATGGCGCCCAGCGCCAGGAACTGGCCGAGTTCCACGCCCACGTTGAAGGCCAGGATATTGGTGACCAGCCCGTTGGCCGACAGTTCGAACTCCTGCAACTTGGTCGCCAGGCCAAAGCCATGGAAGAAGCCGAAGATGAGAACCGCTGCCTTCGTATTCGGCTGTACTCCGAACCAGGTCTTGAAGGCGCCAAGATTATCCAGCGCCTTGTACACCACCGAGAAACCGATGATGGCATCGACGAGGTAGGCGTTGACGTGGACGCCGCCCAGCACGCCGTAAAGCAGCGTGACGCTATGGCCAAGCGCGAACAAGGTCACGTAGCCCGCCACTTCACGCATGCGGTACAGGAAGAAGATCACGCCGAACAAAAACAGAAGGTGGTCGTAGCCGGTGACCATGTGCTTGGCGCCGAGGTAGGCAAACACCAGTGGCTGCGGCCCGGAGCTTTGCAGCAGGAAGGCCTTGTCCTTGCCATCCACGCCATGGGCGGCGGCGATTCCTGCCACCAGCATCAGCAGCGGGATGGCAATCAACAGGCGCCAGCGGCGCCAAAGACCCAGGCAAACGCCAAGGCCAGCAAGATACTGGGATTCGCTCAAGAAAAACCTCCGGGTCGAAAGACAACAAGCGACGGGCTGTCCATGGCAGCCAGGGGTTGTCAGGCGATGGGAGGTCGATGCGGTGGTGATCGGGGCGAGGACGGCGGGCGAGAAGCAACCAGCCGCTTCACGGGGCAATCGGGCGACATTGAAACCGCCTGCAGTGAATTTGCCGGTGGCAGATCGGACGCAGCCGTGCCCAGGTCATGCTGGTGGAGTTGCACTTCACCCGCCTGGGCAAAGTCGGGCGCGTCGCCATGGTCGGGAGCCGGCTGACTCGAATGTGCATGCTCGTGGCTGCCGTTTGCATGCGCATGCTCCACCGCGACGCGGATGCCGGGGACGAGCGCTGCCAGCAGCAATAGCACCATGAACCGCCCGGCCAGGCTGCGAGACCAGAGCTGAAAGCGGCGGTTGAGATGGGACAGGGACATGACAGAAGGATGCCGGAGATGGGCGGATGACTCAAGGAAAGTTGGTGAATCCGTGCTATTGAGTGGCCCAGGACGGTGCTTCAATCCAGAGCAGCGAGGTGCGAGAGTCGATGGATCTGCGTATCGAGCAAACGATCCTGGTAATGGCGACCCGATTCCGGGAGCCGCTGTCGCTGGCGGAACTGGCCGCCGGTGTCGGGCTGTCGCCCTTTCATTTCCACCGGATCTTCAAGGCTGAAACGCGCGAGACCCCGGCCGCTTACCTGGCCCGGATCAGGCTGGACCATGCAGCACACCTGATGGTCGTGTTGCCGGACGCGCCCCTTCTGCAAATCGCTTTCGAAAGTGGATTCAGTTCAGCGGCCGTCTTCGCGCGCAGTTTCCGCCTGCGCTACCAACAGACGGCGACCGAGTTCCGGCAGAGCAAGAAACTGCTCGTCAGCGACATCGCCTTTCCGTATGCCCTGTCCTTGCACCGCCTGCCCGCGCGCAAGCTCAGCGTCGAGCGTTGCCCACTGGACGAGGATGCGTTGTGCGCGGCCCACCGTCGCCTTCAGCAGCGCAGCGGCGCGCGACGAAGCGCGGCCCTCGGCATCTTCGTCGATGCGCCGTTCCACCAGGATCGCTCCACCTGCCGCCATTACGTGGCGTTGGAAGATGACCCCTGCCCCGATCCGGATCGGGCCTTCCTGCTGCCGGGCGGGCTGTACGCCCGCCTGCGGATTACCGGCGACATCGATGCGTTGAGCAGGGGAATATTGCGTTTCAAGTCAGCGCAACTGGATCCTTCTCCCTACGGCATCGCATCGACGCTGGCTTTCGAGCGGATCGAGTTCCCCGGCAACGGCGAACTGTTCGACTATCGGCGTAGCGAGCGCGATGTCTTCATCAAGGTGCGGCGCAAGCACGAGCCGGTGATCTAGCTACCGCCGGTTGCAGGCACAGCAAGATTTGCAAAGCGCAGGCGCCCCATGGGCACTAGCCTCGGCCGCAGTCATCCACTGCGAGTCCCTGCCCCATGTCGCGTTTCGTCCGTTACTTGTTCTACCCGCTATTGCTGATTGCCACCCTGTCGGTCGCCATCCTTTCCATGCGCAGCGAAGGCAGCTTGCAGCGCGCCTTTGCCTGGTTCGCCTTTGGCAGGCTCGTCCTCCTGTTCGTCGTCGAGTGGCTCGTGCCGTTTCGCAAGGACTGGAGCATGACCTGGCGCAGCTTCCTGCGTGACCTGAAGTATGCGGTTGTCCTGGGCGGGGGCGGCTTCCTGGTCAGGTTTGCCGCAGGCTGGTTTGCGATTGGTATCGCCGACAATTCGGACGGCGCCCTCTCGCAGCTTCCGGTCGTGCTGCAGCTGGTGATCCTCGCGCTTACCTACGAGTTCTTCCAGTATTGGCAACACCGCATCAGCCATGAGGCGCGCGGGCCGGTGGGGCGATTCCTGTGGCGCACCCATGTGCAACATCACCTGCCGCGCCGGGTCTATCTGCTGATGCACGTGGTCAGCCACCCGATCAACTTCGCGACCGTGATGGCCCTGAACATCGGCGTCGTTTACGGCCTGGGCGTGGGTGGTGAAGCGGTATTCCTGTTCAACGTGATCATGGGGTTGCAGGGGCTGGTTTCACATTTCAACGTGCAGATCAGCGCCGGTTTCCTGAACTACGTGCTGGTGGGCACCGAACTGCATCGGACCCATCACAGCGCGAGCCCCGCCGACGCCGGAAACTATGGTGTGCTGACGCCCTTCTGGGACCTGGTGTTCGGCACGTTTCGGTACCGGCCCAATGAAGCACCGGCAGCGCTGGGAGTCTGGGAACCTCAAAACTATCCCACCAGCAATCAGCTGCTCGCGACCCTGGCGCTGCCCTTCGTAGGCCCGAAGACCTACGGCCCACCCGATCAGGAACCCTGATTTCGATTCATGGCGTCCGGTCAAAGCGCATATCGCCGAAGGTCAGGCTGGTCACCTTCCTGTCATCGACCTTGAAGCTGACGATCTGCCCGGAGTTGGGTACGAATTCCACGCGAACCTGCTCGGGCCCGTCGAAGCCAGTCGCCATCGAAGCCACCCGGCCCCAACGCAAGAGCAGTCGACCTTCCGGATCGAGGGTCACCTCGATGTCACCCAGCAAATTGGCGTGGTAACTGCCGGTATATGCCGCCTTGGGCAAACTCAAACGCCAGGGTCGCGCATTGATCTCGCCCTGGCGCTTGGCGAGTCCTGCCTGCATTTTCGCGACGCCTGCATTGAGCTCGACGAAGCGTCCTGCTACGCGCTTTTCCGTTTCCGGATCGCCCAGCAAGCTGCCGTAGACGTAATCGGCGATGACGCTGGTCAGGCGCCCGGCCAGCATGTCCTCGTTGTTCAGCACGACCAGCGCAATGCCGGCGTCCGGCATGAAGGACAGATGCGCGTGGTAACCGGCGAAACCGCCAAAATGGTGCAGCATCCGGTGCTGCTTGTACTGGCCGCTGTACCAGCCCCAGCCGTAGCCACTGCGTTGGAAGTCCTGGTATTTTTCGTCCAGGCTGACCTGGTCCTGCTGCGAACGCGCGATCACTGCCGCCGGCAGCAATTGTTCACCGTCCACTTTGCCGCCGTTCAATTCGGCGACGAGGAAACGGGCAAGATCCGGCGCCGTCGCAACCACGCCCCCTGCCGCATGCATGGTGTCATCCGCCTTTTCCAGATACAGCGGCTGGCCCGGTGTCTGCGAGGCGATGGTATAGGGCTTGGCCACCTGCCACTGCCGTTCCTGCGCGCGGCTCATGGTGGCGCTGCTGCGTGGCATGCCGACCGGATCAAACACCGTCTGGCGCAGCTGATCCTGCCATGACGTCCCGAGAATCCGAGTCGTCCAGATACTGGTTATGTTGTAACCGACATTGCTGTAGTCGAATTGGCCGTGCGCTGTTTCAGCCGAAGGATACGAGGCAGCCACGAGTGCTTCCAGGGAGTCGGCATCATGGATTCCGCTGAAGGCCGTCGCCCAGACCAGGGGTTGATTGTCGATGCCCGAGGTGTGCACCAGAAGATCGCGGACCGTGATCGCGTTGGCGTCGAAGCCCTTGAAGGCAGCCGACGGAAACATGGACTGCAGCGATGTGGTGGTATCCAAGCGCCCCTGCGCTTCGAGCAGCAAGACGTTCAGCGCGAACAGCGGTTTGGTTGACGATGCGATATAGAACGCCGTATCTGCCGTAACCGGCTGCTGCTTCCCGATATCGGAATAGCCGAAATAGCCTTGGTAGATCACCTCGCCATCCTTGATGACCGCCACTGCCGTTCCCGACGGGTGGCCGGTGACCCGCTTTGTTTCCTCGATCCGTTTGGCGAGCGGGGCAAAGTCGATCGGGGACGCGGCAGCGGCCGAGTTGCAGAAAAACGCGATGCAAACGAGGAGGACTGCTTTCGAAGACTTCATTCTTTTTCCCGGTGTTGATGCACGACAGTCCCACGCATCGGCGCGAGTCCTGGCCAGGGCGGCCAGTCTCCGTGTCAGATACCGGCCACCATCCATCGGTTGCACAGCCGCCTGCCCCGGGCGCGGGTCGAAGCTGCGCAATGGGCTGTCGCGTCGCAGCAAAATTGCCGACGATTTACAAAGCAAAGGCCATTAAAATGTGACGTCTATCACACTATATTCGCCTTCGCGGACCTCAAATTGACGGTTTTGTGCGACTGGCGCACGTTCGACCGGGTAGTACCGAAGCCGCCCCGCTCAGGGCGGATTTTTTTGACCTCCTTCCAGGAAATCCTTCATGTCGCTGACTCCGAAGTTGTTGACGTTCGCCGTGACCATCGCGCTCGCTGGAACTGCCCTCGCAGGCAACCCGGTGGCCGACCACGCCCGTTTGCTCGTTCGCCAGAATCCCGGCGCCGTCCACGCTGCTGCCAACGACCAGTTCGTCGAGCGCGACGTGATCCGTGATGCATCGGGCGCCGAACACGTGCGCTTCAGCCGCACCTACGCCGGCCTGGATGTCATCGGCGGCGACTTCGTCGTGCATTCCTCCCGCGGCGCGCTGCGCAGCGTCAGCAAGACGCTGGATACCGACTTCCGCCCGGGCACCCGTCCGTCGCTCGACAGCGACACCGCGATCGCGCGCGCTGGCGCCGACTTCGGCACCGAGTTCCTCGGCCTGCCGAGCGCACGCCTGGTGGTCTTCGCACTGAACACCCGCCCGACGCTTGCCTACGAAGTGATCTTCAACGGCCAGAAGGGCAATGGCGATCCGACCGAAATGCACTTCTTCGTCGATGCCGGCAACGGCCGCGTGCTCGACAAGTGGGACATGGTCCACACGGCCAAGCCGGGCGGCGGTGGCGGTGGCACCACGGGCACTCCGGCCGTCGGTACCGGACGCACCCTGATGTACGGCAACGTCACGCTCAACACGTCGCAGTCGGGCACCAGCTTCACCATGACCGACCTGACCCGTGGTGGCGGCGCTGTTTACGACGCGAACAACGCGCAGTATTCCACCGCAGCCAGGCGCGCGGTGCTGTTCGCCGATGCAGACAACACCTGGGGCAACAACACCCTCAGCGACCGCGCCACCGTGGCGGCCGATGCGCACTTCGGCGTGTCCACCACCTTCGACTTCTACAAGAACACCTTCGGCCGCAACGGCATCTTCAACGATGGCAAGGGCGTGAAGAGCTACGTGCACGTCGGCAACAGCTGGGTGAACGCAGCCTGGTATGCCAACGCCATGTATTACGGCGACGGCGGCGGCAGCTACCTGCCGCTGACGGCACTGGACATCGCCGGCCATGAAATGAGCCACGGCGTGAACCAGGCCACGGCCGGCCTTGTGTACTCCAACGATTCGGGCGGCCTCAACGAAGCCAACTCCGACATCATGGGCACGCTGGTCGAGTACTACGCCAACAACGCCAACGATCCGGGCGACTACAAGATCGGCGAAGAGATCTACACCAACGGCACCAGCGCGTTGCGCTACATGTACGACCCGAACCTCGACGGCAACGTGTCGTATGACTGCTATCCGGCCGGCGGCCTGGGCGGCGTCGACCCGCATTATTCGTCGGGTCCGGCCAACCACCTGTTCTACCTGCTCGCCGAAGGCACCAGCCCGGCTGGCGGCCCGGCCAGCAAGACCTGCAACGTCGGTGACACCAAGAACGCCACCGGCACCGGATCGCTCACCGGCCTCGGCCGCGCGAAAGCCGGCGCACTGTGGTTCCGCGCACACACGGTCTACATGACCTCGGGCACGACCTATCCGCAGGCACGTGCAGCGATGTTGAATGCCGCGACCGATCTGTACGGCGCGGGCTCTACGGAGCGTGCAGCGGTCGCAGCAGCGTGGAGTGCGATCGGCGTCAACTAAGCTTCAGCTGCCACGAAACTGAAACGGCCCGCTTCGGCGGGCCGTTTTTTTCGCCGGGGTTACGCCTTCGGCTCGATCATCTTCCAGCCATTGCCCGACGGATCGCGAAAGCCCGCATCCACGGCGCCGTAGCGATCCACCGGCGCTTGGGTGAATTCCACACCGAGCGCACTCAGCCGTTCATACGCTGCCCGACAATCATCCACCATCAACACCAGCGGCGGCATCGCGCCCTTGGCCACGACTTCGTTGAGCGTTTGCGCCGTGTTGGCGTCATGGACCGGCGGCCCTGGCCGGAACAATCCAAGCTGGAACGAAAGTTGTTCGGGGTGCTGAACCGTCAACCAGCGATAGTCGCCGTTGCCGACGTCCGTGTGGACGATAAAACCCAGCTTGTCGACATAGAACGCCAGCGCCTCGTCCTGGTCGCGTACATACAAACCCATCACTGATACGCCTTGAGTCATACATCCTCCGTTGATCGAGGCGCCACGGTATCAACCGAGTCCCGTCGCCGCTTCTCCGAAACTGCGGTCTTCAGATCCGGCCGCTGCGCGGCGCGGACGATACATTCGGGCACGGAGTCCCGGTCATGCGCAGCCGGCTGCACGCGTGCCCGCAATTCTCCGGGGCTTTCGCCAGTGATGTCGCGAAAAATCCGCCCGAACGTGCCGAGGCTTTTCCATCCGGTCTGGAAGGCGATGTCGGTAATCGGCAGCTCGGTATCGCGAAGCAGCGCAACGGCACGCTCGATGCGACGGGTCAGCAAGTAGCGGTGCGGAGGCACCGAGAAGGCTTCCTTGAACGAGCGCGCGAAGTGCGCGGGCGACACGGCGCTGACCTTCGCCAACCGGTGGACGGGCCACTCTTCGTGCGGCGCGCCATCCATCCGGTCCTTGGCGCGCAGCAGCCGCCGCAATAGCTCGGGACTTTGGCTCATGCTGCCTCGCGAAGCATCTCGAGCTTGACGTCTGCCAGGAATTCCTCCGGCTCCACGGGAGTGATGAGCACTTTCGCGAACAGCGAATTTTTTCGGGAGATCAAAATCGCCCGTCGGGTAATCCGGTTTCCGAAGCGAAGCGTGCCGAAACCCACCGGATTGCTCCAGGCCCGCACCACGGCGATGTCGCCGATGTCAGATACTGGAATCCGCATGATCGGAAAGCGGTTCAGAAGCACGATCTGGACTTCATGGCCACGTAGTCGGTAGTCCCAAATCGGCCGAAGCAAATAGAGGGCGACAAGCGATCCGGCTAAGGCCAGCACTCCGATGGTCAGGGTTGGCGTCATGGGCACACAAACGGGTCGAGTCGGATGCCCAACATAATAACTCGCCCGACTTGTCCACGAGCGCCGCGCTTCGGCGAGCTTACTGAGGCGGCAGCAAGTCCTCCAGGAAAAACGCCGACAACTCCGAACGCCCGGCGAGGCCGGATTTCATATAGACCGCGCTTGATTGCACGCGTGCGGTCTTTTCGGTGGTGTGGCGTGCGGTGGCAATCTCCTTGAGGCTCAATCCCTTCAGCAACAGGAAGGCAACTTCCTTTTCGGCTGCCGATAACTGCCACTGGTCCAGTTGCAGGTTGATCGACTGCGACAGGCCGTCCAGGTATTTTTTCGATCCCGTGCGCCACGCCTCGGCCTGCTGCCGAAACGCCGAAAAATCGCGGCCCTGTGCGTCCAGTCGCCGACGCAGCTGCCACGCGCCGCGCAGCAGATAGAACGCGCCAACGCAGGCGGCCACCGCCACGGCTGCTTCGGCCAGCACATGCCAGAGAGTCACGCCCTGCCGCAGGTCGACCGCCACGTCAACGCCGGCCAGCAGCGCGATCAGTGCAAGCACGCCGGCAATGACAGCGCGCTCGCCGGTCTGCAGCGCGCTGCCACCGGATGCTTCGCGGTCATCGCCTTCAGTCATCTTCATGTTCTTCGCTTTCGTTCTCGCCTTCGGTCTCGCTGCCGCCTTCGCTTTCGTTTTCACCCAGCTGCAGGGTGATGCCGAACAGGTCCAGCGTGCGTGCCTGCGCATCATAGTGCTGGACCAGGTAGCCCATGAACAGGCCGGTGAGCGCGATCAACGCCCAGCCGGCGACGGGGACGGCGCGCACCGATACCTGGTCGTCGGACAGCGCCTGCTTCCTGCCGGTGACCATGGCGGCCGGCAGGCGGTCGCGGTGCTTCAGCACGTGCAGCACCACGCCGGCGATATGCAGCAGCACGACCACCAGGAAGGCATTGGCCATCAGTTCGTGCACTTCCTTGATGCTGTCGTTCTCTCCACCGGTGGCCATCAGGTAGCCCGTGGTGCCCAGCCCCAATGCGAGGCCAATCATCACCACTGCCGCCCAGCTCGAGGCCGGGTTATGGCCGATCCAGCGTCCACCGCCGCCGGTAAACATGCCCTTGAAGTAGCCAAGCAGTTGCATTGGATTCAAGGAGAGATCGGCGAGCCTTGCGTGACGCGTGCCCACCAGCGACCAGACCAGACGCAGGCCCACCACGAACACCATGCCCATGCCTGCCAGCATGTGCAGCGAGAACCGGGCCGAGTCGTCGTCGACCCAATTGGAGATGGCAAACGCCGTGATGAAAAACCCGGCGAACAGCCAGTGGAAGACACGGGTCGGAAAATCGTAGACGAGTACCTGGCGCATAGTCGTTATCCTCGGTGGGCGTGTTCGGATTCTCGACACGCCAACACGCGGGAGCCATAAGGCGAATGACCTAGCGCCCGAAAAATCAACGACTTGCCGTACAGCCGGCTAAGTGGCGAGCGTACGCAGCACCAAGCCGGTGATATAGGCGCAGTACGTGCCGAGCGCATAGCCCAACACGGCCAGCAGCACGCCGACGGGCGCGAGTGCCGGATGGAAGGCGCTGGCGACGACCGGCGCCGAAGCCGCCGCGCCGATGTTGGCCTGTGAACCCACCGCCATGAAGAACAGCGGGGCGCGGATCAGTTTGGCGACGATCAGCATCAGCCCGCCGTGCACCAATATCCAGATGAATCCGAGCAGGAACAGCCAGGGCCGGTCGAGCAAGGCGGCCAGGTCCATGTGCATGCCAATCGTTGCGACCAGCATGTACAACATTGCCGAGCCGATTTTTGAAGCCCCCGCGCCTTCCAGCGTGCGGGCGCGCGTGAAGCTGAGCAGCAAGCCGATGGTCGTTGCAAAGACGACGATCCAGAAGAAGTTGGAGGTCAGGCTGAAGTCCTGCAGGCGCCACGCCGCGGGCAGCGTGCCAATCCATGCAACCAGGGGTCCGGCCAGGAAGTGCGACAAGCCAGTGGCGCCGAGGCCGACACCCAGGATGACCATCAGGTCGGTCGACGTCGGAATGCGTGAGTGCTCGGCCTGATAAGTCTCGATGCTCTTCTGCAGATCCTCGATGGCGGAAACGTCAGCGCCAGTCCAACGGTCGAAGGCCTTCGCGCGGCCTGCCAGGAACAACAGGACGGCCATCCACAGGCTGCCGATCAGCACATCAACCGCCACGAACTGCCCGAACATCGTCGCCTCGACTTCGAAGACTTCCTTCATCGCGGCCTGGTTGGCGCCGCCGCCGATCCAGCTACCGGCCAGCGTGGTCATGCCGCGCCAGGTTTCACCCGCGACGGTTTCCGGATGGATGAAATCCATGGCGGTGAATGACACCAGCGCGCCCAGCATCACGCCGATGGTGCCGGTCAGGAACATGATGATGGCCTTCGGGCCGAGCCGGACAATCGCACCAAAGTCGATTGCAATGCAGAGCAAGACCAGGGACGTCGGCAACAGGTAGTCGCGCGCCATCGGGTAGAGGCCCGAGGCGTCGCCGTCGATCAGGCCGATGCTGTTGAATATCGAGGGGATCAGATAGCAGAGCAAGAGCGCGGGCACATAGGTGTAGAACCGCTTCCAGAACCCTTCTGTCCGCGAAGCGGTCCAGAACACTGCGCCGAGTACGGCAGCGAGTAGTCCGAGGACGACGGCGTCGTTGGTGATGAGTGCGGTGCTCACGATGGCCATGCGTTCTCCGTATTGATTGATCGACGCGCAAGACGACGCCGCCGAGGACCACAATATATCGGCTAAGCGAGGATGTTGGCCAATCGCAAACCAGTCGCGCACACTGGCAGCATGCGAAAACGTCCCCCCCATATCGATGGACTCGCTGCCAGCACACTGCAATTGCCGCCGGGCGCGTGGCCGACCGTACTCGATTGCCTGTGCGAGCGGTTTCCGGCGGTGTCGCGCGTGCAATGGCTGGAGCGCATGGCACGAGGCCGGGTCGTGGACAGCGAGGGGCGATGGCTGACGCCGGACACGCCGCATCTTGTTGGGCTCGAAGTCCATTACTACCGTGAGGTTTCCGACGAACTGCCGATCCCGTTCGATGAAGTCGTGCTGCACAGCGACGCCGACTTGCTGGTGGCGGACAAGCCGCATTTCCTCACCGTCACGCCTGCCGGCGGCCATGTCCACGAAACCCTGCTGGGCCGGCTGATCCGCCAAACCGGAAACCCGACACTCGCGCCACTGCACCGCATCGATCGCGAGACCGCCGGACTGGTGTTGTTCTCGACCAACCCGCACAGCCGCGCGGCTTACCAGGCGCTGTTTCGCGAGCGACGGATTCAGAAATACTACGAGGCGATGGCGCCGGCATTGCCGAACGCCGAATTTCCATGCGTCCGATCCAGCCGGATCGTCGCCGGTGAACCGTTCTTCCGCATGCAGGAGATCGAGGGCCCGGCCAACAGCGAGACCCGGATCGATGTGATCACGCGCGGCGACGGGAACTGGCGTTATGCACTCACGCCGATCACCGGGCGCAAACACCAGTTGCGCGTGCACATGGCCGCGCTTGGCGCGCCAATCGCCAACGACGGGATGTATCCGTCACTGGTCCAACGCGCGCCAGGCGATTATTCGGCGCCGCTGCAATTGCTGGCCAAGCGGCTGTCGTTCATCGATCCGATCAGTGGCGTCGAGCGCAGGTTCTGCAGCAATTTCCTGCTCGACCGCTAGCCGGTCTCGCGATGGGTCAGGTACAGGCGCAGATCGAACTCCAACTGGTGGTAGTCGGGGGCCATGTTCGTGCATAGCTGGTAGAAGGACTTGTTGTGCTCGGCTTCCTTCAGGTGGGCGAGCTCATGCACCACGATCATTTTCAGGAAGTCGGCAGGCGCATCGCGGAACACGGTGGCGATGCGGATCTCGCGGCTGGCTTTCAGCTTGTCACCCTGCACGCGTGAGATGGCCGTGTGGGTGCCGAGCGCGTGCTT
This sequence comes from Gammaproteobacteria bacterium RIFCSPHIGHO2_12_FULL_63_22, assembly GCA_001801685.1. GTDB lineage: Bacteria > Pseudomonadota > Gammaproteobacteria > Xanthomonadales > Xanthomonadaceae > Arenimonas. The sequence goes on along the minus strand of MGYJ01000017.1, from coordinate 16,243 downwards.
CATCACCTGCAGCTTGCTGTCGTAGACCACTTTTCCCAGCGGCACCGATTTTCGCAGATGCCGGTCCTTGAGCGCCTGCACGTAGTCGTGCAGCTGGCCGTCGTTGCGCACGGCGTGGGCTTGCCCGTACTTGTCGGCCAGCATCGCGCCCAACTTGCCCTGCGCGATCAATTCCTGCACACGCGCCTGCACGTGTTGCGGGTAGCCGGCGAGGTACTTCAAGTCTTCCATCGGTAGGTATGATGGGCCAGAAGTCCTCGACGCGAAACCACGACATGGCAAAGATCAATCCCCTGCAGGAACAACTGATCAAGGCGGGCCTGGCCAAGAAGTCCAAGGCGGCCGCGGTGGCGCGCGAGCAGAACAAGGCCCGGGATGCCAAAGGCCCAACCGGGCCCAGTGAGATCCAGTTGGAAGCGGAGCGGATGCGGGTCGAGAAAGTCGAGCGCGACCGCGCACTCGCTGCAGAGGGCAAGGCGAAGGCACGCATCACGGAACTCCGCGCCCAGGCGCGGCAAATCATCAAGGACAGGAAAGTGCCACGCACGGGTGAAAGCGAATATCGCTTCACCGCGGATGGCGCCATTCGCTCGCTGCTGGTGAACGAGGACCTGCGAAAGAAGTTGTCGTCCGGTGCGTTGGTGATCGCGCGCATGGATCAAAGTTACGAACTGCTGCCGCGCGCGGCCGCCGAGAAGGTACGCGAGCGCGACGCCAGCCTGATCGTGCTCGATCATGGCCAGGACGCGAACAGCGAGCCGTCCGCGACATCGTCCGAAGACGATGCGTATTACGCGCAGTTCAAGGTGCCTGACGACCTGGTCTGGTGACTGGGCGGCCCCGACCAAAGCGGCTTGGTTGACAGGGGCAGTTGTTTACGGGACGCTGACAGCGCTGTCAACCCAGGGAGTCCAGGCATATGCACGCTAAGTCCACCCGTCGGTCCCGAACGGCTTTCAGCCGCGGAATGCTGCTGATCGCCACCTTGCTCGGACTCCCTTTCGCCGCCACGGGACAAGTCCTGTGGAGCGATGAATTCAATGCCGGCGCCGCGCCCGCCAGCAACGTCTGGTCCTACGACCTGGGCGCGGGCGGTTGGGGCAACAGTGAACTTCAGGAATACACGAACGCGCCAGCCAACGTCCGGGTCGAAGGCGGCCATTTGATCATCACTGTCCAGCAGCAGTTGTTGAAAGGCGGTCGACGCTCGTTCACCTCCGCACGCATCAAGACCGAAAACAAACTCACCTTCCAGTACGGCACGATCGAGGCACGCATCAAGGCGCCCAATCTCGCCAACGGGCTGTGGCCCGCGTTCTGGACCTTGGGCAACAATTTCGGCACGGTTGGCTGGCCCAGCAGCGGCGAGCTCGACATCATGGAAATGGGCTCGGCGGCAGCGATCAGCGCGGGCGTCGTCAATCGACGCGTCAGTTCGGCGGCGCATTGGGAACACAACAACGGTGGTGCGGACTATGGCCTCAGCTACGACAGCCCGACCGACCTGACCACGGATTTTCATATCATGCGCATGGAGTGGACCCCTACCCTGGTCTCCACCTTTATCGACAACAACCTGATCTGGTCGATGGATATCTCCAGCGCATCGTGCACCGATTGCAGCGAATTCCATCAGCCGCATTTCATGATCTTCAATCTTGCCGTGGGCGGCACCTTCACGGGCATCACCCAGGCCAGCGGCATTACGGCGCCGCTTCCCGCCGAGATGCGCGTTGACTGGGTGCGCGTCTCGGACAACGGCTTCACCATCCTCGGTGGTTCGGCCATCGGCAGCGGCGGCGTCAAGAGTCACATCGACTCGATCACGCCAGGGTCGACCGGCACCGGGCCAAAGAAGAAAGCCAGGGCGACCGTCGTTGTCGTCGATGAAAACGGCGCGGCGGTCGCGGGAGCCGACGTTACCGGCACCTTCAGCGGCAGCCATAACCAGACAATCACGGCGCAAACCAATGCCAGCGGCGTGGCCGACCTGGTCACGACCGTCACCAACGGCACGGTCGCCTTCAATTTCTGCGTGGGCAACGTGGTCAAGACGGGTATGACCTACGACCCGGCGGCGAATGTCGAGACCTGCGATATCAGGTAGATGCGGTGCTGCGGCAGGGTCGTACCTCCAAGAGTGAAAAATACCCTGACCGGTCCTTGACAATTATATTTGTCAAGGCTAGATTCTAGCCATGCACGACATTCAGGTCATCGACGATCCAGCGACAGCGGCCGTGGCCATGGAGCCCACGCGCAGTCGAATCCTGTCCGAACTGGCCCTGCCCGCTTCGGCGGCGACATTGGCCACGCGGGTCGGCCTGACCCGGCAAAAGGTCAACTACCACCTGCACGCGCTGGAGGCCTGCGGTCTGGTGCGCCTGGCGGAGGAACGCAAATGGGGCGGGCTGACGGAACGACTGGTGGTCGCGACGGCCGCGTCGTATGTCGTTTCACCGAATGCATTGGGCCCCGTCGCCGTTGATCCGAATCGCGAAGTCGATCGCTTGTCCGCGAGTTATCTCATCGCCCTGGGCGCGCGGATCATTCGCGAAGTTGGCGGACTCGTTCGTCGCGCGGAAAAGGCCGACAAGCGCTTGGCCACGTTGGCGGTGGATACAGAAATCCGATTCCGGTCGCCAAGCGAGCGCGCGGCCTTCAGCAAGGAACTGACCGAAGCCATCGCGACTCTCGTTTCGAAATATCACGACGAAGCCGCCCCCGGCGGTCGCCCGCATCGCCTGGTGCTCGTCGCGCACCCGCTGCCGAAATCGTCCGACTCCGAGGAGCAAGCATCATGAGCGTGAAGCAGGAACCCAACGGACGCCGCTCCGTCGAGGAACAATTCGAAGTACATGGAACGCCCGAAGAAGTCTGGCGGGCAATCGCCACCGGGCCGGGAATTTCGGCCTGGTTCGTGCCGGCCGCGTTCGAGGAACGCGACGGCAAGCCCGTCACCATGACGCTGAAATTCGGCCCGGGCATGGAGCCCAGCGCCACCATCACCGCGTGGGATCCGCCGCGGATGTATGCCGGGCAGAATGAAGGCTGGGGTGGCTCGCCGCCCATCGCCACCGAGTGGCATGTCGAAGCGCGTGCGGGCGGCCTGTGCAATATCCGCATCGTGCATAGCCTGTTCGCCAGCGCGGATGAGTGGGACAACCAGATCGAAGGCGCCAAGTCCGGGTGGTCGGGCTTCCTCGCCATCCTGCGCGTGTATCTCGCGCATTTCCGCGGGCAATCCTCGGCGCTGATGCAGGTCACCGCTCCGGTCGCGGTGTCGGAAGCGGAAGCCTGGGACACGTTGACCTCGGCGTTGGGCGTGAAAGGAATGAGCGTCGGGCAGCGTTGGTCGACGCCCGCAGGTGTATCGCCGCTCGGCGGCGTGGTCGAGTACCTCACCGAGGATCCGTACGATGCCCTGCTGCGGCTCGACACGCCGGGGCCGGGCATCGCCGCGCTGGGCGCCGTCACCTACCCTGGCGGCCAAGGCATGGTGGCGATGAACTTGTACAGGTACGGCGACCAGGCCGAGGCAGCCATCGCTCGCGAAACGCCGGTGTGGCAGGCGTGGTTGACGGCCACTTTCAAATAAGGGCAGCGCGCGCGGGTCGACAGCGACATGTCCCGGCTTGCCCGCGTGTCCGACTGTGTCCACTATCGTGGTTCACCCAACGGAATCACGCCCATGTCGCGTTCGGCACACTTACTGCTGGTCCTTTGCTTCGTTGCCGCGTCGCCCGTTTCCTTTGCGCAAAGTTCCGCGCCGCAAACTGCCAACGCCCCATCCCCCGCCACGGCACAGTGGCGGGCGATCGTTGCCGACTTTGAAGCCAACGAACGCCGTGAATCACCCTTCGACGCCGGGCAGGAAGGCGATCGCGATGCACTGGCCCGCCTGCCTGACCTGACGCCCGCCGGCGATGCGCGCCGGCTCGCCGCGATGCACGATTTCGCACGCCGCCTTGCCGCGCTGGACGCCAACAAACTCGACCCTGAAGCGAAGTTCAACCACGCCTTCCTCAAGCGAGTGGTGGACGAACGCATCGAAGAAGCGCGCTTCGATGGCGCGCGCCTGGCCTTCGACTCCGAAGGCGGCCCCGGCGGCACGCTGAATTATTTCGGGCGCGACACGCGCATCGCCGGCCGCGCCGACGCGGACGCCTGGATGAAGCGGCTCGCCGCCATGCCGGGCTACTACAGCGACACCATCGCCAATGCGCGGCGCGGAATAACCACGCGCTTCACGCAACCGCGCAGCACGGTGGAAAGCGCCATCAAGCTCGCGCGCGCAGAAGTCGCCATCCCGGCCGATGCCGATCCCCTGCTGCAGCCTTTTGCGAAACCCTGGCCCGGCGTTGCAGCGAAAGACCAGGCAGACATGCGTGCCGAGGCGGCCCGGCTGGTTGCGGAAAAGATCGTACCGGCGCGCAAGCAATGGCTGGCATTCCTGGAGATGGAATACCTGCCGGCAGCACGCGCGCAGCTGGGCCTGGGTTCACTCGACGGCGGGCGCGAGTACTACAGCTTCCTGGCGCGCGCCTACACCACCACCGCGATGACCCCCGATGAAATACATGCCGTGGGAAAGAGTGAAGTCGCGCGCATCCGCGCGGCGATGGACCTGCAGGTCGCGGCCAGCGAGTTCAAGGGCAGCTTCCCCGAATTCCTGGCCTGGCTGCGCAGCGACCCGCGCTTCTACGCCAAGTCGCGCACCGAGCTGATGGAAAAAGCATCGGAGATGGCCAAGCGCGCCGACAACGGCCTGCCGGCGCTGTTCCGAAAATCCCTGCCGCGCTTGTCCTACGGCGTGCGTCCGGTGCCGCGCGAGATCGAGGACCAGTACACCACCGGGCGGTATTCGGCGGGCTCGCTGCAGCTGGGCGTCGCCGGCGGTTACCTCGTCAACACGGGCCGACTCGACCAGCGTCCGCTGTATGAATTGCCTGCGCTCACGCTGCACGAGGCGGTGCCCGGGCACCACCTGCAGATTGCCATCGCGCAGGAACTCGCCGAACAGCCCTGGTTCCGGCGCAACGCCGACGTCACCGCCTTCACCGAAGGTTGGGGCCTGTATTCCGAGTTCCTCGGCGAGGAGATGGGTTTCTATCGCGATCCCTTCGAACGCTTCGGCCGGTTGTCCTACGAGATGTGGCGCGCCTGCCGACTGGTCGCCGACACCGGCATCCACTGGATGGGCTGGACCGTCGAACAGGCGCGCGCCTGCTTCCGCGACAATTCCGCGCTGGCCCCGCACAACATCGAAACCGAACTGCAGCGCTATGTCGGTTGGCCCGGCCAGGCGCTTGGCTACAAGATCGGCGAGCTCAAGCTGAAGTCCCTGCGCGAACGCGCCAGTGCAGCGCTGGGCGACAAGTTCGACGTTCGCGAATTCCACGACACGTTGCTGCTTGGCGGCGCGATGCCACTGGCGATGCTTGAAGCGCGCGTGGAGGCTTGGATTGGCGAGAAGAAAAAGTTGGCGCCTTGATCCTGGTGTAATTCATGCCGATCTGCGTCCAGGACTTTCCGCCCATTTTACTGGCGGTGAATCACGGCCATTTCATCTCGCCCTTCGCAACCTTCGCGCTGAGTTCCAGCGCCAAGGCGGCGCCGAGGCCCGGGTAGCGCTGCTTCATGGCCTCGATCAACTCGCCCGAATCGCTCGCCTTCGCCGTCTCTTCGTCGAAGGCGCGGATGTAGTCGGCGGTAAAACATACCGATTCAAGATTCAGCGGCGCGCCCGGTTTGAAGTGGCCCGGCACGACGGTTTCAGGCTTGAAACTGGCGATACGGTCGAGCGTGGTCAGCCAATCCGAATGCGACTGCGCCGTCTGTGTGTCGGCCATCCAGACATATTCGCCGCCGAACACCGGAATGCCGCCGGCCACCGTCCTCGCCGAAGCAATCCACACGAAAGTGCGATCAGGCGTGGGGCCGTCCAGGCCGATGATCTCCAGCGCGTTTCCTTCAAGGTCGATCTGGTTGCCGACCAGAGGATCGGGAATCACGATGCGGCTCGGTGCGCCCACAGCCAGGATCGGTCCCCAGTATTTCAACTTGCCTTCCGCCGATTTGTTGATGTGCGCAATCGTCTGCGGCGTGGCGAGCACCTTCGCCTCCGGAAACGCAGTGACCAGGGTGACGAGGCCGAAATAGAAATCCGGATCGCCGTGGCTGATGTAGATGGTGGTCAGCCGTTTGCCCGATGCCTTGATCAAGTCGACCAGGTTTCGCGCATCCACAGTCGAAAATTGTGCGTTGATCAGCACGGCATCCCTCGCGCCGGTCACCAGCGTGGATGACACCTCGAAGATGCCTTTTGCGCCGGGGTTGTAGACCTCGGTTTTCAGAGTCGTGGCGCCGGATGTGCTGGTCATGGTCATGCCCTTGCTGGAAAGTGAGTCCAGCTTAGACCCGTGAAAGCGGTCGAAATACGGCGTATAAGTCGATTGACTGTTGCATGGAACGCTCTAATGGACCGAATCACCGCCATTTCCGTCTTCGTCGAGGTGGCCGACCGGGGCAGCCTGACCGCCGCCGCGGACGCCCTGGACATGTCGCGGGCCATGGTTTCGCGCTACCTCGCCGAACTCGAGGACTGGATCGGCGCCCGCTTGCTCCACCGCACCACGCGCCGCGTCAGTTTGACTCCGGCGGGCGAAGCCGCCCTGTCCCGCTGCCGCGCGATGCTCGAGCTCGGCGACGACATGCGTGCGGCATTGGCCAGCCCGGACGCGTTGCCGCACGGCCGCATCCGCATCACCTGCAGTACGTCATTTGCACTCAGCCACATGGCGGCAGCCGTTGCCGATTACGTCGCGCGATTCCCCGATACCGCCGTTGACATGATGGTGATCGACCGCGCCGTCAACCTGGTGGAGGAACGCATCGACCTGGCCATTCGCATCAGCAACGAACTCGATCCGGCCCTGATCGCGCGAAAACTTTCGGTCTGCCGATCGGTGTTGTGCGCATCGCCGGCGTATCTGCAGGCGCATGGCGTTCCGCAACGCCCGGAAGACCTGGCGAACCACAACTGCCTGTCACACCATTACGTCGGTCGCAGCCTGTGGAATCTTGCGCGCGACGGCGACGTCATTTCGGTCGCGGTCAATGGCAACATCAGCGCCAACGAAGCCACGGTGTTGATGGAAGCGGTGCGTGCCAATGCGGGCATCGCGATGTTGCCGACCTACCAAGCATCGCCACTGCTGGCCAGCGGCGAATTGATCGCCGTGCTGCCGGAGTATTCGCTGGATGTGATGGGCATCTACGGTGTATACGCATCACGGCGCCAGATGCCGCTGATCGTGCGCAGCTTCCTGGATTTCCTGGCCGATCGATTTGGTGATTCACCCGAGTGGGATCGCGACCTGTCTGCCGGGGTTCGACTCGTAAGCGGAGGCCTGCCTAATTCTGGTGTTGCTTGACGAACTGCGCGATCTCGCGCGCCGACGCGGCATCATGGCCAAGCAGCACATGCCCGCCATTCGGAAACAGCAGCAGCCGGGATGAAGGCATCTGCCGCGCGATGGCCTTCGACGTGCCCGCCGTGCCGAAGCGGTCATCCTCGGCGGAGATGATCAGCGTCGGGATGCGGATGCCACGAAAATCCATCCTGGCCGGATGCCCGGCGAGCTGCGCGTCGTTGAGCATCCCCTGCCAGCGGGCACTGATCGGCAGCATCTGGTCCAGGATGCGATAGGCGCGATCGCGCTCGTCGGCAGGCACCTGGTCGAGCAACGCGGGATCGGTGGCGAGCAGGAAACCGATCAACTGTTTCGGCGCAATCTTCCGGCCCGACCAATACAGGAAGTCGGACGTTACCAGCCGGCGCACCAGCCATTCCTGCGTGGGGCTCATCTGATTGGGATCGTGCCCCTGCACATTCGCGGCGGGCACGATCAGGATCAGCGCCGACGTGCGCTCGGGATGGCGCAGCGCAAACTGCACGGCCGACAGCGCGCCTGCCGATCCGCCAGCGACGACCACCTTTTCGAGTTTCAGATGGTCGAGCAGCGCCACGAAGGCGTCCGCTTGCGCCTGGGATGAATGATCGGCCGGGAAGCTGCTGCGCAGGTAGCCGAAACGGGATGGCGCAATCACCCGCACGCCCAGCGCCGCAACTTTTTCGGAAAACAACAGGCCCTGGTCGAAGCCACCGCCTGTCCCATGGATCATCAATAGAGGCGGACCGGAACCGGCCACGGCAAATTCCATCGGACCGCTTGCCGTGGGTATCGTCGCACTGCGTCCTTCCAGGCGGGCGCGCGCGTCGCGAAGGTCGGCCTTGAAGAAGGCGACAACAATTATCGCGGCAAGTGCTGCGAGCGCCGCTGCCAGAAGCCACTTGCGTCGCCTGGACATTGCCTTCGCTGCGCTCCTGCGGTGACTCGTCGGCATTCTGCCACGCACGGGCAATGGACTGCCGGGCGCGCCGCTGCCGAAGAGGCAGAGACGGCGAATTTTCCCCCCGCCTGGCTTCATGAAGTACTAGCATGGACGCATGAAGACCCTGACGCTGCCGGCAAGCGTGCTCGCCACTACCCTCCTGCTCGCCGCTTGCGGCCACCAGCCCACCACTGCGATCGCAGAGTCCACGGCGACGAAAATCGCCGCGTCGCCGGCGGACGATTTCATGGATCGCATCCGCAGCCACTGCGGCCAGGCGTTTGCCGGCCGCATCATTGCCGACACGCCGCCGCCGACGGGCTCGGATGCGTTTTCCGGCAAGGCGTTGGTGATGCACGTGCGCGGCTGCGAAGCCAACGAGCTGCGCGTGCCGTTCCATGTTGGCGAGGACCGCTCGCGCACCTGGATATTGACGCGCACCGCGTCCGGCTTGCGCCTCAAGCACGATCACCGGCATCAGGACGGCACGCCGGATGACAGCACCATGTATGGCGGCGATACACGAAGCAGCGGCAGCGCGCTACGCCAGGAATTCCCGGTCGATGCAGACTCCATCGCGCAGTTCGAGGCCTCGGGTCGCACCGCCTCGACCACCAACACCTGGGCGATGGAAATCGAGCCGGGGCAGCGATTCCTGTACGAGCTGTCGCGTCCGGGCGGGCGCTTGTTCCAGGTCGAGTTCGACCTGGGCAAGCCGATCAATCCACCGCCGGCACCCTGGGGTCACGAGTAAGGCGGACGCGCCTACCGCCTCGGTCGACGGGGCCGGGCGTACTCAAGATGGGTCGGCCAGTAGCCCAACAGCGTGCTGCCCTCGCTGAGCTTGTCGTAGCGACGCATCACACCGTACAGGCGGGCGTAGATCGCCACGAAGACACCGACGGCGAAGCCCATGCCGTGCGAAACGAAATTGACACCGCCGCCCTCGCCGACATCGAGCACGCCATGTCGCGAAAAAGTGAGGTACAAGTCGTAGCCGAACCAGAACAGCAGCACCCAGGGCGCCCTGAAGTGAAAGGTATGCATGGTGAAGACCAGGAACATCACCCGTACACCGATCGTCGAGGTGAAATACAGGACCAGATAAGCGCCCGCGAGCGTGGCGATGCAGCCCGATGCGCCGATGCTGGGAATGGTCATCGCCGCGTTGGAACTGTTGACGAACAGGTCGCCCGCCAAGCCACCGGCGAAATACAACAGCAGGAAAGGCACCGGCCCGAAGGCGTCCTCGATGTTGTCGCCGAACACGATCAGGAACAGCATGTTGCCGATCAGGTGCATGGGACTGCCATGGACGAAGTTGGCGGTCATGTACTGCCACCACTGGGCCGTCGCAGGCGCCATGCCGAAGCGGTCTATCCAGGCATCAGTATCGGACGCGCCCAGCATCAAGGCGAAAGCCAGGACGTTAAAAGCCACCAGCGACCAAGTGGCCCAGGGCATGTGGCGCACGTGCGTGTCTTCGTCCCACGGTAGTAGCCAGACCATGGATCATCATTGCAGCGGAACGGCCGCCCAGGCAAGGTGGCATTTTCCCCGGCTTCATCAGAAGATTGGGCCGGCCGGCGCGAACGACGACGGTCCAGGGCCAAGGGGGCGGAATGAATTCGACCACGCGCGCGGCGCCGGAGTGGGCACGGTACCGGAACTTCCACTTGTGGATGCTCCTGCCGTTCGGGATATCCGTGCTGGGATTTTCGTACAGCTACTACCTGCACCTGGCTGATGCCACCTTCCATCAGCATGTGCATGGCATCTCGGCAACGCTGTGGTACGTGCTGATCGTGGTCCAGCCTTACCTGATCACCCGCAAGCACGACATAGCGCGCCATCGCCTGTTTGGCGCCATAGGAACCCTGCTGGCGGGCGTGGTTGCCGGCAGCGCACTCACCATCATCCCGAAGAACATCGACGACGTAGCCACGCTGGACCCGAATGGGTTCTTCAACCCGACGTTCGCGTACTTCGCCGTCATCGTCGATGTGGTGCTCATCAGCCTGTTCCTCGCCAGCGTGGGCATGGCGATCTACGAGATGAAGAGGAGGAACATCGCCGGCCACGTGCAATGGATGATGGCGTCGGTCTTCGCCGTCCTGTCCCCGGGCCTGGCGCGCTTGTTCGGCATCGCCGCCATCATGGCGAACCAGGGCAACATGGCGGGGATATCGCTGGTAAAACTCGGCTTGCCATCGATGGTGGCGATGATGTTGATGATCGTCTTCTACTATCGCAAGTTCGGAAGCTTCAGGCACCCTTCGTTCTGGCTGCTGATGGCCGCTCACGCCACGTACGTGTTCGTCGTGCCGGTTGGCAACAACGAAACGATCCGGAGCGTCCTCTCCGTGATCTTCAAGTAACGCCGCGCGCGGCAAAGCGCACCGTGGCCGCCTCGAGACCGGACCTTCGTTTAGTTACGTGCCTGCAAGGACTGGAGACTGGAAATAGCGCCGCAGGGCGAAGCGGGCATCGTTTCAGAAATGAGAATAGGGAGAACAAAAATGAGAAGGAAAGCATTGGTCGCGATCTCAGTTTGTTTAGCCGCCCTTGTGGGCATCTCGTCTGGCGCGGCACTCGCGGGCGAGGTGGCCGGCCCTCCGGGATCGCAGGACCCCAGGAGCACCGGGGCACCGGATAACTCGAACTCGAACTGCTCCTACAGTGGACTGAACGACTACGATCCGGATGAAGGACAAAACGAGTCGATCGTGCAGACCGTGGCGGATGCCTGGAAGTACTACTTCCTTCCGCCTGGTTTTCCCGGCACGAGTGGCGCCTGCCATGGCGGAACCAACCACAGTCGCGACAAGTAGGTGAGCCTGTAACCGTGGGCCGCATTCGTCTTGATGACGCGTGCGGCCTGTCGCCACCCTGATCTTCAGTCAACCGGGCTACCAGTACACACACAGCTTTTCGGGCAGGATTCCTGCGCGATATCTTCGCTCTTGCAGCGCCACGTCAGGCTGACGAAGCGGCCGTCTTCATAATGCATTTCGGCCTCGTAAAACACATGCCTGGACACCAATGATTTGTCTGCGCCAGGACCGAATTCCATGATGATCCGGGCCCCGCTGATCGTTCCGCTGGCGACGTATCTCCCACGGATCAGCGTTGGGTCAGGCAAGCCCGCCTCGTCGTTCGACTCTGGAAATCTGTTGTTATTGTTGATGAATTCGCCCGCCGCGATCTTCATGCCGTCTGCCAGGGCAGACGCCTCGCGGAGTTGGGCTTTCGGGTCGGTGTCCGAAGGCACGGCGGTGGCTTGCTCGTCGTCCTCATTGAGCGTCGCAGGCAGCTCATCGGTGTCGCCTTCCTCGGCACTGACCGAGGATGGCGCGACTGATGCGGCAGTCTGCGGGAAGAGTACCGCGAGCGCCGGATCGTTCGGCTTGAGAAGCTTCAGCGGCGCGTCCTTCTTCGTCCACGGGGCGATCACCAGCGTAGACGGATCGACCAGATTCACACCGGCGAACACGATGGTGGTGCCGAGCTTGGGCAGGAACAGCATCTGGCCATTTTCCTCTCCCAGCTTGTAGCCTACGACCTGCAGCGGCTTGTTGACGTGTGGAAAAAAGCCCTTGACCGTAACCAGGGAAGCCTCGTCACGTGCGTACGGCGAAGCGATGTCCCTGAGCATGGTACGCATGGCGCTATCGAGCAAACTACTGACCTGGGTGCGCAGAGGCGCGCCCTCATCCGCCGTCCAGCTGTTCTCGCCTGCCAAGGGGCGTCGGGCACCTTTCGATGCGATATATCGCGTCGTCCACAGCTTGTCGTTGCCGCCCTGCATGAGCTTCACTCGCAGAGTCACATAAGGCAGGACGTCCTGCTTATTGGCGAAGCTAAGGACCACCGCTCCGGTAATCTGGAACCTGCGATCGCCGGTAACGTCGTTGGTGAATTTGCCGGCGTAGACCGGATCTGCCATCAGCTCGGTCAGCTTTGCCTTGGCTTCCTCGTCGATTGAAAAGGTCAGCGCCTTTTCGGCCGAGGCCATCGCTTCCTTGCCATTACCGGCGTTGACGCCGTTTTGCACGGCGACACCGACCAGTCCGAACAGCAACATCGGGGCGGCGCCGCCTTTCTGATGTCCCGAGATGATTACGTCGCTGTTCGGCACGCGATACGTACCCAAGGGCAGATCGGTCCACTTGGAAATCGCGGCGTTCGAGAACTCCACCTGCACGGGTCCTTCCTGCGGCGGAGCGGTCATCGTGCCCTTCGGCACCTTGGCCATGGCGTGCAGCGACGCGGTGGCGAACAGCAAGAATGTCAGACGCAGCAGCGCCCGGCGGGTGGTCATGATTTGTCCCCTAGGTAATTGGTTCCCGATGACATCTTCGCTGCATTTCCGACAATTTGGAATGATGCTGCCTCCGAACGGCAACGTCCGCCCGTTGTGCCTGGCAAACTTGCTAGCATCGACGGTGGGAGGAGCAGCCAGTGACCATCATCACCAGTATTGAAGACCTGCGCGTGCTCGCGCGAAAACGTGTACCGCGCATGTTCTACGACTACGCCGATTCGGGCGCGTGGACCGAAAGCACCTACCGCGCGAATACGTCCGACTTTGCGGCCATCAAGTTGCGCCAGCGTGTGGCCGTCAACATGGACGGACGCAGCACGGCCACCACGATGATCGGCCAGCCGATCGCCATGCCGGTGGCGATTGCGCCCACGGGCCTGGCCGGCATGCAGCATGCGGATGGCGAAATCCTGGCGGCGCGCGCCGCCAAGGCGTTTGGCATTCCGTACACGCTATCCACCATGAGCATCTGCTCCATCGAGGACGTGGCCAAACACGCGGGGCCGGGCTTCTGGTTCCAGCTGTACATGATGCGCGACCGTGGTTTCATGGAGCGCCTGATCGAACGCGCCCGCAACGCCGGCTGCAGCGCGCTGGTGCTGACACTCGACTTGCAGGTCCTCGGCCAGCGCCACAAGGACATCAAGAACGGCCTTACCGCACCACCCAAGCTCACCCTCCCTAACATCCTGAACCTGGCCACCAAGCCACGCTGGTGCATGGGCATGCTGGGCACACAACGCAGGCAATTCGGCAACGTGGTGGGCCACGTGAGCGGCGTGGAGGACACGGGCTCGTTGGTGGCATGGACGTCCAAGCAGTTCGACCCCGGCCTCAATTGGGGTGACGTGGAGTGGGTGAAGAAACGCTGGGGCGGCAAGCTGATCCTGAAAGGAATTCAAGACGTGGAAGACGCACAGCTGGCCGCCGACTCGGGTGCCGATGCGCTTATCGTGTCCAACCATGGCGGACGCCAATTGGATGGTGCGCAGTCGAGCATCCACGCGCTGCCAGCCATCGTGGACGCCGTGGGCCACCGCATCGAGGTGCACATGGATGGCGGTATCCGAACCGGACAAGACGTGCTGAAGGCCGTGGCGCTGGGCGCCAAGGGCACCTACATTGGCCGCGCCGCACTTTACGGCTTGGGCGCCATGGGTGAGGCGGGCGTAACCAAAGCGCTGCAAATCATCCACAAAGAGCTGGACATCACCATGGCCCTGTGCGGCCAGACCAGGATTGGCACGGTGGACAAGAGCATCTTGGTGCCGGGGCAGTATCCGGGGTCGCCCTGAGGGCAACTCACGCGGGCATAAGGCTCAGCTCGAATCTTCGCTCGATCAACGGAGCGCTTCCGGCTCATCTTGCCGCAGCACGATTACCTGCACGACGGCGCTGTTAAAGACACTGCTGGCGTCCTCGCGCGTGGCGGTGAACACGATGGAGTGGTCGTCGCCGGCTTGCGCATCAGTCGGCACCGCCAGAGGCACCCGCACTTCGACGGACTGGTTGCGCCCTAACGTCGCCGACGTGGGTTGCGGGCCACGCGTCCAGCCGTCGCCATTCGTCGCCAGGAATCGGAAGTTTCCGCTCGGGCCGAGGTTGCGCACCACGAACGTGACCACCCTCGACATGCCGGGCCTGCCCTCGACCACGCTGAAACCCTTCGCGTCCACCGCCACCGGTTGTGCCTCGAACTGCATTGGGTGGATTCGCTTGAACGCCAGGCCCTTCGCATCCACGCCGCTGGCCTCTACGCGGAACGGGACGGATGGCAGCGCCACGTTGCCCATGTAGTCGTCGGGGTCCGCCATCGGATAGTTCGTAACGAGCGTGGGATTGCCAAGCGCGCGGCCCGCGTCGTCGACCAGGCGGAAGCGCACGCTCCCAATGTCGCCCAACAGGGTGGCGGCGCCCAGCGCCTTCGCGCCCATCACGGGAGACCCCGGGATCTTGCTGAAGCCGCCGTGGATGTCACCGCTCGGGCGCACGAATTCGAAGCGGTGGAACTCGAGATCGCTTCGCACCTGCGCGACCAGCTCCGTCGACCCGGAGCCCTCCGCCTTCAGCGTCCACACCCCCGGCTCGGGCGCGTCCACCAGGAACATCCTGCCCATGGCGTGCTCTGCGATCTTCACGCCGGCGCCGATGCCGACCACTGGCAGGCCATTGGGCCGGACCAACTGGAGTTGCTGCGAGGACGGTGCGCAATCGCCGTCCTTCGACACGCTCACCAGCAGGCGGCTGGCGGTGGAGTCAACCGGGATGTCCACGCTCGTCTTGCCCTGGCGACCCAAGTCGATGCGCTGCCGCTCTACCGTCGCCATCCCGCCCAGCAGCTGCGCGGTCATAAAAGGCTGCATCTTCGCCATTTCGTCCGGCCGCACGCGCATGACCTGTCCACCGGTTGCAGCCGCCATGCGTGCGTACACGGGATCGACACGGATGCAGCTTCCCGTGGGGCCGGACGCGGCAAGTGCGGGGGCCGCGAAAGGGGCCGCGAAGGCGGCGGCGAGAAGGCAACAGGCGCGTAGGTTCATCGCTGCATGCTACTGGATGCAAGGCAGGCCGAACTTCGACCAAAGGGCGGGAAAGCCTTTTGTAGCGCGAACATCACGAAATCTGCTCTCAGCGACGTCCGCTCTCGGCTAGGCTCGGACCTTATAATCGCGCCATGTCCAAGCTCCTGCTCAACCTGCGCAACGTGCCCGATGACGAAGCCGACGACGTGCGCGCGCTGCTCGACGCGCACGACATCGCCTACTACGAAACCCGCCCAAGCATGTGGGGCATTTCTGCGGGCGGCATCTTCGTCACCGAGGATCACGCCATCGTGGAGGCCAATCGCCTGATTGCTGCCTACCAGGAGCAGCGCCGCACGCGCGCGCGGGCCGAATACGCCGAGGCGGTCCGTGACGGCACCGCCGAGACGTTCTGGACGGCGCTGCGCGCCGAGCCCGGCCGCGTTGTGCTGACATTGCTGGGCATCCTCTTCCTGCTGGGTCTGGTGGCGCTGCCGGTCATCCTGCTGCGCGGGTGAATCTCCGCCTTATTTGACAGGCTGCGCCGCCTGCCGAAGCTGTGCCCCCAACGCGCCAAAGCGCCGGCGGTACTGTGCGGGCGTGAGTGTGACCTTACGGCGAAACAATCGCCCGAAAAAGCTTGCGTCCTGGTAGCCGACCTCGAAGGCCACCGCTTCCACGGGCAGGTCGCTCGATTCGAGCATCTGCTTGGCTTCTTCAAGGCGCAGGGTGTGGATGTATTCGAGCGGCGGCATGCCAGTGGCTTGGGTGAAGCGGCGCTTGAAGCTGCGCTCGGGCAAGCCCGACAGCGCCACCATCTGGGCCACCGGCGATTCGACGCGGTAATTCGATGCCGCCCAAAGCTGGCAGCGGGCGATCAGCTCGTCGGCGGCGCGCGGGCCGCGGCTGAGCGAGGCATAGGCCTGCGCGCTGGTGCTGTTGAGGTCGAGCAGGTTGATGCGGGCTACCTGCATCGCGTCTTCGGGTGAGGCAAAGCGTG
>MGYJ01000016.1 GCA_001801685.1 Gammaproteobacteria bacterium RIFCSPHIGHO2_12_FULL_63_22 | reverse complement strand
TCGGTAATCACGCGCGTCTTGCCGCTGCCCGCGCCAGCGAGCACTAGCAAGGGGCCGTCGGTGTATTCGACGGCGAGTTTCTGGGGGGAGTTGAGGCCGGACATGAACGCCAATTGTATCGTCCGGGCGGCCGGGGCGGGTGTCGGCTGGGCTACACTTTGCCATCGCCAGGGGAACCGCAGCACGATGGGATTGTTCAGTTCAGATGTCGCTTCGCGTACGAAACGGCAGGGCAGGTTCGCACTGGTCGCATTCTCCTTGGTCGCCGCGGCGGCGCAAGCGCAAACGATTTCGACCATCTCCGGCAACGGCAACGATGCCTGGACCGGCGATGGGGGTCCGGCAACCAGCGCGAGCCATGCGACGCCGCTCGGCCTCGCCCGCGATTCGGCGGGCAATATCTACGTTTCCGAAATCGGCAGCAATCGCATCCGCAGGATTGCGCCGAACGGAACGATTACGACCTTCGCTGGAAACGGACTGGAAACCACGACCGGCAACAGCTGGGAGACCAATATTGGCGATGGCGGTCCGGCGACCGCCGCGCCGATGGGGCCGACCCAGCTTGCCGTGGATGCGGCTGGCAACCTTTACGTTGCCGACATCGCGCACGATCGGGTCCGGAAAATAACGCCGGCCGGAATCATCTCCACTTTTGCTGGCGTGGGCCTGCCGGGGTTTACCGGTGACGGCGGTCTGGCCACCAGCGCCAGGCTGCACGAGGTGCACGGGCTGGCCACCGATAGCGCCGGAAACGTGTACATCAGTACCGGCGCGCGGATTCGAAAGGTCAACGCTGCGGGAATCATCAGCACCATCGCGGGCACCGGTATCCCGGGCTATGCTGGCGATGGTGGCCCGGCGACAAGCGCAACCGTGCACACGCCCGCGGGCGCGGCCGCAGATGGCGCCGGCAACGTCTATTTCGCCGACAGCGGCAACGAAACTGTGCGGAAGATTTCCAGTGCAGGCACGATCAGCACCATCATCGGCGGCGGAACTTTTTTTGATGACCTGCTTGCGACCAAGCTAAGCCTTTTGAGCCCGACTGACGTTGCAGTCGATTCCAAGGGTTATGTCTACGTCGCACTGGAAGGCTCCAACGCCGTGCGCAAGGTGTCGCCGACCGGCGCGATCGGCAATGCGGGCGGCTATTTTTGCCCGTACTTCGCCCTTTGCCCGTACGGCAGCTACAACGGCGATGGCGGCAACGCGCTGCAGGCAACACTCAACGGACCCACGGCAATCGATCTGGATGCCGCCGACAATCTGTACATCGCCGATACGGGCAACTCGCGAATTCGGCGGGTAACGCCCACAGCGCCGGTCCCCGATCCGATTGGCAGGGATGCCCTCGCACCCCGCACCAAGACCGCGATCGACAGTTTTCCGGAAGCCGTTGCGATTGGTGACGTGACGGGCGACGGGCGCAACGACATCGTGGTGGCCACGCGCGAGTGGATCAGCTTCGATCCGCGTCCGGATGACTTCAAGGTGTTCCTGTACGTGCAGTTGCCCGACGGCACCCTCGCCGCGCCGGTGAAGGCGCCGATGGGTACCATCAATGCAACGCACGTGGGCCTGGTGCTCACCGACCTCAACCATGATGGCCGCAAGGACATCGTGCTCGGGCACGGCGAAGGCTTTCTTGTTTTTCCGGGCAATGCGGCGGGCACACTGACATCGACCCTGGTGCCGATGCCCAATGATCATGCCTATCTCTACTACAGCTCGATTATCGCGATGGACGTCAATCGCGACGGTCATGTCGATATCGTGGAGGCCGGCACCAATCCAAGCACGCTGCAGTACGGGCTTTGGACCCACATGGGCAACGGCGCGCTGGGATTCGCGGCGCCAGTGTTCATGGAAACACCGGGCTGGTTTCGTCGGCATATCGTCGCTGGCGACCTCGACAGCGATGGCAACCTGGATCTGGTGACCTTGGGCGGCAATGCAAATCTCGGCATCGAGGTTTTCTTCCACGACGGCGTGTCCGGTTTCCAACGCGGGCGGCCGCTGCTGGGTTATCCGGCGCCGATCAGTTCGGGACTGGCCACGGGCGACATCAACGATGACGGTCGCACCGACGTCACGCTGGCCCGGCCCACCAATTCACCGACCTGGGTATACCTGTTCATGCAGGACACCAACAACAAGCTGGACGGAGGCATCCCGCTGCCCACCTATGACATCCCGTCGCAAGTGAAGATGGGCGACATGAACGGTGATGGCCGTACCGATCTTCTGGTCCTGCACGACGGCTGGGGCGCGGTCAGCTATTACCAGCGCCTGGCTACCGGTTTTGCACCGGCGATGAAATTCGAGCTGCCGACCCAGACCAACCGATACGAAAACACCGGGTCGTTCGCCGTGGGCGACGTCAACAACGACGGTTGCCTGGATGTCGTCGTCGCCGACGAGACCGACGACCTGGTAGTCATGCGTGGCCAGCACTGCAACACCTCGGCAACGGTGTCTGATTTCGACGGCGACCGAAAATCCGATTTGCTTTGGCTGGACGCGAACTCGGCCGGACAGGTCTGGCCCGCGGCGAGCAATCCTGAGTCCACGCCCATCGCAGCTGCGGCGGGTTGGAGCGTAGCGGCCATCGGCGACTTTGGCGGTGACGGCGACTCGGACTTGTTCTGGCGAAATTGCGTCAACGGCGCCAATCGCATCTGGAATGGTGGGCGCGAATCGCAAACGCGCGCCGCCGCGTCAATGTCCGACAAGGCGTGGCGTATCACGACCAGTGGCGATTTCGATGGCGATGGCGCCAGCGACCTGCTTTGGCGCCACGCGTCGGGCCGCACCCTGCTTTGGCCCTCGGCGGATGCGCGGCGACAACGTCGCATGGCGACGCTGGTACCGGGTTGGTCGGTAGTGGCTGTGGGCGACTTCGACGGTGATGGTCGTGATGACGTTTTTTGGCGGCATGGCGCGACTGGCGCAAACCTGATCTGGCGCGCCGGCGGGCTAGGCGGCGCCAGTCGTGCGACGGCGATCCTGGACCGCGCCTGGCAGGTAATGGGGGCCGGAGACTTCGACGGCGATGGCAAGGCCGATTTGCTCTGGAGAAACGCCAGAACCGGCGCGAACGCGGTCTGGCGCTCTGCGAACTTTTCGACGCGGCTGTCGCTGCGCGGCGTTACCGACCCGGCATGGTCGGTTGCGGCAGTGGGCGATTTTGATGGCGACCGTCGTTTCGACATCGCCTGGCATCACGCCACGCGAGGCACGAACGTGGTCTGGAAGCGCGCCGATCCCGACAACACCTTGCCGATCGCGAGTACGCCTGCCAGCTGGAAGGCAGCCAATCTGGCAAATGCCTGCAGCGGTCCATCGCAAGCGGCTCGGTCGGCCGCGAGGTTTGAAGCCAGGCGAGGCGGCCTCTAGAACTGGTTGGCGCCGTTGGTCAGCAGCAATTCGCCCAGGCTGTGACCGCTACCGCTCCGACAGAAGACCTGATACGGCCGTGCGCTGCCGATATTGTTTTCGTTGCTCTCCACCTGCAGCGTGTAACGCGTGTTGGCACCATTGTCGCGATCGCCCTTATCGCCCAGGTAAATCGGCGCAAAGCCTTCCACGTCGTTGCCGCCAGCAAGCACGGTCAGGCCATCCGATGCGACCAGACGCAGTTCCAGGCCATAGGTTCGCAGCGCACGCACGCCCGTAGCAGCATTGATGATGTCGCAGGCAACCCAGTCGGGATGACGGAAATACATCACATGCGTGTTGCCCGTCTCGCCGACGGGAATGACGAAAGGCCGGCTGGCAGACATGCCCGGGCCGGTCGGCATCCGGATGTCGGTTCCCACCAGAGACTCACGCAAGGCACCGTCATCCTGACCAAACGGATTGGGAATGAGGCTGCCCTCCGACAAGCCCTGTTCCTGCTTTCCAATCCGGAAGTCGGCGCCGAAACTGGTGTTGTCCTGGACCGTGCAGAAGGTAATCAACGCCGGTTCGCCGTTACCTGATTCCTCGAAGCGCACGCGGATGTTGTCGTAATTGCCAGGCGGGACGCCCGCCGACTCGAACACGTCGAGCAGCCGCACCATTTTTCCAGGCACGAGGTTCACCGAGCCCGAACCGATCAGCGTGTTGAAGTCGCCGGTCGTCAACTGGTAGCTGACAGTCGAGGCCACCGGTGTGGCCAGGGGCGAGACATCAAGAAGATTGCCGACGAAACAATTGGTCTGGTAGGCCGGCGAATTGACGGTGGCGGCCGAACGACGCAGGCCGGTCACCACCGATTGCGCAGAAGTAAATGCGTGGGCTGGGAATGCTTCTACGCTGAAGCCGATGCCCTGGCCATTCTGCACGCGCGAAAAGCCCGAAAACGGCAGGCCGGTCCGGTCCGGATTGTAACTTTCGGTCCAGGTATACAGATAGCCAAACTGGCTACCCGCGGGCAGCGCCGGACACAACGAGCGCAGGCCTTCGTAAGAAAACGTCGCCTTGCCCCAGATGTTCAGGTCGGGACAGTTGAGTGGTCCGGCCTGGCTGGTTCCCTCGGCCGGCACATAGCGAACCTTGACGGTGATGTCGTCGTCATTGGGATTGCGAAGCACCAGCCGCTCCACGAACGACGCCGTGTCCACGACCACCGGAAAAACCTGGATTGCATGGTAGCCATCGGTACTCTGCGCGTTGCTGGCGTTGCTGGCCAAAGCCGCGAGGGTTGCGGCCAAGGTGGCCGCGACATTTCGAATGACGATCAAGCAAACCTCCGGGGCTGACGCGCGTGCGGCAAGGGACTGATGGCCGAAGTTTACCGGTTTGGCTGCGCATCCGAATCGGATTTTGACTCGCCACCCATCATGAACTGCACGGGCACGTCCAGCCGCGCCGCCCAGTCATTCTCGTTGTGGCCGCGGCCCACGTAGGCGCGCACCATAAGCTGTTCATCCTCGTAGCCCCGGTCGCGCAACAGCTCGGTGAGCATCCCATGCGTGGGCGCGTAAAGACTGTCCAGCGCATCATCGCCGTGGTCGCTATAGACCCGCAGCCTGCCGGGTGGCGGCAGGTTCTTCTGCAGATAATTCATCGCCGCCAGAGGCAGCGCGCCATTGCGTGCTTTGTCCAGGCCCCACGCGGTTGGGTTGCCGATCCAGTGCGTGGACAATCCCGCGGCGCCGCCAAACACGTCGGGATATTCGAACAGCGCGTACAGGGAAATCATTCCGCCCATGCTCGAGCCCATCATGAAAGTGAATTCCGGCCCGGGCTTGGTCGCATAGCGTCGGTCGATGGCGGGCTTGAGCTCCTGCACGATGAATCGCAGGTAGTCATCGCTGAGCGACTTGCCCCGCTGCGCCGCCTGCACATAATGCTTGCGCGTCGCCTTGTCGGCGTAGGCCAGGAATTTTTTCGGGTAGTACTCGGCGTAGCGATAGTCGCCGCGGTTCCAGATGCCGACCACGATGGTGTCGGGGATACGTCCCTCGCGCACCAGCCGCGCCACGGTTTTATCCACGCTCCAGCTTTGTTTGTTCCAGGTGCTGTCGCGGTCGAACAACATCTGCCCATCGTGCATGTACAGGACGTTGTAGCGCTTGCCGGACCCGTAGCCCTCGGGCAACCACACATCAATATTTCGTGCGGGTACGAAGCGCGACGGGAAATCGCTCAGTCTTTCGATGTGGCCGCTGTCCGGCTTCGGCAGCGCAGGCGCCTCGGCCTGCGCCGGTGCTGCCACCGACGCCAGGCTGAATACACTCGCGAGGGCCAACTGGCGCAAATCCATCATCGTGTGCTCGTGGCTATCGTTTGCCGCAGGGTGTCGCCAGCGCTTCGATCTCGGCCATCGGCACCTTCTCGGCGCGGGCGATGCGCAACAGGTTGTCCTGGCACTTGCCCAGCAGGCGCAACAGTTCCGCGCGCTCTGGCTCGGACATATCCGACTGCGCTTCCTCGATCAGGCCATCCGCCATCGCCACGCCGCGCTGGAAGCGCTCCATGCCAAGGTCGGTCACGCGCGCGCGCAGGATGCGGCCGTGCTCGGGGTCACGCTCGCGCACGATCAGCCCATCCGCTTCCAGGCGGGTCAGGATCTGGTTCATCGTCTGTGGCGACACCATGGCCCAGCGTGCCAGCTGGGCGCCGGACAGGCCGGGCGTTTCCGACAGCAGGAACAATGCCGCCATATGGGGAAAGGTCATGGTCAGCCCGGCCGCCCGCGCCCGGTTCTCGATGGCGGCACGCATCAACTGGTGCGCCTGCTTGAGCAGGTAGCCCAGGTGTGCCTCGGGCCGAGCCGGCAACTTGAGCGCTTTAGAGCCCATCGTCAGGGTACTGATAAGTTATCATGGCCCTGATAATACACCCTGAGGCAACCCCGTCATGGCTTCCCCCCGCGCCAAGCTCGCCCTGTTCACCCTGATGGCCCTCGGCTTGGCCGGTTGCGGCCCGTCGGACAAGCCCGCCGAAGAAGCGGCGGCGCCGGTCGCGGCCAGCCTGGCCGTCACGCTGGTGAAGGCCGAAGCGCGCAACGTCGAGCGAAAGATCCAGACCTCGGGCGCGGTGGCCGCCTGGGAGGAAATGCAGTTGGGCGTGGAGCTCAGCGGCGTGCGCGTCACCGCCCTGAACGTGGACGTCGGCCAGCAGGTGCGCAAGGGCCAGGTGTTGCTCGAGCTCGACCACCGCACCCTCGACAGCGACCTGCGCCAGGCGCAGGCGTCGTACGCTGAAGCGCAGGCCGGCGTGCAATTGGCCAAGGTAAACCTGAGCCGCGGCCAGGCCCTGGCGAAGAGCCAGCTGATCAGCGCCAGCGCGCTGGACGAATTGCGCGCCGCACTCGTGCAGGCCGAAGCACGCGCCGCCACCACGCGCGCGCAGCGCGACGGCGTGCAGTTGCGCCGTGACTTCGCGCAATTGCGCGCGCCCGACGACGGCATCATTTCAAAACGACTCGTGCAGCCCGGCCAGGTCGTCGCTGCGGGCACGGAACTATTACGCCTCATCCGCCAGGGCCGCCTGGAATGGCGGCCGGAGCTGGCGGAAGCGGAACTCGCCCAGGTCCAGCCCGGCGCCGTGGTGGCGGTTCGCGCCGGCGACGGCGCGTGGGTGGCGGGCACGGTACGCGCGGTGTCCCCCGGGGTCGATACCAGCACCCGCACCGGCACCGTGCACGCCGATCTTCCCGAACCCGGCGCTTTGAAGGCCGGCGCCTTCGTCGAAGGCCGCATCATCACCCGCGCATCGACCGCGATCATGGTGCCGACTGCGTCGGTGGTCATGCGCGATGGTTACGCCTATGTGTTCACGGTGGATGCGAAAGACATCGCGCACCGCGTGCGCGTGCAGATCGGCGCCAGCGATGGCGACCGCACCGAGATCATCGACGGCATCAGCCCGGGCCAGCAACTGGTCGCGAGCGGCGCCGGCTTCCTGGGTGACGGTGACCGCGTGAAAGTGGTCGCGGCGCCGGTGACGGCCGCGGCCGCGGCCGCTGCGGCGGCGACCAAGGCCGCCGCAAAGACCGGCACCACGCCATGAATTTCTCCGCCTGGGCCATCCGCCGGCCATTGCCGGCACTGATGATCTTCTTCGTGCTGTGCGTGGCCGGCTTGTGGGGCTTCCACAAATTGCCGATCGCGCGCTTCCCCGATGTCAGCTTTCCGATGGTCACCGTCACCATCACCTTGCCCGGCGCCTCGCCGAGCCAGCTGGAAACCGAAGTCACGCGCAAGGTCGAGGACGCGGTCGCCACGGTCAACGGCATCAAGCGCGTCACGTCGTCGGCCAGCGACGGCCTGAGCAGCACCGCCATCGAGTTCGTGCTGGAAACGGATCTGTCCGATGCGCTCGACGATGTGCGCGATGCGGTCACCCGCATCCGCAGCGACTTGCCGCAGGACATCCAGGAACCGGTGGTGGCGAAGGTGAACATCGGCGGCTCGCTGATGACCTACGCCGTCGGTTCGAGCCGGCGCGGAACGGATGAGCTGAGCTGGTTCGTCGACCGTGACATCAACAAGGCGCTGTACGGCGTGCCGGGCGTGGCACTGGTAACGCGCGCGGGCGGCATCGACCGCGAGATTCGCGTGGACCTCGATCCGCAGGCACTGCAGGCCTATGGCATCACTGCGGGACAAGTGTCGCAGCAACTCGCGCGCATCCAGGCCGAGCGTCCGGGTGGCAAGACCGAGATCGCCGGCGCGCAACAGGTCATCCGCACCGTCGGCACCATCGAAGACGCCGCGGCCCTGCGCGATTTTTCGATCAGCCTGCCGGATGGTCGCGCGTTGCGCCTGTCGTCGCTGGCCACCATCAGCGATGGCGCTGCCGACCCGAGCCAGGTGGCGATGCTGGATGGCATGCCGGTCGTTGCATTCTCGCTGTCGCGTACGCGCGGTTCGAGCGAGATCGAAGTGGCGAAGAACGTGCGCGCCGTGCTCGACCAGATCAAGGCCGACAATCCCGACCTGAACTTCACGCTGGTCACCAGCACGGTGGAGGAAGCGCAGCGCTCCTACGATTCGTCCATGACGATGTTGTGGGAGGGCGCGCTACTGGCCCTGTTCGTGGTCTGGCTGTTCCTGCGTGACTGGCGCGCCACCTGGATTTCGGCGGTGGCGCTGCCTTTGTCGGTCATCCCCACCTTTGCGGTCATGTACTGGTTCGGTTTCTCGCTGAACATCATCACCTTGCTCGCCTTGTCGGTGGTGGTCGGCATCCTGGTGGACGATGCCATCGTCGAGATCGAGAACATCGTGCGCCATCTGCGCATGGGCAAGACGCCG
>MGYJ01000015.1 GCA_001801685.1 Gammaproteobacteria bacterium RIFCSPHIGHO2_12_FULL_63_22 | reverse complement strand
CGCGGTTGCCGACGATGAGTTCGGCGCCGACATCAAGCTTGGGCAAGGGGGAATAGATGATCGCGGCGTGCCAGGACTGCAGGGTCTTGGTGATGCCAAGGCCGGTGTAGTCGGTGTCGTTGTCGTAGCTGGCAGCGGAGTAGAAGAAGCTGCTGCGCAGTTTCGGATTGAACACATGCCGCCACGCGGCGAAGCCGGCGACGACGCCGATGTTTTCCAGATCGGCAGATGTGTCGAGTACCGCATCGTTGCTGGCCGCGAGGCCGAGGTACCGACCGATGCCGCTGCCCGCGGTAACCATGTAGCGAATGTCGTTGGTCGGGTTGATGATGTACTTGCCCGACACGCTGATGCCGTAGCCGCTGCCGCTGGCCTCGATGCCGCTGGTGGTTTCGTAACGCAGCTGGCGGGCGAGGCCGGCGACCGTGATGTGGCCCCAATCGCCCTTGTGCAAATAGCGCACGGTGAAATCGGGCACGTTGTTGTCATCGCTGCTGATGCGTCCGGCGCCGCCGAGCAAGGGCGTCACCAGCGTTTCAGGATTTTCCAGCGAGAACGACCAGGGTCCCTTCGTGTAGCGCACCTGTGCCTGGCGCACGAATACCGTGCCTTCGGTCGGTCCGATGAATTCCACCGCATCGGGCAGCGCCGCCACGTCCTGGAAATTCGACCAGGTCTGGCCGGCCAGCCACGGGCCCCAGCTCGCGTAGGCATGGCGTACGGCGACGCCGTACGTGTTGGTGGCCGCTTCGCTACCGAGTGCGCTGCCGAACAGGTCGAATTCGAGGTAGCCCTTCAGCTTCTTGCCTTCGAGGTCGGAATCGGCGGCGAACCAGAATCGGGAAAATTGTCCGCCCGCGTCCAGGTCGGTGCTTTCGTCAGCGGCGCCGACCGGAATGGAGCCGGGCAGGTACAGCAAGCGGCCGGCGCTGCCGTCGGCGATCTCGCCACCATCGGTCCTTGTCATCATCGCGTCGAGCTTGATGAAGCCACCGAAGGAAAAGCGCGTGCCCGGATTGGCGGCGGTCATGATGGTGCCGGACTGGATCGGCTGCGTGCCTGCCGGTGGCGCTGCCTTGGCCGTCGCAACCTTCTGCGCGTCGAGTTCCGTTTTCAGCGCCTGCACCATCTGTTCGAGCTGGGCGATGCGGCCTTCCAGGTCCGGCGCAGCGGCGCTTTGCGCCATGGCCGTGCCCGGCAAGGCCAGCGCCAGCGCCGTGGCGGCCGCCAACTGTCGCCAGCTTCGCGCATTCTTGGGTGTTCTATTCATCATCCCTCCCCCTTTTCAACCGCCACCGCCCCGGGTCCGGGACGACATGCGAGGCGAGTGTGGGAGCGGGGCGGGGCCGGGGCTATTCGCCTTTGGTCGAAAGGCCGCCGAACTTGGACGATGGTCTAATAGGGCCAAGCGATAAGGAGACCACCATGAGTTCCAGCATCCATCCCGTGCACGAGGACTTCGAAGCCGGCACGCGCTTGCGCAAGGACGACTACCGCGACCTGTATGCGCGATCGATTGCCGACCCGTCGGCGTTCTGGGGCGTGGTGGGGCAGCGACTCGACTGGTCGCGCCCGTACGACCAGGTGAAGGATGTCAGCTTCCACGCGGCGGACTTCCGCATTCGCTGGTATGCCGACGGCCAGCTCAATGCCAGCGTCAATTGCCTCGACCGCCATCTCGCCACGCGCGCCGACAAGACCGCCATCATCTGGGAATCGGACGATCCTGCTGTTCCGTCGCAACACATCACCTACCGGCAACTGCATGCACGCGTCTGCCAGCTGGCCAACGCGCTGACCAACCTGGGCGTAGTGAAGGGCGACCGAATCACCATCTATTTGCCGATGATTCCGGAAGCCGCCGTGGCGATGCTGGCCTGCGCCCGCATCGGTGCGGTGCACTCGGTGGTGTTCGGTGGTTTCTCGCCCGACTCCATCGCAGGACGCATTGCCGACTGCGACAGCAAGCTGGTGATCACCGCCGATGAAGGCGTGCGCGGCGGCAAGCACATTCCCTTGAAGGCGAACGTGGATGAGGCGCTGACCAAGCCCGGAACCAATTCCGTCGAGACGGTGTTGGTGGTGCGCCACACCGGCGGCCTGGTGCCGATGCAGATGCCGCGCGACCGCTGGTACGACGCCGTGGTGGATTCGCAGCCGGCCACGCACGCCGCGCAGCCGATGGGCGCGGAAGATCCGCTGTTCATCCTGTACACGTCGGGCAGCACCGGCAAACCCAAGGGCGTATTGCACACGACCGGTGGTTACCTGGTGTGGGCGAGTTACACGCACGAGTGCGTGTTCGACCTGCGCGAGGACGATGTGTTCTGGTGCACCGCCGACGTCGGCTGGGTGACCGGGCACAGCTATCTCGTGTATGGGCCGTTGGCGAATGGTGCGACGGTGCTGATGTTCGAAGGCATCCCGACCTATCCCGACCCGAGCCGCTTCTGGCAGGTAATCGACAAGCACAAGGTCACCATCTTCTACACCGCGCCCACGGCGATTCGCGCGCTGATGCGCGAAGGCGATGCGCCCGTGTTGTCCACGTCGCGCGCGTCGCTCCGCTTGCTGGGAACGGTCGGTGAGCCGATCAATCCCGAAGCCTGGGAGTGGTATTACCGCGTGGTGGGCGAATGCCGCTGCCCGGTGGTGGACACCTGGTGGCAGACCGAAACCGGCGGCATCATGATCTCGCCGCTGCCGGGTGCGATCGACTTGAAGCCCGGTTCGGCGACGCTGCCCTTCTTCGGCGTGCAGCCGGCATTGGTGGATGCGAATGGCGCATTGCTCGAGGGTGCGACCGAGGGCAACCTGGTCTTGCTCGATTCCTGGCCCGGCCAGGCGCGCACGCTGTATGGCGACCAGCAACGTTTCATCGAGGCTTACTTCAAGGCCTATCCGGGCTGTTACTTCACCGGTGATGGTTGTCGCCGCGACGAAGACGGTTATTACTGGATCACCGGCCGCGTGGACGACGTGATCAACGTGTCGGGCCATCGCATGGGCACGGCCGAAGTGGAAAGCGCGCTGGTCTCGCATCCGGATGTCGCCGAAGCCGCCGTGGTCGGGGCGCCGCACGACATCAAGGGCCAGGGAATCTACGCCTACGTGACGCTGAACTCCGGCGTCGAACCGACCGATGCACTGCGCAAGCAATTGATCGCGCACGTGCGACACGAGATCGGGCCGATTGCCGCGCCGGACTGGTTGCAGTGGGCGCCCGGCCTGCCGAAGACGCGCTCGGGCAAGATCATGCGCCGCATCCTGCGCAAGATCGCCGAGAACGCGCCCGAGCAATTGGGCGATACCTCGACCCTGGCTGACCCTGCGGTCGTTGATTCGCTGGTGCGCGAGCGACTGGCGCGTTGAACGTCGCTGCGCCCACGATACTGATCGCGGACGACCATCCCTTGTTCCGCGAGGCGCTGAAGGGCGCGGTCGCGCGACTGCTGCCGCAGGCGCGATTGCTGGAAGCGGACAGCGCCGAAGCGTTGTACGCACTGGCGCCCTTGCATCCCGACGCGGACCTTTTGCTTCTCGACTTGAACATGCCGGGCGCGCAGGGTTACAGCACCTTGGTGCACCTGCGCGCGGCGCAGCCACAGTTGCCCGTGATCGTGGTGTCCGCGCGCGAGGAACCCAGCGTGATGCGGCGTGCGCTCGACCATGGTGCGGTGGGCTTCATTCCAAAATCTTCGGATTCGCTGACGATCGGCATCGCCATTGCCGCGGTGCTGGAAGGCGGCACCTGGGCGCCGGAATCGGCCGGGCAGGCCGCGGGCGTGGATACGGAAGAGGCGCAGGTGGCGGAACGACTGCGCGACCTGACGCCGCAGCAGTTTCGCGTGCTGGCCATGGTGTCGACCGGGCTGTTGAACAAGCAGATCGCCTACGAGCTCGATGTCTCCGAAGCGACAGTGAAGGCGCACATGACGGCGGTGATGCGCAAGCTGGGTGTCGGCAACCGCACCCAGGCGGTGTTGCTGGCTGGCAAGCTGGCACTCGATCCGGGCGGCGTGGTGCTGCCGCCGGACGAAAGCGAGGGCTAGTTTTTCGGCGGCGCGTTTTCGGATTTCCAGCTTGCCTGATCGCTAGACGTTTTGCGCCGGGCGATTCCTGGCGATGCGTTGTGCAGCGAGCCACGCCCGCAACGATGCCGGCTTGAGCGGCTTGGTCAGCACCGGATAGCCGCGGTCGCGTGCCGATTGTTTCAGTGCATGGCTGCCATCGGCGGTCAGCAGGGCGCCGGGCGTGTCGGGTCCACAGGCTTCGCGCAACGCATCGAGTGCGTCCAGGCCGTTCATCCGGTCGTGCAGGTGGTAGTCGGCGAGCAACACATCCGGCGCGGATTTGCTGGCGGTGGCGATGGCTTCATCCACCGTCTCGGCGGTGGTCACCTCGATGCCCCAGCGTTGCAGCAGGGCGCGCATGCCATCGAGGATTTCGCGATCGTTGTCCAGGCACAACACGCGCAGGCCTTGCAGGTCTTCGGTCCGTTGCACGGGTCGCGCGACCTCGCTGGCCGGCGGCGCCGTCGCCAGTGGCAAGGAAATGGAGAACACGCTGCCGCGCCCGGGCCACGAGCGCACGTGCAAGGGATGGTCGAGCATTCGCGAGATGCGCTGGCAGATGGACAGGCCGAGGCCGAGGCCGCGTTCGCCCCAGGGCGATGCCTGTTCGAAGCGCTGGAACTCTTCGAAGATCTGCTGCAAATGGTGCTCGGGAATGCCCGGGCCGCTGTCCCAGACTTCGACGTCCACCGAGGCGCCGTGGCGGCGCACGCCCAGCACGACGCGACCTGCCTGCGTGTAACGCAGCGCATTGGCGAGGTAGTTCTGCAGCACGCGGCGCAGGAGGCGACGGTCGCTGCGCACGGCCAGCCGCGTGCGATGCAATTTCAGAGACAGCCCACGCGCTGCGGCCAACGGTGCAAATTGCCCGGCCACGTCGGCGAGCAATTCGTCCAGGCCGAATACCGACAGTTCGGGTTTCAACGCGCCGGCATCGAGGTGCGAAATATCCAGCAGGCCGTCGAGCAATTCCTCGGCGGCGCGCAGCGCGGTGTCCACCCGTTCGGCCAGGTATTTCTGTTCCTCGGCCGATTCGCTGCCATGCAGGGCGGAGGCAAACAGGCGTGCAGCATTCATCGGTTGCAGAACGTCGTGGCTGATGGCGGCGAGGAATCGTGTGCGCGACTGGTTGGCGGCCTCGGCTTCCTGCGTGCGTTCGGCGACGCGCTGTTCCAGCGTTTCGTTGGCGTCGCGCAGCGCTTGTTCAACGCGCTTGTAGTCGCTGATGTCGGTATAGGTGGTGACATAGCCACCGCCGGGCAGCGGCCGCCCGCGCATCTCGGTGACTTGCCCGCCCGCGCGCACGCGCTCGTAAACGTGCGGCGTGCCGGCGCGCATGGCGTCCACGCGCTTGGCGATCTGTACTTCCACATCGCCGGGACCCAGTTCGCCGCGTTCGGCGTTGTAGCGGATCAGATCGGCGACGGGGCGGCCGACATAGAGCAGGCCGTCGGGGAATTCGAACATTTCCTGGTAGCGGCGATTCCACGCGATCAGGTGCATGCCGCGGTCCACCACGCTGACGCCCTGGCTCATGTTTTCCAGCGTGGCGGCCAGGATGCCGCGATTGAAGCGCAATTCCTGACCGGCTTCATCGAGCATCGCGACCACTTCGCCCAATTCCATGCCCGAGCCGCGCAACGCGGTGGTCAACGTGAGCCGCGCAGTCGCGGCGCCGATGGACGCGGCCAGCAGTCGTTCGGTGAATTGCACCAGGGCGCGATCGGCCGGCGCGGCCGGCACCAGCTCGCGGCCCTGCGCGGCCAGGTGGTCGGTGAAGCTGCGTTGCGCGTGGCGCTCGCCGACGATGCGGCTGGCCAGCGCCAGCAGGTCGCCGGTGCTGACGCTGCCCTTCCATCCACCGGCAACCAGCGCCGGTCGCTGCGCGTACGGATCGAGGAAGGGGCTGGCGCGGATGCGTTCGTCGAAATTGGGGCGGTAACGCGCCGACACGACCAGGAACATGCCGATGTTGACCAGCAGCGACCAGAACACGCCGTGCGTCAGCGGGTCCCAGCCCTGCAGGCCGAACAGGCTTTCCGGGCGCAGCCAGGCCAGTTGCAGCGGCCCGTCGCGCAACCAGTCCGTCGGCAGCAGATGGGCGCGACTGAGCGCGGGCAGCAGCAGCGTGTACATCCACAACACGAAACCGGCGAGCATGCCGGTGATGGCGCCCTGCCGACTCGCGCCATGCCAGTACAAACCGCCGATCAACGCGGGCGCGAACTGCGCGACTGCCGCGAACGCGAGCAGGCCGAAGGCCGCGAGACTCTCGCCGCCGCTGGCGCTGCGATAGTAGGTGTAGGCGAACAACGCGATCAGCACGATGGTGGCGCGGCGCACCCACAACACGCGCTCGCCCAGGGTCTGCGAGCCTTCCGGGTCTTGCTGACCATGGTCGCCAACGCGACGCTGGCGACGATGACCATGCCGGTCGCCGCGGAAAATCCGCCGATGTAAACCGCCAGCGCAAGATTGCCCGCGCCCGCATGCATCGGCAGCGCCAGCACGTAGGTGTCGGGAGAAATCGGCAGGCCGGCCAGCATCGATTGCCCGGCCACGGTGATCGGCAACACCATCAGGCAGATCAGCACGAGGTAGATGCCGAACATCCAGCGCGCGCGGCGGATGTCGGCGACATCCTGGCATTCGACGATGGCGACATGGAATTGCCGCGGCAGGCAAATCAATGCGGTGAAGGCGAGCAAGGTCTGCGCGACGAAACCCTGCGACAAGGGTTGCGTGGTCAGCGTTCGGCCGGCATCGACCATGCGTTCCGCCAGCGCGCCGCTTCCCGGCAAATTGACGATGGCGAAGATTCCGACCGCCAGGAAGGCCAGCAACTTGACCAGCGATTCCGTCGCGACTGCCAGCATCATGCCGTGGTGGTGCTCGGTCGCATCCACCTGGCGCGTGCCGAACAGGATGGCGAACAGGGCCAGCAACAACGCAACGTACAGCGCCGGGTCCTGCAGCATCGCGCGCGGCCCGGTTACCTGTGCCGCGCCGGTCAGGACTTCGATGCTCATCGCCACCGCCTTGAACTGCAGGGCGACGTACGGAATGGCAGCGATCACTGCGATCAATGCAACCAGCGCCGCCAGCTTGCGCGCGCGGCCGTAGCGGGAGGACAGGAAGTCGGCGATCGAAACGATGCTTTGCTCGCGGCTGATCAGCGCAAGGCGTTCGAGGATGCGCCAGCCGAACAACAGCATCAGGATGGGGCCGAGGTAGATCGGCAGGAAGCCCATGCCGGTGCGCGCCGCCGTGCCGACCGCGCCGTAGAAGGTCCATGACGAGCAATAAACGGCCAGCGCCAGGCTGTACACGGCGGGGCGGAACCAGGCGGGCCCCGGCGATTGCTGGCGGTGGTCGCCATACCAGGCAATGCCGAACAACAGGCCGATGTAAGCCACCGATACCAGCAGCAGGACCCAGCTCGATATCACCGTTACGGACCTCGTTGCCTGGACGACGGATCGATTCTACGCCGCAGCCGCTTGCGCCGGATTCGACCAAGGTCGAACAGCGCTTCGACAGGTCAACGAAGATGGCGACGGCGGCGGGCGCGTACGCGTTGCGCAGGTCGTTGTCAGCGGTGGCGTGCACAGGGCATCCTCGTCACATGGACGTCCTTGCTGCCCAAGCCCTCGGATTCGCCGGCGCCCTCGGCGTCGGATTGTTGATCGGCGTCGAGCGCGAACGCGCCAAGGGCACCGGGCCCATGCGCGACGTGGCCGGCGTGCGCACCTTCATGCTGTGTTCTCTGATCGGCGCGCTGTCGCACTGGCTCGGTCCGTTCGGCATCGTCGCCGGCGCGATCGCCGTGGCCGCGCTTGCGTTGGCGGGCTACCGGCGCACGCGAATGACCGACCCCGGGCTGACCACCGAGTTCGCCATGATCGCCACCTTCCTGCTGGGCGTGATGTCGATGCGCTCACCCGGGCTGGCCGCGGGCCTGGCCGTGATCGTGGCCATGCTGCTGGCGGTGAAGAACAGCATGCACAAGTTCATCCGCGAAGGACTGACCGTGCAGGAGCTGGAAGACATCCTGCTGCTGCTGGCCTGCGCATTCGTGGTGTTGCCGCTGCTGCCTTCCGAACCGATCGACCCCTGGGGCGCGCTGGACCCGCATCGGTTGTGGACGCTGGTGGTCGCGGTGATGGTGGTGAGTAGCGCTGGCTACGTGGCATTGCGCACGCTGGGTCCTCGGCTGGGGCTCGCCTTGGCAGGACTGGTTGGCGGGTTCGTATCGAGCACGGCGACCATCGCGGCCCTGGGTGCGCGCGCACGCGCGACGCCGCAACTCGCCGGCTCGCTGGCCAGCGCCGCACTGGTATCGAACGTGGGCACGGTGATCCAGCTCGCCATTGTGCTCGCGACCTTGTCACCTGCGCTGCTGACCAAGGCCGCGTGGCCGTTGGTGGCTGCGGGCATCGCCGCCTTCGTTGCCGCCGCCTTCGCAAGCTTCCACGCCGATGCCGCCAAGGTGGACCCGCGCGAGCTGGCCGGTCCCCGTGCCTTGCAGCCGAGGCAGGCACTGGTTTTCGTCGCGGTGCTGGCCGTGATCTTCCTGTTGGCCGCCATTGCCCGCGACCTGTTGGGCGACGCCAGCCTGCCCTGGGTGTTGGCGCTGTCGGGCTTGGCCGACGTGCACGCGGCATCCGCATCCGCCGCGCAGCTGGCGGCCGCCGGCCTGGTGGACGATCGCCTCGCGCTGTTGTCGATCTGCGCTGCGTTGGCGACCAACTCGACGATGAAATGCGTGGTCGCGGTAACCCAGGGCGGCAAGGCCTACGCGCTGCGCGTCTTGCCCGGCATCGCCGCGATGGTGCTGGCCTTTCTCGGCGTGGTTTTCCTCGGCTGACGCGGCGCGGCCGCGAAAAACAAAAGGCCCCGCGAGGGGCCTTTGTTTTTTGCAGACCAGCAAGCCAGGCTTACTTGATCTTGGCTTCCTTGTACGCGACGTGCTTGCGCACGACGGGATCGTACTTCAGGAATTCGAACTTGTTCGGCGTGGTCTTCTTGTTCTTGTCGGTCGTGTAGAAGTGACCGGTACCGGCCGTGGAGATCAGGCGGATCTTGTCGCGCTTGGATGACATGTCAGTTCTCCTTAGACCTTGTCGCCGCGGTGGCGGATTTCTGCGAGCACCACGTCGATACCCACCTTGTCGATGGTACGCAGGCCATGGGACGAAACGCGCAACTTGACCCAGCGGTTTTCGCTGGCGACCCAGAAGCGACGCTCGTGGATGTTGGGGTGGAACTTGCGGCGGGTGGCATTGTTGGCGTGCGAGACGTTGTTACCGCTCTGCACGCTCTTGCCGGTGACCTGACAAATGCGGCTCATGACGTACCTCGATATCGGTGGCTTCGCCCATGGCCCGGGCGAAATCGGCCTCCCTGCGACGGCCTTGGGGCCTGAGAAACTTGCAGCGAGCCGGTGAGTATCCCCTAAAACCCCTTCATTTTCAATATTCTGGGGTCCCGCGCCTCGAGGCTGAACGTCACCGCGGGTGGGGTCCGCCCTGGTCGCCCCGGCGTAGCCGCTCCATGCGGACTCAGGGTCGACCGGCGGGCCATCCATGGCCCGCCTCCTGTGCGAACCCCACCCGCGGCCACGTTCAGCCTCGCCCTCGGCTTCCGCACGAAGTTGAAGGTCAGGAGCTTGTGGGTAGCCAGGAAGGAGCCTGATGCACGCCCTGCCGCTAGCTCGATGGCCGCTTTTGGCAGCGTTGTTGCCCCATCCAACCCCAAAGCCGCGTCGGCGATTTCCCATAAAAAGTGTCGAACCCCTGCGCGATGCTGGAGGGCGACGGGGAGGGGAGTCGCACAGGAGGGCGGCCAGGGATGGCCGACCGGTCGACCCTGAGTCCGCATGGAGCGGCTACGCCGGGGCGACCAGGGCGGCTCCCCTCCCCGGCGACATTCAGCATCGCAACGAGGAATGCTCTGCTCTAGTGGGAAGCGCGATCCCGATGCCAGCCTCGGTGTTTGATATCGAGGTAAAGGCTGTAAACGGCCGTGAAGCTCGGGAAGAGATTCTGGAGGACCCCGACCGCGTCCTGCTTGGCCGAGAAGATGAAGTAGCTGAGCGTCATCAGGCTGCCGACGATGCTCATGTACCAGAACGCGCGCGGGATGACCGGCTTGCCGTGGCGGCGCGAGGCGATGAACTGGATCAGCCAGCGGCCGCCGAACATCAGGGCGCCGGTCAGGCCGATCAGTTTCCAGGGCGTGATGTGGATGCCGAAACCGCTCATCCATACGATTTGTTCATTCATGGGCGTGCCGCCTCGCGTACGGCGGTGCGCTTGCTGCGCTTGATCAGCCAGCCCACGCCGCGCAGATCGGACAGGCCGACCCAGGCGCGCTGCAGGTTGTTGTACTTCGACACGCCGGTCGAACGTTCGCGGTGGTTGACCGGCACGCTCACGCAGTTCCAGCCGGCGCGCTTGAACAAGGCCGGCAGGTAGCGATGCATGTGGTCGAAGTAGGGCAGGTCGAGGAAGGCCTCGCGTTCGAACAGCTTGATGCCGCAGCCGGTGTCCGGGGTTTCATCGCGCAGCAGGCGAGAGCGGATCGCGTTGGCGAATTTCGAAGCCCAGCGCTTGCTGCCGGTGTCGCGACGGTTTACGCGCCAACCAGCGAAAAGTTTCAGCGACGCATCGGATGTCGCGCGCACGTCGAGCAATTTAGGGATATCGGCCGGGTCATTCTGGCCGTCGCCGTCCAGCGTGGCGATCCAGGCGCCGCGCGCGGCTTTCACGCCGGTGCGGATGGCGGTGCTCTGGCCGCTCTGGCTGACATGGCCGAGCACGCGCAGTTCCGGCGTGGACTGCATCAGCTGCTGCAGCATCGCGAAGCTGTCGTCCTTCGAACAATCGTCGACATAGACGATTTCGAAAGCGATGCGACCACGCAGGGCCGCGACGATTTCGCCAACGAGTGGTCCGACGTTGTCGCGTTCGTTGAACACCGGCACGACGACCGACAGCTCGGGCGCGTCCGGGACGGTCATGCCGATACCTTGCAATTGCCAGAGAAGTGCATCGATGCCCTGTCCTTATTCGGCGCGACCGCGGATCTTTTCCAGGATGCCTTCCAGCGCGTCCAGGCCGTGGTACTGGATGACCAGCTTGCCGCGACCGCCGCGGCCGTGCTGCACGTCCACTTTGGCATTCAGTCGCTCGGAAAGTTCACGTTCCAGTGCGACGATGTCGGCATCGGCCTTCTTCACCGGCTTGGCGTCCTTGCGCGTGGGCAGCTTGCCTTGCGCCAGTTGTTGCGCGCGGCGTTCGACTTCGCGCACCGACAAGCCGTGTTCGGCCGCTTCCTTCGCCAATGAAATCGCAGCGGGTGCCGCCAGCGTCAGCAAGGCGCGTGCGTGGCCCATCTCCAGTTGGCGGGCTTCGAGCAGGGCGCGGATTTCTTCCGGCAGTTCGAGCAGGCGCAACAGGTTGGACACTGCGGCGCGCGATCGGCCGACGGCTTCCGCGGCGTTCTGGTGGGTCAGCGAGAATTCGTCGATGAGGCGGCTGAGCGCGACCGCTTCTTCCAGCGGGTTGAGGTCCTCGCGCTGGATATTCTCGATCAGCGCCATGGCGATGACGGAACGGTCGTCCACGTCGCGCAGCACGACGGGAACATCGGCCAGGCCGGCCTGCTTGGCCGCGCGCCAGCGACGTTCGCCGGCGATGATTTCGTACTTGTTGCGGCCGACCTCGCGCGCGACGATCGGCTGGATCACGCCCTGCGCCTTGATGGATTCGGCCAGCTCGGTCAGGCGCGCGGGGTCCATGCCGGTACGCGGCTGGTACTTGCCCGCATGCAGCAGGTCGATGGCGATCCGGCGCAGGCCTTCACCGGCCAGTTCCGCCTCGGTGGCCTGGGTCGGGCTCGGGCTGCGGTTGCCGCCGCCGAGCAGGGCTTCCAGGCCGCGGCCGAGACCGGTCTTCTTGGTCGCCATCAGGCGGATTCCTTCTTGGTGTCTTGCTTGCTGTCCTTTTCCCGCCGGACGATTTCGCCGGCCAGGCCCAGGTAAGCGATTCCGCCGCGGGACGCCTTGTCATAACCGACGATGCTCTGGCCATGGCTGGGCGCCTCGGCCAGGCGCACGTTGCGGGGAATGATCGAGCGGAAAACGATGTCGCCGAAATGCCGCGTCAGTTCGCCCGACACGGCGTTGGCCAGGTTGTTGCGCACGTCGAACATGGTGCGCACGACGCCGAAGATTTCCAGCGTCGGGTTGAGCTTTTGCTTCAGCGCATCGATGGTGTTGATCAACGAGCTGAGGCCTTCAAGCGCGTAGTACTCGCATTGCATCGGCACCAGCACGCCATCGGCGGCGGCCAGCGCATTCAGCGTCAGCAGCGATAGCGAGGGCGGGCAGTCGATCAGCACGTAGTGGTAGCGGTCTCCGAGCGCGGCGAGCGCGGTCTTCAGGCGGGTATCGCGCGCGGGCTGGTCCATCAGCTGGAATTCCGCGGCGGTCAGGTCGATGTTGCCGGGCAGCAAGTCGTAGCCTTCGGCGGTCGTGACGATGGCATCGGTGGCGCTGCATTCGCCGAGCAATACTTCGGTGATGGAATTTTCGAGCTCGCGCTTGTCCACGCCGGAACCCATCGTCGCGTTGCCTTGCGGATCGATGTCCACCAGCAAGACCTTGCGAGCCGATTGCGCGAGTGCCGCCGCCAGGTTGACCGCAGTGGTCGTCTTGCCGACGCCACCTTTTTGATTGGCGATTGCGATGATGCGGGTCATGCATTCAATCCTGATGGGTTGGCAATTATGCCGGTTCGGTCGGGCTACGCGTTATTTCAACCAGATGGCGCTCGCCCACCAGGCCGGGCACATGCAGGGGATGCACGGCGGCAAGGGTCCATCCGGCCGGCAGTTCGGCGATTTCGTCGCTGGCGGGCAGGCCTTTCATCGCCAGCAGGCGACCCTGCGGCGCAAGCAGGTGGCCGCCGACCGCAATGATGCCTGCCAGGCGATCGAGTGCCCGGGCGGTGACCACATCGAAAGCGCCGGGCTCGGCCACGGCCTCGGCGCGCGATTCGAGAACACGTGCATTCGACAGGCCCAGGCTGCGTACGGCTTCGCGCAGG
Source organism: Gammaproteobacteria bacterium RIFCSPHIGHO2_12_FULL_63_22 (assembly GCA_001801685.1). Lineage (GTDB taxonomy): Bacteria > Pseudomonadota > Gammaproteobacteria > Xanthomonadales > Xanthomonadaceae > Arenimonas. The sequence goes on along the minus strand of MGYJ01000015.1, from coordinate 5,373 downwards.
AAGCGCGCCTTCTTGCCGTTGCTTTCCACCAGGCTGACCTGCAGCGAGGGTCGCGCGATGGCCAACGGAATGCCGGGCAAGCCCGGGCCGGTGCCGAGGTCGGCGAGGCGGCCTCCATCCACGAAGCGCGCCATGGCGAGCGAATCGAGCAAGTGCTTGACCAGCATCTCGCGCGGGTCGCGAATGGCCGTCAGGTTGTAGGTCTTGTTCCAGCGATCGAGCAACGCGAGGTAATCGAGCAGCCGCGGCGCGAGCGACGGGTCGAGATCGAGCTGGGAAAGGCCGGTTTCGAGTTCGGGGGCGAGGTGGGCGAGCGGATTCATCCGCCCATTGTCCACTGTCGGGGGAGTCGACGTGCAGCCGGTCGACGTGCAGCTAGCCGGCGTGCAGCGAGCAGCGGATGACGCGCAGGCCCATGCCACCGACCCGGCGATTGAGTTCGGTCTTCAGCTGGTCGGGCGACTGACCGCTATCGGCCAGGGCCTCGCGGGCCTGGGAGGCGACCCAGTCGTCCACGCGGTCGAGGGTTTCGCCGGCCTTTTCGGGTTCCACGATCTGGTAGTAGAACTCGGCCTGGCGACTGTTGTCGGCGCCGCTGACGTGCAGGTGGTGGTTGATGAGGTCGACTTCCAGGCCCGCGCGGTCGATGCCCGGGGCAACCCAGTGCCAGCCCGGGGCCAGCGTGCGGCGATAGCGGCCGAAACGCCGGATCGTCATCACCCGCTGCGCGGGAACCCGGCGCAGCCCGAGTGCGGCGATGGCGAGCGGCAGGGCCGCGGCGATTAACAAAAAATCGTTCATAATTCGTGTCGAAACAACTCGTTACAGATCATTTATCACCCTTGTCCTCATTAACGTGAGTGCCGGCACAATTCGGACAGGGAAGTTAAAAAAAAGTTGCAGAAGGGTGAAGCTGGTCACTGGCGGCTATGCTGAACGCCCCTTTCCGCGACGGATTCCCGATGACCGAAGTGCTGTTGACCGGTGCCGCCGGCTTCCTGGGCCAGCACGTCGCCCGCGAGTTGCTGGCCGCCGGGGCCCGGGTGCGGGCCCTGTCGCGCCGGGAGGAGACCGACCGGGTGCTGGCAGCCCTGGGTGCCACGCCGGTGCGTGGCGACGTGAACGACCCGGAATCCCTGCGCCGGGCCATGGCTGGCGTGAGTTGCGTCTTCCACACGGCCGCCGACACCAACACCTGGCGGCCCAACAACGATGCGCAGACGCGGACCAATGTCGGCGGTGCGCAAAACCTGGTCGCTGCGGCGCGCGAGGCGGGGGTGTCGGGTTTCGTGCACACCTCCAGCGTGTCGGCCTATTCGCACCTCGTGCACGGCATGCTGCGCGAAGACGTGCCGCAACGCGGCGGCGACAGCTGGATCAATTACGAACGAACGAAATTCCTGGCCGAGAAAACCGTGCGGGAATCGGGCCTGCCTTTCATCATTTCGCAGCCGGCGCACATCCTGGGCCCGGGTGATACTCGCAACTGGTCGCGGCTGATCCGTCTGGTGGACCAGGGCAAGCTGCCTGGCGTGCCGCCTGGCGTGGGCGCCTTCGCCGACGTGCGCGAAATCGCCAAGGCGCAAGTGCGAGCCTGGCAGCTGCAGCGCTACGGCGAGTCCTACCTGATGGGTGGCGAGCAAGCGACTTTCCTGGACCTGATCACGCGGGTCGGTGTGATGCTGGGCAAGAAGACGCCGCGCCGCGCGACGCCGGCCTTCGCATTGCGCGCCTATGCGCAGGTGCTTTATGGCGTGTCCTTGCTGACCCGGCGCATGCCCGAGATCACGCCCGAAGGCGCGGTGTTCACCTGCAAGGAGCTCTGGGTGGACTCATCCAAGGCGATTGCAGAGCTGGGCTATCGGCAGACGCCGTTGGACAGCTTGCTGGCCGACACCATTGCCTGGATGCGCGAACAAAAGATGATCGGCTGAATTCGCGCGGGGCGCGCAGCAAACGAGCACGCGAGCACGCGTCAGGGCGGCGTGTCGAGCACCGGCTGGCGTTCGATCACCTCGAGCATCGAGCTGGGGCGCGCGAACAGGTAGCCCTGTCCCAGGGTCAGGCCCAGCAGCCGGAGTTGCTGGCGTTGTTCTTCTGTCTCGATGCCTTCGGCCACTACTTCCAGGCCGAGTGAATCGGCCATCAGGCGGATGGCGCGGACGATGGCGGTGCTGCCGCCGCTCTCGCCCAGTTGCAATGCGGACACGAAGCTACGGTCGATCTTCAGGCCCTGCAGGGGAAACCGGTGCAGGTAGGACAGCGACGAGAAGCCGGTGCCGAAATCGTCGAGAAGCGTCTGCACGCCGGCGGCGCGAAGTTGGGTCAGGCACAACAAGACCTGATCGGGATTTTCCAGCAAGGCGCCCTCGGTCACTTCCAGGCGCAACAGGCTTGGCCGGACCTCATGGCTGGCCAGCAAGGCGAGCAGTCGTTCGCTGAAGGCATGCGCGCGCAGGTGTCGCGGCGACACGTTGATGCTGACATAGGCGCCACGCGCGCCCAGGGCGCGGATATCGCAGCACACATGGTCGTAGATCTGCCAGTCGATCTGCGACAGGGTGCCGGTTTCTTCAGCGGTCTCCAGGAACAGCGCCGGCTCGACGCAGCCGCGGTCCGGATTCAGCCAGCGCATCAGCGCCTCGTAGCCGACCACTTCGCCATCCGACAGGCGCACGATTGGCTGGTAGTAGGGTTCGAACTCGGCGCGCTGCACGGCGCGGCGCAAATCGCCTTCCAGTTCCAGCTGGCGCAATGCGTCCTCGTGCAGGCCCTCGTCGAACAGGGCGAAACGCTGGCGGCCCGCGGCCTTGGCGCGATACATCGCCACGTCGGCATCGCGCAACAGTTCTTCGGGGTTGCGGTAGCGCTCGTGCGAGAACGCGATGCCGATGCTGGCCGAGGTGTAGAGCTCCTTGCCGGCGATGCGCATCGATTCCGACAGGCGGCTGATGACGCGCTCGGCGACCAGCACGGCTTCGGCCGGTTCATGCACGTGGTCGAGCACGATCGCGAACTCGTCGCCGCCCAGGCGCGCCACGATGTCGGGTTCGCGGATGCATTCGCCGATGCGGGCGGCGGCTTCCTTCAGCAATTCGTCGCCGACCAGGTGGCCGACTGAGTCGTTGACGATTTTGAATCGGTCGAGGTCGAGGAACAGCACGGCGAAGGCCCGCGTATGGTCCTGGCGGAAGCGGGCCAGCGAGCGCATCAGCGTGATCAGCAACTGGCTGCGATTGGGCAGGCCGGTCAGCGCATCGTGCAGTGCTTCGTGCTTGAGCTTGTCTTCGACGCTTTCGCGCACCGAAATCTGCGCGCGCAGCTCGCGGTTGGTGTCGGCCAGTTCGCTGGTGCGGTGTTCGACCCGTTGCTCGAGTTCGGCATAGGCCAGTCGCAGCGTCTCGTCGGCCTGGCGGCGTTGCAGCGCATTGGCGATATGGAAGGACACGAAGCTGAGCAGTTCTTCGTCGCGCGGCGTGTACAGGTAGTCGGGCGTGTAGCTCTGCACCGTGATCAGGCCGCGGGCGCGGTTGCCAACCATCAGGGGCACGCCCAGCCAGCACACTGACTTGGTGCCGAGTGAAACCACTTCGCCGATCGCCTCCAGCGACTCGACGCCCGAGCGGTCGATAAGCAGCGGCTGCGCAGTGCGCAGGACGTATTCGCTGAGGCCGCGGCCGAGCTTACGGCGCGGGTTGCGCCGATCGCGTTCGTCGATGGAGTAGGGGAATTCCAGTTCCTGGTCGTCGCCGGTCAGCAGCGCGATGTAGAAGTTGCGCGCATCCAGCAGCTCGCCCACGATCTCGTGCACCGACGCGTAGAAGGCTTCCATGCTGTCGCTCGCCACTGACAGTTCGGCGATGCGGTACAGCGCGCGCTGCAGTTGTTCACTGCGCTCGCGTTCGCGGATTTCATTGCGAAGCTCGGCCGTGCGCGCCTCGACGCGGCGCTCGAGTTCTTCCTGCGCCTCGCGACGCGACAGGGCGCTGAGGATGTGCTGCGCCACGTAACCCAGCAGGGCCTGGTCGGATTCGTTGTAGCGCACCGCGGGGTCGTAGCTTTGCACCACGACCGCGCCGCGCACGATGCCGTCTTCCAGGATGGGCACCCCCAGCCAGTCCTCGCTGTCCGGGCCCAGTCCTTCGTCCATGGGTGCATTGAGCACGGCACGCAGGCTGCGCGACGGGCCGCGCACCGGCTTGCCGTGGCGCAGCAGGTGCAGGGTCAGGCTGTTGCCCATCTCCAGCGGCGAGAGCTCTTCATCCGGATCCGGCAGCTCGGGATCGTGGCTGTCGGCGAAATACAGGAAACGGATCGCTTGCCGATCCGGGTCGAAGCGCACGATGTAGAAATTCTCCGCGTACATCAGGCTGCCGACGATCTGGTGCAGGCCGTGCAATACCTCGGCCGTGGTCTGGTCGGAACTGGCGATGTCGCTGATGGCGAACAGGGCGCGTTGCAGGCGCTCGGCGTTGGCGAGGCGCTCGACGTCCACCTGCAGCCGTTGCGTGTAAAGCAGCGACTGGCAACGGATCGACAGGGATGCGACCTGATCCTTCCAGTCGGCATGCAGGCCATCGCCGGGAATGCGCGCCGACAGCGCCACCCACAGCCCGGTGTTCTGAGCGAGCACCTGCAGCAGTTGCATCGAGCCCGTCGCCGGATCCAGCGTTTCTGCGCGGCCGCCCTGGCGGCGCGCGGCGTCCAGCAATTCGAGTTCCCGCGTCGTCGGCGGCGCGTCGTTGGAGGTATGGAGGTCGGCCGGATCGCCCGGCGCGTGGTTCCAGATCAGGCGAAGGTCGCGCAGGCCCATCCGGCGCAGGTGCCCGTCGGCGATGAACGCCAGCGTAGAGATGTCCTGCGCGCCCAACAGGGCATGCATGAACGACTCCGGCTCCTGGACGAACGGTCGGTTCTGCGGGTTAGGCATGGTCAGCTTTCAAGGAATCCCCAAGTTCAGGATATAGCTACGCAGTCCATAGCGCGCGTCCGGCCATCATTGACCGCGTGACGGGGTGGGCAGGGCGTGAAAGCACCTGTCCGGCATCCCCCACTTCGACCAGGACGCCCTGGTCCATTACGGCTACCCGGTCAGCCAGGGCATGGGCGGCGGACATGTCGTGGGTGATGAAGAGCAAGGCGAGCCCGTGCTTTGTTTTCAAGCCTGAAAGCAGGGCCAGGATGTCGGCGCGATGGCGCGCATCCAGGGCCGAGACCGCCTCGTCGCAGACCAGCAGGCTGGGCCGCCGCACCAGCGCGCGGGCGATGGCGATGCGCTGTCGCTGCCCGCCGGAGAACTGGTGCGGGTAGCGATCGGCCAGGTCCGGCGCCAGGCCGACATCGGCCAATGCCGCCAGCACGCGCTCGCGACGG
>MGYJ01000014.1 GCA_001801685.1 Gammaproteobacteria bacterium RIFCSPHIGHO2_12_FULL_63_22 | reverse complement strand
CAAGGATGAGCGATGACGAGCGTTTCCAATGCATTTTTGAGCGAACAGGAAGTGATGATCCGGGAGTCGGCCCGGCGCGTGGCCAGCGAAGTTGTGGCCCGCACTGCGGCGGAACGTGACCGCAGCAGCGCCTGGCCCTACGATGAAATCCGCGCAGTGGCCGAGGTTGGCTTCATGGGGATGCTGGCGCCACAGGCCTATGGCGGCGCCGGGTTGTCGTTCGTGGAGTACTGTCTTGCGATTGAGGAGTTCGCCGCAGCGGACGGTGGTTTTGCCACCCTGATGCATGTGCACAACTCGTCCGCGCACGTGCTCCGATCGTTTGGCACCGAGGAGCAGATGCAGTTGTACCTGCCCGGGTTGGCCAACGCCCAACGCATTGGGGCCTTCCTGTTGTCGGAGCCGCATGCCGGGTCCGACACTGCGGCCGTCCGCACCACGGCCAAACGCGATGGCGACAGCTATGTGCTCAATGGCAGCAAACAATGGATATCCAACGGCAGCGAGGCCGGCTTTGCCCTGGTGGTAGCCGCCACGGGAGCGCCGGGCGCTCGCGACTGCTTCAGCTTGTTCATCGCGGACCCGAAGGACCCGGGTTATCAATGCCTTCGAGTCGAAAACAAGCTGGGCCAGCACACGGCGCACACCGCCCAGATTCAGCTGGACAATCTGCGTGTGCCGGCGAAGAACATGATCGGCGAGGAAGGGCGCGGCTATGGCAAAGCGCTCTCGTTGCTGTCCGACGGCCGCATTGCGATCGCGGCGCTGTCCATCGGCATTGCCCGCGCAGCCTTGGAGGCTGCGATCCGGTATGCGAAGGAGCGCGAGGCTTACGGGAAACCGATCGCCGAGTTGCAGGCCGTCAGCTTCGACCTGGCGGACATGGCCATGCAGGTCGACGTGGCTCGCCAGTTCATGCTGTATGCGGCGCGCTTGACGGATGCGAAGCTCCCGTCTATCAAGGAAGCCGCGATGGCCAAGCTATTTGCCAGTGAAATGGCGGAGAAGGTCTGTTCGGCTGCGCTGCAGGTGCATGGCGGCTATGGCTATGTGAACGATTTCCCTGTCGAGCGATACTACCGCGACGTGAGAGTGACGAAGATCTACGAGGGCACCAGCCACATTCAACGGTTGATCATTGCACGTCAGATACTGACGAGTTGACATGCGCGCGGGCTTGGTTCTTGCGATTTGTCTGTCCGATATCATTGAAACCATGCCTTTTTCGGGGCGAATGCATAGAGGACACAGTAAGAATGAGCACGAAAGTCGACGCCAAGCCGAAGCCGAAGCCGAAGCCCCGTGGCCCGGCCGTCAAACGCCCGGCCAAGAGTGTGAAGTGGAACAACGCGGTCGGCGGCGCTGATGAGCAATACCAGCTGAAGAAGCAGGCGGTCATTGCGGAGGCGTCACGCACGTTCGGCCGCCATGGATACAAGAATGTGTCCTTGGACGAGATTGCCGCTGCGCTCAACGTCACGAAACCCGCGCTCTATTACTACTTCAAGAACAAGCAGGAACTGATCTACGAGTGCCACGAGCTGTCGATGGGGCTTGGGGACCAAGTCCTCAAAGACGCTATTGCCTCGGAATCAACGGGGTACGGACGCATCACGACCTTCATCAAGAACTACATCTCGCTGCTGACTGACGAAATGGGAGCGCCTGCGATCCTTCACGATTTTTCGGCGATGACGCCGGCGGACCAGACGAAGATCACCGCGAGGCGCCGCAAGTTCGATCTGGAACTGCGCAAAGTGTTTGAGGATGGCATTCGGGACGGGTCCATCGCACAATGCGATGCCAAGCTGGCCGTGTTCTGGTTCATGGGGGCTGTCGGCGGGATTTCCCAGTGGTTCCACGCAGAAGGCCGTCTGCGCGGCGATGAGGTCGCCGACATCTTCATTGGATTGCTGGCCCACGGCATTCGTCCGGTTGTCGTCGGAAAGACGGATACGAGGGCGAAGTCGGCCGACAAGTCGGGGGCCTCTTGACAAAATCCGAATCTCTTGGTGGATATGAGAATTTTCATATAAAAATTTTCTTTCAAGATTCAGGCAGCTAAGAATATATCCGTAAATAATGTTGATGCTCAGTGGCACTTTTCGGAACGCAATGATGGCGGCAGCCAAGTGATTGAGCGCGACGAAGCTGCGCTCAAGCTTTTCGTAGCGAACGAGCAGCTTGCGGAATCGGCTGAACCAGCTATGGCACACCTCGACTACCCAGCGCCGGGCCTTCTTGGTGGGATCACGCTGCTTGATTTCGATCTCTTTGCGCCGGTCAACGACGTGGGGAATGTACCCATGCTTGTCGATGATTTGCAGATTCTCGGCACTGCGGTAGCCAGCGTCAGCGCACAGATGCTTGCTCCGACGAAGGGCAGGACTCTTGCGCTTGACTGCGATGGCCGTGAGCACGGCATCGAGTCGCTTGCCGTCATTCACGTTGGCTGCGGTCACGATGAGCGACAACGGGACGCCACGACCGTCGACCAGCAGATGCCGCTTGCTCCCCTTTTTTTCCCCGATCCGTCGGGTTGGGTCCGACGGCTTCCTGTGCCAACGGCGCCTTCATCAGTGCACCGTCGACGCTTTGCCATCGCCAGGCGATACCCTGCATGTCGTCGTACTCGGCCAGACCAGCCTTCCACAACGACTCGAAGAAGCCTGCTTTCTCCCATTCGAGAAAGCGCTTGTGGACCGCGCTGGCGCTGCCGAAGCGTTCGGCGGGCAACGCCTTCCACTGGCAGCCCGTGCGCAGCACGTATACGATAGCTTCAAAGACTTGACGTGCCGGTTTGGGCGGCCGCCCAGCTCCAGGCTTGCGAACGTACTGCTTGTCGGGAGATTGCACTCGCTGCGGCACGAGTGGCTCCACACGTTGCCAGAACTGGTCCGTCACTACCCATGACTCAACTCGCTTGGCCAAGGTGTCGCTCCTTCGCCGCGATGAATTGCGGCTCGGATCGAATTTTATCTATTTACGGATAAGTTCTAAGACATCCTGATCACTCATGCTCGGCCCGTCGTTCAAAGCTGGTCGTCCGACAATGCCAATGTGCTGGACGCGGCGGTGACCACGATGTTGCGCAAAGGTGAAGCATCTACCAGAATGTGCGTCGCATAGCGTCGAGCTATGATGCGCTAGGCTCAGATGAGGCTCGCATTGCCCGAACCCACCGATAGTTGCGCCGTGGAGGCTTCGGCCATACGTGCCAGCAACCAGCCTCCGATCACAATGCCAGTTAGCTTCAGGAAATGCACCGCACCTGCCTCGCAGTCCTGAGATTACGCTTTGCCGTGAGCGAGCAACCAGTCGGCGCTTTCCTCCAAGGTCCGATTTACTTTCATCAAGGCGTTATCACTTTGCGCGAGTTGTGGGTCACGCGTATCAACCTTGAAGAAGCTGCATGCGCATCAGCGCGGAGCCATACGAATGGCACCATCCACTCGGATGGACTCAGCGTTCATATAACCGCAAGTGGCGAGAAACTCGACGGCCTGCGCAAATTCGTCGGGTTCACCCAGGCGCTTCGGAAACGGCACAGACGCCGCCAGCGCCTGTCTGACGTTGTCGGGCAGGCCTTGCAGCAACGGCGTGCCAAAGAGCCCGGGCAAGATGGTGTTGACCCGGATCCCTTCGTCCATCAGGTCGCGTGCGACAGGCAAGGTCATGCCCACAATGGCCGCCTTGCTGGCCGAGTAGCTGGCCTGGCCGATCTGGCCGTCCTGCGCGGCTGCCGAAGCGGTGCTGACGATGACGCCGCGGTCGCCGTCGGACAGCGCGTCGAGTGCCATCATGCCCGCCGCCGACTTGGCAATGCAACGAAAAGTGCCCACCAGGTTGATCTGGATGATGCGGTTGAAGCGATCCGCAGATGCCGCGCGAATCTCGCCAGTCTTCTTGTCGCGGCTGGCAGTCTTGGCGGCGTCGGCAGTGCCTGCGCAGTTGACCAGAATGCGTTCCTGCCCGATGGCTGCGCGGGCTTTGGCGAAGGCTGCGTCCACCTGCTCCTCTGACGTCACGTCCACCTTGCAGTACACGCCGCCGAGTTCGCTTGCCAACGCCTGACCGATGGTTTCGTTCATGTCGAAGATGGCGACTTTGACGCCATGGCTGGCCAAACGCCTGGCCGCAGCAGCCCCCAGACCGGAGGCGCCCCCAGTGATGACGGCAGAAATGTTGGAATTCAGGTGCATGGCTTTTCCTCGATGGATCACAGATAGGCGCTATTGGCCGGTGAAGCTGGGCGCGCGCTTGCCCAAAAATGCCGCTTGCCCTTCCAGGTTGTCGGCTGAACGCAAGGCGACGAAGAAATTGCGCTTTTCATGCTCCAGACCCTGCGCAAGCGGGGTTTCAAAACTGGACAGGGCCGCATCTTTCGCCAGCGCCACGGCTAGCGGCGAATTGGCCGCAATCCGACTGGCCATCGCCAATGCCGTTGGCAGGGCCTGGCCGTCAGCCGTCACTACGGCGACGATGCCTGCCGCGCAGGCTTTGCGGGCGTCGATGAAATCGCCGGTCAGAAGCAGGGACATGGCCTTGGATTTGCCGATGGAACGGATCAGGCGCTGGGTGCCCCCGGCACCCGGAATGGCGCCTAGCTTGACCTCCGGCACGCCGAACTTGGCTGACTCGCCAGCGATCACGATGTCGCAGGCCAGCGCCAGCTCCGTGCCGCCGCCCAGCGCGAGCTTTTCCACCGCCGCGATGACGGGCTTGGGGAAGCTCCCGAGTTCGGACCAGAAGCTGCCGCCCACCGCCGCGCGTTCGCCCAGCAGCGGCTCGGCGCGCAGAGCGTCGAAGGTCGTGATGTCGGCGCCGGCGCAGAACACGCCCTCGGCACCGGTAATGATGACCGCTCGCACGGCATCGTCGTCGCGCAGTTGCGCAAGCTGCGCGCGTAGGCCGTCGAATACCGCACGGTTTAAGCTGTTCTTCGCGTGCGGGCGGTTGATGGTCAAGGTGACGATGGCACTTTCACGGACGACAAGCACTTCGCTGGCTTCGGTCATGGTGGTCAAGCTCATGCAAGCCGCTCGATGATGGTGGTATTTGCCGTGCCCGAGGCCTCGCAGATGGTTTGCAGACCATAGCGGCCTCCCCGGCGCTCCAGCTCGCACAACAGGTCGGTGAGCATGCGCGCGCCGGTGGAACCCAGCGGATGGCCGATCGCCACCGAGCCGCCATTGACGTTGAGGCGGTCGTCAGGGATGCCAAATTCCTGCTGGAACATCAGCGGCACGCCGCCGAAGGCCTCGTTGACTTCAAACAGGTCGATGTCGGCCAGGCTCAGGCTCGACTCTTTCAGTGCCTTGCGGGTGGCGTCGAGCACCGCAGTGAACTGGATCACCGGATCGGCGGCGGCTACGGCGGTGCTGACGAAGCGCGCGCGCGGCTTCAGGCCATGCTGCTTGGCATAGGCGCGGCTGGCGATCAGCAGCGCGGCGGCGCCATCGCTGATCTGCGACGAGTTGGCGGCCGTGGTGGCGCCGTCGGCAGCAAAAATCGGCTTGAGCGTGGCCATCTTCTCGGGGTTGGGGTCGGCGCGTATGCCCTCGTCGGCGGTGACGAGCGGGCTGTCCGGGTCGGCCGGGTCCTCGGTCAGCCGCACCAGTTGATCCTTGACGCGACCGGCCTGCGAGGCCTCGGTGGCACGCCGATGGCTGCGCACGGCGAAGGCATCCAGTGCTTCGCGTGTGAGGCCGAAGCGCTTGTTCATCAACTCCGATGAAGCTCCTTGCGGCAGCAGCGGGTTGTCCTGGTAGCGCGCCAGCTCGCGCGGGCTGTACTGCGAGCCCAGCGGCGCGCCGGGCTTGAACGACGGCGGCATGGGGGCCTGCGACATCGACTCCACCCCGGCGCCGATGACCAGTTGGTAGGCGCCCGCCTGGATGCCGTGCACTGCAAAGCCCACCGCCTGCTGGCCGGAGCCGCATTGCCGATCGACCGTCACCGCAGGGACGGATTCGGGCAGCCCCGCCGCCAGCACGGCATGCCGGCCCAGGTTGCCGTGCTGCTGACCCCATTGCAGCACGCAGCCGACGATCACGTCGTCCAAGTCCGTCGGATCGATGCCGGAGCGCTCGACCAGTTGGCGCAGTGTTTCGGCCAGCAGATCGACGGGGTGCCATTTCTGCAGGCGCCCGCCGCGCTTGCCCACGGGGGTGCGCAGCGCACCGACGATGACGGGTTCTTGGTCATTCATGTTGTTCTCCTGTAGCAATAGGTTGGCTCACTCGACATAGCGACCCGCATGCTCCGCGCGAATGCGCTTCTTATCGAGCTTGCCGACGCTGGTCTTGGGGATGGCCTCGACGAACAGGACCAGATCCGGCAACTGCCACTTGGCGAAGGTGCTGGTCAGGTGTTCCTGCAGTTGTTCCTGGGTCGCCTGCTGGCCGGGCTTCAACACCACTAGGGCCAGCGGTCGTTCCTGCCACTTCGCATGGGGAATGCCGACCACTGCGGCGTCGCGCACAGCCGGGTGGCCCATGAGCAGGTTTTCCATGTCAATAGAAGATATCCATTCACCGCCGCTCTTGATCACGTCCTTGATGCGATCGGTGACCTTGAGGTAGCCGTTCCCGTCCACCGTGCCGACATCGCCCGAGCGCCACCAGCCGCCCTCCAGGAAGCGATCGCCGGAATCGGGCATGTCGTGGTAACTGGTCGTGATCCAGGGGCCGCGCAGGCAAATCTCGCCTGCCGACTGTCCGTCATGCGGCAGGTCCTGGTCGCCGGCGTCGAGGATGCGGATGTCAACCCCGGTCAGGACCAGGCCCTGCTTGCGCTTGAGGTTCCACCGCTCGTCCTGGGTCACGTGCTTCTTGAGCGTGGGCTTGAGGCGGTTGACGGTCACCAGCGTCGTGGCTTCGGTGGCGCCGTAGGCGTGCACCACCTCGGCGCCCGTGGTTTCGTGGAAACCGATCATCATCGACAGCGGCGGCTCGCTCGCGCCGGACAGCATGCGCATGCGGCTGAAGTCCGGCTTGACCGGCAGCGTCTCGATGTACTGCAGCATGGGCTGGAAGATGGCCGGTGCGCCGTTGGTGATCGTCACGCCCTCGGCAATCATGGCGTCAACCAGCGGCATGGTGTCCTCGGCGGCGTAGCGGCCCGGCAGCACGATCTTGTCAGCCAGCAGCGTGGCGGCCTGTGGCAGGCCCCAACACTGCCCGTGAAACATGGGCGTGATGAGCATGACGCAGTCGTCCAGCGTCATGCCCATGTTGGTGGCCATGGCCGTGGAGTGCAGGTAGATGCCGCGGTGCGAGTAGTACACGCCCTTGGGTTTGCCCGTGGTGCCGGTGGTGTAGCAAGCGCTGTAGGCCGAGGTTTCGTCGATCTCGGGCCAGTCGATCTTCGTGTCGGCGGTGGCCAGCAGGTCTTCGTAGTGCAGCAGCGGTTTCAGCATGGTCTTGATCTGGTCCAGCGGCTTGTCGGTCATGACGATCCAGCCCTTGATCTGGTGCGAATTCGCTGCGACGGATTCGGCAATGGGCAGCAATGACTCGTCCACGCAAACGTAGGACACCTTGCTGTGACCGACCACATAGCCCAGGTCCTCTGCGCCCAAGCGCAGGTTCATCTGCAGCATGACCGCGCCCAGGCCGGGGATGGACCAGTACAGCTCGAAGTGGCGCCGACTGTTCCAATCCAGGATACCGACCCGGTCGCCTGGCGCAACGCCGAGCGCGCGCAGCGCATTGGCGCTTCGGCAGACGCGCGCGTAGCAATCGGCATAGGTGTAACGGTCCCAGCCGCCATCGGGCGTGCGGTAGACGATCTCCTGGTCTGGGTGGGTGCGCGCGGCGTGCCGGATCAGCGTCGTGGTGTTGAGCTGGCGCTCGTTGCCCGTGGTGGACGGGCAACCGCGGACGGGCTTGGCAGGGTGGGTGGTGTTGGTCATTTTCTTGTCTCCTGAGTGGTTGCGTTGAGTGCCTGGAATCGTGGGGCCGTGGCCGCTTCGATGGCGCCGGAGGGGGTGGATTGGTAGATGCCCCTTGCCGTGTTGTGCGGATGTCGCACCGCCTCGGCCAGGCTAAGCACGGGCGCAAAGCAGGCGTCGCTGCCTTCGAGCAGTTCGCTCCAGTGCGCCTGGGGTAGGCTGCGGATTAGGGCCGCGATGCGTTGCTTCAGCGCTGGCCACGTCGCCGTGTCGTACTGGTCGGCAGGGTCCACGTCCGTGAGGCCCAGCTTCGAGAGCAGCAGCGCATGGAATGTGGGCTCCACCGCCGCGAGGCTGATGAAGCCGCCGTCGGCGCAGGCGTACACGTCATAGAACGGCGAATCGTGAAACGGGCTCGGTTGCGCGCCGTCGATCTGCCCATTGGCGCGAATCCAGTGCACCAGCGTGCCCAGCATGGCCACGATGTCAACGATGGCCGCGTCCACGACCCGGCCGCGGCCGGTGGCGCGTGCATCGACCAGCGCGCAGGCGACACCGAAGGCCAAGCCCAGCGCCCCGGCCGCATCCCCAAGCACCGTGGGCGGCACGATAGGCGCCTGTCCCTTGCGCGCCGACAGCGACAACAGGCCCGTCAACGCGACGTAGTTCAGGTCGTGGCCGGCAGACTGGGCGAGCGGGCCGTCCTGCCCCCAGCCCGTCATCCGGCCATAGACCAGCCTGGGATTGCGCGCCGCGCATTCGGCAGGGCCGAACCCCAGCCGTTCCATCACACCTGGGCGATAGCCCTCGATTAGGACGTCGGCCTGGGCGATCAGATCCAGGGCGCGCACCTTGCCGTCGGGTGATTTCAGGTCGATGACCTCGACCGTCTTGCCGCGGCGCAGTGGATTCTCAGCCGCCCCGCCCAGCCGCTGCGCCGCAGCGGCCTGCTCGGCCCGTGTCAGCGCGACCACCTCGGCGCCCATGTCGGCCAGCATCCTGGCGGCCAGCGGACCCGGTCCGATGCCCTCGAACTCCACCACGCGGATGCCGTGCAGCGGCGTCCGCAGAGCGTGCGGCGCGTTCACAGCTTCCTCGCGATCAGTTCCTTCAT